>CAILMF010000001.1 GCA_903835235.1 uncultured Rhodospirillales bacterium
ATATCGCTCTAGTGTCCTGATTCCGAAGTCCAGTGGACTCCGGAGTCAGGACACTAGCCTTAGTTTACAGTGGCCTGCTTATCCGCTGCGTTCGCCCGAGATCGGACGAACTTCGCGGGCAGGACACTAGGTCACGCCGCCGGTGGTTCCACCGGCGACGATCCGACACTGAGGCAAACCGCCCGCGCGCCCGCTCCCATCGCCCCAGGACCCCACCCCCAGCAGCCATGCCAGCCACCTCCCACATCCCGGGGCCCATCGCCCGCCCGAGCAAGGCCCCGCACCACCCCCGCGCGCTGGATACCGTCAACCGCATCATGGATGCGGCGCGCGACGCCCTGCTGGCCGGGCCGCATGAGACGCCGCCCATCGCCGAGGTGGCGCGCCGCGGCGGCGTCACCCGCAGCACCATCTACCGCTACTTCCCCAGTACCGAGGCGATCCGCGACGCGCTGTTCCGCCGCTACATCACCCGCCGGGTGGAAGAATACCGCGCCATGCTGGAGACCCTGCCGGAGGACGCCAGCGCCGAGGAAATCTGCGCCACCACCATCATGGCCGCGCTGCGCGCCGGCAGCACCCAACCGGTCGGCCCGCTGCACCAGCGCCTGCTGGCGGCGCTGATGGCGCAGGCCCGGCGCAACGGCCGGCCCTTCGTGCGCGCCGTGTCGGCCGAGATGTTCCTCTGCCTGCAACAGCGCGGCCTGCTGCACCACGGCCAGCCCAGCGCCGAGCTGATCCTGGCCACCGGCATGGCGATTGCCGAGGGCTTCGAATACGCCATCGTGGAACAGCCGCAGCTGCTGACCGATGCCGGCACGGCCCGGCAATTCACCGCCTGGATGCACCAGTCGCTGTTCCCGCAGCAGGCGGCACTGGCCACGGCAGAGGCACCACCCGAACCACCGCCGGAAGCGCAACCCCCGGCGCCGGGAGCCTCGCCTCAGTAGGTCGCGAAAATCCGCTCGATCTCGGCGGCATCGCTGGTCACCGTCAGCGCCAGGCTCAGCAGCAGCCGTGCCTTCTGCGGGTTCAGGTTGTCGGCGGTGATGATCCCCGCCTCCCGCAGCCTGGTGGTCTGCGGCACCCGCCCGCTGCCGGCGCGCGTGCTCATCATCACCACCACGCCGGCGGCCTGCGCCGCCTTGATCTGTTCGGCCTCGTCCGGCGTCACGAAGCCGGGCGCGAAGCCGGCACACACAATGCCCTTGGCCCCCGCGGCCACGAAGGCACCAATCGCCACGCCATCGCTGCCGGCATAGGTATAGCTGACATCCACGCGCGGCAGCGCCGCCAGCCCGCGCACGTCGAATTCGGTCTCTGGCGCCACGCGCCGCAGCGGCTTGCGATACCAGGCGAGACGGTCGCCATCCGCATGGCCCAAACAGCCGAAATCCGGACTGCGAAAGGTCTGCATCCGGCCGGTGGAGGTCTTGGTCACTTCCCGCGCCGCATGGATCTCGTCGTTCAGCAGCACCAGCACGCCCAGGCCCCGCGCTTCGTCGCTGGCCGCCACGCGCACGCCGTTGATCAGGTTCAGGGCCGCATCGGTCGAGATCGACGACGACGGCCGCTGCGCGCCAACCACCACCACCGGCAGCGCCACCTTCAGCGTCAACGAAAGAAAATACGCCGTCTCCTCCAGGCTGGCGGTGCCATGGCCGATCACGATCCCCGCCAAATCCGGGTCCGCCGCCAGCTCCTCGATCAGCGCGATCAGCGCCTTCCAGTCCGGCCAGCCCAGCCGCGTGGAGGGCACCGCGCTGAACGGCGCCGCCACCACATTGGCCACCTCCTGCACCTGCGGCCACAGCGCCAGCAGTTGCGTGGCATCCAGCAGTTGGCCGGTGCTGCCATAGTCCACCGTGTCCAGCAGGCCCTTGCCCACGCTGGCCATGGTGCCGCCGGTGCCGATGAAGGCCACCTTGCGCTTCGGGCCGGTCACCACCATCGGTATCGCGCTCACGTCACCGCTCCCTTGTCCACCGCTTCGCCAGCGCGCGCCCCGGGCGGGACGTCATTCGTCCGCACCAGGCCGGCGATGCATTCCTCCACCGTCAGCACATCGCCGAACTGCAGGTGGAAGGCGATCAGCGAAGCCGCGTGTTCCTCATCGGTCACCGCGGCGCAGCCATCGCTGACCATCACGGTGCGGAAGTTCAGCATCATCGCGTCGCGCGCGCTGCTCTCGCAGCATACATTGGTCACGGTGCCGGTGATCAGCACGGTGTCGATCCCGGCCGCGCGCAACAGGTCCGGCAGGGCGGAGCTGCCCTGGATGAAGGCGCTGTAGCGATACTTCTTCACCACCTGGTCCACCGGGTGCACGTCCAGCCCCGGCCACAGCTTCTGGCCCTCGGTGCCATCGCTCATCGCCGCGGCACGACGGGCGCGGGCTTCCGGCGTCACCATGTCCTGCATCACGGACCACTCGGTCTCGACCCGACTGTCGAACGTGTTCTGGATCCACACCACCTGGCCGCCGGCGGTGCGCAGCGCGCCGGCCAGCTTGTTGATGGCGGGCACCACGTGCTGCGCCATGTCGCAATAGGCGTGGCTGATATCGGCGCGCATGAAACCGTTCTGCATGTCCACCACCACCAGCGCGGTGCGGCGCGGGTCCAGCCGGGCGAAGGGATGCACGGTGCCGCAGCGGGCAACCACGCGGGCGGCGATGGCGGGCGGAATGGTGAAGGGGTGCATCGGGGCTCCGGCAACGGTCTGGCGGCGCGACAGGCGGGCTTCCCTGGGTCGCCGCCTCGGGCCGGGTGGCGTTGGGGGCAGCGTAACGCCGCCCAGCCCCCGCCGCCAGGGCCTAACGCCGGAAGCTTCAGCCCCCAGCCGTCACCGTCGTCGTCAGCCGCGCCACGCAGCTCAGCCGGCCATCGCCGCGGGTCACCTCCACCTGCCAGACCTGGATGCTGCGGCCCAGGTGCAGCGGCCGCACCGTGGCGCTCACCCGGTCCCCGGCGCGCACCGCCGCCAGGTGGTTGGCGTTCACTTCCACCCCCACCGCGCTGCCGCCTTCCGGCAGCACCAGGAAGGCGCAGACCGAGCCGATCGTCTCCGCCAGCACCACATTGGCGCCGCCATGCATCAGCCCCATCGGTTGCAGGTGGCGCGCATCCACCGGCATCTCGGCCCGCAGCCAGTCCGGCCCTATCTCGACCACCTCAATCCCCAGCAGGCCCGGCAGGGTGCCCTGGTGCAGGCGGTTGATCGCTTCGGCCGAGGCGGCGCGGCGCCAGATCGGTGTCGTCATCGGAAGACCTGCCACGACATTGTAAGACATTCGTTAACAGGAACACGAAACAGTGAAGACTTGAACCAAAAGGTAGAAATACGTCTGCGTTGGTTGACCGTTTACCGGTGGCTGGGCTACCCGTTCCCGGCGGACTGACGAAAGCGTGATCGGGCGGCCTGGCGGTTGTAGCAGGCACGTCGCACAGGGTTTCGGCGGCCACCGCGGCGGCATGGTCGGGCTGGCCCGCACGCGCCGGAATCTACCTGTGGTCGAGGCGCAAGGCTTTGCACGTCTTCCTGGACGTTTCCCGGTTGCTCCTGTGCGTCCTCCGGGCCTCGCCCGCCGGGATCGACCGCGTGGAGCTGGCCTATGCCCGCCGCTGGCTCGACCAGCCGGAAGACTGCACCTTCGTCGCCCAGAATGCCTGGGGCGCGCTGGCCGTGCTGCCGCACCATCAGGTCGACCGCCTGGTCACCCTGGTGCAGGATTTCTGGCGGGCCGGCGCCGAGGCAACCGGCGCGCTCCCCGCCGCCCGCCAGCTGGTGCTGCGGCTGCATGCCGGCATGGCCGCGGGCGCCGGGCGCCTGGCGCTGCGCCGCCGCATCGCCGCCGCCGGCCGCGGCATCTACCTGCTGGTCTCCCACCTTTCGCTGGAAAACCCCGGCCGCATCGCCGCGCTGCGCCGCCAGGGCCTGGCCTTCGTGCCCATGGTGCACGACCTGATCCCCACCACCCATCCGGAATACGCCCGGCCGCAACAGGTCGGCCGGCATCTGCGCCGCATCAGCACCACCGCCGCCCTGGCGGATGGCGTCATCGTCAACTCCGCCGCCACGGCGGAAACCCTGCTGGGCCACCTGCTGCCCGGCAGCGCCGCGCCGCAGCCCACCCCGCCCATCGTGGTTGCCCGGCTGGGCCTGGACGAAGCCCCGGCCGGCACCACCACGCCCTGGCCGGCCAGCGACCAGCCCGGCGACGCCCGGCCCTACTTCGTCACGCTGGGCACCATCGAGCCGCGCAAGAACCACCTGCTGCTGCTGAACCTGTGGCGGGACATGGCGGCGCGCATGGGCACCGGGGTTCCGCGCCTGCTCGTCATCGGCCGCCGCGGCTGGGAGAACGAGAACATCCTGGACATGCTGGACCGCTGCACCGGACTGGATGGCGCGGTGGAGGAAACCGGCCCGCTGCCGGATACCGAGGTGACCCGCCTGCTTGCCGGCGCCCGCGCCCTGCTGTTCCCCAGCTTCGCCGAAGGCTACGGCCTGCCGCTGGCGGAAGCCCTGGCGCTCGGCACCCCCGCCATCTGTTCCGACCTGCCGGCGCTTCGCGAAGTCGGCGCCGAGGTGCCGGAGTTCCTGGACCCGCTGGACGGCCCAGCCTGGCGCGACGCCGTGCTGCACTACGCCCAGGCCGGCGCGCCCCGGCGGGAAGCCCAGCTCTCCCGCCTGCGCCACTGGCAGCCGCCCAGCTGGGCCGCCCATTTCGCCGAGGTGGATGCCCTGCTGGCCGAGGTGGTCGCCGCGCCGCATGGCGTTGCCCCCAGCCGCCCGGCCACGTTCCCGGCGCCCTACCCGGCCCCCTACCCTTGGGACGGTGCGCTGCGCCCGGCCGGCGGCGGCGCCATGGCCAGCCCGGCGCTGGCCAACCGCATCCCCGCCGCCCCGGCGGAATGAGCCGCGACCCGCGCCGACCCGCCCACGCAACCTCTGCCTGAACGCCCGATGCCGCGGATACGGTCGACAAAACGTCGCAATTGCCATCGGCCATCCCGGGTGCGTCCGGGCCGGCGCCATGGCACAATGCCCGGCACATGACGTTGTCCCCCCAGCCTCCCCTGGTCGCCCAACCTTCCCTGGACGCCCGCGCGGGCGTCGGCCCGGCCGGCAGCGCCCGCGCCGCTGGGCCATCCCCAGGCCCCTCCCCTGGCCTCACCCCTGGCCTCACCCCTCCCGCCGTGGCCGCCGCCCCGGCCAGCAGCCTCGGCATCGGCCGGCACCGGCCGGACCCCATCGCCATCCTCGGCGCCGCCTGCCGGCTGCCCGGCGCGCCGGACCTCGACGCCTTCTGGAACCTGCTGATCAGCGGCCGGGACGCGGTGACCTCGGTGCCGCCGGACCGCTTCACCCAGGCCGCCTTCCTGCATCCCCGCCGCGGCGAGGCCGGCCGCACCCACAGCTTCGCCGCCGGCACCATCGGTGACGTCGCCGGCTTCGATGCCGGCGCCTTCGGCATCTCGCCCCGCGAAGCCGCCGAGATGGACCCGCAGCAGCGCCTGCTGCTGGAAGTCACCGCCCGGGCGCTGGAGGATGCGGGCATCCCGCCCTCCCGCCTGGCCGGCACGGGCACCGGGGTCTATGTCGGGGCCTCGCTGACCGACTATGCCGATCTGCGCCTGGGCGACCCGGCCTCGGGCGACCGCTACTTCATGACCGGCGGCGCGCTCAGCATCCTGGCCAACCGCATCGGCAACGTGTTCGACCTGCGCGGCCCGGCCCAGACCATCGACACCGCCTGCTCCTCCGCCCTGGTGGCGCTGCACCTGGCGTGCGAGGCATTGCGCGCCGGGCGCCTGCCCACCGCCGTGGTCGGCGGCGTCAACCTGCTGCTGTCGCCCTTCCCCTTCCTCGGCTTCGCCCGCGCCGGCATGCTTTCCGCCACCGGCCGCTGCCAGGCCTTCAGCGCCGGGGCGGATGGCTATGTCCGCGCCGAGGGCGCCGGCGTGGTCGTGCTCAAGCGCCTGGCCGATGCGGTGCGCGATGGCGACCCGGTCCGTGCCGTCATCCTCGGCACCGGCAGCAATGCCGCCGGCCGCACGCTGGGCATCTCGCTGCCCAGCCAGGCGGCGCAGACCGCGCTGATCCGCCAGGTGCTGGCCGAAAGCGGCGTGGCGGCGGACCGGCTCGCCTACTTCGAGGCGCATGGCACCGGCACCGCCGTCGGCGACCCGGTGGAGGCCACCGCCATCGGCCACGCCATCGGCCAGCAACGCCGCGGCGCCGCCCTGCCCATCGGCTCGGCCAAGGGCAATATCGGCCATACCGAACCGGCTTCCGGCCTGGTCGGGCTGCTCAAGGCCATGCTGGTGCTGGAGAAGGGGCGCATCCCGCCCAGCCTGCATTGCGCCACGCCCAACCCGGCCATCGACTTCCCCGGCCTGGGGCTGCGCGTTGCCACCGCGGCCGAGCCCCTGACCCGCCGCGCCCGCGCCGTGGTGGGGGTGAACAGCTTTGGCTTCGGCGGCACCAACGCCACCGCCATGCTGGCCGCCGCACCGCCGCAGGCCCAGCGCACCACCCAGCCCACCCTTGGCCAACCCGCCCCTGGCCAGCCGCCCCTCCGCGAGGCGCTGCCGCCGCTGCTGCTCTCGGCCCGCTCCGCCCCCGGCCTGGCCGCCCTGGCCGCCACCTGGCAGGACCGCCTGGCCATCACCGCCCCGCATGCGCTGCCCGCCCTGCTGCGCGGCGCCGCCCGCCACCGGGACCTGCATGCGCATCGGCTGGCGCTGCGCGGGTCCAGCCCGGAAAGCCTGGCCGCCGACCTGGCCGCCTGGGTGCTGGGGGAGGCCTCCGCCGCCGTCACCGGCACCGCGCCGCACCAGGGCGCCGCGGCCTGCTTCGTGTTCAGCGGCAATGGCGCGCAATGGGCCGGCATGGCGCAGCAGGCGCTGGTCAACCCGGCCTTCCGCGCCGCCCTGGCGGAAGCCGATGCCGAGCTGGCACCGCTGCTCGGCTGGTCGGTGCTGGCGGCGCTGGAAGCCGGCGTCACCGCCGAGCAATTGGCCGATACCGACCGCGCCCAGCCGCTGCTCTTCGCCATTCAGCACGCCATGGTGGCGGCGCTGGCCGAACAGGGCATCCGCCCGGCCCTGGTGCTGGGCCATTCGGTGGGGGAGGTTGCCGCCGCCCTCGCCGCCGGCCTGCTCAGCCTGCCCGCCGCCGCCCGGCTCATCGTCGCCCGCAGCCGGCAGCAGCAGCGCCAGCGCGGCATCGGCCGCATGGCCGCGCTGGGCGCCGGTGAGGCCGAGGCCGCCCCGCTGCTGGCCGAACTCGGCCTGGAGATCGCCGCGGTCAACGCCCCCGCGGCGCTGACCGTCGCCGGCCCGGCCGCGGCCATCGCCGCCCTGGTGCCCGCTGCGGAGGCCCGGCGCTGGAGCTGCATTCCGCTCGACCTGGACTATGCCTTCCACAGCGCCGCCATGGACCCGGTGCGGGACGCCCTGCTGGCTGAGCTGGCGGGGCTGCCGACCCAGGCCGCCCGCCTGCCCATGCTGTCCAGCGTCACCGGCCAACCGCTGGCGCCGGCCGACTGCACCCCGGACTACTGGTGGGACAACCTGCGCCAGCCGGTGCGCTTCCAGGCCGCGGTGCTGGCCGCCACCCGGCGCGGCACCCGCCTGTTCATCGAGATCGGCCCGCACCCGGTGCTGCAGAGCTACCTGCGGGAGACGCTGCGCGAGGCCAGCATCGAGGCCGCTGCCCTGCCCGGGCTGAGCCGCCGCGACCCCGTTGGCGACCCCTTCCCCGCCCTGGCCGACCGCGCCTTCGCCGCCGGCGCCGACCCGCGCGGCGGCGCTGGCTTCGCCGGCCCGGCGGAACGGCGCGCCCTGCCCGCCACCCCCTTCATCCGCCAGCCCGCCTGGTTCGCCATCACGCCGGAAGCGGCGCGCTTCACCAACCCGCAACAGGACCACCCGCTGCTCGGCTTCCGCCGCGGCACGGCGCCAGAACGCTGGACCCGCGTGCTGGACACCGCGATGGAACCCTGGCTGGCCGACCATCGCCTGGCCGGGGAAGCGGTGCTGCCCGCCGCCGCCATGCTGGAGATGGCCCTGGCCGCCTGCGCCGCCCGCCACCCGGAGGCCGAGGCGCTGGAGGTCAGCGACTTCGCCATCCACCGCGCGCTGCCGCTGGCGGCCGAAACCAGCTGCGAAATCCTGGTCGAGGCCGATGCCGAGGGCGGCTTCCGACTGTCCTCCCGCCCCCGGCTGCTGGCGCCGGACTGGCTGCTGCACGCCACCGGCCGCCTGGCCCCGCTGCCGCGCCTGCCGCAGGCCGTCGCCTCCGCCCCGGGCGCCGCCGCGCGCCGGCTGGGCGGCGCCGAGCTCGTCGCCATGGCCACCGCCGCCGGCCTGGGCTACGGCCCGGCCTTCCAGCCGGTGCAGGAGGTGGCGCTGGACCCCGCCGCCGGCCTGGTGCATGCCCGGCTGGTGCTGCCCGCCAGCGCCCCTGATGATGCCGGCTTCCTGCTGCATCCGGTCCGGCTGGACGGCGCCTTGCAGGGGCTGATCGGCCTGCTCGGCGAGTTCCCGGCCGAACCCGGCACCGGCCTGGTCCCGGTCCGGTTCGAGCGCCTGGCGCTGCGCCGCGGCGGCCTGGCCGAGACCGCCGAACTGCGCCTGACCGCGCGCGGCGAACGCTCCGCCGCCGCCGACCTGGTGCTGCGCGACGCCAAGGGGGAACCGGTGGCCGTGGTCGGCGGCATCTGGCTGACGCGAATTCGCCTGCCCGGCCATGGCCCGGCCAGCGAGGCCGCCTTCCGCACCGAACTGGTCCCCGCCATTCCGCACCCGCTGGCCGGCCCCGCCGCCGAGCCGCCGGCGCTGGAACTGGCCCCGGTGCTGGCCGCCGCCCGCGGCCGCGACGCCAGCCTGGACCTCACCGAACTCGCCTTGCTGCTGGAGGGCTTCTGCGCCGCCTCGGCGCATGCCGCGCTGGCCGCCCACCCCGCCGCCGGCCCCTATGCCCGCGCCCTGCTGGAACGCCTGGCCGAGGACGGCCTGGCCGCCCCCTCCGCCGCCGGGCTGCGCCCCACCCCGGCGCCGGACCTGCCGACCGCGCGGGAGATCTGGCGCCAGGTGCTGCTGGAACAGCCTTGCCTGGCGCCCGAGCTGGCCTGGATCGCCGCCGCCGCCGAACGCCTGCCCGGCCTGCTGGCCGGCGACCGCCCGGCCGAGGCCGCGCCGCATGCCGGTGCCGCCGCCATCCCCGCGCCGGGTGCCCTGCCGCCCAGCACCGCCGCCGGCTTCGACCGGCTGTGCCAGGTGCTGGCCGAAGCCGTCGCCGCCCTGGTGGCGGCCTGGCCGGAAGGCCGCCCGCTGCGGGTGCTGGAGGTCGGCGCCGGCCTCGGCCCGCTGACCGCGCGGCTGGTCACCGCGCTGTCGGCCGGCGCCATGGGCCGGCCGCTGCGCGTGGTCTATGTCGCCGCCAGCCTGCCCGGCCAGGCCATGCCCCGGCCGCCCGGCGGCGCCGAGGGCGTGGAGTTCGACACCACCACCTGGGACCCGCTGGGGGATGCCGCCGCGCCGCTGGCGGCCGACCTGATCATCGGCCTGGCCTGCGGCGCCCAGCTGCGCGCTGGCACGCCGCTGGCCGCCGCGCTGCGCCAGGCCGCCGCCCCCGGCGCCGTGCTGCTGCTGGCCGAACCGCTGCCCGGCCCGGTCTGGGAATTCTGCGCCGGCCAGGACCCCGCCTGGTGGCAGCACGCCGCGCCGCTGCCGGCCGCCGAGGCCTGGGCCGCCGCCCTGGGCGCCGATGGCTGGGGCCAGGCCGCGGTGCAGCGCCTCTCGGCCGCGCCCTGGCCCGCGGTGCTGCTGGCCGGCCGCGCCCCCGCCGGCGCCGCGCTGCTGACCGCCCCGGTGCCGCGCCGGGTGATGCTGGTGGCCGATGCCGCCAGCGCTGCCTCCCTGCGCCCGGCCCTGGCGGCGGCGCTGGCGGCGCGCGGCGCCAATGTCACCACCGCGGAGCTGCTGGAGGCGGCCGACCTGCCGCCCCGCACCTTGCAGGGCACCCTGCTGGTGCTGCTGGCCAGCGGCGCCGAGCCGGCGCTGACCCTGGCCGCGCTGAGCCGCCTGGCCGCCGCCGCCGAGGGCATCACCGCCGGCACCCGCCTGGTCACCCTGGGCGGTGCCCAGCCTGTCACCCTGGGCGGTGCCCAGCCCGTTACCCTGGGCGGCGCCCAGCCTGCGTCCCTGGGCAGTGCCCAGCCCACCCCCCCGGGCGGCACCCAGCCGGGCATGGTGGACACGGCCCGGCACAGCCCCGCCGCCGCCGCCTGCTTCGCGCTCGGCCGCGTGCTGGCCAATGAACACCCGGGCCTGCGCCTGCGCCGGATCGACTGCGACCCCACCCTGCCGCCCGACCAGGCCGCCCGCCGCCTGGCCGCGGAACTGCTGGCCGAAGGCGACGCCGAGGCCGAGGTGACGCTGACCGCCACCGCCCGGCTGGTGCCGCGCCTGCGCCCCGGCCTGCCCCCCGCCCGGCTGCCCGCCGGCCCGCTGAAGCTGGTGGTCGGCCAGCCCGGCCATCTCGGCACGCTGCGCTGGGCGCCGCAGACCCTGCCCACCCCCGGCGCCGGCGAGGTCGCGCTGCGGATCGAAGCCGCCGGCCTGAACTTCCGCGACCTGATGTGGGCGCAGGGCCTGCTGCCGGAGGAAACCCTGCTCGGCGGCTTCGCCGGCCCCGGGCTGGGCATGGAATGCGCCGGCGTGGTCGAGGCGGTCGGCCCCGGCGTGCGCTTCCGCCCCGGGGACCGGGTCTTCGGCGTGGCCCCCCAGGCCCTGGCCACCCATGCCGTCACCCGCGCCGAGGCCCTGGCGCTGCTGCCGCCCGGGCTGGACGCCGCCGCCGCCGCCACCATCCCGGTCGCCTTCCTCACCGCGGTCTATGCGCTGGAGGAACTGGCCCGGCTGGAACCCGGCGAGCGCGTGCTGATCCATGGCGGTGCCGGCGCGGTCGGCCTGGCCGCCCTGCAGGTGGCGCTGGCCCGTGGCGCCCGCGTGGCCGGCACCGCCGGCACCGCCGCCAAGCGCGCCTTCCTGCGCGCCGCCGGCGCCGAACTGGCGCTGGACAGCCGCGACCCCGGCTTCGCCGACGTGCTGCGCGCGGAATGGGGACCCGGCGAGGCCGGCTGCGTCGACGTGCTGCTGAACTCCCTGGCCGGGGAGGCGATGGAGCGCTCGCTTGGCCTGCTGCGCCCCTTCGGCCGCTTCCTGGAACTGGGCAAGCGCGACTTCGCCGAGGACCGCCGCGTCGCACTCCGCCCGCTGCGCCACAACGCCACCTTCTTCGCGGTGGACGTGGACGAACTGCCCCGCGCCCGCCCCCAGCTGGCCGCCCGGCTGCTGGCCGGCATCCGCGATCGGATCGAGGCCGGCAGCTTCCGCCCGCTGCCGCATGCCGACCATAGCGCCGCCAATGTGGAAGCCGCCTTCCGCACGCTCCAGGCCAGTGCGCAGATCGGCAAGCTGGTGCTGCGCCCGCCGGTGGCCCGCGCCGAGACCACGCTGCGCCCGGCGCTGCAGCTGGCGGCGCGCGGCACCGTGCTGGTGCTGGGCGGCACCCAGGGCTTCGGCCTGGCCACCGCGCGCTGGCTGGCCGGCCAGGGCGTGCACCACCTGGCCCTGGTCTCTCGCCGCGGCGCCGCCACGCCGGGCGCGGCCGAAGCCGTCGCCGACCTCGCCGCGCTGGGCGCCCGCGCCACGCTGCATGCCTGCGACGCCACGGACGCGGAGGCGCTGGCCACCACCCTGGCCAGCATCCGCGCCACCATGCCGGCGCTGCGCGGCGTGGTGCAGGCCGCCGCGGTCTTCGCCGATGGCGCCGCCGCCCGGCTGGACCCCAACCGCGTGGCCCAGGTGCTGGCCGCCAAGCTGACCGCGGCCGAAAACCTGGACCGGCTGACCGCGCGCGATCCGCTGGCGCTGTTCCTGCTCTATTCCTCCGCCACCGTCGCCGTCGGCAACCCCGGCCAGGCCGCCTATGTCGCCGCCAATGCGGCGCTGGAGGCCCTGGCCCGCCGCCGCCGCGCCGCCGGCCGCCCGGCCCTGGCGATTCAATGGGGTCCGATCAGCGATGCCGGCGTGCTGGCCGCCGATGGCGCCACCGCCGAAGCCCTGTCCCGCCGCCTGGGCGCCCGGCCGATGCTGGCCGCCACCGCCCTGGCCGCCCTGCCGGAGCTGCTGGCCAGCGGCGCCACCACGCTGGGCCTGGCCCGGCTGGACTGGACCGAGGCGCAACTCATGCTGCCGCTGCTGGCGGAGCCGATGTTCGACAGCGTGCGCGGCCAACTGGCCGAACCCGCCGCCGACCTGCGCGCCAGGCTGCTGGCCGCGCCGGATGACGAAGCCCTGCCGCTGCTGCGGGAAACGCTGGCCGCCGAGCTCGCGCGCATCCTGCGCCTGGCCCCCGGCGCCGTGGCCGCCGATGCGCCGCTGGCCGGCCTCGGCCTGGACAGCCTGGGCGGCATGGAGCTGCGCGCCGCGCTGGACCAGCGGCTCGGCCTGGCCGCCAGCCTGGGCAATGTGACGGAGACGCTGACCGTGGACGCGCTGGCCCAGCGCCTGCTGGCGGAACTGCGCCGGCAACGCCAGGACGGCGGCGCCGAGGCGCTGATGGCGCTGCACGAACCCGCGCTGGACAGCACCAGCGTGGCCGCCGAGTGATGCCCCCAGCCCCGGCCGCCATCCTGCCGCCCCGCGCCGCCCCCACCCGCGGAGCACCCCCACCCCGCGCGACCACGCGCCGCGGCCCCCCAGCGCCGGCTCCACAGCGGCGCGGCAGCGCCGCAGCCGCCCTCACCGCGAACGCGAAGGCCGCGGCGCGGATTCAGGCGGCCCGAGAGGGCCGAGAGCGCGAACGCGCGACGCGCCCCGTGGCGCGCAAGCCAAGCGCACGGATGTGCGCGCCGGCGCCTGAGGCCCAAAAATGACCGAATCCTTCGGCCTTTCCGCCGCCGCCCGCGCCGCGCTGCTGCACCGCCTGGCCAAGCGCCGCGGCGAGGAAACCCCGGCCAACCCGGAAGCCCCACCACCGGAAAGCCCCGGCCGCGACCTGCGCACCCTGCCCGGCGCCCGCGACCTGGCGCTGATGCGCGAGGCCGGCGAGGCGCTGGGCATCGAGAACCCGTATTTCCGCCCGCACCTGGGCGTCTCCGGCGCGCATGCGCGCATCGGCAACCAGGACTACCTGAACTTCGCCAGCTACAACTACCTGGGCCTGAACGGCGACCCCCGGGTCTCCGCCGCCGCCAAGGCCGCCATCGACCAGTTCGGCACCTCGGCCAGCGCGTCGCGCCTGGCTTCCGGGGAACGCCCCGGCCATGGCGCGCTGGAAGCGGCGCTGGCCGGGCTGCACCGGGCCGAGGCCTGCCTGACCTTCGTCTCCGGCCACGCCACCAACGTCACCGTCATCGGCCACCTGATGGGCGCCCGCGACCTGATCCTGCACGACGCGCTGGCGCACAACTCCATCGTCGAGGGCGCCCGGCTCTCCGGCGCCCGGCGCATCGCCTTCCCGCACAACGACGCGGCGGCGGCGGAACGCGAACTGGCCGCCCAGCGCCGCCGCCACGGCCGCGCGCTGATCGTCATCGAGGGCCACTACTCGATGGATGGCGACATCCCCGACCTGGCCCGCTTCGCCGCGCTGGCCCGCCGGCACGACGCGCTGCTGATGGTGGACGAGGCGCACAGCCTGGGCGTGCTCGGCGCCACCGGACGCGGCATTGCCGAACAGGCGGGCGTCGACCCCGGCGAGGTCGACATCTGGATGGGCACGCTCTCAAAAACCCTGTCCGGCTGCGGCGGCTACATCGCCGGGCGCCAGGCGCTGGTGGATGTGCTGCGCTATTCGGTGCCGGGCTTCGTCTATTCGGTCGGCCTGGCGCCGCCGCTGGCCGCCGCCAGCCTGGCCGCGCTGGAACTGATGCTGGCCGAGCCCGAGCGCGTCGCCCGGCTGCAGCACAATGCCACGCTGTTCCTGGCGCTGGCGCGGGAAGCCGGGTTCGACACCGGCCATTCCGCTGGCCTCGGCATCGTCCCCATCATCCTCGGCAGTTCCGTCCGCGCCGCGCGCATGGCGGCGGCGCTGTTCGACCAGGGCATCAACGTGCAGCCCATCCTGTTCCCGGTGGTGCCGGAACGCAGCGCCCGGCTGCGCTTCTTCCTGTCCAGCGAACACAGCACGGCGGAGCTGGCCCGCACCGTCGCCGCCCTGGCCACGGCGCGGGACCGCCAGGCGGCTTGAACCGGGCCGGCCTTGGCCCCGGCGACGTGAGCCCTGGCGGTGCGGTCCCTGGCGGTACGACCCCTGGCAAGGCAAGCCCTGGCGGCGCGCCGCCAGCCGGCACAAACCCTGCGGAGCAGAGGCTCCGAGCATGACCCCCGGCAACCCCGGCCAGCCGAACGCCGCCGCCCTCACCCTGCGCCCCGTCGCCACCCGCGCCGAGGCCCGCGCCTTCCTGCACCTGCCGGCCAGCCTGGGCGGCGCGGCCGCCGGCTGGGGCGTGGCGCTGCACTACGACACCGCCCGCTTCTTCAACCCGGGCTTCAACGGCTACCTGGCCGACCACACGGTGGCGCGCTGGGTGGCGTACCGCGCCGGCCGCCCGGTCGGCCGCATCGCCGCCGCGCATCGCCCGGGCGCCGCCGGCGGCAGCTTCGGCTTCCTGGCGCTGCAACCAGACCCCGCGGTGCTGGCCGCCCTGCTGGCCGCCGCCTTCGCCTGGCTGCGCAGCCAGGGCGCCACCCAGGCCAGCGGTCCCTTCAACCTCTCTATCAACCACGAGGCCGGCGCCCAGCTCAGCGGCTTCGACCGTCCGGCCATGATCCGCATGCCGCGCACCCCGCCCTGGCTGCCGGCCATGCTGGACGCCGCCGGCCTGGCCCCGGCGCAGGACGTGGTGGCCCGCACGCTGCACCTCCCCACCGAAACCCACACCGCCCGCTTCACCCCGCTGCTGGCCCGCTGGCCCGGCCGCGCCGCCCTGCGCCTGCGCCCGCTGGACCCCGCCCATTACCAGCGCGACATCGCCCGCTTCACCCAGCTGTTCAACCAGGCCTGGGCCAACAACTGGGGCGCCGAACCCGTCGGCGCCGCCGAGGCCGCCACCATCGCCCGCGTCATGCGCCCGATGACCCGCGCCGGCGCCATCCTCTTCGCCGAATACCAGGGCGAGCCCATTGGCGTCGCCAGCGTCATCCCCAACCTGGAGGAAGCCACCGCGCCCCTGAACGGCCGCCTGCTGCCCTTCGGCTGGGCGCGCGTGGCCCACCTGATGCTGACCGGCCGCAGCCGCACCGGCCGCCTGCCCGTCATCGGCGTGGCCCCGGCCTGGCGCCACCACCCCGCCGGCGCCATGGCGCTGGGCCTGCTGCTGGCCGGCTGCATCGCCGCCGCCCGCGCCCGCGCCTGGCAGGAGTTGGAGATCAGCTGGGTACTGCCGCAGAACCTGGCCATGCAGCAAACCTGCGACCGCCTGGGCGCGCCCGAAACCGGCCGCTGGCGCATCTGGCAAACCCCCCTCGGGTAGCCCCCGGCCGGCGTCTCCATTTGTCGCCACCACCACCACCCACCATTGACGCCCCGCGCCGCCCCTGGCATCGCCCCGCGCACTGATGCCGCCTGACGCACCTCCTCGCCGCTTCCTGTTCCTGCAGGGACCGACCTCGGATTTCTTCCCCAACCTGGCGGCGGCCCTGCGCGCGCGCGGCCACGCCACCTTCCGCATCAACCTCTGCCTGGGGGACCGGCTGTTCTGGCGCGGCACCCCCGCCACGGATTTCCACGGCCGCGCCGCCGCATGGCCCGGCTTCATCGCCGCCTACCTGGCCCGGCACGGCATCACCGACATCCTCATGCTCGGCGAGCAGCGCCCCTACCACCTGGCCGCCGCCACCGCCGCCCGGCGCCTGGGCGTGCAGGTGGTCGTGACGGATTACGGCTATATCCGCCCGGACTGGCTGATCCTGGAACGCGACGGCCTGGGCGCCGGCAGCCGCTTTCCGCGCCAGGCCGAGGCGATCCTGGCCCTGGCCGCCAGCCTGCCCCCGGTGGACTTCGCGCCGCATTACACCGACAGCTTCCCGCGCCAGGCGGCGGCGGATGTGCTGTACCACCTGGCCAGCCTGCTGCCCTGGCCCTACCCGCACTACCGGCGCTTCACCCTGCACCACCCGCTGCCGAACTACGCGGCCACCGGCTGGCAACTGCTGCGCCGCAACGGCCATACCCGCCGGGCGGAGGCGGTGCTGGACCGCCTGGCCGGGCAGGAATGCCACCTCTACGCCATGCAGATGGAGACGGATTTCTCCCTGCGCGCCTATTCCCGCTTTGCCGACAACGACGAAGCCATGGCCGCCGCAATGGCCAGCTTCGCCCGCGGCGCCAGGCCGGACGCGCACCTGCTGGTAAAGGTCCACCCGCTGGACCCCGGGCTGAAGCGCTGGCCAGGCCGGGTGGCGGCGCTGGCGCGGGCGGCAGGGCTGGCCGGGCGAGTCCACTTCCTGCCCGGCGCGCTGCACATGGACCGGGCGATAGGCGCCTGCCGCAGCGTGGTGACGGTGAACAGCACCCTGGCGATCCGCGCGCTGCAACTGGGCCGCCCGGTGCTGGCCCTGGGCGATGCGATCTACCAGGTGCCCGGCCTGGCCTGGCAGGGCGAGGCCGACGCCTTCTGGCAGGCCGCCCCACCCCCGGACCCGGTGGTGGTGGAGGCGTTTGTGCGCGCCATCGCCGCGTGCCTGCAGGTGCGCGGCGTGGCGTTCAAGCGGCCGGGGATGGACGCGGCAGTGCGGAACGCGGCGGCACGGCTGGACGCGGGGGCGCTGAATGTGCCGATGGCGGGGGTTTTGGGGTAGGGGTGGATATCTTATTGGATGCTGAGACGGCAACGAAGGCGCGCGATCCGACCCTTTGCTAGGTTTTCGGTCATTTGGCTGAAATCCATACTTTCAAAAGCTTTGTCGGCCATGTTCATCACCCACTCCGGCACGTGGGGCGCATCACTTAACATCTTCATTGTCTGTGATTTCGATAAAATTTGATGCCTGTAGTCAAACTCTGGAGCGTTCTGGAGTTTGGACTGCAAAATTTTATTCGCCGCGCGCAAGCAAAATCCAGCCAGTTGAAATAAATCTGAGCAACTGCATACAAACGACGTTTTATTGTCTCGTTTAAACAAGGTAACTGGCGATACTGCTACGACGATCCCATCGTTAACAACTCCCATAGCGGTCGGATCAAGTCCTCTATGCACCATCGAATTTCTCTGGTATATTGCGTAATGAAAGTCTTCTTTATCGAGAAATTCCCTTCCTATATCGTTGTAAAATTCTTCTTTTACTTTATCATTCACTAAATTATCTCGCATCAATTCGATTGATGCATGCCAATTGGTGAAAAAAAGAAAATAATACATTCTGAAATCAAGGGGATCTATCCCCGGGCGAGCGTTAGATTTTTTCTCAAACGCCCAGTCTCGTATTTCTAGGTAGCCAATCAAGCCATCAACCAGCAGCATGCAGCCATAAGAGTCCATTTCTTTGAACATCGACTTGCCTACCGAATAGATTGCGGAAGTATAGCCGACTTCATTTGGCCACCCAAGGTTGATTCGAATTCACTCGATTTTAGTAAAAATTTCCTATATCCTTCCCGCCCCCTCCCCCGACCGGGACCACCCCTCGCATGCCCAACTACCCCCACCACTACCACCCCCACCTCACCACCCCTCTCCCCTGGCGCCCCCTCGCTGACGACGAACTCCAAACCCTCGCCCCCTACTTCATCCACCACGGCGCCGGCCGCCCGATGTTCGATATCCGCGCCCGGCTGGACGCCATCTTCTGGGCTGTCACCCATGACGGCCCCTGGAAGGACCTGCCCGCCGCCCTCGGCCCGGCCGATACCGCCAGCCGCCAGTTCCGCCGCTGGGCGCACAAGGGCGTCTGGTCCAAACTTCTCAAGCACGCCGCCCCGCCCCCTCACCGCCCAAACAACCGCGGATCCAACCCAACCGGCCGCTCCGCCCCAACCACAATGCGCCGCGCATCCGGGTGCGCCGGATTGACCACCGCGTTCAGGTCATGCCCGGCCGTCAGCACGGAGGGTACCAGCAACAACGCGGACCGTCCCTGCTCCAGCCAGGCCTTGCCGAAGGCCTGCGCCACCGAGGGGTCCAGCGGGTCGTCCCAACCCGGATGCGCCGCCGCGTCGAAGTTTTCGCGCGTCACATCCGCGGGCACCAGCGCTTCCACATAGCGGGCAGCGCTCGGCGGCGTGCGCCGGTTGGCGTGGACCAGCATCTCCAGCAGGCAAACGGCGAAGCTGGTGCCGGTATATATCGCGGCCAGCCCCGGCGGATTCCAGCGTTGCCCGAATAGCCGCGCCCCCTCGCCGGACCAGATCGGGTGCGGCCCGGTCACCAGCCGCCACAGCCGCAGCACCGCTACAGCGCCAGGCCGTATTCCAGCGCGTTCAGCAACTGCTCGGCGCGGCGGGTGCCGATATCGGTGCGGGCCGCATCCACCGGGCTGCGGCCGTCAAGCCGCGGATGCGGCGTGGTCATGAACTCACGCGCCTCGGCATCGGTGCCAAGGGCACGGCGGGCATGCACCAACAGCCGGGCCACCCGCTCCGTGCGCTCGCTCTCCTGCGGAGAAAGCTGGGTCTCCCGGCGTTCCAGCGTCGTCTTGGGCACCAGGCCCCATTCCAGGGCCGCCACCTTCGTCTTATCCCCGCCAGCCAGCGCCTCCGCGACATGCCGCAGCGCCTGGCGCGGCAATCCACGTTCCACCGCTTTCTCGATCAGCCGGGGTGACGGCGCCGAGACGGTGCCGTCCTTGAGGTCGAAGTAAGGCTTCGCCCGGTCGGCGCCGGGCGAGAACCGCGCCATGGTGTGGTTGGTCTTCGCCTGCACCACCAGCACCGCGCCGCCATCAAGCTGAAATACAAAGTCGGCAATCGCCCTGGTGGCACGCGCCTGGTGCCGCTGCGGCTTGGTCGCCGGTGCCGGCTCCGTCGCGCCCGCGCTGCCGCACAGAAAGCCGATCCCCATCACATCGGCAATGGCCTTCGCGTCGTAGTTCGCAATCATGTGGGGCCTCCGCATTCCAGATGGAGGAAAATGATGCCCCAATTGGGCAAAGGCAAGAGGAAGACCCAACCTCAGGGGATTCTCTGGCTTTTAGCAAAACTTTCCTATATCCTCCCTGCCCCTCCCCCGGCCGGGACACTCGCAAAAATGTCGCACTACCCCCACCACTACCACCCCCACCTCACCACCCCCCTCCCCTGGCGCCCGCTCCGCGACGACGAACTCCAGGCCCTCGCCCCCTACTTCATCCACCACGGCGCCGGCCGCCCCATCTTCGATATCCGCGCCCGGCTGGACGCCATCTTCTGGGCTGTCACCCATAACGGCCCCTGGAAGGACCTGCCCGCCGCCCTCGGCCCGGCCGATACCGCCAGCCGCCAGTTCCGCCGCTGGGCGCACAAGGGCGTCTGGTCCCAACTTCTGAAGCACGCCGCCATGCCCGGCGCCCCGCCCATCCTCCGCCGGCTGGAACATTGGCTCTGCCGCGCCTTCCGCCGCGCGCTGCGCATCCTGAAGATGCCCGGCATCGCCCTGGCCCGCCGCCTGGGCATGGACTCCGCGCTGCCAGCGCCCTCCGCCATGCTGCCCAACCCGGATTTGTCCGAAACCCTGCTGCCGCTGATGCGCCGCCTGGCCCAACTCGCCCTCGGCCGCCCCGCCAGAACGGTCCGCGCCGTCTCCAGCCTGTTGAAAAGCTGCCAAAAGGTCATCACCGGCGCCCGCCGCATCCCGAAATGCCTGGCGCCGCCATGATCAGCCGCCCGGTTCCACCCGAAAGCGCACCAGCCGCGCCAACCTGTCCCCCAACCCCGGCGGCAGCAGCGCCAGCGCGCGCAGCCCGGCCCCCAGCCACCAGGGCGAAACCACCCGCCCCCGCCCCCGCGCCACCGCCCGCAGCAGCCGCGCCGCCATGGCCTCGGCGCTCACCTCGCCCCCGGCCCGCGCGCCGCGCACCCGCGCGCTCATGGCACTGGCAAAGAACCCCGGCGCCGCCACCGTCACTCGCAGCCCGGCCGCCCGATGCGCCGCCCGCAGCGCCTCGCCATACGCCCAAACCCCGGCCTTGCTGGCGGCATACGCCGGCACGTCCGGCAAGCCGCGAAACCCCATCATGCTGCCCACCAGCAGCAACTGCCCCTGCCGGCGCGAAAGCATGCCCGGCAGCAGCGGCTCCACCAGGTTCAGCGCCCCCTCCAGGTTCACCCGCACCTGGCGCAGCGCCGCGTCATGCCCCTCCGGCGCGCCATCCGGGCCGGTGCCGGCCGAAACCCCGGCATTGGCAATGGCCAGCCCCACCGGCCGCGCCTGGTCCCAGTCGCGCAGCACCGCGGCCATGGCGGCGGCATCGGTCACGTCCACCGCGGCCAGCCACACCGCGGCCCCGCGCGCCCGGCAGCGCGCCGCCACCGCTTCCAGCGCGGCGGCGTCTCGCCCCAGCAGATGCAGCGCCACGCCCGGCCCGGCCAGCGCCTCCGCCAGCGCCGCGCCCAACCCGCGGGAGGCACCGGTGATCACCACGGACCGCACCGCCGCCCCGTCGGCCTGCGTCGCGCCCTGGCCGGCCGCCGCCGCCCCACCGGCCTGCGCCGCACCACTGCTGGGCTTCACCGCCCCGCCAGCCTGCACAGCACCGCGACTGGCCGGCGCCGCCCCGCCGGCCGGCGCCGCGCCAAGCCCGGGCCTCGCCGCGCTGGCGTTGCGCCCTGCCCCTGGCACCGTCACCGCGCCGCCCACCAGGCGGTCCAGCCGCCCGAGGCCCTGGCAACCCGCCGCCGCAGCCCCTCCGGCAGGCGCGGCCCGGCCGGGGCCTGCATCGCCGCCAGGCGCTCGCAAAACACCTCCACCGGGCAGGGCAGCCCGGTCACGGGGTCCCAGTATCGCGGGTACAGGATCAGCGCCGCCGCCACCATCTCGTCCAGCCCCAGCCGCCGGCGGCGCCGAGGCAGCGGCGCCATGTCCTCGGTCAGCCCCCAGCCGGCGAAGAAGGGCTGCCCCCAGCAGACCACGCGCTTGCCGCGCAGCAGCGCCTCAAACCCTGCCAGGGACGACATCACCTGCACCTCGTCTGCCAACGCATACAGTGGGGCAATCGGCACGCCCGAGGCCACATGGTCGGCCATCACCGCCAGGGCTTCCGGCCGCACCGCGCCGCGGCGCATGCCGGCTTCCACGTCCGGGTGCGGCTTGTACACCAGGAAGGCGTCGGGGTCGGTGCGGCGGGCGGCGCGCAGCAGGTCCTGGTTGGTCCGCACCGTGCCGCCGCCACGGCGGAGCGAGGCGTCGTCCTCAACCTGCCCACACACCAGCATCACCCGCCGGCCCGGGGGCGGCAGGAAGCCGGGCGCCGAGCCGGCCAGGTTGTACTTGGTGATGCCGGCCTGGACCAACCGCCGCCGCAACCTGGCAGCGCGGGCCAGCAGTGCCGGCGAGAAGTCGCCCTCGGCCAGCAGGCGCTCCAGCTCGCTCGGCCGGGCCGGGTCGAAATGCGCCCCGGCCGCGTCCAGCACCAGGGATTGCGCCGGCGCCAGCTGCACGCCCAGCCCGGCCGAGCGGATGAAGCCGTCCTCCACCTGCACCAGCGGCACCCCCGCGGCGGCGGCGCGGGCCGGCAACCCTGCGGGCATGGCGGCGGCCCAGACCGCGACGCTGCCACCCCGGGCCGCGGCGAAGCGCAGCGCCGCGCTGCCGCGCTGGAACACCCGGGGCGGCCCGGCCTCGCTGGCCAGGCGGGCCTGCATGCGGGCCAGCTTGAACACCTCCAGCCCGGTCGCCGCGACAATCCGCCGGTTGGCCGCCTCGGCGGCGCGCCATTCGGCCAGCAGGGCCAGCGCCGCAACCGCCGAACATGGTTGGGCGCGGAAGGGGTCGGCGAAGCGACTGGCGGCCAGCAGCCGGGCCAGGGCCTCGGCGGGCAGTTCCGGCGCGGCCTGGCGGGCGGCGGCCAGCGCCTCGGCCCCGGCGTCTCGGGCAGTCCCGAGGGTTGCCGCGGGGATTGCCGCGGCGGCGGTCCCGGCGGCGTTCCCGGCGGCGTTCCCGGCGGCGTTCCCTGGGGAGTTCCCTGGCGTGCCCCCGCGCGCGGCGCCAACGGCAGCCCCTCGGGCAGCCCCTTCCCCGGCCCCAAACGTGGCCCCAGCGAAGCGCGCCATCGGCCCGGCCAGCGCCAGCGCCACCGGGTCGTGCAGGCCGTCCGGGCTTGCCGCCAGCACCAGCCCCAGCGCCCGCCAGCGCTGGCCGAAGCGCGGCGCGCGCCACGGGCCTTCGCTCAGCAGCAGCAGCGGCCGGCCGCGCGGCGGGTGCGCGCCACATACCGCCGCCAGCCAGGCCAGCCGCGCCCCCGGCGGCGCCTGGCGCAGCGGCACCAGGTGCCAGTCCGGCAGGAAGGCCGCCAGGTGCGGCACGGCACGCGCCAGCGCCCGGGGCACCGCCAAGGGCAGTGGCAGCGCCACCGCCGGGGTTGCCCCCATTGGCGCCACGGCGCCGCTCGTGAAGACTTGGTTAAGCACCCCGGGGTTATGCCTCGGCGGGGCCGGGGTGCCATCCGAAAGTTGCTTGCCCCTCGCGGGCTTTTTGCTAGACCCACACGACCAGGGCTCGGGACCACGCATGCCACATTCCTCCAGCGCGCCGCCGCCCGGCCGCCGCCGCCACCCGGAAGCTGCCCGGCCCGTCCTTGCCTTGGTCGCCGTTGCCCTGCTGGCCGGCTGCGCCATGCCGGCCATGCCCAGCTTCGGCCCGGCCGAGCCGACCGTCGCGCCGGCCCCGGCACCCGCCGCCGCCCCCGCCCGGCCGGCCGACCCGCTGGCCGGCTTCATCGCCAACGCCGCCCCGGGCGCCACCGCGGAGGTTGCCGGCTACGGCACGGTGCGCCTGGGCCGCAGCTACACCGCCGCCAGCGGCCGCGACTGCCGGGAGGCGATGATCGGCCGCGGGGTCGAGGAACGCGCCGCACTGTATTGCCGCGGGCCGCAGGGCTGGGTCGCCGCCCGCCCACTGCTGCGCAGCGGCACGCTGCGGCCTTGAGCGACGCGGTCGCCCGGCCGGTGGACTGGGGGCGCGCGCTGCGCGTCCAGCTCCGCGTGCTCGGCGCCCTGATCCTGCGCGAGATGTCGACCCGGTTCGGCCGGGAGAACCTGGGCTATCTCTGGCTCTTCGCCGAACCGCTGATGCTCGGCACCGCCATCGGCGCGCTGCACCACGTGACCGGCCATGGCCTGCCCGGCGGCCTGCATGTGCTGATGTTCTGGGTCACCGGCTATGTGCCGTTCTACATGTTCCGCTCGGTGATCAACCGCGCGCCGACCACCGTGGTGGCCAACCAGTCGCTGCTGTACCATCGGCGGATCACGATCCTGGACATCATGCTGGCCCGCAACCTGCTGGAGGGGGGTGCGGTGATGGGCACCCTGGTCATCTTCCTCGCGGCCTTCGGCATGGCGCTGGACCTGTGGCCCAAGGAACCGGCGCTGGTGGTGTTCGGCATGGCGGCCATGCTGGCCATGGCGCATGGCGCCGCGCTGATCCTGGCGGCCGGGGCGATCTATACCGACCTGATCGACCGGGTGATCCACCTGGTCACCTACGTCACCATGCCCTTCACCGGTGCCTTCTTCATGGTGTTCTGGCTGCCGACCGAGATGCAGCACCAGGCGCTGCGGATCCCCACGGTGCAATGCTTCGAGATGATCCGCCGCGGCCTGTTCGGCACCGCGGTGCCGACCACCTTCGACGTGCCCTACATCATCACCTGGATCATCGGGCTGAACCTGGCGGGGTTGCTGATGATGAACGTCGCCCGCCGCAAGCTGGTGGTCTAGGGCGATGATCCGGCTGGAGAACATCCACAAGAGCTACAAGCTGCATGGCGGCAGCAGCAAGGTGGTGCTGCGCGGGGTCAGCGCCGTCTTCGGCAAGGGGGAGGCGGTCGGCATCCTCGGCCGCAACGGCGCCGGCAAGTCCACCCTGCTGCGGCTGATCTCCGGCGTGGAATTCCCCGAAGCCGGGCATATCCGGCGGGAGATGTCGATCTCCTGGCCGCTCGGCCATGCCGCGGCCATGCACTACGCCATCTCGGGCGCCGACAATGCCCGCTTCATCGCCCGGATCTACGAAAAGCCGATCGCCGAAACGGTCGAATTCGTGGAAGATTTCGCCGAATTGGGCCAATACTACCGGCAACCGGTACGCACCTATTCCTCCGGCATGATGACACGGCTTGGTTTGGCCCTGTCGCTGGCGGTGGATTTCGAGTGCTACCTGCTGGACGAGGTTGTCGCCGCCGGCGACAGCCGCTTCGCCGACCGCTGCCGGGCCGCGCTGCTCGACCGGCGGGCGCGGAGTACGATGCTGATGGTTTCCCACCAGGCGGAAACGGTGCGTGCGTTCTGCACCTCCGGGGCCGTGCTGAAGGATGGCAGGCTGACGCGATATGAAGATCTGGACCAGGCAATCGCCGCTTACCACGCCGGCTGACGGCACCGCCGGGGCGCCGATCGGCACCTCCGGCTATGCTGGCTGGTCGGGCCCGGCCTCGGCGCCGCCGCCCGGGCGGCTGGCCCAGGCCTGGCGGCTGGCCAGGCGGCACAGCTTCATCAGCACGGTGTGCCTGCCGACGCTGCTGGCCGCGCTGTACCTGTTCTTGGTGGCGGCGCCGCAATACACCTCGGAAGCGCGCTTCCTGGTGCGTGGCCGCCAGCAGGCACCCGCCGCCGGCATCGGCGAGATGATGAGCCAGGCCGGCTTCAAGGCGGGGTCGGAGGATGCCATGGGCATCCGCGACTACCTGCGCAGCCATGATGCGGTGTCCGCGCTGCGCGGCAAGGTGGACCTGGTGGGCATGTTCCGCCGGCCGGAAGCCGACTACGTCGCCCGGCTCTGGTGGGCGCAGCCGGCGGCGGAGCGCCTGCTGGACTACTACAACAGCATGGTATCGCCGGAATACGACACCTCCTCGGGCATCACCACGCTGCGCGTCCGTGCCTTCCGCGCGAGCGATGCGCGCGACATCACCGCGGAGTTGCTGGGGCTTTCCGAGGGGCTGGTGAACAAGCTGAACCAGCGCCTGCAGGAAGACAGCCTGCGCGTGGCGCGCGAGGAGGTGGAGCGCGCCGAGGGCCGGGTGAACGGCACCCAGGCCCGCATCACCGCCTTCCGCGAGCGCGAGCGCCAGCTGGACCCGGGCCGGTCCTCGGCGATGACGGTGGAGACGATCGGCCGGCTGGAAGGCCAGCTGATCCAGGCCCGCGCCGAGATGACCGAGGCGCAGACCTTCGCCCGCGGCGACAACCAGCGGCTGCTGCAACTGCGCAACCGGGTGGAGGCGCTGGGCCGTCAGGTGGCGGATGAGCGGCAGCGCCTGGCCTCGGCCAATACCGGCGTGACCCAGCAGGTCGGCGAGTTCGAGCTGCTGTCGACCGAACGCGACCTGGCCCGGATTCAGCTGGGCGCGGCCAATGCGGCGATGGAACGCGCCCTGGCCGATGCGCAGCGCCAGCAGATCTTCATCCTGCGGCTGGTCGAGCCGAACCTGGCCGAGCGGCCACTTTACCCCAAGGCGGCCCAAAGCGTGCTCTACCTGTTCATCTGCCTGTCGGTTGCCTATGGCATCGCCACCCTGTTGCTGGCGGGAATGCGTGAACATGCGGCTTGAGCGTGTTCTTGGCCTGACCCTGGCGGCGCTGTTCAGCCTGCCGGCCGCGGCGCAGCTGGCGCCGCAGTTCAACCAGGCGCAGTTGCAGCAATTCACCCAGCAGGCGCAGCAGACCCAACAGTCTACCCAGGGCTTCAGCGCGCCGCTGGCCAATGTGCCTTCCCCGGGCGGTGGCCGCGGCTTGCAGCCGCTGCCTGCCCTGGTGGGGTCGGACCGGGTGATCTCCCGCTTCGGGATGGAAACCCAGAGCGAGGGCGGGCCGGTGGCCGTGGGCCCGCTGGGCGACAGCCAGCGCGCCGCCGGCGCCACCGCGGTGTTCGGCGCCAGCCTGTTCACCCGTGAAGCCACGGCGGTCTCCGACGCGCCCAACCCCAACTACATCGTGGTGCCCGGGGACCGGGTCTCGGTGCGCGTCTGGGGCGCGGTGGAGGCCGAGGCGCTCGGCATCGTCGACCCCGCGGGCAACCTGTTCCTGCCCAGCATCGGGCCGATCCGCGTGGCCGGCACCCGCGCCGGCGATTTGCAACGGGTGGTGGAAACCGAGGTGCGCCGCGTCTTCACCGCGCAGGTGCAGGTCTATGCGGTGTTGCTGAGCACGCAGCGGATCGGGGTATTCGTCACCGGCTTCGTGCGCACGCCCGGGCGCTTCGGCGGCTCGGCGGCGGACAGCGTGCTGGACTTCCTGGTGCGCGCCGGCGGCGTGGATGCCGGGCGCGGCAGCTACCGCGACATCACCGTGCAGCGCGGCGGCCGCGCGGTGGCCAATGTGGACCTCTATGGCTTCCTGCTGAACGGCACGCTGCCGGCGGTGCGCCTGCAGGAGGGTGACACCCTGCTGGTGGGCCGCCAGCGCGCCGTGGTGGGCGCCGATGGCGCGGTGCGCAACAACTACCTGTTCGAGGTGCCCGGCCGGATCATGACCGGTCGGGAGCTGGTGGAATACGCCCGGCCGCTGCCCAGCGCGACCAATGCCATCATCAAGGGCACACGCAACGGCCAGCCGTTCAGCCGCTACGCCACGCTGGCCGAGATGGGCGAAATTCAGCTTTCGGACCAGGACAGCGTCAGCTTCATCACCGACACGCCGGCCCGCACCGTGCGGGTGACGGTGGAAGGCAGCCGGATCGGGCCTTCGGTGCTGGTGGCGGACCGCGATATCCAGCTCTGCCAGGTGCTGGACCATGTGGCCGTGGACCCGGTGCTGGCGGATACCCGCAGCGTCTTCCTGCTGCGGCCCTCGGTCGCCGCGCAGCAGCGCCGCGCGATCGACGAGGCGCTGGACCGGCTGGAGCGGCAGTTGTTCATGGCGGTCAGCCCCTCCACCGGCGTGGCGCAAATCCGCGCCGCCGAGGCACAGCTGATCAGCAGCTACATCCAGCGCGCCAGGCGCACCGCGCCGGAAGGCCGTCTGGTGGTCAGCGACCGTCAGGGCGGCTGCGCCCCGGTGCGGCTGGAGGATGGCGACACCATCGTGGTGCCGGAACGCAGCGAGACGGTGCTGGTGGCCGGCGAGGTCAATGCGCCGCGCGCCGTGGTGTGGCAGGCCAATATGCGGCTGGCGGATTATGTCCGCGCCGCCGGCGGCTATTCGCCGCGCGGTGCCAGCAGCGCCATGATGATCCGGCGCGCGAGTGGCGAGCTGGTGCTGGAGCCGAACGAGGCGCCGCGGCCGGGCGACGAGCTGATCGCGCTGCCGAACCTGGACAGCAAGTCCTTCCAGATCGGCAGTGACCTGCTGGGGCTGATCTTCCAGCTGGCGGTGGCGACCCGGGCCTTCAGCCTGCTGTAGCCCAGCCGATACCAGGGCAAACACCAAGCCGGCCGGGGGCAACCCAGGCCGGCTTTTTGTTGCGCCAGGCCCGGAGCGTGTCCGCAGCGCCACACGCCGGGTGGGTTCAAAATTGCGTACAATACAACTGTTGATTGTATTCAATCACACGTGCGAGAGGTGCGCTTCACAAGAAGCGGAGCGCCTTCCCCATGAGTGGCAGCATCTTCCTCGCCAATCAGGAAACCCAGGTGGCCGAGGCCGATACCACGGTCATGGCCACCATCCACCGCACCGGATCGCTGGCCGGCGCGGTGACCATCACCTACGGCATCACCGGGGATACCGCGGTGGAGGGGGTGAACTACCTCGGCACCGGCGGCACGGTGGTGATGGCGGATGGCGCGGCCGATGTCGCGGTGCCGATCCATATCCTGGAAGACGGCGTGGCCGACCCGACGCTGAGCTTCGTCGTCTCGGTGATCAATGCCACGGGGGCCACGCTGGTGGCGCCGCGGACCGAGCGCTTCGAGATCATCGACAGCATCAACCCGGCGCCGCCGCCGCCGGTGGAGCCGGCGCTGACCTCCGACTACAACGTGCTGCAGGTGCCGGTGCTGGGCGGGCTGAACCAGCCGATCCGCTTCCTGTTCTCGCCCATCGATGCCACCCATGCCTATGTGGCGGAAAAGCCCGGCGAGATCCTGCTGGCGGACATGACCACCGGCCAGACCACCGTGGTGGCCGACCTGAGCGCGCAGGTGAACGACTACCTGGACCGCGGGCTGCTCGACATCGCGCTGGACCCGAACTTCGCCCATAACGGCTACATCTACGCCTTCATCGTCGTCGACCCCCAGGATACCGCGGGCCACACCGGCAATGCCGGCGCGGATGGCGGCGGCAACCGCTATGCCCAGGTGATCCGGCTGACCGCCGATGCCACGACCGGCTTCAGCACGGTGGTGCCGGGCAGCGAGAAGATCATCCTCGGCGCCGGCGGGCATTCGCTGGCCGATATCAATGGCGGCGGCGCGCTGGACTTCACCGACCCGGCCTATGCCAGCCTGGCGGCCTCCGACAGCGTGCTGCACCCGGGCGACACCGTGGTGAACGGGGTCAAGCAGGACTACATCAAGGTGGACAGCGCCAGCCATGCCGGCGGCCACCTGGCCTTCGGCCCGGACGGCGCGCTGTACGTCTCCACCGGGGATGCGACCTCCTTCAACTATGCCGACCCGCGCGCGGCGGATGTGCAGTCGCTGGACCATCTCAGCGGCAAGGTGCTGCGGGTGGATGCGGCGACCGGGCTGGGCCTGGCGGATAATCCCTTCGCCGCCCAGGCGGCCAGCCTGGCTGATGACGCCGCCAAGGTGTTCCAGCTTGGGCTGCGCAACCCCTTCTCCATGGCCTTCGCGCCGGATGGGCGGCTGTTCATCGCCGATACCGGCTGGGACAGCTATGAGGAGATCAACACCGGCGGTCCCGGCGCCAATTTCGGCTGGCCCTTCTATGAGGGCGGCGATGGCGGCGTGAGCCTGCAGACGCCGGTCTGGCGCGACCTGCCCGTGGGCCAGGCCTTCTATGCCAAGGTGGCGGCGGGCGTGCTCTCGGTAACCCCGGCCTTCCGCGCCTTTGCCCATATGGATGGCGCCCCCGGCTTCCAGGTGCAGGCGATCACCTCGGGCGAGGCCTTCATCCACAGCGCGGCCTACCCGGCCAGCCTGCAGAACGACTTCATCTTCACCGACTTCTCCCAGGGGGAAGTCTATGCGGTGAACATCGACAACCGAGCCGACATCAAGTTCCTGTACCAGCTGCCGGGCTATGCGCCGGTGGACTTCGTGCAGGGGCCGGATGGCATGGTCTACTACGCCGACCTGCTGAACGGCGAGATCGGCCGACTGGACATCACCCTGCCGGACTACACGCCGCAGCAGGTTGAGCTTGGCGCCGGCCGCGATACGCTGGTGCTGACCCTGGCGCAGGACGCCTACAATGGCAGCGCGCAGTACACGGTCAGCGTGGATGGCGTGCAGCTGGGCGGAACCCTGCTGGCGCATGCCCGGGTGCAGGACGCCACGCACGACACGCTGACGCTGCACGGCAGCTGGGGCGCCGGCGCGCATGTGGTGACGGTGGACTTCCTGAACGACGCCTGGGGCGGCACCGCGGGCACCGACCGCAACCTGCATGTGGCCAGCGCCAGCTACAACGGCGTGGCGCTGCCCGGCGGCGCGCAGGACCTGATGAGCAGCGGGCCGGCCAGCCTCGCCTTCATCGGCGTGGCGGCGCCGGTACATGCCACGCCGGCGCAGCTGGAGATCGGCAGCGGCACCGATGCGCTGGTGCTGAAGATCAGCCAGGACGCCTGGCAGGGCAGCGCGCAGTACAGCGTCAGCGTGGATGGCGTGAAGCTGGGCAACCCGTTGACCGCCAACGCCTGGCATGTCGATGGGCTGGACGACACGGTGACGCTGCATGGCAACTGGGGCGCCGGGCCGCACAGCGTCAGCGTGACCTTCCTGAACGACCTGGTCGGCCCGGGCGGCGACCGCAACCTGCATGTGGATGGCATCAGCTATGACGGCCTGGCGCAGGCGGGTGGTGCGGCGCATCTGTGGGGGCCGGGCGCCGCCAGCTTCGGCTTCACCGACCTGGGCGCGCCGGCGCCGAAGCTGGTGAGCCTGGGCGGCGCCAGCGACGTGCTGGTGCTGCGGATCAGCCAGGACAGCTACCTGGGGGACGCGCAGTACCTGGTGAAGCTGGACGGCGTGCAGCAGGGCGGCGTGCAGACCGCCAGCGCCTGGCACAGCCAGGGCCAGGACGACGTGGTGACGCTGACGGGCAGCTTCGCCGCCGGGCCGCATCGGCTGGAGGTGGCCTTCCTGAACGACCGCTACGACGGCACGCCGGAGACCGACCGCAACCTGTTCGTGGACGGGGTTGGGCATAACGGCGTCGAGCTGGCCGGCGGCGTGGTGGCGCTGTACTCGGCGGGGGTGGCGGTGTTCGACTTCATGTGATGGCGGGCGCTTGCGGGTGCGCCCCTGGTGCGCCCGCGGCGGCTGTCAGGCGCTGCTGTCCGTGCCTCACAGCGGCTGAAAGGGTGCGGAAAATCCCACCCTGGCCCCATGAACGTCATGCCCGGGCTGGCCCCGGGCTTCCCAGGACCGCACCGATGGTTCGGGGATCATCGGGTCAGGACCGATGATGACGAGATCGGCGCGTGGCCGGGCTTTTCCGCAACCTGCTACAACCGCGCGAAGCTGTTCAGGCTGCGCTGCTCCAGGTAGTCCAGCCGCGCCGCGAAGTCGTCGGTGCGGCAGACCATCACGCTCAGCACGCCGCAACCGACCTCGCGCGGGTCGCCGGGGGTGATGCGGGAGAGCGGGACGCCGGTGGGGGCATCGATCTCCACCAGCACCTCGGGCCAGGCCTCGGCCGGCACTTCCAGGGCGCAGAACACCACCTGGCTCGGCACGCCCTCGATATGGCCGAAGGGGCGGGTGAGGCCGCTGGCCGGGCCGGCGCGCAGGCCGATGCGCCAGGGCGCCGGCGGCGCCACGAATTGCACCAGCACGCGGAGTGGGGCGCCGCCGGCCATCTCGGCCAGCGGCAGGCGCAGCGTGACGCGGCCGGGGCGGCACCAGCAGCCCCAATCCTCCAGCGGCATCCAGGTATCGCCCTCGCGCACCAGCTCGGCCGCGGCCATGACCAGGCGCGGGGTGGGGCCGGGCAGCAGGCGCAGGTCCACCACCTCCCCGGGGCGCAGCGCCAGGCGGCGGGCGGGCAGCGCGAAGCGGGCGGCGGCGGCGACATGCCCGGCCAGTTGCGCGGCCAGCGCCGACCAGGGGCGCAGGCGGACTTCTGCCAGCAGGCGGGCCTCGGCCGCCGTGCGGAAGCCGGGCTGGAACAGCATGGCCTCCAGCTTGGCGACCAGGTCCGGCACATCATCGGTGGCGAAGAACACCCCGCCGCCGGCCCCGGCCTCCAGCAGCGACGAATTGTCGGCCACCAGCGCGACCTTGCCGAAGGCGAAGCTTTCCGTCACCGGCAGGCCCCAGCCTTCGTAGAAGCTGTTGAACAGGGTGAATTCGCAGCCGCGATACAGGCCGGCGAGCGCGTCATCCGGCACGCCGTGCAGCAGGCGGACATGGGCTTGCAGCGCCGCATCGGCGGCGACCAGGTCCAGCGCCGGTTCGGCCAGCCAGCCGCGCTTGCCGACGCAGACCAGCTCCGGCACCGCCTCCGGCCCGTGCAGCCGCAGCAGGCGCTGCCAGGCGCGGAACACCATCAGGTGGTTCTTGCGGGCTTCCAGGGTGGCGACGAAGAGCACGTAGGGGCGCGTCTCCGCACGCGGCGCGGCAGCGGGTGCGCTGGCGGCGCTGCCGTCATCGGCATCCAGCGGCAGCACGAAGGTGGGGATGGCGATGTCGGGCACCACCGTCGCGCGCAGCCGTTCGAAGTCGCGGCGGGTGCTGTCGGAGATCACCACCACGCCATCCGCCAGCAGGCAGAGCTGGGCGAACCAGCGGGCGAATTCATCCACCAGCGCGGCGGCGCAGTGCTGCGGAAACAGCAGCGGGATGCAGTCGTACAGGAAGGGGATGTAGCGCACGGCGTGCAGGCGCTTCAGCTCCGCCACGCGGCGCATGTAGCCGGGCTGCCACCAGGAACTGCCGAGATTGACCAGGTTGGCGCCGGCGGCGAAGCGGCAGGGCGCGGCATGGCGCACCGCTTCGGTGATCGCGGCCAGCGCCTGCTGCCACTCGGGGTCCTCGGTGTCGCTGCCGCTGCGGCCGAGCGCGGCCAGGCGGAGGAACAGCGCCGAGGGCACCAGCTTCCAGCTGGCGCTGTCCAGGTGGTAGGCGCAGGCGGCGACGAGCGCTTCGCCCGGCGCGACCAGGATCTCGCTGAGGATGTTGAGCTGGACGCGCTGGATGCCCGTGGGCGTGCGGCAGGCGCGGCAATAATCCAGCAGGTCGGAAACGTCGAACAGCATGGTGCCGGGCGGGCTGGCCTCGACGGCGCCGGGGATGGCGGCGAGCAGCGCGGCGGCTTCCTCGTCGCGACCCAGCGAACCCAGCGCATCGGCCAGCCGACGCGCGACCAGCGGGTCCTGCGGCGCCAGGCGCTCGGCCTGGCGGTACAGCAGCAGCGCGGCGGCGGGGTCGCCGGCGGCGCTGACGCAATCGGCGTAGCGGCGCCAGGCGCTGGCATCGGCCGGCGCTCGGTCCAGATAGGCGATGTAGGCACTGGCGGCGGCGCGCAGCTCGCCGGTGGCGTGCAGCGCGTCGGCTTCGGCCAGAAGCGCAGCCGGCATCAGCTGCGCCCGTAGGTGTCCTCCAGCCGGACGATGTCGTCCTCGCCCAGGTAGCTGCCGGCCTGCACTTCTATCAGGGTCAGCGGGATCTTGCCGGGGTTGACCAGGCGGTGGACGCAGCCGAGCGGCAGGTAGACGCTTTCATTCTCGCGCAGCAGGATTTCCTCGGCGTCGCGCGTGACGATGGCGGTGCCGCTGACCACCACCCAGTGCTCGGCACGGTGGAAGTGCTTCTGCAAGGAGAGCTTCTGGCCGGGGCGGACGCTGATCTTCTTGACCTGGAAGCGCTCGCCCATGATCAGGCCCTCATAGTGGCCCCAGGGGCGGTACATGCGCTGGTGTTCGGTGGCCTGCTTGATGCCCTTGGCGCGCAGCCGGTCGACGATCTTCTTCGCGTCCTGGGCGTGGTTGCGGCGCATCACCAGCACCGCATCCGCGGTGGTGACCACCACCGTGTCGTGCATGCCGACAACGGCGGTCAGCATGCCTTCGCTGCGGACGTAGCAGTTCTGGTTGTCCAGCATCTCCACCGGGCCCTGCTGCGCATTGCCGGCGGCGTCCTTGTCCGCCACCTCCCAGATCGCGGCCCAGCTGCCCAGGTCGGACCAGCCGAGGCTGGCCGGCACCACGGCGGCGTGGCTGGTCTTTTCCATCACCGCGTAGTCGATGCTGATGGACGGCGCCTGGCCGAAAGCCGTGGGGTCCAGCCGGATGAAGTCCAGGTCGCGCTGGGCGCTGGCCACGGCCTGGCGCACGGCGGCGAGCAGGGCGGGCTCGAAGCGTTCCAGTTCCGCCAGCAGGGTGCCGGCGGTGGCGACGAACATGCCGGAATTCCACAGGTGCTTGCCGCTGGCCAGGAAGTCCGCGGCGCGCTGGGCGTCCGGCTTCTCGACGAAGCGGGCCAGGTCCAGCACACCGGGCGCCGCGGCCAGGGCCGCGCCGGACTCGATGTAGCCATAGCCGGTCTCGGGCGCGGTCGGAGTCATGCCGAAGGTGACGATGCGGCCGGCCCGGGCGGCGACGGCGGCCTGGGCCAGCGCGGCGTGCAGCGCCGGGACATCGGCGATGACGGCGTCCGACGCCATGATCCAGCACAGCGTCTCCGGGCTGGCCTCCCCGGCCACCACGGCGGCGGCGGCGATGGCCGGGGCGCTGTTGCGGCCCACCGGTTCCAGCATGATGCGGGGGCCGAGCACATTGGCGGCGCGCAGCTGTTCGGCGACCAGGAAGCGATGGGCTTCGTTGCAGACCACCACCGGCGGGGCGAAGCCGGGGCCCAAGGCGCGCAGCGCGGTCTGCTGCAGCATGGAATGGTCCGACACCAGCGGCAGGAATTGCTTGGGAAAGCTTTCCCGCGACAACGGCCACAGCCGGGTGCCGGTGCCGCCGCACAGGATGACGGGAACGATGCGGTCGTCGGACGCAGCCATGAATACCTCTGTCGGCAATGCCCCGGCATATCGGGGTGATTTGCGGCGATTATCCCGCATGCGGGCGGCGAATTGAAGGCAGGTAGGGAATGCCGGGCCGGCCGCCCGGTTCAGCCCAGCAGCCAGGCCGCGGCCAGCACCGCCGGCGAAGCCAGGACCACGATGGCCAGGCCGCGCAGCAGCAGCATCGCCGAAAGGGCCACCCATTCGCCGGCGCCCCGCGCCACCGCCGGGCGGCAAGGTGCCGCCAGCTCAACCGTCTGTCGCGTGGACTGCACTGCGCTGGCCCCGTGGATGGTACTGGTGGGAGGAATTCCCCACCGGCGGGATGAAGCGCAGCACCACCTCGCCTGACAAGGGAAATCCGCGGGGGTTGCGGCGTTTGCCGGTGAGCGATGCGCGGCCACCGCAGCCGCCGCCGCAGCTTGCGCCGGGCGGGCGGATTTCGTGCAGTAGTTTCAAGGCGTTGTCGCGCCGGAAATCGGCTGGGGTGGTTCCACCCAGGGCGATATTGCTCTAGGGTGCAAACTTCGGAGCCCACGGCAATGGCTGGGCCGAATTTGGCTTCAGGGAGACGGCATGACGCCGGCCATCATCACGTTGCCCGCGCCCGGCCGCCCTGCCGCGGGGCGACCCCACGCATGACCGCCCGCCCACGGGTCTTCCTGGACGGCTACAACCTGGCGCTGGACCAGGGCACCGGGGTGGCGACCTATGCCCGCAACCTCAGCTTCGCCATGGGCCGGCTGGGCTATGAGACCGGGGTGCTCTACGGCACCCGCGCTGCGCCGTCGCTGAACCCGCTGATCCGCGAGATCGCCTTCTTCGACGAACGCGTCGGCGACACAACGCTGTGGCTGCAGCTGCTGCGCCGCGCCGCCGGGCTGTTCACCGCGCCGATGGGCGAGACCGCGCGGCGGGTGCCGATCACCGGCACCGTCATCAGCACCACCTTCAACGACCGGCTGCCGCATTTCGACGAGATCTGGAACGCGCGGGACCTGTTCCAGCAGGCCGCGGCGCATCAGCGCTTCTTCAACAGCCGGCTGCGGGTGCGGGTGGCGGAACGGCCGAAGCTGATGCACTGGACCTATCCGCTGCAACTGCGCATGCCCGGGGCGCAGAACATCTATACCCTGCACGACCTGGTGCCGCTGCGGCTGCCCTACACCACGCTGGACAACAAGCGGCGCTACTGGAAGCTGAACCGCATGCTGACCCGGCGGGCGGACCATATCGTCACCGTCTCCGAGGCCAGCCGGCGCGACATCATCAGCCTGCTGGGCTGCGACCCGCGCCAGGTGACCAATACCTACCAGGCGGTGGATATTCCCGCGAAGTTCCGCAACCTGCCGCTGGAGATGGCGCAGGCCGAGGCGCGCGGCAGCTTCGGGCTGGAGCCGAACAACTACTACCTGTTCTTCGGCGCGATCGAGCCGAAGAAGAATGTCGGCCGGCTGATCCAGGCCTACCTGGCCTCGGGCGTGGAGGCGCCGCTGGTCATTGTCGGCAAGAAGGCGTGGAAGAGCGACGACGAGCTGCGGCTGATGTTCGACGACCATATCCGCACCCTGGTGCAGGATGGCTCGGTGCTGCGGACCAGGCGCAAGATCATCCTGCTGGACTACGCGCCGTTCCGGCTGCTGGTGAACCTGATCCGCGGCGCCCGCGCCGTGCTGTTCCCCAGCCTGTATGAGGGCTTCGGCCTGCCGGTGCTGGAGAGCATGCTGCTGGGCGCGCCGGTGATCACCTCCAACACCTCCTCCCTGCCGGAATTGGTGGGCGATGCGGCGCTGCAGGTGGACCCCTACGACGTGGCCGGGCTGGTGCAGGCGATTCAGGCGGTGGACCGCGACCCCGAATTGCGCGCCCGGCTGGCCGCAGCCGGGCCGCAGCGGGCGGCGCTGTTCAGCCCGGAACGCTATGCCGAGCGGCTGGGCCGGTTGTACACCAGCCTGGGCGTGCCGCCGCCGGCCGCCTGAACGGGGAACCGCATGTCCGCGCCGCCGCGCCGCCTGGATGCCGCCGAGCTGCTGCACGGCAGCGACCACGACTTCATCGTGAACATGTACCTGGCGGCGTTGCGACGCTGGCCGGATGCGGCGGGCTACCGGCGCTTCATCGGGTTGATCGCCAATCGGCCGGAACGGCGGATGGATGCGCTGCGGGAAGTGGCGGGCTCCGAGGAGGCCAGGCGGCTCGGCGCGCTGGTGACGGTGCCGGAGGTGGCGCTGCCCGGCGACCCCAGCCTGGCGCGGGATGCGATCCTGGATATCCGCACCGAGGTGCTGCAGAACGAGCTCGCCGGGCTGCGCGAGGCGGTGGCGCTGCTCTCGGGCGTTGCCGGCGCCGAGGTGGCCGGGCTTCAGCGCGAGCTGGCCGAGGCGCGCGATGCCGAGCTGCGCGGCGAGATCAATGCGCTGCGGCGGGAGCTGGGCGCGGTGCGGGCCGGTGCGGTGGCGCCGGGCGAGGCGGAGCCGGGCCTGGAAAGCCTGGCGCCGGGGCTGGCCGCGGCGGGGCCGGAGTTGGCCGCGGCGGGGCAGGGGTTGGCGGTGGCGGAGCCGGGGCTGGAGAGCCTGGCGCTGGGGCTGGCGCGGCTGATCGACGGCCAGGTGACCGCGCGGCTGGCGGCGCTGGAGGAACGGCTGCGGCAGGTCGAGGCCCGGCTGCCGCCGGCGTGAGCCTGCCCCGGGTTGGCCTGCCCCGGGTTGGTCTGCGCCGGGCTGGCCAGCGCCGGGTGAGCCTGCCCCAGGTTGGCCTGCCCCAGCTTGGCCGGCCTCGGGTGAACTTGCCCCGGATGAGCATGTCTCCATGAGCCTGCTACCATGACCCTGCTCCCATACTCCTGCGCCCCATGCTCCTGCGCCCCATGCTCCTGCGCCCCGTGAGCCCGCTCCGATGAGCCTGTTCGACCGCGAGCTGGTGATGTTCTCGCCGCTGCCGCCGCGGCGGTCCGGCATCGCCGCCTATACCGCGGAGCTGGTGGCGGCGCTGGGGCGGCGCCGGCGGGTGCTGGTGGTGGTGGAACGCGCCGCCGACATCGTGGACCTGCCGGGCGCCGAGGTGACCTGCCAGGCGCGTTATGCCGCCGCCGGCTGGCTGCGGGCGCTGCCGCATGTGTATCAGCTGGGCAACAACGCGGACCACGGCTTCGTCTATCGCGCCTGCCTGCGCCGGCCTGGCGTGCTGGTGCTGCACGACCCGGTGCTGCACCACCTGGTGGAGGAGCTGACCCTGGGCGAGGGTGACCAGGGCCGCGGCCTGCACCCCGGGCAGGATGCCTATGCCGCGGTGCTTCGGCATTGCCATGGCCAGGCCGGGGCGCAGGTGGCGCGGCTGCGGGAGCTCGGCGTGTTCTCGGACGCGCAGCGCTACCGGATGCCGCTGCATGGCCAGGTGGTGGATGCCGCGCTGGGGGTGCTGGTGCACAGCGCCCATGCCGCCGCGGGGGTGCGCGGAGCGGTGCCGGTCAGGGTGGTGCGGCACCATGTCTCGCCGGCGGTGTGGCAGTGGGACGGCGTCAGCCAGGCCGAGTCGCGGCGGCGGCTGGGGGTGCCGGCGGCGGTGCCGCTGCTGCTCTCGCTGGGCTTCGCCACCGGGCCGAAGCAGCTGCCGCTGGTGCTGCGGGCGCTGGCCCGGCTGCGGGATGCCGGGCAGGATTTTCGCTACGTGATCGGCGGCGCGGCCGATGCCGCGCTTGAATTGCCGCGGCTGGTCCAGGAGCTGGGGCTGGCGGAGCGGGTGACGCTGACCGGCTGGCTGGCCGAAGACGCCTTCTTCACCTGGGCGCGGGCGGCGGATTTGCTGGTGAACCTGCGCTTCCCGGTGGGGGGCGAGACCAGCGGCACGTTGGCGCGGGCGCTGGGCATGGGGTTGCCGGCGCTGGTCTTCGACCATGGCCCGGCGGCGGAATGGCCGGATGACGTGGTGTTCAAGCTGCCCTTCGCGGCCGACCCGCTGCCGGGGCTGGCCGCGGCGCTGGCGGCCTTGCTGGCGGACCGCCCGGGGTTGGCGGCCCAGGGGCGCCGGGCCATGCAGGTGGCCCGGGCGGTTGGGGCGGTGGCGCTTTCGGCGGAGGCCTATCTGGGCGCGATCCGCGATTGGGCGGGCCGGGGTTCGGCCCGCGAGGCTGGGTAGCGTCTGATCGTCGCCGGTGGAAACACCGGCGGCGTGGGCCAGCCGCTCGAACGCTTGAGGCCGCGTAGTGGCCGGCTGGCCGAGCGGTTCAGGGCAGCCGGCGCAGGTTCAGGCGAAGGCTTTCCAGACGATGCTGACCAGCGTGCCGACCAACGCCAGGGCGCAGCCCATCAGCGTGAAGCGCAGCAGCGTCAGCGCGACGGAGCCTGCGGTCTGCTCGGCGCCGATGGAACCGGCGCGTTTGGTAGCGAGGGGGGCGGCGCTCATCCGATACATCCTGTGGTTGATTTGGCCGTTGCGGGAAGGCTCTTTTAACAAGGAATGGTTGAAAGTTCCACTGGGCTAAGTATGAAGATTTTGGCGACCGTGGAACGTTTGCCCATACCATGAGTGTTGTATCTTTTTTTGATATCGCCGGTAAACCAAGAACTGCATCACCCCAGCGGGAAGTTTGCGGCGCCGGCAGCCCCTTGGGGGGCCCTTGGGGAGCGGCCGCTGGGGAGCGGCCTCTGGGGAGCGGCCCCTGGGGAACGGTCGCTGGGCCGCGGAAACCAAGGCTCCCACCACGGCATCCCCGCACGCGGCCGCCGGTGGCATTGCGGCGCAAACCCCCTGCGATCGACCCCGGCCGGATGCGCTGGCGCTGGTACAGCCGGGCAAGGCGCCACCCCGGGGCCATGGCCGGACCAAGCCGCCGGATTCCCCATTGCCGCAAGCGTGGCCTACAGCACCATCCGCTCGCCCTGAATCCGGGTGGGCGGATGGTGCCGCAGGCGTTGCTCCCGCGGCTGATTCACGCCGCCGGTGTTTCCACCGGCGACGATCAGACGCTAGGCTGGCGCCAAAACGCGGGGCCTGCCCGCCTTGGGGGGAAGCATGTTCCGTCGTCGGCGCCTGCCCGTGCTGGCCAGCCTGCTCGCCGCGCCGCGCCTGGGCCAGGCGCAGCCCGCCTGGCCGGCCGAGCGCGTCACCATCATCACCTCGCTGCCGGCGGGGTCCTCGGTGGACCTGGTGTCCCGCGTCTTCGCGGAACGGCTGGCGCAGGCCTGGGGCCGGCCGGTGGTGGTGGACAACAGGGGCGGCGGCAATGGCGTGCTGGCCTGCGAGCTGGTGGCGCGGGCGAAGCCGGACGGGCTGACCCTGCTGGCAACCTCCGCCATGACCCATGCCGCCAACCCCGCGCTGTATGAGCGCCTGCCCTACGACCCCATCCGCGACTTCGCGGCAGTCACGCGGTTCGGCAACTCGCCCTTCGTGCTGATGGCCAACCGGGCGCTGGGCACGCCGACGCTGGCGACGCTGATCGCCAAGCTGAAGGCCGAGCCGGGGCGGCACAATTTCGGCGAGGGCAGCGTGCCGTCGCGCGTGGCCTCCGAGTTGTTCCGCATGCTGACGGGGGTGGAGATCACCCATGTCGGCTATCGCGGCAACCAGGCGGGGTTTCCGGACCTGCTGTCCGGGCGGATCAGTTTCATGAGCGTGGACGTGGTGGGCGCCAAGCCGCTGGTGGACCGCGGCGAGGTGGTGCCGCTGGCGTTGACCGATGGCGCGCGCTTCCATTCCCTGCCAGCGGTGCCGACCGGGGCGGAGGCGGGGCTGCCGGGCTTCGCCTTCACCACCTGGACCGGGATCTACGCGCCGAAGGCGACTCCGGCAGAGGTGGTGGCGAAGATCCAGGCCGATATCGCCGCGGCCTACGCGCTGCCGGAGGTGCAGGGCCGGCTGGAGCAGATGGGCGGCGCCCGGGCGGTGCCGGCGACGCCAGCGGCCTTCCAGGCCTTCACCGCCAGCGAGATCGAGCGCTGGGGGCGGATCATCCGCCAGGCGGGGATGCGGCTGGAGTAGGTTAAGAAATCAAAGCAAAAACCAAGACGCGTCAGCACTTCCATTCATCAGTATAACGATATCTGCATTAGCATCGCCATCAATGTCTGCCTGAACAAGCGACCTTCCTCCCATCTTTTCAAATCGAAGTTGTCCAGGCTTTCCTTCAAAAGCTGAACCGCCGATAATCTGATAAGATTTTGTATGGAATTTATCGCCGGCAATTCCAAGCCCAGAAAAATCGACGATATCTCCCTGAGATTTGTCAAAATCCTCAATGAATGACCCATAACTTACGAAATCCATTCGATCATTCCACAGTACGACAAAGACGTCGCTTCCCGTTCCTCCTACCAATCTATCTTCACCTGGCCCCGCCCTAAGCGTGTCGTTCCCGGTTCCTCCATAAATAAAATCGGCACCATCGCCGCCATACAACGAATCATTACCGTCGCCGCCTATCAATCGATCGTCGCCAGATCCACCGAGAAGGTGATCGTCACCCGCACCGCCCGATAAAGTATCGCTGCCGACATCTCCCCGCAAACTATCGTCACCTTCGCCACCGATGAGGTGATCTGCGCCGCTTTGACCAGATAAATGATCGTTACCGCCCTCACCCAATAAAGTATCATTACCGGCGTCCCCGCCAGCACGATCGTTACCCGCCCCCGCTCGAACCACATCATGTCCGCCGCCTCCGCCGATTACGTCACCACCGCCCAGGCCAAAGATCGTATCATTACCATTCGTTGCAAACACTACGTTATCATAATCGTTCCCTTTTGAAGTTTTTTCAGAATTCACAATTGTCAAATATCTAAACCGCGGCTCGTCTGGCATTCTGTAGTCGTCGTAGGAAATTCGTGACTGCAGAAGTAAATTTCTTGCGTGCCTGTCAGTCATTTTCGGCGTCTCCATTCGCACACGTACCGTGCTATTTTACTCATGCTTTTTCATTGAACTCCACATGAAAAAAGCAGAATGTTCCGTATATTGCCGATCAGCAGGTGCATCCAGGCGTGCTGGCAATAGGCCGACATCGGCGCTAGCCTCGCTGTCACGGAGGAACCCCCGCCATGTCCGAGAGCATCCATCTTCGTCACAACGGCCCGCGCATCAAGCACCTGGCCGAGGCCGGGGCGCCGTATGAGACGATCACGGTCGACAAGCTGACGCCGATCATCGGCGCCGAGATCGGCGGCGTGGACCTGAACAGCGCCAGCAACCGGCAGATGGACGAGATTCATCGCGCGCTGGCCGAAAACCAGGTGATCTTCTTCCGCGACCAGCAGCTGACCCAGGAAGCCCACCTGGATTTCGGCCGGCATTTCGGCCCGCTGCACCGCCACCCCGCGGCACCGCATGAGCCGGGCCACCCGGACCTGATGATCATCACCGCCGACAAGGACAGCCCGCGCGCCAATGGCGAGGGCTGGCACAGCGACGTTTCCTGCGACGAGGAGCCGCCGCTGGGCAGCATCCTCTACGTCAAGGAATGCCCGCCGAACGGCGGCGATACGCTGTTCGCCAGCATGTACGCCGCCTATGACGCGCTGAGCGACCGGATGAAGGCGTATCTGGAAGGCCTGAAGGCGCTGCACGACGGCGAGGAAAACTACCGCGGCACCTATGCCAATTTCGGCGTGCAGGACAAGAAGACCTATCCGCGCGCACTGCATCCGGTGATCCGGGTGCATCCGGTGACCGGCAAGAAGGCGCTGTTCGTCAACAAGGGCTTCACCCGCCGGATCATGGATATTCCGCCGGATGAGAGCGCGGGCATCCTGGCCTATCTGTACGAGCACAGCGCCAATCCGCTGTTCCAGTGCCGCTTCCGCTGGCAGGCCAACAGCATCGCCTTCTGGGATAATCGCTGCGTGCAGCACCGGGCGATGTGGGACTACTGGCCGAACCGCCGCTACGGCAACCGGGTGACGGTGAAGGGCGACCGACCCGTTTAGGGCCGCCCTCAGACGCCGGGCGCGCGCATCCGCGCGCTTGGCTTACGCCGCACAAGCGGCGGCGGCCATTCGGCCTTGCGGCACGAGGCTTGGCCTCGTGCCGGGGTGGAGGTTCTGCAATGACGACGACGGCAAAACTCCGCCTGCTCGGCCGCCACAACGCCTTCAATGTGCGGAAGGTGCTGTGGCTGCTGGACGAGCTGGGACTGGAGGTCGAGCAGGAGGATTGGGGCCGCGACTTCCGCCCCACCGCCGTGCCGGAATTCCTGGGCCTGAACCCGCTGGGCACCGTGCCGGTGCTGCTGGACGGCGAGGTGGTGGTGCGCGAGAGCCATGTGATCCTGCGCTACCTGGCGTCTCGGCAGCGGGCCTTTGCGCTGTACCCGGAAGCGCTGGCCGCCCGCGCCCGGGTGGAGCAGTGGATGGACTGGGTGGCCTATGAGATGACCCAGCCGATGCGCGGCGCCTATCTGGGCGGCGAGCTGGGGCTGCAGCCTTGGGACAACCCTTGGTTCGTGGCCCAGGGCCGGGCCGACTGGGCGGCGCGGATGGCGGTGCTGGATGCCGAGCTTGCGCGCGGCGGGCCGTTCCTGGCCGGCGCCGAGTTCACGCTGGCGGATGTGCCGGCGGGGTTCGTGGTGCATCGCTGGTACGCCATGGCCGGGGTGACGCGGACGGCGTTGCCGGCGCTGGAAGCCTATTACGCGCGGCTCTCCGAGCGGCCGGGGTATATGCGCTGGATCAGGAACGGGTTGGTCTGATACCGACCGCATGAAGGATGTGCCTTCATGCCCCGCCATCGCGTCGTGCGGCACGCAGGCCTGCTGCGGTACGCATGTCTGTCGCGGAACGCACGCCTGCTGCGGTACGCACGCCTGCTGCGGTACGCACGCCTGCTGCGTTACGCATGTGTGTCGCGGAACGCACGCCTGCTGCGGAACGCACGCCTTCCGCCGAACGCCTGTCTTCGGCGGAACCCTGGCCGCCCGCGGCGCTCGGCCACACCGCATGGGTGGCGGCGGCCCTTCCGGCACAGGTCGGACCTTCGGTCGCCTGCTCCGGGCCAGCGTGGCTTCTGGTCCCCTCAGGGCAGGGCCTGGTCCGCCGGGCATGGTCCGCCGGGCCGGGGACGCAGCGCGGCCCATGCCAGGGTCAGCCGGCTTCGGTGATTAGGCGCGGACCTGCGGCAGGGCTATGATGGGAAGCGGCCATGGCGGGGCCGGCGGCCCGCCTACCGCGCTGCCCGCGATTGCGTCCGCACCGTCCCGGCCGGTTGGCCGGCGGTGGCGACCCTCCCGTTTGAAAGTTCCGCCCTTGATCGACGAATACGGCTGGACCGACGCGCTGCGGCTGGCCTTTGCGCCGCATGCCCGCGCCGGCCTGATTCCCGGCCGCATCGTGGTGCAGCAGCGCGAGGCCAACCTGGTGGCGACGGAGCTGGGCACGCTGAGCGCCCGGCTTTCCGGCAAGCTGCGGCATGAGGCGCGGGCCGCCGGCTACCCCGCGGCCGGTGACTGGGTGGCGGTGGCGGCCGGCGCCGGCGACGGCAAGGGCACCATCCAGGCGGTGCTGCCGCGGCGCACCGCCTTCGTGCGCCGGGCCGCCGACAGCGCCCACACCACGCAGGTGATCGCCGCCAATATCGACGTGGTCTTCGTCGTCACCTCGATGAATGCCGACCTGAACCCGCGCCGGCTGGAGCGCTTTCTGGCCGCGGCCTGGCAGAGCGGGGCCAAGCCGGTGGTGGTGCTGACCAAGGCGGACCTGAGCGTGCACCCCGAGGAAGAGGCCGCCGAGATCGCGGCCCTGGCGGGGGACTGCCCGGTGGTGGTGGTCTCGGCGCGCGCGGGCCGGGGGCTGGACAGCTTGAAGGAATACATCCGGCCGGGCGAGACCTGCGTGCTGATCGGCTCCTCCGGCGTCGGCAAGTCCACGCTGGTGAACACCCTGCTGGGCGAGGCGCGGATGGCGACGCAGGATATCCGCGCCGGGGATGCCCGCGGGCGCCACACCACCAGCCATCGGCAACTGGTGCTGCTGCCCGGCGGCGGCCTGATCCTGGATACCCCGGGCATTCGCGAAGTGGGGCTGGTGGAGGCCGAGCTCGGGCTGGGCACGGTTTTCGAGGATATCGAGCGCCTGGCGCTGGACTGCCGCTTCACCAATTGCGGCCACAGCAACGAGCCGGGCTGCGCGGTGCGCGCGGCGCTGGACTCGGGCGCGCTGGGGGCCGAACGCTGGGCGCATTACCAGAAGCTGAGCGCCGAGATGGCGGCGCAAGGCGCCAGCCTGGACCGGATGGCGCAGGAGATGGAGCGGCATCGGGCGGGGGCGGTGCAGCGGGCGTATCGGGCGGCGAAGAAGGCGCAGCGGGAGCCCTGAGGCGGCGCCGGCCGGCAGCGGGGCCGAAGCATGATCACCGCCGACTGAAGCGGTGAACATGCTTCGGCCGGTTTCGAGCGGCTGATTCACCGCTTGCGGCGATGCCGCCTTCGCCGATCAGGCTCTGGCGCGGCTCAGTGGAACAGCGCCACGCGCCAGGCCAGCCGGTCCGGGTCGTTCCACACCCACAGCGTGGTCCAGCACAGCACCACGCCAATGGCCAACCAGACCAGCCAGAGCCAGCGCTCCGCCGACTGCAGCCGGCGGCTGCTGGTCCAGGCCACCACGGCCGCCATGCCGGTGGCAATGGCCGGCAGTGGCCCGGCGGTGTGCCAGAACAGCGTGGCGCCGGCGCCGGCGATGGGGCCGCCCAGCAGCGCCAGCAGCGCGGTCGCCGGGCGTTGCCGTTCCTCCGGCCGCACCAGCAGCGAGATCAGCGGCAGCACCGCCGGCGGCATGGCCACGGCGCAGAGCGGCAGCAGCGCCAGCAGGGGCTGGAAGAACTCACCGCCGAAGCGCACCAGCCAGGGGGTATTGGCCGCCTCGGTGAAGCCGTGCATCGGCGCCACCCAGCGGTTCAGCGCATAGGTCGGCGCCTCGCCGAAGGTGGCGGCGGCCAGCAGGATGCCGCCGACGGCGATGAGCGCGGGAAACAGCGTCAGCAGGAACAGCGCCACCGCACTGCCGCTGTCGCGCACGTCGCGCAGGCAGAAGGGCAGCAGCGCCATGATCGGCAGCGCGATGTAGAGCGCGTCCGGCGCGGTCAGCACCAGCGCGGCCAGGGCCAGGCCCAGCGCCATCAGGGATTGTGCGTCGCCGATGGTGGACGCCCGGTCCAGCGCCAGCGCGACGATGCCGACCAGCAGCACCGAAAGCAGCAGGGTCTGGCCGGTGGTGGCCAGCATCAGCGTGGCCGGGTGCAGGCCCAGCAGCGCGGTCGCCGCCAGCGCTTCCAGCAGGCCCCAATGCACCCGCCGCAGCCGCCAGTAGAACACGCCCAGCGTGAAGCCGCCGGCCAGCACGGTCAGCATCACCAGGGTCTGCGGCCCGGCATCCGGCACCAGGCGCGTCAGCGAGAGCAGCATCGCCGCCAGCCACTGGCCGGCGACCGCGGCCGGGTCTTCCGAGACCAGCCAGGTGCGTTCCAGCATGGCGTCGAGATGGCCCGAGGCGAACAGCAGGTCGGCGATGAAGGCGTACCAGATGGTGCCGACCACCATGACCAGGGCGCCACCGAAGGCGTGGCCGTCCTGGCGGTCGGTATAGTCGGCGGAGACGGTGGTGCTGCTCATCGGCCGCTACCGGGGTTGGCGATGGCCGCCAGCGCTTCCTGCGTGGCGGTGGAGGTGCCGTGCTGGGTCTTTTCCCAGTAGTGCGGCCGCAGCAGCAACTGCCACAGCGCCTTGTAGGCGGCGACCGAATGCAGCACCCAATAGGCCGGCGCCAGCAGCGCCCAGGGCATCAGCATGAACCAGCCGCGCTTCGCCGCCGCCACCATGGTCAGGTAGACATACATCGCGTTGCCGACCACCAGGTTGAAGATGGCCAGGTAGATGATCGGCGCCGGGAAGAAGCGGTCCACCGCGGCCGAGCCCCAGATCAGCGTCGCCGCCGTCGTCATCCACAGCAGCGGGTTCAGCAGCGCCGTCAGCACCGGGAAACCCACAAAGAACTGGAAGCCCCAGAAGCCGACATTGCCCAGGCGGGAATACAGCTGCACCGGCCGGCGCATGTGCACCAGCCAGGTCTGCATGTAGCCCTTGATCCAACGGCTGCGCTGGTTGATCCAGCTGCGCAGCACGCCGTTGGCTTCCTCGAAGGTGGTGGAGTTCACCACCGCCACTTCGTAGCCGGCCTGGGTCAGCCGCACGCCGAGGTCGGCGTCCTCGGTGACGTTGTAGGGGTCCCAGGCGCCGAGGTCGCGCAGCACCGAGGTGCGGAAATGGTTGGAGGTGCCGCCGAGCGGGATCGGCACCCGCAGGATGTGCAGGCCGGGCAGCAGGTAGTCGAACCAGTTGCTGTATTCGAGGGTGAACATCCGGGTCAGGAAGTTTTCCCGCCGGTTGAAGTAGTTCAGCCGCGCCTGGACGCAGGCCACCTCCGGCCCGCTGCGCTTGAACAGCGCCACCGCCTTCTTCAGCTGGTCGGGCTCGGGCATGTCCTCGGCGTCGAACACCACGCAGAGCTCGCCGCGGGCGAAGTGCAGCGCGTAGTTGCAGGCCTTGGGCTTGGTCTTCGGCAGGCTGGTCGGCACGCGGATGATCTCGAAGATGCCCTCGGCATGCAGCGCCTTGGCGGCCTCGATGGTCTCCTCGTCGTCCTGTTCCAGCACCAGCTTCACGTCCAGCTTGGCGCGCGGATAGTCCAGCCGGCGGATGGAATGCACCAGGATCGGCAGCACCTCCTTCTCCCGGTACATCGGCACCAGCACGGTGTAGGTGGGCAACTCCTCGGGCTTCAGCGCCTCGATCTCGTGGTCATGCACGGCGATGCCGACATCATGCCGGGCGCCGACCCAGGTGAGCAGGAAGCGGAAGCAGAAGCTGAGCAGGTAGAACACCGTCACCAGCGCGGAGCCGGCGATCAGCGTGGGCACCGGGGCGATCCAGAGGCCGAGCAGCAGCAGCGAGGCCATGATGGCCGCGAAGATCACCTGGCCCGGGGTGAACACCACCTTGGCCGAAAGCTCCGGCGTGCGGAGGTAGAGCGCTTCCCGCGCCGCCAGGTCGGCCAGGTGGTCGAAGACGTGTTGCAGCGTCCAGAGGATGTCGAACTTGGCGGTGACGGCCCAGCGGATCGGCACGCCGGGGAATTCGCGCTCGGCCCATTCCAGCGCCTCCGGCTCCATCGGCCGCACCGCGGCCAGCACCACGCCGCGATCCGCGTCCCGCCGCCAGGGGATCACGCCATGGGCCAGGTAGAAATTGCGCTCGGCGTGGTCCAGCAGCACTTCGTCGCAGGGCGTCGCGATCAGGTCGGCCAGCGGCAGGCCGCTGACGGTCGCCACCGCCGCCGCCCAGTCGCGCGGGCTGATGGCGCCATCGGCCACCAGCGTCTCGTGGATGGTCATGCCCCAGGCGCGGGCCTGGGCGCGGGCCCGGGTCAGGGCGGCCGTGTCCAGCCGCCCTTCCAGCATCAGGTGCGCGAGGGTTTCGTCCTCGGGCGGCGGGCCAAATACCATGGCGTTAGCTGCGCCGCCGGCGCAGCCGCACCACCGCCACCACCGCCAGCAGGATGATCAGCACCCAGGCGAGGATGAACAGCTCGTTCCGCCAGCGGTCGAGCAGCGTGGTTTCCGTGGTGAAGCGGGCTTCCTCCACCGCCACGCTCGGGCGGCGGGTGTCGAAGACCACCGGGCGGACCTGGCCGTCGTAGACCGCGACATTGCCCAGCGTCAGCCCGGCCGGCGAACGCAGGCTGGTCTCGGCGCCCGGGCTGACCCAGAGGCCCGGCACGGTGCCGGCGGAGACCAGCTGCACCAGCGTCATGCCGGCGGCCGGGGCCACCTCCACGCGGGCGCCGTTGCGCTGGTCGTCCAGCACCACGCGGCCGAGATCCGGGCGCAGCAGGCCGGCGCCGGTGATATCGGCGGGCGCCGCGCGGGACAGCAGGATGAAGGGGCGGCTCAGCGCCGCGCCGGCGGTCAGTTCCACCGCCTGCGGCCGGGCCGCGGCACCGTTCAGCAGCCGGCCGAGCAGCGGCACGGCGGCGACGGCGTCGCTGGGCGGAACATCCACGCGGACCAGCGCCGGGCGTTCGCCATTGACCGCGAAGCCGCCGAAGTCGCTGGCGCCGGCATAGCCATCGGCCAGCAGCACGCGGGAGGTTTCGCGCAGCTGGAAGGCCAGCGCGTCGTCGCTGCCGCAGGCGCGGCGGGCGCCGAGGCGGGCCATGCGCAGCGTGACCGTCATGCGGTGGCGCAGCAGGTCCGGCGGCAGGCCGACCTGGACGCCGTCCAGTTCCACCGCGCCGCGATAGGTGTTGCTCCACAGCAGCCGGCCACCGACGGTCAGCGAGATCGCCAGCGCCTCGTCATTCGGGGTCATCGGGCCGCGGCCGAACAGCTGCAGCGCCACCGGGTGACGGCCGGGCGGCAGGCGGTCGAAGGGCAGTTCGAAGGTCAGGGTGCCCGAGCTGTAGATGGCGACCTGCTGCGGGCGGATGCCGATCTCGGAGAAGGCGACGCTTTCGACCGAGGCGGGGATCGCGACCGAGCCGGGCTCGCCACGCGCCACCACGCTGTCCAGCGTGCGCATCATCGGCGCGGCGGCAACCAGGGCGCGGGCGGCGCTGGTATCGGCCACGCGGAGCCGCCAGGTGCCGGGGCCACCGGCGCCCTGCTCCAGCGAGATCGGCGCATTGGCGCGGCCGATGCGGATCAGCGCGCTGGGGTCGTTCGGGCCGACCATCACCGGCTCGGCGCCGCGGTTGTACAGCGCGGTGGCCAGGGTGACCGCGGCTTCCAGGTCCGGCAGGCTGGGCGGCGCCGGCAGCGACATCGGCACCCGGCCGGCCAGGCGGCGCCAGACGGTGCCGACACCCTCGCTGCCCTCGGCCTGGTATTCCAGCCGGCTGTCGGCGCCGATGCGGGTGTAGACGCCGGGGCTGTCATTGTCGAAGCAGAGGTCGTCGCGGCGCAGCGCCTGGTCCGCCACCAGGCGCACCTGGAGGAACTCGCCGCGCGCCAGGGCGGGCGGGATGTCGATGCGCTCGATCCGGGCGCCGTCCTTCAGCGGCAGCGCCACCAGCGGCGATTCACCGATGTAGACGACCACCGAGGAGAAGGCGTCCAGCATCGGCGAGGGCTGGATTTCCAGCGCCAGGACCACGCGGCCGGGATTGGCGGGCAGCGGGAAGAAGGCCTCCACCTCGGCCCGCGGGCCGCGCAGCACGAAGCCTTCGGGGAAGCCCAGCTCGCGGAGCGAGTTGGCCAGGGCGCTCGCAGCCGGCAGGACCAGGCCTGCCAACAGCGCCAGCACGGCGACCAAGCGCCGCCAACTGCGGGGGGAATGCGCCATCGGCTTTCTCCTTGCCTGCGCACCAGGGGGCTGCGCGCAGAAGTTGCAAAATTTGGACTAGATTATCTCGCCTGAGGCGACTTTTACGCCCCGTGATACAAAACACAACAACTTGAGGGTAGCAATCGATTCAGGAAACTCGCGCAATACGTGCATTACGACGACTTATATAAATGATCCGCAACGGCGCTGGAACCGCAAGGCGATTCTTCCGCTGCGTTTCCGGCTTGCCGGCCAGCCGGGGCTTCGCCAGCCTGCCCGCCGGCTGGACCATGGAAGGCATGCCCGAGGGCATGACAGGGGCGCGGATGTTCGATTTCACTGGCAAGAAGGTGGTGGTGTGCGGCGGCAGCCGCGGGATCGGGCGCAGTGTGGCGCTGGGCTTCGCCCGCGCCGGCGCGGCGGTTTCCATCTGCGCGCGCAGCCCCGGGCCGCTGGAGGCGACGCGGGCCGAGATTGCCGCGCTGGGCGGCCAGGCGCATGCCGCGGGCTGCGACCTGGGCGACAAGGCGGCGGTGGAGGGCTACGTGGCCGCCGCAGCCGCCGCGCTGGGCGGGGTGGACGTGCTGGTGAACAACGCGTCCGGCTTCGGCGGGCCGGATACCGAGGAAGGCTGGGCCGCCGGGCTTTCGGTGGATGTGATGGCCACCGTGCGCGCGACCCATGCGGCGCTGCCGTTGCTGGAAGCGTCCAAGGGCAGCATCGTCAATGTCAGTTCCATCAGCGGCTACCGGCCTTCCACCCGCACGCCTGCTTACGCTGCGGTCAAGGCGCTGCTGATCAACTACACCAACAGCCAGGCGGCGATGTATGCGCCCAAGGGCATCCGGGTGAATGGCGTGGCGCCCGGCAGCATCGAGTTTCCCGGTGGCAGCTGGGAGGAGCGCAGGACCAGCGCGCCGGCGCTGTACAACGCCATCCTCGGCAGCATTCCGTTCGGCCGGCTGGGCGTGCCGGAGGAGGTGGCCGATGTCGTGCTGTTCCTGGCCAGCCCGGCGGCGCGCTGGGTGACCGGGCAGACCATCATCGTGGATGGAGGGCAGCTGCTGTGAAGCTGCCGGAGAGCCCCTTCACGGTCACCGATTGGTCGACCGTGCCGCAGACCCGCCACCCCGGCGAGACCGGGGAAGCGCTGTGGCGCACCATCAACATCGGCGAGCTGCGGGTGCGCCAGGTGGAGTATTCGCCGGGGTATCTGGCCGACCATTGGTGCGACCGCGGCCATGTGCTGTACGTGCTGGAGGGCGAGGTGGTCAGTGAGTTGAAGGACGGGCGGAAGTTCACGCTGACGCCGGGGATGAGCTACCAGGTCAGCGATTTTGGCGACTCACCGCATCGGTCGTTCACCGCGACCGGGGTGAAGCTGTTCATCGTGGATTGAACAGGTAGCAAAAGGTGCGTTCACCTTCTGCGAGCACTCAGCCTCGTCTTCCGATAGGTCCTAAAATTGGACGCGTGGAGGTAATGGCGCCGGCTGCTCCCACGGCGCTGGGTGGCGCCGCATTTCAAAAAGGACGCGCCGAATCTTGGCGTCGTAAGGGGTGGGAAGGGTAGGCTGACTCGTCCAGCGCCAGAACCGCCAATCCCTAGAAACAGTCGCAGGATCAATGGAAATCTGCAAAAATACCTCATCACGTTGCTCATAATGAGTTCCTTCTTGCCTTAATACGTCAAAGTAAAGTGGGATATACGAAGAGTTACCTCTAATTCTTCCGTCCCCTCGAAATCCACGACTGCCGTCGTTGCGCTGATTTACAATTTTTCCGTATTTCTGTAAGGAAGCCGAAAGAATTTCTGAAAATCGGGGATTATTATTTTCTGCATAAACTATCGCCCCATGAATATGCGTTGCGCGTGACCCGGCAGAGAATCCAATCACAATCATTTCGCAAAAGAATGATTCTCGGCACGGAGAATCAGTGTGGAAATTACCTGTATTTTGATATTCATTTGCCGCAATATATAAACTACCATCGCTACTTCTACGGACTATAGGATTACGATGCCCCATATTAGCAAGTTCAGAAAGTATTTCAGAGGAATTCATCCCTAATTTAAGGCTGCGGTATCCAGCATCTTCCGCTAGAGCCGGCCATATCGCACAAGCCAGATGCAATATTATCCCAATAAAAATATTTTCCCGGCTTTTGTGTTCCATGTTTATTTCTCCTTTTTGGGAGCGCCCGAATTACCTGATGAAACTTCGAACTTAAACACTCTTCGCCATGTCAAAAATGGGTCAGCGAAGGGCAATCCGCATACGCAATCATCACACCGGTTTGTGCCGTTAGTTAAGCCCTAATCGAAGTTCGGCTTGCCCCTGCCCTTCTTGATGTCGCCGCGCTTGGCCTTGCCGTCCAGCCGCCGCACCTTGCTGCCCAGCGTCGGCTTGGTCGGGCGGCGCTTGGGCGGTGGCGGCTTGGCGGCTTCGCGGATCAGTTCCAGCAGGCGTTCCAGCGCGTCTTCCCGGTTGCGTTCCCGCGTGCGGTGCTGCTGCGCGGTGATGACGAGGACGCCGTCCTGCGTCAGGCGGTGGCCGCCGAGCTTCAGCAGCCGTTCGCGCACGCCATCCGGCAGGCTGGGGCTGTTCTGCACGTCGAAGCGCAGTTGGACCGCGGTTTCCACCTTGTTGACGTTCTGGCCGCCAGGGCCGGAGCTGCGGAGGAAGTCCTCGTGCAGTTCCTTCTCGTCCAGCTGGATGCTGCGGGTGACGGGAACCAGCGTCATGCGAGCAGGCCCAGGCTCGGCGCCTCGTCCTTCAGCGCCACGCCGCTGCCACCGCGGGCCATGGCGGCCTGCATCAACCAGGCCAGCTTGGCGGCGGCTTCAGCCGGCGTAAGGCCGCCGGGGCGGATGTTGGAGAGGCAGTTGCGCTCGGCATCGCGGCGGCCACGGCGCGGACCCCAGGTGAGGTAGATGCCCATGCTGTCGGTGGCCGAAAGGCCCGGGCGTTCGCCGATCAGCACCGCGACCATGGCGGCCTGCATGGCCTCGCCGATCTCGTCGCCCAGCGCCACGCGGGCCTGCTGCGCCAGCACGATGGGGCCGGGCGCCATGCGCTGGGCGTTCAGCAGCGGGACCAGCGCCGCCAGCAGGGCCGGCGCATTGGCCTGCACGCCCTCGGCGCACAACCCGTCCGCGACCACGATCAAAAACGCGCCTGGCGTCGGCGAGCGCGCCAGCCTGGTCGCGTCGGCTTCGCGCAGGCGACGGCCGAGGTCGGGGCGCAGCAGGTAATGGCGGCGGTCCTCGGCCTGGCTGGCCACGCGATGGATCGGCATGCCCAGCGGCGCGCAGTCAGCCTCCAGGCGGTCGAGGTCGAGCGCGCTCCAAACCGCGTCCCGCGCGCGGGCATGGGCTTCCTGGAAGTCCAGATGCGCCGCGGTGGGCAGGCCGTTGCCGGCGCGGCCCAGCGCCACGCGGGCGGTGGTGTAGCGGCGCAGGTCCTGCCAAAGCGCCGGCGTGGGTGCAGGCGTGGTCATGTCAGCCCCAGCAGCGCGGGGGTCAGCGGCAGGGTGCCGGCGCGGCTCGCCTCGTCCAGGCCCATGCGTTCCAGCCAGCTTTCGAATTCCGGCGCCGGGCGCTTGTTGAGGGTGGCGCGCAGGTAGAGCGCGTCGTGGAAGCTGGTGCTCTGGTAGGCCAGCATCACGTCATCCGCCCCGGGCACGCCCATGATGTAGGTAACGCCGGCGGCGCCGAGCAGGGTCATCAGCGCGTCCATGTCGTCCTGATCGGCCTCGGCATGGTTGGTGTAGCAGACATCCACGCCCATCGGCAGGCCCAGCAGCTTGCCACAGAAATGGTCCTCAAGCCCGGCACGGGTGATCTGCTTGCCGTCATACAGGTATTCCGGGCCGATGAAGCCGACCACGCTGTTGACCAGCAGCGGCTGGAATTCGCGGGCCACGGCATAGGCGCGGGCCTCGATGGTCTGCTGGTCCACGCCGTGATGCGCCTCGGCGGAGAGCGCGCTGCCCTGGCCGGTCTCGAAGTACATCACGTTCTCGCCGCGTTTGAGGGAGAGCGCCGCTTCATGCGCCTCACGCAGCAGGGCCAGGTTGATGCCGAAGCTGGTGTTGGTCGCCTCGGTGCCGCCGATGCTCTGGAACACCAGGTCCACTGGCGCGCCGCGCTGGATGGCGAGCAGCGAGGTGGTGACATGCGCCAGCACGCAGCTTTGCGTGGGGATGCCGAAGCGCTGGATCACGCCGTCCAGCAGTTCCAGCAGGCGGCAGGTGGCGTCGACATTGTCGGTAGCCGGGTTGATGCCGATGCAGGCGTCGCCGGCGCCAAGCAGCAATCCGTCCAGGATGGCGGCGGCCACGCCGCGCGGGTCGTCCACGGGGTCGTTGGGTTGCAGCCGGGTGGAGAGGGTGCCGGGCAGGCCGAGCGTGTTGCGGAAGCGGGTGGTGACCTGGGCCTTGGCGGCGATGGCGATGAGGTCCTGCAGGCGGCAGAGCTTGCTGACGGCGGCGACCATCTCCGGCGTCAGGCCGGGGCGCAGCGCGGCGAGGCAGGTGCCGTCGGCCTCCGCCAGCAGCCAGTCGCGCAGGCCGCCGACCGTGAGGTGCGCGATGGGGGCGAAGGCCAAGGGGTCGTGGCGGTCGAGGATCAGGCGGGTGACCTCATCCGTTTCGTAGGGGATGACGGCTTCGCTGAGGAACTGGCGCAACGGCAGGTCGGCCATGGCACGCTGGGCGGCCACCCGTTCCGCCGCCGAGCCGGCCGCCAGCCCGGCCAGCTGGTCGCCCGAACGCAAAGGCGTGGCCCGCGCCAGCAGGGTCTTCAGGTCCGGGAAGCTGTAGCGGGTGCCGCCGACGGCGTGGGCGAAGGACATGCGGGGCATTGTGCCCGCGGCGGCGCCGCCTTGCCAGCGCGGCCCCGCGGCGGAGCCGCTTTGCCAGCCCCGCGGCGGAGCCGCTTTGCCAACCCAGCGGCGGAGCCGGTCTTCAACCCAAGGCGGAGCCGGTCTTCAACCCGGGGCGGAGCCGCCTTGCCAGCCGGGCGCAGGCGGGGGATGTTCCGGGCCGACGCCCAAGAGGACGATATGCAACGCGAACAGCTTGAATCGGCGCCCACGGCCGCCGAAGCCTGGCCCGACCAGATCTACGACCTGCTGAAGCAGCACGGCGTGCGCCAGGTGGGCCTGGTGCCGGATGCCGGGCATGCGCGGCTGATCAAGCGCTGCCTGGCCGACAACGACATGAAGGTGGTTTCGCTGACCACCGAGGAGGAGGGCGTGGCGCTGGCCTTCGGCGCCTGGCTGGGCGGCGAGAAGAGCGTGCTGCTGATGCAGAGCAGCGGCGTCGGCAACATCATCAACATGCTGAGCGTGGCGATTGCCCACCGGACGCCCTGCCCGATCATCGTGACGATGCGCGGCGACTTCGGCGAGTTCAACCCGTTCCAGGTGCCGATGGGCAATGCGACCCAGGCCTGCCTGGAGGCCATGGGCACGCTGGTGAAGCGCGCCGACCGGCCGGAAGACGTGGCCGAGACGGTCAACGCCACGCTGCGGCTGGCCTTCAACACCTATCGCCCGACCGCGACGCTGCTCGGCCAGCGCCTGCTGGGCGCCAAGACCTTCGGGAAGTGACGCCATGAGCGAAATCGGAATCGGCCCAACGGGCAAGCTGATGCGCCGCGACGTGGTCAAGGCGCTGCTGGAGAACCGGGACGGCATGCTGGCCATCGGCGGGCTGGGCGCCCCGGCCTGGGACATTACGGCGGCCGGCGACAGCCCGCTGAACCTGCCGCTGTGGGGCGGCATGGGCGGCGCGGCGGTGATGGGCCTGGGCCTGGCGCTGGCACAGCCGGACCGCAAGGTCTGCGTCATCACCGGCGATGGCGAGATGCTGATGGGCGTGGGCTCGTTGGCGACGGTCGCGGTGCAGCGCCCGCGCAACCTTTCCGTCGTGGTGCTGGACAACGAGCATTACGGCGAAACCGGCATGCAGGAGACCCACACCAAGCACGGTGTGGACCTGGTAATGATGGCCAAGGGCGCCGGCATTGCCGATAGTCGCCTGGTGCGGACCGCCGAGGAACTGCTGAAGCTGCGCGCGGATATCCACGCCGGCAACGGGCCGATCTTTGCACAAGTGAAGATCGACGAGGGCACCCAGCCGCTGGTGCTGCCGCCGCGCGAGGCGAGCATCCTGCAGGCGCGAATGCGCGAGGCGATCATGGGGCCGGAGGCGCATCTGCAATAGCGTCCGATCGCTGGAGCGTCGCAAGGCGCGAAGGCGTGAATCGGCCGCCCTTATCTGCCGCGGCAAGCGGCGTGGGGAGGAAAAGATGAAGAAGCGCACGCTGCTTTCCCTGCTGGCCACGGCGCCGTTTGTGGCGCGTGCGCAGGGTTGGTCGCCGGACAAGCCGATCAAGCTGGTGGTGCCGTTTGCCGCCGGCGGCAGCACGGACATCACCGCGCGGCTGGTGGCGCAGGCGCTGGGCGACCGGCTGGGCCAGCCCATGGTGGTGGAGAACCGGCCGGGCGCCGGCGGCAATATCGGCGCGGAAGCCGTGGCCCGCGCGGCGCCGGATGGGCAGACGCTGTTCATGGCGACGTCTGGCATCATCGGCGCCAACAAGGCGCTGTACCGGACGCTGCCCTTCGATCCCGTGCGCGACTTCGCGCCGATCAGCCAGGTGGCCTTCGTGCCGAACATCCTGGTGGTGGGGCCGAGCATGCCGGCGACATCCATCGCCGACCTGATCGCGCGGGTGAAGGCGCGGCCGGGCGAGGTGACCTATGGCAGCGCCGGCATCGGTACGTCGCAGCACATGGCCGGCGCGCTGTTCGCGCAGCGGGCCGGGCTGAACATGATCCATGTGCCCTATCGCGGCGGCGCGCCGGCCAATACCGACCTGGTTTCCGGCAAGATCGACTTCATCATGTCGCCACTCGTGGAAGTGCTGGCGCATATCCGCGCCGGCACGCTGAAGCCGCTGGGGGTGACGACGCTCAGGCGCTCGCCGCTGTTCCCGGATGTGCCGACGATTGCCGAGACGATGCCGGGCTTCGAGATTGCGCTATGGAGCGGGCTGATGGCGCCGGCCGGCACGCCAGTGGCCGCGGTGCAGCGCCTGGCCGTGGAAACCGCGGCGGTGCTGCGCACGCCGGAGCTGCGCGGCAAGCTGGCCGAGCAGGGCAGCGAGCCCGTCGGCAGCAACCCCGACGAATTCGCCAGCTTCATGCAGAGAGACATCCCGAAATGGACGGAGATCGTCCGGCTTTCGGGCGCGACTGCTGACTAGCCGTGCGATGACCAAAGCGCCGTCAGGCGCAACGGTCTGAATCGCCCGGCCCGATCAGGTGCGATGACCGAAGCGCCGCCAGGCGCGGAGGTCTGAATCGCACCGCCCGACCAGGTGCGATGACCGAAGCGCCCTCCGGCGCGTAGGTCTGAATCGCACCGCCCGATACGAGGAACGAGCAAGAAAATGGCCCATGTTGTCTGCCTCCGCCCCGTCCACCCCGATGCCCAGGCCCGCCTGCGCGAGGCCGGCCACACGGTGGAGGTGCTGGACCCCGTGAACGAGACCACCATCGCCGCCAGCATCCCGAATGCCGAGGCGATCATCGTGCGCGCCACGCCGATCAACGCCGCCTTCCTGGCGCATGCGCAGAAGCTGCGGATCTGCGCGCGGCACGGCGTGGGCTATGACGCGGTGGATGTGCCGGCGCTGACCGCGCGCGGCATTCCGCTGACCGTGACGCCGGATGCGAATGCCGCCAGCGTGGCCGAGCACGCCATGATGCTGATGCTGAACATCGCGCGCGGCACCTTCGAGTATGACCGCAAGACCAAGCAGGGCGAGTGGAGCAATCCGCCGGTCCCGACGACCTTCGATCTCGGCGGCAAGACCGTGCTGGTGGTGGGCTTCGGGCGGATCGGTGGGCGCGTGGCCAGGCTGTGTCAGGCCTTCGGCATGCGCGTGCTGGTGCACGACCCGTACATCCCGCAGAACACCATCAAGGGCGCTGGCTTCATCCCCGCCAAGGTGTTGGCCGAAGGGCTGGCCGAAGCCGATGTGGTGACCACGCACCTGCCGAGCAACGAGAAGACGCGCGGCATGGTGAATGGCGAGTTCTTCGCCAGCATGAAAAACGGCGCCACCTACATCAACACCGCCCGCGGCACGTTGGTGGATGAGGCGGCGCTGGCCGGCGCGCTGACCAGCGGCCACCTGAAGGCGGCGGGGCTGGACGTGTTCTGGGAGGAGCCGATGAACCCGGCCAACCCGCTGCTGAAGGCACCCAACGTGGTGATGACGCCGCACAGCGCGGCGGCCACCGAACAAGGGCTGTACCGCATGGCGATGAGCTGCGCCGAGAGCATCATCCAGGTCTTCGAAAACAAGCTCGACCCCGATGTGGTGATCAACCAGGAGGTGCTGCGTGGCAACCGATAATCCCCTCCTCGCGCTGGCGGCGCATGGTGCTTCCTGGCGCTCGCGGGAGTTGACGCCGCACGTCGCGCATCATGCGCGCCGTGCGCTGATCGACTGGTTCGCGGCGCTGCTGCCGGGCTGCCTGCATCCGCCGGCGACGGTGCTGAGCGCGGCGATGGCGAGCGAGCGCGGCACCGGGCGCGCGATCAACTACGTGGACGGCAATACCGGCGGCACGCGCTACGCCGCGCTGCTGAACGCCACGGCCAGCCACACCGTCGAGTTCGACGATATTTTCCGCGATGCCGGGTATCATCCGGGCTGCCCGACGATTGGCGCGGCTTTGGCTTGTGCGCAGGCGCAGGGCTCCACGTTGGAGGAACTGCTGCGGGCGATCACCGCGGGCTATGAGGTGAGCTGCCGCATCGGCATGGCGGTGCAGCCTTCGCACTACAAGTACTGGCACACCACCGGCACGGTCGGCACCTTCGGCGCCGCCGCCGCGGTGGCGCTGCTGCTGGGCGCGGATGAGAAGCGGATGGCGCATGCGATTGCCACCGCCGCCACCTTTGCCGGCGGCCTGCAGCAGGCGTTTCGGAGTGACGGGATGAGCAAGCCGCTGCATCCCGGCCATGCCGCGGATGCGGGTGCGCTGGCGGGCATTGCCGGCGCCGCCGGCGTGACCGGGGCGCTGGACGTGCTGCATGGCCCCGTCGGCTTTGCCGCGGCGACCAGCGAGGATTCCGGCAAGTGGCAAAAGGCGCTGGCCGATCTGGACCGCGTCTGCATCACCGAGATGACCTTCAAGAACCACGGCTGCTGCGGCCATATTTTTGCTGGTTTGGATGGCGTGCGTGACCTGCAATTGGCCAACAAGTTCGCGGCCGAGGATGTGGCGAAGGTGCATATCGGTGGCTACTCCGCCACCAAGGATGTGTGCGACCGGCCCAGCGTGAACAGCGAGCAGGAGGCGCGGTTCTCGGCGCAGTACACGGTTGGCGCCATGCTGGTGCTGGGCGGCGTGCGCGTCGCGGCGTTTGAGCCAGCGAACCTGAACAACCCGGCCATTCGCGCCGTGATGCCGAAGGTCAGCGTCTCCATGGACCCCGAGCTGGCCGACGCCTATCCCGGCAAGCGCGCCGCCAAGGTGTGGATCACGCTGAAGGATGGCCGCGAGCTGTATCACTACGCGCCGACCCGCAAGGGCGACCCGGATGCGCCGCTTTCCGACGCCGAGCTGGGCGACAAGTTCAGCGAGCTGACGGTGCCGGTGATTGGCGCGAGCGCTTCGACGGCGCTGCTGGCCGCGCTGTGGCACAGCGACGCGCTGCCTGGTGCGGTACCGCTGCTGGCCAACGCGCAACAGCACGCGGCCGAATAGCGTGCTGCCGCTGGCGCTGGAGCTCGGCACCTGGCCGGTTCTGCTGGTGGGCGATGGCCCGGCGGCGCTGAAGCGGCTGGAGCTGCTGCGGGCTTCCGGCGCGGCGTTGCTCACCGTCTACGCCGCCGACCCGTCGCCCGCGATGCAGGCGGCGGCCGGCGCATTGCTGGTGCCGCGCTGGCCGACCGACGCGGAAGTGGTCGCGGCGCGGGTGCTGTTCCTCGCGGGTTTGCCGGATGCCGAGAATGAACGGCTGGTGGCGCTGGGGCGTGCGCATCGGGTGCTGTGCAATGCGGAGGACGTGCCGCATCTGTGCGACGCCTATGCGCTTTCCATCGTGCGGCGCGGCAACCTGGTGCTGGCGGTTTCCACCGAAGGGAAAAGCCCGGCCGTCGCGCGCATCCTGCGGCAGTGGCTGGAGCGGCGCTTCGGCCCCGAATGGGAACAGCATCTGCAGGCCGCCGCCGTGCAGCGCAACCGCTTGCGGGCCGAGGGTGCCTCCCCACCTGCCATCACAGCCGCAACCGCCGCCCTGTTGGCGCCCTTTTTGGAGCAAGACTGATGAAGTTCGGCATCTTCGACCAGAACGACGCCGGCGTGCTGCCGCTGGCCGAGCATTACGAAGCCAGGTTGCAGCTGTGCGAGGCCTATGACCGGCTCGGCTTCACCACCTATCACCTGAGCGAGCACCACGCGACGCCGCTGAGCTACACGCCCTCCACCGGCGTTTTTCTGTCGGCTGTGGCGCAGCGCACCAAGACGCTGCGCTTTGGGCCGCTGGTGTATATTTTGCCGCTGCGGCATCCGCTGCAACTGGCCGAGGAAATCTGCATGCTGGACCAGATGTCCGGCGGGCGGCTGGAACTCGGCATCGGCCGCGGCGCGGTACCGCATGAGCTGCGCCACCATGGCGTGGACCCCAGCGTGGCGGTGCCGATGTACCGCGAGGCGCTTCAGGTTCTGTTGCAGGCGCTGACCCAGCCGAGCGTCGATTTCCAGGGCCAGTACTACACCTACAACGACGTGCCGATGGTGCTGCGGCCGGTGCAGCTGCCGCATCCGCCGCTGTGGTACGGCGTCTCCGCCGCCGATGCCGCGGTGTGGCCGGCACAGAATGCGGTCAACATCGTCTGCAATGGGCCGGTCGGGCGCGTCGCCGAGATCGCCGCGCGCTACAAGGCGGAATGGGCGGCGCAGGGCAAGCCGGCCAGCGCGCTGCCCTGCATCGGACTCTCGCGCGCAGTCGTCATCGGCGAGACCGATGCCGAGGCGCTGGAGCAGGCGCGTATCGGTTGGAAGCGTTACAGCGAGAGCTTTTATGTGTTGTGGAAGCGCCATGGCAGCATGCCGCAATACGCCCGCACGCCGGAGGATTTCGCCGAGATGATCGAGGCCGGCACCGGCTTTGCCGGCACCGTCTCCACGGTGCGCGACGCGCTGGTGAAGCAGGCGCGCGCGACATCGGTGAACTACGTCGTCAGCCGCTTCGCCTTCGGCGACATGTCACAGGCGCAGGCGCTGCGCAGTGCTACGCTGTTCGCCACCGAAATCATGCCCGCGCTGCGGGAACAGGAGGATCAACGCCATGCTGCCTGAATCGAATCCGGAAGCCCTCGGCCTCGACCCCGCGCCGCTCGCGCGGCTCTGCGCCACCATCGAAAAGCACATCGCGGCGGGCTATCACCCCGGCGCGCAGCTGGCCATCGCGCGGCATGGCGAGATGGCGCTGTACAAGTCCTTCGGCAAGGCGAGCATCGGGCCGGACAAGGCGGCGGACGACCGCACCATGTTCCTGATGTATTCCAACACCAAGGTCGTCACCACCTGCGCGATCTGGCAGCTGGTGGAAGACGGCCTGCTGCGCTTCACCGACACGGTCGCCAGCGTGCTGCCGGGCTTCGAAGCGAATGGCAAGGGCGACATCACCATCATCCAGCTGCTGTCGCACCAGGGCGGCTTCCCGTCCTCGATGCCGAACGCGAAGGTATGGGGCGACCAGGCGGAACTGCGCCGCCAGGTCTGTGCCTTCACGCTGGAATGGACGCCGGGTTCGCGCGTGCACTACCACCCGACCGCCGCACACTGGGTCTGCGCCGCGATCATCAATGAGCTGACCGGCCGCGACTTCCGCGACGTGATCCGCGAGCGGATCATTCTGCCGCTGGGCATCGGCGAGGAGCTGTATGTCGGCACGCCCGAGAGCGAGCAGGCGCGCTGCGCCGACATCTACGACACCACGGGGCCGCACAAGTTCACCGTGCGCGCGCCGGAAGCGACCAGCGCCTTCAGGCTCTCCGGCGTGCCCGGCGGCGGCGGCTATGGCACGGCGCGGGCGATGGCGACTTTCTACCAGGCGCTGGGCAATGGCGGCGAGTTGGATGGCGTGCGGCTCGTCTCCCCGCGGATGATGGAATACGTCACGCGCAACTTCACTGGTGACCGGCTGGACACCAATATGGGCTTCGCGATGAATCGCGGCCTCGGCCCGCATTCGCGTGGCGAGCAGGACGTGATCCGCGGCCTGGGCACGCTGGCGCATCCGGCGACGTTCGGGCATGGCGGCGTCGGTTCCAGCTATTGCTGGGCGGACCCGGAGAGCGGGCTGTCCTTCGCCTTCTTCAGCAATTGCCGGCAGGACCAGGATGGCGGCGCCTGGCACAATGGCCGGATGGAGACGCTCTCCAACCTGGCGCACGCTTCCATCGTGGAGTGAGGGCAAAGCACGGCCCACGCATTGGCGTGGGCCGTGGCCGCGAATGCGGCCCGCCGACAGTTCGGCGAAAGCCAAGCGGCCAGATGGCCGCGCCCGGCGTCTGAGGGCAAGCCATTTGGCGGCGTGGATGCACGCCGCCCGGCTCGCCATGGCGTGGCGGCGCCTCAGCGTGCGGCCCTGATGCCCGTCGCGGCGGCAACTTCGCCCCAGATGCGGTCTTCCTCGGCCAGCCGGGCGTTGAACTGGGCGGGCAGGCTGCCGACCGGCTCGAAGCCCCAGTCGCGCACGCGTTGCGCGGCGGCCGGCTGGTGCAGGCCGTCATGGATCGCCTTGCCCAGCAGTTCCACAATCTCCGGCGGCGTGCCGATGGGCGCGAAGAAGCCCTGCCAGATCAGCGGGTTGAAGTTGCGGTAGCCAAGCTCGGTGAAGCTCGGCACCTCCGGCAGCGCGGCCAGCCGGCCGGGGCCGGAGGTGGCGAGGATGCGCAGATTGCCGGTACGTAGCTGCGAGGACGCCGATGACGTGTCGATGAACACGCAGCAGACATGGCCACCCAGCAGGTTGGTCAGCAGCCCGTTGCGGATGGGCACATGGGTGAAGCGCAACCCCGCCTGCTGGCCGAACAGCGCGGCGAAGAGATGCGCCGAGGAGCCATGGCCGTAATTGCCCACCGGCGTCTCGTCCGGCTGCTGCTTCGCCCAGGCGACGAATTCCGTGACCGAGCGCGCCGGCACCATCGCCGGATTCACCATCAGGATATTGCCGCCGGCGTTCATCTGGCTGAGGCCGATGAGGTCGCGGCGGGCGCGGTAGGGCGTCTCGGGTTCGATATAGGGCAGCGTCATGATGGCGGAGGTGGCGGACAGGATGGTCATGCCATCCGGCCGCGCCCGCGCCACGGTGGTGACGGCGACGACGCCACCGCCGGAGGGCATCGGCTCCACCACCACCACGCGGCCGAGCAGCTCCTGCATCAGCCCGGCGACCAGGCGCGAGGGTGCATCGGTGCCGCCGCCGGCCGCGCCGGTCATGATCATGCGGATGGGACGGTCGGGCAGCACGGGCTGGGCCGCCGCCGGCGCTGCCAGCAGCAGCAGCGCCAGGATCAGCCGGGTCACGCCGCCACCGCCTCGCGCGCGAAGGCGGGCATCACCTCGCGCACGAACAATTCCACCGAACGCTTGCTCTCGCTCGGCACCATCTCGCCGAAGGCGAAGCGGCAGAGCAGGTAGTTGATGCCGCTGGCCGGGATGTCCTTGGCCAATATGTCGCGCATGGTGCTGGGGGAGCCGCAGAAGGCCTGGCCGCGCGCGGCCATGTCGTCCCAGGTGGGCGGGAAGTTGGCGTTGGGCGGAATGCCGCCGCGCAGCTTCCACAGGTACATGAAGCTCTCGATCCACTTCAGGTAGGCGCGGCGGGCCAGGGCCAGGGCTTCCGCGTCGGTCTCGGCCACCACCAGGTGGCGGCTGGTGCCGATCATCGGCAGCGTCGCCTCGCTGCGGCCCAGCGCCGACCATTCCTGGCGATAGCGGTCGGCCACCGCGCGCATCGGGCCGGCCGGCAGGTTGCCGACGACGTTGACCTGGTTCTCGGCGCACCAGGGCACGCCATCCGGCCGGGCAATGCCGTACCACAGCGGCGGGTGCGGTGCCTGCACCGGGCCGACCGTGATCGGCACGGCGTCGAAGTGGTAGAACTCGCCGTGATGGGTCAGCTCCTGGCCCTCGCTGGCCAGCATCTTCAGGATCAGGCCCAGGGCTTCGATGTACTGGGCCTGCACCGTCGCGGGGTCCAGGCCGTAGAAGCGCACCTCATGCGGGGAGATGCCGCGGCCGACGCCGATCTCCAGCCTGCCGCCGGACATGTGGTCCAGCATGCAGATCTCCTCGAACAGGCGGAGCGGGTGGTACAGCGGCAGGGTATAGACCAGCGGGCCGAAGCGCAGCCGCTTGGTGCGCTGCGCCAGCGCGGCCAGGAACAGGCTGGGGGAGGACGCCGCGCCGAGCGGGGTGCTGTGATGCTCGGCCTGGTGGTAGGCGTAGAAGCCATGGCGGTCATACAGCTCGCCCAGCATCAACCGGTGCTCGAAATCCTCGCGCAGGGTGCCCGGGCCGCGGTCCAGGTGGTCGAAGACGCCGAAGCGCATGGCACGTTTCCCTTGCTGCCCGCCGGCTGGTGGCCGGCGATGTTGCCGCAAGGGTAACGCGCCCAGCGTGACCGGCAAGGGCGCGCGTCGCCCGCGCGGGCGGCGGGGCCAGGCGTTGCGCGCAAGGCCGGCGCAGCGGGCAGGCACGCCATGGCCTGCGGCGCCCGGCGCCAACCGGCCTCAGGCAGCGCGTTGCTGCTTTGCATCCAGCCCGGCCAGCACCGCGGCCGGCAATGGCTCGCGCCAGGCCAGGTGCAGCTCGCCCGGCGGCTGCGCCACCACGCGGGCGGGGAAGCGGCCATGGCCGGGCAGCTCCACCATGGCCTCGTGCACCGTCGGCACCTCGCCAATGAAGTTGGCGCCGCCCAGGGAGATATCGCGCAACCGACCGGCGCTGCGGCCGTCGCCGTGTTCCACATTGGCGGCCAGGTCCACCTCCAGCCGCGGTTCGCCACGGCGGTCCACCGCGCTGCTGCGGGTGCGCATCAGCTGCACCAGCCGGCCCTTCAGCGCCGCCACCTCGCGGGAGACATGCTCGCCGGAGGCGCGCAGGCTGGCGGCGGCGACGCCGTTATGGCCCACCACCTGCGACACCTCGCCAATGCGGGTGGAGACGCCGCGCGCCGCCTGCGCCGCCTCGGCCACCGAATGAGCGATGCTGGCGGTGGCGCTGCCCTGGCGTTCGGTGGCGCCGGCCACGCTGGCGGCAACCTCGTCCAGCGCCGAGACCGCGGCGCCGATATCGGCCATGGCGCCGACCGCTTCCTTGGCGGTGGCATCGATCGCGGCGATGCGGCGGCCGATCTCCTCGGTGCTGCGGGCGGTCTGGCCGGCCAGCGCCTTGACCTCGCTGGCCACGACGGCGAAGCCCTTGCCGGCCTCGCCGGCGCGGGCGGCCTCGATGGTCGCGTTCAGCGCCAGCAGGTTGGTGCGCTGGGCGATGTCGGCGATGAGGCGCGTGACCTCGCCGATCTCGCCGACCGAGGCAGCCAGCACGTCGAAGGTGCGGCGCGCGGCCTCGGTCTTGGCCACGGCATCGCGCGTGGCGCTGCCGGCGCGGACCATGTCGCGGGCGATCTGGTTGATCTGCTCCGGCAGGGCGGTGGCTTCCTCGGCCACGGCATTGGCGGCGGCCAGGCTGCGGCCGGCCTCGTTGGCCACGCCCTGGGTCAGGCCCAGCGTCTCGCCGGCCAGGCTTTCCATCTGCTGGCACTGGTCGAACAGGCCGCGCATGTGCAGGCCGACATTCTCCACCAGGCGGGCGCTCTCGGCCTCCAGCAGCGTGACCATCTCGCGCTCGGCCTCGTCCCGCGCCGCCACGGCCTTGGCCGCCAGGCTGTCGCGGTCCTGTTGCAGCGCTAGGTTGGCCTGGGCGGCGGCCTGGAAGTGCAGCGTGGCCTGCAACAGCTCCGCCACCTCGGAAGCGCCGCGCGGCGGCGGCACGGTGGCGTCCAGCTCGCCGGCGGCCAGGCGGCGCAGCGCCTGGATGGCGCCGCGCAGCGGCCGGATGACGGCACGGCGGAGCGACCATTGGGTCAGCGCCGCCAGCACCAGCACCAGCGCGGCGCCGCCGGCCAGCAGCAGCATCAGCCGGCGGCGCGCCGCGGCTTCCCGCGCCAGGGCGGCATCGGCGGCCTCGCCCACGGTGCGGCCGGCGCCCACCACCGTCTCCATGGCGCCGGTGGCGGCGGTGAACCAGGCATTGCCATCCATCGGCCAGGCGCCGCCGCTGCTGGCGGCGGCCAGCACCGGGCCGCGCGCCGCGGCCTCAAACCGGCGCAGATAGCCTTCCCGCGCGGTCTCCACCGCGGCCACCACGGCCGGCGGCGCATCGGCCAGCACCGCCTCTATCCGCGCCCAGGCGCCTTCGACCCGGCCGCGCACGCTGCCCAGCGCCATCAGCTGGGCCCCGGCCGGGGCTCGGCCGGCCTGGATCATGCCGTTCAGCAGGCCGCGTTCCTGCCCGGCGAATTCCGCCAGCTCCGCCAGCGCGTCGCGCAGCGCCACCAGGGACCGCGCCTCCGACGTCGCCTCGCCCGCCGCCTCCGCGGCGCGGCGCAGGGACATCAGCGCCTCGATCCGGGCCGAGGTGGCGGCGAACCAGACGCCCGGCGCGGGCGCGGCGGTGCCACCGGCATCGGCGGCCTGGCGCAGCGCCTGCACGCGGTCTGTTGCCTGCTGCAGCCGGGTGAGAGCCACCGCCACCGCTGGCTGGCCGGGGGCCAGCGCCACCAGCGCCGGCATGGCCGCGGCCAGCGCCGCCTCGGCCTCCGCCCGGCTGGTGCGGGCGCGCTGCCAGCCGGCCGGGGTGGCGGCGGCCGGGTTGGCCAGCAGCCCGTTGGTGGCGCCACGTTCCGCCGCCAGGGCCACCGCCCCGCGCAGCAGATGCTCGCTGGTCAGGTTCAGGCCACGGCTGTGCTGCGCCAGGCCGAAGGCGACCCAGGCCTGGTGCGCCTGCTGGCCGATGGCCAGGGCAAGCGCCAGGCTGAACAGCAGGACAATGGCCGCGATGCGGGCACTGAGGGACATGGCGGTCTCCGGCTCAATCGGCGCCATTCCTAGTGATGAACGATTAAGCCTTCCCTGCCGCGCTTGAACCCCCGCCGCGCGGGGCCTAATCCCGCCGGGTGGCCCGCCCCTGCGGCGGACCTGCCGCTTGGGAGTACGCGCATATGGGCTACAGGGTCGCGGTTGTCGGTGCCACCGGGGCGGTGGGGCGGGAGGTCATCAAGACCCTGTCCGAGCGCGGCTTTCCGGTGGATGGGATCGTCGCGCTGGCCTCCGGCCGGCTGCTGGGCACCGAAATCTCCTTCGGCGAGAAGACCGTGTTGAAGGTGCAGAGCCTGGAGAAGCACGACTTCAAGGCCAGCGACCTGGCGCTGTTCTGCGCCACGCCGGCGGTGGCGGCGGCCCACGCGCCGCGGGCCGCGGCGGCGGGCTGCATGGTGGTGGAGCTGTCCGGGCAATTCCACCTGGAATTCGACGTGCCGCTGCTGGTGCCGGAGGTGAACCCGCAGGCGCTGGCCCGCGCCGCCAAGCGCCGGATCGTGGCGACGCCGAGCGCCGCGGTGGTGCAGCTGGCGGTGGCGCTGAAGCCGCTGCACGACCTGGCCCGGGTGAAGCGGGTGGTGGTGAGCACCTACCAGGCGGTCTCCGGCGCCGGGAAGGAGGCGATGGACGAGCTGTGGAGCCAGACCCGCGGCTTGTTCGTGAATGAACTCGGCGCTTCCGAGCAGTTCACCAAGCAGATGGCGTTCAACGTGATCCCGCACATCGACGGCTTCATGGAGGATGGCGCAACGCGCGAGGAATGGAAGCTGGCGGTGGAGACCCGCAAGGTGCTGGACCCCGACGTGCAGGTGGTGGCGACCTGCGTGCGGGTGCCGGTCTTCATCGGCCATGGCATGGCGGTGACGGTGGAATTCGAGAGCGAGATCACCGAGGAGCAGGCGCACCGGGCGCTGCACGACTTCCCCGGGGTGATCGTGCTGGATAAGCGCGACGACGGTGGCTACGTGACCCCGGTGGAGACGGTGGGCGAGGACGCGGTCTACGTCTCTCGCCTGCGGCGCGACCCGACGGTGCCGCACGGCCTGGCCTTCTGGTGCGCCACCGACAACCTGCGCAAGGGCACCGCGCTGAACGCGGTGCAGGTGGCGGAGCTGCTGCATGAGCGGGGGATGCTGGGGAAGCCGGCGCGCTGAGTCGCCCGCGGGCGGCCCGGCAACACCGCTGGGGCCGCCCATTTTCTTTTGCCGGTCGCATGGATCATTTTCCTATAATTTCTTGACTTAGGAACAAATACAGAACATAACCGCCGCGGTTCCCTTCCGGAGGCGGCGCCATGGACCTTTCCCCCGCGATACCCTCGACGATCTGGCAGCAGCCCCTGCGCATTCTGGGCTGCGGGCTGGCGGTGCTGCTGGTGCTGGTGCTGGCGCAATGGGCGGGGTTGCCGGGGCTGGGGCCTCTGGTGCAGGCCCTGGTGGCGCAGCCGGCGCTGGTGGCGGCGGTGCTGGTCTTCGCGGTCGGGCTGGCCTTCGCCGGCTTTCTCTGGTGGCTGGCGGCGCGCAGTTTTGCCCTGTTGCGAGACCCCGCGACCACGCCTGCCCAGCTGGCCAGCCTGCGCGACCTGCCGCTGGCGCTGCCGGAGGGCACGGTGCGGGCGGTGCTGGCGCTGATCGTCGGCGTCATCGGGCTGCCGCTGCTGCTGTTCAGCCAGGCGCTGCGGCTGCCGGATGCGGTGGCGGGCTATGTGAATGGCATCATCGCCGGGGTGTTCGGCTATTATTTCGGCACCCGCGGCAGCGTCGGCGACGCGCAGACCGCGCGCCAGGCGACCGAGGCGCTGGCCACCACCTCCCGGGCGCATGAGGAGTTGCGGGCGCAGAACGCGGCGCTGACCCGGCAGGCCAGCGATGCCACGCTGCCCGGCCGGGTGGCGGGGGCGTTGGGCAGCCTGTCCCGCCAGATCGGCGTGGCCGAGACCCTGGTGGATACGCTGGGGCCGGCCCTGCCGCCGGGGCTGCTGCCGGAAGGCGCCGCCGCGGCGCTGGCCAGGGCGCGCGATGCCGCCGCCGCCGCTGGACGCCTGGCCGATGGCCAGGCCGATGCCGGTACCTTGGCGACGCTGACCCAGGCACTGGCCGGGTTGACCGGCGCTTCCGGCCCCTTCCCGGCCCTGCTGCGGGCGGCCGGCGCGGTGCTGCCGGCGGCGGGCGGGCCGCTCGGCGCCGCGGCGCTGCTGGTGGGGCTGGGCTGGCAGGCCGGCAGCGCCGCCTGGCATCGCTGGCGCGCCCAGGTGCTGGATGCACCGCACGACCCCGCGATCTTCGACGCCGGCAGCCTGACCCCCTCGGGCGCCGCGCTGCGGCTGGCGGAGGCGCCGGTTTTCGCCCGGGTCTTCGCCAGCCGCCTGGCCGAGCCGGGCTTCATGGCGGGCTTGCTGGACCTGGCGCTGCGCGACGATGCCGCCGCAAGGCTATGGGCCGAGCATGGTGCGGATTTCGCCTCGCCGGCCGAGGCGACGCAGGGATTGGCAGAGTTCCGCCGGGCGCTGCTGGCCGACCGCGTCGCCGCCGACGTGACCCCGGCCGCGGTGCAGGGGCTGGCCGCCGCGCTGGTGCCGCTGGCCCCCAGCGCCGATGCCGCCGCCGCCCGCCAGGTGCTGGCCGCCGCCGGCGCCGCCCAGTCCCCCGCGGTGCAGGCCCTGGCCCTGCTGGTGGGGGAACTGCGGGCGCGAAAATTGGACCCTATCGCCACCTTGCGGGAGTTGACGCCATGAGGACCCTGCTTGCCTTCCCGCTGCTGGCCGGCTGTGCCTTCACCGCCGCGCAGCTGGACCCGCCGCTGGGGCAGCTGGCCCGCTGGCGCGGCGCCGACGCCGCCCTGCTGGCGGCCGAGCCGGTGGTGACGCCCTGCCCGGCCGACCACCCGGCCTGCGCCTCGCTGCACCTGCTGCGGGCCGAGGCCTGCATGGGCCTGGCCATGGCGGCGCGGGCGCCCGGCGCCACCTGCCCGACCTTGGCCGAAGCGCCGCACCTGGCCTGCGCCGGGGCAGGCTATGCCGCCGCGGTGGGGCTGGGCGCGCAGCCGGCGGCGCTGCTGGCCGGAAACGGCGCGCAGGCGCTGCTCTGCCGGGCGGAGGTGCAGGCGCCGGCCGAGGCACTGGCCAGCGCCGGGGCGGCGATGACCCTGGCGGCCCGCGCCGAACCCGGCCGCGCCGCCGCGCTGGGCGCCTGGGGCGCAACGCTGCGGGCAAGGCTGAGCGCGGGCGCGGCCCGCTGCGACGCGGTCCACCAGGCCCAGGCCCTGGCCGCGACGCTGCCGGCCGAGGTCCAGGGCCGCGTGCTGGCCGACCTGGCCCTGCTGCCGGGCTGCGCGCCATGATGCTGGATCGCGCGCTGGAGTTCCGCTTCCCGCTGGTCAGCGGCGCCGATGTGCGCGCGGCGCAGCAGGCGCTGGCCCGGGCCGGGGTGCTGGCCGGGGATGCCGATGGCATCTTCGGCCCGCGCACCCGGGACGCCGTGGCCGCCTGGCAGCAGCGCCGCGGATTGCCGGCGGATGGCGTGCTGCGCCCGGCGCAATGGGCGGCGCTGCTGCCGGAGGCGCCGGCGGCACGGCCAACCCCCACGGATTGGCGCGCGGCGCTGGCGCCCTTCCTGCCGCGGCTGGCGGCGCCGCATGGCGCGCCCGTGGGGACGGCCTCTCGCCGCTGGAGCCTGACCCCGGCCGGCGTGCTGGTACTGGGCGAGGACGCGCCACGGCGGACCAGCGGCGCGCCCCGCACGGTGGCCGGCTGCTGGAACCGCCATGACGCCGCCTTCCAGGCCGCGGCGCAGCGCTTTGGCGTGCCGCTGGAGCTGCTGCTGGCCACCGCCTGCACCGAAAGCGGCGGCCGGGCCGACGCGGTGCGGCAGGAACCCGGCTATGTCAGCGACAGCGAGACCCCCGGCCGGGTCTCGCCGGGGTTGATGCAGACGCTGATCTCCACCGCCCGCGCCAGCCTGCATGACCCCACGCTGGACCGCGCCAGGCTGCTGGACCCGGCCTGCTCCATTGCCGCCGGCGCGGCGCTGATCCGCCAGCAGGCGGTGGCGGGGGCGCGGCCGACCGGCTTCGACCCGGTGCTGGTGGGCGTGGCCTACAATGCCGGCAGCCTGCGGCCGATGCCAGGGGGCGCCGATACCTGCCCCTGGGGGCTGGTGCAGACCAGGCGCGACGCCAACCATTGGCACGCCGATGCCTTCTGCGCCTTTTTCGGCGACGCGCTGGCGGTGCTGGCCGGAGACCCGCCGGCGGCGGCCACGCCCAGCTTCGCGGCGCTGCTGCGCGGCTGAGCGGGCCAGGGGCGCGACGCCCGGGGACCAGGCGCGTCGGCCTGGGGGCCGCGCCGCATCGGTCGGTTGCCGCCCGCCGGGTCGCGCCAACCGCGGCATCACAGGCCCCGTCAGGCCGCCAGGCCCAGGGTCAGGGTCAGGGTCAGGGCCAAGTCCCGCGGGGTCGGCAGCTGGGTCGCCAGGTCCACCCGGCGGCCGAGCACCAACCCGCAGGGACAGCGGCCGGCACGGCTAAAGGAATGTTTTCCTTGGTCACGGCACCATATCCCACCGCACCCGATCTCGTGCAATTGACGCTCTCCCGTGGCGCACCATAGAAGGCAGTGCAATCAGGCGCGCAATGCGCGTCGCCGCGTTGGAGCATCGTTTTCATGAGCATGCAGGATTCGCGCGAGGCGGCCATGATCGGCCGCCGCACGGATGGCACCACGGTCCGCCGGCCCCTCTCGCCGCACCTGCAGGTCTACGACATGATGCAGATGTCGAGCTTCAGCTCGATCCTGAACCGCATCACCGGCGTGGCCTGGTCGCTGGGCGTTGTACTGCTGGTCTGGTGGCTGGTGGCGCTGGCCATGGGCGAACCCGCCTATCAGACGGCGATGACCGCCATGTCCCACCCGATCGGGCTGCTGGTGCTGGTCAGCATGACGGTGGCCGCCTGGTACCACACCCTGGCCGGCCTGCGGCACCTGAACTGGGATATCGGCCGCGGCTTCGAGATTCCGGCGATGTACCGCTCCGGCTGGGCGGTGTTCATCGGCACCGTGGTGCTCAGCGTGCTGACCTGGTTGCCTGCCATCCCCGGCGCGGTCGAGTGGATCGCCGCCCAGATCAACGCGAACAGCTGAGGCGACCATGGCCCAGAACCCCTCCGTCGATACCCTCCGCTCCCCGCTCGGCCGCGTGCGCGGCCTGGGCTCGGCCCGCGGCGGCACGCACCACTGGTTCATGCAGCGCGTCACCTCCGCCGCGCTGCTGCCGCTGACCATCTGGTTCGCGGTGAATGCCGTGTTCACCCTGGCCGGCGCCAGCTACGAGGTTGCCGCCCAGTGGGTGGCGCAGCCCTGGAATGCGGTGCTGCTGCTGGCGCTGGTGCTGGCCACCTTCCACCATGTGGCCGCAGGGCTGCAGGTGGTGATCGAGGATTATGCCGCCAGCGAAGCAGGCAAGCTGGTTGGCATTCTGCTGGTCAAGGCCATCTGCTGGTTGCTCGCGCTGGCCTCGGTCCTGGCCGTGCTGCGCGTAGCGATCTGAGTTTCGTGAAGACGAGCAAGTTACCCCTCCCGGGCCTTCGCCCGTCCGGGGTTTGCTCTAGCCGGGTACAGGAAAGAGCCGCACGATGAACGCCATCACCAGCCCGTCCCGGGGCGCCTACCGGATTGTCGACCATACCTACGACGTGGTCGTCGTCGGCGCCGGTGGCGCCGGGCTGCGCGCCACCTTCGGCATGGGCGCCGCCGGGCTGAAGACCGCCTGCATCACCAAGGTCTTCCCGACCCGCAGCCACACCGTCGCCGCCCAGGGTGGCGTCGGCGCCGCGCTGGGCAACATGGGCGAGGATGACTGGCGCTGGCACATGTACGACACCGTCAAGGGGTCGGACTGGCTCGGCGACCAGGATGCCATCGAGTACATGTGCCGCGAGGCCGTGCCCTCGATCATCGAGCTGGAGCACTTCGGCGTTCCGTTCAGCCGGACCGAGGAAGGCAAGATCTACCAGCGCCCCTTCGGCGGCCACATGACGCATTACGGCAAGGAGCCGGCGATGCGCGCCTGCGCCGCCGCCGACCGCACCGGCCACGCCATTCTGCACACGCTCTACCAGCAGAGCCTGAAGCATAACTGCGAGTTCTTCGTCGAGTACATCGCGCTCGACCTGATCATGGACGACGAGGGCGTCTGCCGCGGCGTGACCGCCTGGTGCCTGGAAGACGGCAGCATGCACCGCTTCCGTGCCCAGCAGGTGGTGCTGGCCACCGGCGGCTATGGCCGCGCCTATTTCAGCTGCACCAGCGCCCATACCTGCACCGGCGACGGTGGTGGCATGGTGCTGCGCGCCGGCCTGCCGCTGCAGGACAACGAGTTCGTGCAGTTCCACCCCACGGGCATCTACGGCAGCGGCTGCCTGGTGACGGAAGGGGCCCGCGGCGAAGGCGGCTACCTGACCAACAGCCAGGGCGAGCGCTTCATGGAGCGCTATGCGCCGACGGCGAAGGACCTCGCCTCGCGCGACGTCGTTTCCCGCGCCATGTCGGTGGAAATCCGCGAAGGCCGCGGCGTCGGCCCGGACAAGGACCACATCTTCCTGCACCTGGAGCACCTGGGCGCGGCCATTCTGCATGAGCGCCTGCCTGGCATTTCCGAGACCGCGAAGATCTTCGCGGGCGTGGACGTGACCAAGGAGCCGATCCCGATGCTGCCGACCGTCCACTACAACATGGGCGGCATCCCCACGAACCTGAACACCGAGGTTCTGGCCGCGACGGCCAAGGACCAGGACAAGGTGGTCCGCGGCCTGATGGCGGTGGGCGAGGCGGCCTGCGTCAGCGTGCACGGCGCCAACCGGCTGGGCACCAACTCGCTGCTCGATCTCGTGGTGTTCGGCCGCGCCGCCGCGCTGCGCGCCGCCGAGATCGTCAAGCCCGGCGCCAGCCAGCCGCCGCTGCAGGCCAATGCCGGGGAGAAGTCGCTGGACCGGTTCGACCGCGTGCGCAACGCCCGCGGCAGCACCAGCGTGGCCGAGCTGCGCCTGACCATGCAGCGCACCATGCAGACCCATGCCGCGGTGTTCCGCACCACGGACCTGCTGAACGAAGGCGTGGCCAAGATGGACAAGGTCGCCGCCGGCTTCAGCGACATCAAGATTGCCGACCGCAGCCTGATCTGGAACAGCGACCTGGTGGAGGCGCTGGAGCTGGACAACCTGATCGGCAATGCGCTGACCACGATCCATGGCGCCCAGGCCCGCAAGGAAAGCCGCGGCGCCCATGCCCAGGAAGACTATCCGGACCGCGACGACGTGAACTGGATGAAGCACACCCTGGCGCGGATGGACGACAATTACGGCATTTCGCTGGACTACCGCGACGTGAAGATGCGGACCCTCACCAATGAGGTCCAGGTCTTCCCGCCCAAGGCGCGCGTGTACTAGCCATGCGGACGCGCCCGGTTCGCACTGGCGAAAGCTTTTCGACGCCGGGCGCCAGCTTTGGTCTTGGGCACAACAGGCGTCCGCAAAGGGCACCCAGCATGTTCGCAATCTCATTTGACATGGACACGACGGCCCTCCAGTCGGGCTATACTGGCCTGAGTTGGCAGAACGCCTACAGTGATATCCGGAAGGTGCTGGCGCGCCATGGCTTCGACCGCCAGCAGGGCAGTGTCTACTTTGGTGACGATTCCGTCGATTCAGTCAAATGCGTCATCGCAGTTCAGGACCTGACGAAATCATACCCTTGGTTCGGCCCGTGCGTTCGAGACATTCGCATGCTCCGAATCGAGGATAACAACGATCTGCGGCCCGCAATCGATGCGGTCAGCGGCTCCTAGCGGACGGACGCAAGCAATGGCTGAATTCAAGCTTCCCGCGAACTCCACGATCCAGCGCGGCAAGACCTTCAAGGCGGAAAAGGGCGCCAAGAAGGTCAAGTCGTTCAAGATCTACCGCTGGGACCCCGACACGGGCGAGAACCCGCGCAACGACACCTACGAACTCGATCTGGACAAGTGCGGTCCCATGGTTCTGGACGCGCTGATCAAGATCAAGAACGAGGTGGACACCACGCTGACCTTCCGGCGCTCCTGCCGCGAGGGCATCTGTGGTTCCTGCGCCATGAACATCGACGGGCTGAACACGCTGGCCTGCCTGAAGCCGATCGACGACGTCTCCGGCGACGTCAAGATCAGCCCGCTGCCGCACATGCCCGTGGTGAAGGACCTGGTCCCCGACCTGAGCCAGATCTACGCGCAGCTGCGCAGCGTGGAGCCCTGGCTGCAGAGCGAGACGGCGGCGCCGCCGGATGAGGAGCGCCGCCAGTCCAAGGAAGAGCGCGCCAAGCTGGACGGGCTGTGGGAATGCATCCTGTGCTTCTGCTGCTCCACCAGCTGCCCGAGCTATTGGTGGAACGGCGACCGCTACCTGGGCCCGGCCGTGCTGCTGCAGGCCTATCGCTGGATTGCGGATAGCCGCGACGAGGCGACCGGCAAGCGGCTGGACGACCTGGAAGATCCGTTCCGGCTGTACCGCTGCCACACCATCATGAACTGCACCCGGACCTGCCCGAAGGGGCTGAACCCGGCGGCGGCGATCGGCAAGATCAAGCAGATGATGGTCGAGCGGCAGGGCTGATTTTTTGCCCTCAAACGCCGGGCGCGCGCTCCGCGCGCTTGGCTTGCACCGCATAAGCGGCGACGCGCATTCGCGCTTGCGGCCCTAAAGGGCCGGTGGCGCTGCCCGCCTAACCGCGCACCCCGCCGCGCAGCGGCTGGGGTGCCAAAAGTAAAAGGGCCCGCCAGGCGCAAGCTTGGCGGGTTTTTTCGTGCGCGCTTGTGGCTATGCTGCCGGGAAAGCACCGGGAACACTGTCCATGCGCCTTGCCGCCCTTGCCCTGTTGATGCTCGCGCCGCTTTCGGCCTCGGCGCAGGTGCTGACCATCGGCAATGCGTCCGTGGTGACCAGCCTGGACCCGCACTGGCACAACATGGTGCCGAACAACGCCACGGCGATGCACCTCTTCGACCGGCTGGTGGAGCGCGATGCTCTCGCAAAACCCTACCCTTCCCTGGCGGAGAGCTATCGCGCGGTGAGTGACACCGAGTGGGAGTTCAAGCTGCGCCGCGGGGTGAAGTGGCATGACGGCCGCGACTTCACGGCCGACGACGTGGTCTTCACCTTCGGCCGAGTGCCCACGGTGGCGAACAGCCCGGGCGGGTTCTTCGGCTATCTCCGCGCCATCAGCCGGGTGGAGGTGCTGGACCCGCACACGCTGCGCATCCACACCCACCAGCCGCACCCGCTGCTGCCGCTGGACCTGGCCTCGGTCGGCATCATCAGCCGGCACGCGGCGACAGGCGCCAACCCGGAAGACTTCAACAGCGGCCGCGCGGCCATCGGCACCGGGCCGTTCAGGCTGGTGGCCTACCGCAGCGGCGAGGGCGTGGAACTGGCGCGGCACCAGGCGGATTGGCGGCCGACGCCGTGGAGCCAGGTGAAGATCCGCTTCATGACCAACGATGCCGGGCGGACGGCGGCGCTGCTTTCGGGCGATGTCGACATCATCGAGCAGATCGCCACCTCCGACATCGCGCGGCTGCGGCGGGAGCCACGGGTGGTGGTGACGCAGGTGCCGAGCGTGCGGACGGTGTTCCTCTCGCCCGATTATTCGCGCCAAGGCCCGGTGCCGGGGGTGACGGACAATGCCGGCCAGCCGCTGCCACGCAATCCGTTCCTGGATGAGCGGGTGCGGCGGGCGCTGTCGCTGGCGATCAACCGCGACCTGCTGGTGGACCGGGTGATGGAGGGCGCCGCCGTGGCCACGGCGCAATGGCTGCCTGAGGGCGCCTTCGGCTTCAACCCCGCGGTGCGGCCGCAGCGCTTCGACCCCGACCAGGCCAAGCGGCTGCTGGCGGAGGCCGGCTTCCCCGAGGGGTTCCGCCTCACGCTCTCCTCCCCCAATGACCGCTGGCCGAATGATGCGCGGCTCAGCCAGGCGGTGGCGCAGATGTGGGCGCGCGTGGGGGTGAAGACGCAGGTGGAGGCGCTGCCCTTCGCCGCGTTCGTGCCGCGCCGAACCCGGCAGGAATTCGGCATGCAGCTGGGCGCCTGGGGCAGTTCCACCGGCGAGGGGAGCAACTACCTGCTCAGCATTGTCTCGACCTATGATCGGGAGAAGCTGACCGGCGCCGGCAACATGACGCGGCATTCCGACCCGGTGCTGGACCGGTTGCTGGTGCGCGGCGCGGCGACCATGGACGACCAGGCGCGCGAGCGGACCTGGCACGAGGCGGTGACCTACTACGCCCAGCACGAGCCGATGATCCAGCTGGTGCAGTACGTGAACATGTGGGCGGTGCGGCGCGGCCTGACGCATCAGCCGCGGATGGATGAGCGCACCGTGGCGATGGGCGTGGCGCAGGACATGCCGACGATGCCGGCGCGGTAGACGGCACGACATCCGTGCGCCCTGGTTCAGATGATGCTGTCGCACCGAGAGGGACGCTGTCCCTCTCGGGCTCTCCCTGCCAAAGGCCGAGAGGCCTTTGGAAACCGGGTGTTTGGCCGGCGTTCATGCCGGCTTGAGCGCGGCCCAGCCATTCCTTGGTGGAGGGGCGGGATCAGCCCGCGCATGATGGTGGGGGCTTCAACCTGGGGTCCAGGGGCCTCTCGGCCCTTGGCCGGGGGAGTTTGAGGGGGGCAGCGCCCCCCTCAAGGCACGTGCTGGAGGTTGAGGGGGCGGCCCCTACACGCTTACCGGCTTCAGGTTGCCCGCCATCCAGCGCGCCAGCGCCACCACGCGGGCGTCCTGCTGCGGCAGGCCCATCACCTGCATGCCCACGGGCAGGCCGCCCACCGCCATCAGCGGCACCGTCACCACCGGGGCGAAGAGCATGGAGGAAGGCGTGTTCATCACGCTGTCGCCGGTCGGGCGCGGGGCAAGGGGCTGGCCGGGCTTGTCGCCGGCCCAGACCGGGGCGGGGCCGGGGCAGGCGAAGGAGATCACCGCGTCCACCATGGGCGCCAGGGCGCGGTGGCTGGCCTGGGCGGCGTCGCGCTGGGCCAGGCGGGTGTAGTAGTCGTCGGGCGTCATGCGCTCGGCGGCGGCCAGGGTGGCCTTGGCGCGCTCGCTGACGCCTTCGGGGTTGTTGTCCACCAGGTTGCGGGTGTTCCAGCGGTTTTCCCAGCCGGTGATGGTGTTGGCCACGGTGCGGGCCTGGGCGATGCCCTGCTCGAAGCGCTCGAAGGCCGGGTTGTCGGCGCGGCGCAGCACCTGCACGCCGGCGGCGCGGAGCTGCTCCAGCAGAGCCTCGAAGACGCCCATGCTGGCGCTGTCGATGCCGGGCCAGCCCTCGCCTTCCATCACCAGCAGGCGGGCGGGCTTGGCGGCTTCCGGCGTGGTCTTGGGGCCTTGCAGGCCGATGCAGCCGCGGTCGCCGCCGGCGCGGGTGGCGATCTCGATGGCGACGGCCCAGAGGTCCTCGAAGCTGTTGGCGTGCGGGCCGTGGGTGCTCATGGAGGTGGCCATGCGCTCGCCGCGGTTCAGCCCGCCCTGGCTCGGCTTCAGCGCCAGGTTGCCGCAATAGGCCGCGGGCCGGATGATGCTGCCGCCGACCTGGGTGCCGATGGCCGCCGGCATGAAGCCGGCCGCGACCGCCGCCGCGCTGCCGGAACTGCTGCCGCCCGGCGTGTGCGCGGCATTCCACGGGTTGGTGGTGGGGCCGGGGTGGCTGCCGCCGATCTCGGCGGTGACGGTCTTGGCCAGGATCACGGCGCCGGCCTGGCGCAGCGCGGTCACGGCGGCGTTGTCGCGCTTGGGGAAGTTGCCGCGGTAGGCTTCGCAGCCCATCTGGGTCGGCATCTCCCGGGTCTCCAGCAGGTCCTTGATGCCCATCGGCATGCCGTCGATCGGCGACAGGGCCGCGCCGGCCTTGTAGCGGGCGGTGCTGGCATCGGCGGCGGCGCGCGCGGTCTCCGCGTTCATGGCGGCGAAGGCCTGCACGGTCGGCTCGCGCGCGGCGATGGTCTCCAGGCAGCGCTCCAGATAGGCGCGCGGCGTGTCGCTGCCGTCGCGGAAGCGCGGCACCGCGTCGTGGAAGGTCAGGCCCTTGAAATCAGTGGTGTAGCTGCCGGTCATCGTCTCGCTCCCCGTATTGCCCGGCGTCGTGGAGCCTGATGGCCCGGCTTCGCCAGCATCGCTACCGCATGCCATCCCAGATCGGCAGGCTGAGCAAGGCCGCAGCGGCAATCAACCCGTAGCAGGTGCGGCGGAAGGTCACTTCGCTGGCCAGGCCGAACATCCGGCTGCCGGCCCAGATGCCGAAGCCGTAGAGCGGCCCGGTCACCAGCAGCGGGCCGATCACCTGCGGGCCGACCAGGCCAGCCGCCAGGCAGCCCAGCAGCGCCAGGATGTCACCGGCCGAGAGGTACAGGTTGAAGATCGCCCGCACCTGCTGCTTCGGCAGGTCCCGCCCCAGCAGATAGGCCATGGCCGGCGGGCCGCTGATGGTGGCGATGCCGGCCAGCAGGCCGCCCACCGCGCCGAAGGCCACCGGCACCGCCGGCCCATGCTGGCCGCGCAGCCGCCAGCCGCTGATCAGCAGGCCCAGCAGCGCGAGGATGACCAGCGCCACGCCCCAGCGCAGCGCCAACGCATCCGCATTGGCCAGCACCAATATGCCCAGCGGCGTGCCCAGCACCAGGCCGAGCGAGAGCGGCACCACCTCCGCCCGCGGCGCCACATGCCAGGCGCCGCGCACCAGGCTGAGGATGGCGACGAATTCCAGCAGCAGCATCAGCGGCGCCGCCTGGCGCATGCCCAGCGCCATGGCCGCCAGCGGCATGAAGATCAGCCCGGCGCCGAAGCCGGAAAAGCCCCGCGCCAGGCCGGCAACCAGCGCGGCGATGACCAGCCAGGTGAGCGTGGCGCCCTGGGGCAGAACAATGTCAGCAATCATCCCGCAGCATCCCATGGCCGGCTGCGCCGCCGAAGCCGCGGCGCAGGCAGCGCCCTACACGGGAAAGGAGGAGGAAGCCATGATCGACCAGGGCCTGGTCCAGCCGCTCACGGACGTGGTCGGCGCCGCGGGCATGAAAAAGGGCGGCCGGTTTGCGCCGGCCGCCCTTGGTATGTTCGGGGCGCTCAGCCCTCGGTCGGGCGGGGCCGGCGCGGGCCGCGCGGGGCGCCGAATTCGCTGCCGGGATAGGCCGGGCGGCGTTCCCGCGGCGGCGGCGGCGGGGCGGCCAGCTCCTCCTGCAACTCCTTGATCTTGCCGATGATGGAGGTGCGCAGCGTCGGCGACTGGTGCGGCTTGAAGCCGGCCAGCGTCTCCTTCAGCTCCTTCAGCTGGCGCTCCTTCTCTTCCCGCGTGCGCTTCAGCGGGCGGTTGTCGGAAAATTGGCCGTCATAGGACCGCATGGCTGGATTCCCGTTGGGGATGGCGTCGGCCATCAGATTAGCAGATCGCACCGCCTTGGGCGGCGCAAAACGAACAGGGCCGGCATCCCCCGGGGGACACCGGCCCTGCGAAGGTACTTCGGACCTTAGAGGTCGAGCATCAGGCGGCGCGGGTCCTCGATGCCTTCCTTGACACGGACCAGGAAGCTGACGGCTTCCTTGCCGTCGACGATCCGGTGGTCGTAGCTCAGCGCCAGGTACATCATCGGGCGGATTTCCACCTTGCCGCCCACGGCCATCGGGCGGTCCTGGATCTTGTGCATGCCCAGAATGCCCGACTGCGGCGGGTTCAGGATCGGCGTGCTCATCAGGCTGCCATAGATGCCGCCATTGGTGACGGTGAAGCTGCCGCCGGAGAGTTCCTCCAGCTTCAGCTGGCCGTCGCGGGCGCGCTTGCCGAAGCCACCGATGGCCTTTTCGATGTCGGCGAAACCGAGGGTTTCGGCATTGCGCAGCACCGGCACCACCAGCCCGTTCGGGCCGCCGACCGCGATGCCCATGTGGACATGGTGCTTGTAGACCACGTCCTCGCCATCGATCTCCGCGTTCACGGCGGGGTATTCGCGCAGCGCGGCGACGCAGGCCTTCACGAAGAAGGACATGAAGCCGAGCTTCACGCCGTGCTTCTTCTCGAACGCGTCGCGGTATTCGGCGCGCAGCGCCATCGCCGCGCCCATGTCCACCTCGTTGAAGGTGGTCAGCATGGCCGCGGTGTTCTGCGCTTCCTTCAGCCGATTGGCGATGGTGCGGCGCAGGCGCGTCATCTTCACGCGTTCCTCGCCATCGCCCAGCGCGCGCGGCGCCTTCGCGGCGGCGGGGGCGCTGGCGGCGGCGGCCGGGCGGGCCAGGAAGTCCAGCACGTCGCCCTTGCTGATGCGGCCATCCTTCGCCGTGCCGGCGCCGACCTGGTCGGCGGAGACGCCGGCATCGGCCAGCATCTTGGCGGCGGCGGGCAGCGGGGCGTGGCCAGAGGACGAACCCGGCACGCCGACCGGGCCGGAGACGGCGCGCGGCGTTTCCACCTGCGGCTCCGCCGGGGCGGCAGCGGCCGGGGCCGGCGCGGCATTGCGCGCCGCAGCGACGCCACCCACGGTGATGCTGCCGAGCAGCGTGCCCGGGGTCACCTCGGCGCCCTCATTGGCGCTGATCGCCTCGACCACGCCGGCGGAAGGCGCATTGACCTCCACCGTCACCTTGTCGGTTTCCAGCTCCACCAGCGGCTCGTCGGCCTTCACGGCCTCGCCCACCTTCTTCAGCCAGCGCGCCACGGTGGCGGTGCTGACGCTTTCGCCCAGGGTGGGAACGAGGATTTCGGTCGCCATGATGTTCGCCTTTTTCCGATGCGCCCGCTCAGGCCAGCCTGAGGGCTTCGCGCACCAGGGTTTCCTGCTGCTGCTGATGAACCTTGGCCAGGCCCGTGGCGGGGCTGGCCGCTTCTGCGCGGCCGACATAGATCGGCCGCTGTGCCTTGTGGTTGATCTCCCGCAGCACCGCCTCGATCCGGCGGTCCACGAAGGTCCAGGCGCCCATGTTCTCCGGCTCCTCCTGGCACCACACCACGTCCGCGTTGCGGTACGGCGCCAGGGCGCGGCCGAGCGAGACGCGGGGGAACGGATACATCTGCTCCAGCCGCAGGATCGCCACGTCCTGCACCTTGCTGTCGCGGCGCTGCTGCAGCAGGTCGTAATAGACCTTGCCGGTGCAGATCACCACGCGCTGAACCTTCTCCTCCGGCACCAGCGCATCCACTTCCGGGATCACGTAGCGGAAGCTGGTGTCGGGGCCGAATTCCGCCAGCGAGGACACCGCCAGCTTGTGCCGCAGCAGGGACTTGGGCGTGAACAGCACCAGCGGCTTGCGGTAGTTCGCCTTCAGCTGGCGGCGCAGCGCGTGGTAGTAATTGCCCGGCGTGGTGATGTTGCAGACGCGCATGTTGCGTTCGGCGCAAAGCTGCAGGTAGCGCTCCGGCCGGGCGGAGGAATGCTCCGGCCCCTGGCCTTCATAGCCATGCGGCAGCAGCATCACCAGGCCGGACATGCGCAGCCACTTGGTCTCGCCGCTGGCGATGAACTGGTCGATGATCACCTGGGCGCCATTGGCGAAGTCGCCGAACTGCGCTTCCCACAGCACCAGCGTATGCGGGTCCGCCAGGGAATAGCCGTAGTCGTAGCCCAGCACGCCGGCTTCGCTCAGCAGGCTGTTGAAGGCTTCCAGCTTGGGCTGGCCGGCGCGGATGTTGTTGACCGGCACGTATTCGGCCTGGCTGGTCTGGTCCACCAGCACGCAATGGCGCTGGCTGAAGGTGCCGCGCTGCACGTCCTCGCCCGAAAGGCGGACGCGGTGGCCTTCCAGCAGCAGGGTGCCGAAGGCCAGCGCCTCGCCGGTTGCCCAGTCAATGCCCTCGCCGGTCTCGATCGCCTGCTTCTTGGCTTCCAACTGGCGCAGGATTTTCGGATTGGCGTTGAAGTCGCCGGGCACGCGAGACAGCGCGGCGCCGACTTCGCGCAGCGTGTCCAGCGCCACGGCGGTGCCGTCCAGCCGCTCCTCGTCATCGGTGCCCGCGGCCTTCATGCCGGCCCAGTGGCCTTCCAGCCAATCCGCCTTGTTCGGCTTGAAGTTCATCGCGGTGGCGAAGGCTTCGTCCAGCTTCTGGTTGAAGGCGTCGTACATCGCCTGGCTGGCCTCGGCGGTCAGCGAGCCCTCGCGCGCCAGCTTTTCCGCATACAGCGTGCGGGTGGTCCGCATCTCCTTGATGCGATTGTACATGATCGGCTGGGTGAAGGCCGGCTCGTCGCCCTCGTTATGGCCGTGGCGGCGGTAGCAGACGATGTCGAGCACGATGTCGGTGGCGAATTCCTGGCGGAACTCGGCGCACATGCGGGCCGCGAAGACCACCGCTTCCACGTCGTCGCCATTCACGTGCAGGATCGGCGCCTGCACCGCCTTGGCGATGTCCGTGCAGTACAGGCCGGAATAGGCATGCGCCGGCACGGTGGTGAAGCCGATCTGGTTGTTGGTGACGATGTGCACCGTGCCGCCGGTGCGGTAGCCGATCAGCTGGCTCATCGCCATCGTCTCGTACACCAGGCCCTGGCCGGCGAAGGCGGCGTCGCCGTGCAGCAGAATGGCCATGACGCTGCGGCGGCCCTTGATGTCGCCGGCCTCGTCCTGCCGCGCCCGGACCTTGCCGACCACCACGGGGTTCACCGCTTCCAGGTGGCTCGGGTTGGGCTGCAGGGAGAGGTGGATCATGCGGCCACCGATCTCCAGGTCCGCGGAAGTCCCCAGGTGGTACTTCACGTCGCCGCTGCCCTGCACATCGTCGGAGCCGGAGAAGACGCCCTTGAACTCGCCGAAGACCTGGGCGTAGGGCTTCTTGACCACGTTCACCAGCATGTTCAGCCGGCCGCGATGCGCCATGCCGATGGCCATCTCGTTCACGCCGGCGCGGGCGCAGACCTCGATCACGGTCTGCACCGCGGGGATGGTGCTTTCGCCGCCTTCCAGGCCGAAGCGCTTGGTGCCCGGATACTTGCGGGCGCAATAGGCCTCGAAGCCCTCGGCCTCGGTCAGCTGCTCCAGGATCTGGCGCTTGCCGGCGGCGTCGAAGGCGCCAGCCCAGGGCGCGCCCTCGACCCGGCGCTGAATCCAGGATTTCTGCTCGGGGTCCTGGATATGCATGAACTCGACGCCGATGGGACCGCAATAGGTCGCCCGCAGCACCTGCATGATCTGGCGCAGCGTCGGGTTGGTCAGGCCCAGCACGTTGTCGATGAAGATCGGCCGGTCCATGTCGGCATCAGTGAAGCCCCAGAAGCCGGGGTCCAGCTCGGAATGCTTCGCCACCTGGGTCAGGCCCAGCGGGTCCAACTGGGCTTCCAGATGGCCACGGACGCGATAGCTGCGGATCAGCATCAGCGCGCGGATACTGTCCAGCACGGCGCGGCGGATGTCTTCCTGGCTGGCGCCGCCCTTGGCGCCCGGCTTGGCCGGCGGCGCCTCGGGCTCGGGTGCGAAGCCGCCGCGGGCGCGCGGCGCCCAGCTGGCGCCGGAGGCATCGGTCAGCACCGCGCGGGCGTCGTCGTTCAGCGCGCCGAACAGCTCGGCGAAGGAGGGGTCCACGCTGTCAGGCTTCTCCGCCCAGCGGGCGTAGAGATCCGCGAGGAAGGCGGCGTTGGCGCCGTTCATCACGGTTGCGAGGATGTCCACTCCGGCCATTCTTCGTCTCCGTCCCGCTCCGGGGGTGCCGGGGCGGCCGTCAGTTCGGGTTGCGTCCGGCACGGCGGGGCGCCGTACCGAACCTCATGCTCGCCGCATCAGCGGCAAAGCGCCGCACCCAACATGGGGAGCGGCGCGGGTTAACACAGTCTTCGTGGCAAGGATGCGGCGAAAGGATCGCCTGACATGCCTTGACCGCAACTTAACGGCGCTGCCACGCCACGGCTTTGGTCAGGCTGCCCAAAAGCTGGGCTGCCCGGCCGGCGTCAGCCGCCGAGCGCTTTCACCATCGTGGAGCCCAGCGCCGCCGGGCTGTCCGCCACATGGATGCCGGCGGCCTTCATCGCCTCCATCTTGGCTTCCGCCGTGTCCTTGCCGCCGCTGATGACGGCGCCGGCATGGCCCATGCGGCGGCCCGGAGGCGCCGTGGCGCCGGCGATGAAGCCGACCACCGGCTTGGCGTTCGGCCCCTTGTTCTCATGCGCCAGGAAATCCGCCGCATTGGCCTCGGACTGGCCGCCGATCTCGCCGATCATGACGATGCTCTTGGTCTCGGGGTCAGCCAGGAACATCTCCAGCACCTCGATGAAGTCGGTGCCCTTGACCGGGTCGCCGCCGATGCCGACGCAGGTGGACTGGCCGAGGCCGGCCGCCGTGGTCTGCGCCACCGCCTCATAGGTCAGCGTGCCCGAACGGGACACGATGCCGACCGAGCCGCGCCTGTGGATATGGCCCGGCATGATGCCGATCTTGCAGGCGTCCGGCGTGATCACGCCCGGGCAGTTCGGCCCGATCAGGCGGGACTTGCTGCCGGAGAGCGCGCGCTTCACCCGGATCATGTCCAGCACCGGAATGCCCTCGGTGATGCAGATGATCAGCGGCAGCTCGGCGTCGATCGCTTCCAGGATGGCGTCGGCCGCGAAGGGCGGCGGCACGTAGATGACGCTGGCATTGGCCTGGGTCCGCTCCACGCAATCCGCCACGGTGTCGAACACCGGCAGGCCGATATGCGTGCTGCCACCCTTGCCCGGCGTGACGCCGCCGACATAGGTGCTGCCGTAGGCAATGCCCTGTTCCGCGTGGAAGGTGCCCTGGGCGCCGGTGAAGCCCTGGGTCATCACCCGGGTATTCTTGTCGATGAGGATCGCCATGGCTCAGACCGCCTTCTTCGTCGTGCCGGAGGCGCGCGCTTCATTCACCGCCGCGACAACCTTCTGCGCCGCATCGGCCAGGTTGTCCGCGGGGATGATGGCCAGGCCGCTTTCGGCCAGGATCTTCTTGCCCAGCTCGACATTCGTGCCTTCGAGCCGAACCACCAGCGGCACGCTGAGCGTCAGCGTCTTGGCCGCGACGACGATGCCTTCCGCGATCATGTCGCACTTGGCGATGCCGCCGAAGATGTTGACGAGTATCGCCTTCACGTTGGCATCGGAGGTGATGATGCGGAAGGCTTCCGTAACCCGGGCCGCATTCGCCGTCCCGCCCACATCCAGGAAGTTCGCCGGGGAAGACCCGTACAGCTTGATGATGTCCATGGTCGCCATGGCCAGGCCCGCGCCATTGACCATGCAGCCGATCTCGCCATCCAGCGCGACATAGTTCAGGTCGTTGCGGACCGCGTCCAGCTCCTTCGGGTCCATCTCGCTGTCGTCGCGCAGCGCCTCAAGGTCCTTGTGGCGGAACAGCGCGTTGTCGTCGAAGCTCACCTTGGCATCCAGCGCCACGATGTCGCCGGCGCCGGTGACCACCAGCGGGTTGATCTCGACGATGGCGCAGTCGAGATCGGTGAAGGCCTTGTACATGGCCATCACGAACTTCTCGAAGCTGCGCAGCTGGCCGCCGGCCAGGCCCAGGCCGAAGCCGAGCTTGCGGGCATGGAAGCCGCTGACGCCGGAAGCCGGGTCGATGGCAACTTTAAGAATCTTCTCGGGGTGGCTATGCGCCACCTCCTCGATCTCCATGCCGCCTTCGGTGGAGGCCATGATCATGATGCGCGAGGTCTCGCGGTCCACCAGCAGGGAGAGGTAGAGCTCCCGCTTGATGTCGCAGCCGGCCTCGACATAGACGCGGGAGACGACCTTGCCCTGCTCGCCGGTCTGCTTGGTGACCAGCGTATGGCCGATCATCGCGGCGGCCGCGGCCTTGGCGTCATCCACGGTCTTGACGACGCGGACGCCGCCCTTGCCGTTGGGGTCCTCGGCGAAGCGGCCGGCGCCACGGCCACCGGCGTGGATCTGGCTCTTCACCACATAGACCGGCCCGGGCAGCTTGCGGGCGGCCTCGGCGGCTTCCTCGGCGTTCCAGGCCACATAGCCGTCGAGCACCGCAACGCCGTAGCGCCGCAGCAGCTCCTTCGCCTGGTATTCGTGAATGTTCATGCGCACATCCCTTCTGGGCCGGCTGCAAACGAAGTCCCGGGCATTTCCTGAAGCGGGTGGGCCGGTTGGCCCGGCCCACCCGCTCGGCGCGGTATCAGACGCCGAGCTTCTTGAAGTCTTCGATCAGCTTCTTCACGGCGTCGCAGCTCTTGTCGAAGGCGACCTTCTCGGCCGGGCTGAACTGCACTTCCATGATCTTCTCGACGCCATTGGCGCCGATGACCACGGGCACGCCGACATAGAAGCCGGTCTGGCCGTATTCGCCGTTCAGCATCACGGCGCTGGGCAGCACGCGCTTCTTGTCCAGCAGGTAGCTCTCGGCCATGGCAATGGCGCTGGCGGCCGGGGCGTAGAAGGCGCTGCCGCGCTCCAGCAGCTTGACGATCTCGCCGCCGCCATTGGCGGTGCGGTCGCAGATCGCGTCGATCCGCTCCTGCGTGGTCCAGCCCATCTTGATCAGGTCGGTCACCGGCACGCCGGCCACGGTGGAGTAGCGCGTCAGCGGCACCATGGTGTCGCCATGGCCACCCAGCACGAAGGCGGTCACGTCCTCGACCGAGACGTTGAACTCCTGCGCCAGGAACAGGCGGAAGCGGCTGCTGTCCAGCACGCCGGCCATGCCGACCACCTTGTTCGCCGGCAGGCCGCTGCGCTGCTGCAGCACCCACACCATCACGTCCAGCGGGTTGGTGATGCAGATGACGAAGGCGTTGGGCGCGTAGGTCTTGATGCCCTGGGCCACCTGGTCGATGACGCCGGCATTCTTGGTCAGCAGGTCGTCGCGGCTCATGCCCGGCATGCGCGGGAAGCCGGCGGTCACGATGATGACGTCTGCGCCAGCGATGGCGGCGTAGTCGCCGGTGCCGGACATGTTGCAGTCGAAGCCGTCAACCGGGCCGGACTGCATGAGGTCCAGCGCCTTGCCGGCGGCGACACCCGGGAAGACGTCGAACATGACGACGTCGCCGAGTTCCTTCAGGCCGATAAGGTGGGCAAGCGTGCCACCGATATTGCCGGCGCCGATGAGCGCGATCTTCTTGCGGGCCATGGGAATGCCTTTGCGCATGGATTCTGTAGGGGCGGCGGCTTCCTACTCCCGCTGGTGCGGTGCGGCAAGCACATGAAAAAGGCGGCCCGGGATAAACCCTTGGGCCGCCTTGATATCGTATCCCCGCGATAGGGAAATCAGATGGGCATGCAGCGCACGATGTTGTCGTGCCCGCGGGCCATGGTGGCCATGGTGCCATCCGGGCATTCCTGCGCCTGGATGCCGGCGGCCGGCTCCAGGCCGCGGGTCCAGCTCATGGCCGGGCCGCGGGTGCAGCTGCTGCGGCGGCCGGTGGAGGTGCGGCAGGACTGGGCATTGCTGACGGCGGCATGCCGGTCGCGCGAGACCGCCAGCTGGCCGCGCATCGGCGCCGCCATGGAGGCCTGGGCGCTGCCGACCAGGCGCGGCAGGCGGCTGGCGGTGCCGCCCTGGGCGGCAGGGTGGCCGGCGGTACGGTGCGCGGCAGCCTGGCTGGCCGACGTGGGGCGCTGCGCGGCAGTGCCGGCCTGGCGAGCCGACTGCGGCGCGGCAGTGCTGGTCTGGCGCGCCGGCTGCGGCGCGGCGAGACGGGCGGGCGCCGCCGCGGGGGTGCGATGGGTCTCACGCCGGTCCCGGGTGCTGGCGGCCTCAGCCGGCAGGGCGCCGAACAGGGCGGGCGCCAACCCAAGCACAGCCCAGGCCGCGAGCATCTTCACGCGCATCAGGTCCCCCATCAACAACGCCCCCAGTTTCGGCCCACGGGCGCCTTGCTCGCGCTTTCGTGAGCCGTATTACACGATATTACGTCAGATGCGGTAGGGCTAGATAGTCCTGACTTTGCATTTCCATCAATCGACTGGCGGTGCGCTCGAACATCGCGGCGTTCTCGCCACGTTCGTATAAAGTATCCGGCGCGGCCGCCGCAGACGCCACCAACTTGCAGCGGTGTTCGTACAGCGTGTCGACCAGGGTGATGAATCGGCGTGCCTTGTCGAAATTCTCCGGTCCCAACCGCGGCACCGCATCAAGCACCAGTGAGTGATAATGCGTTGCCAGGGCCAGGAAGTCCGCCGGGCCCAGATGGTTCCCGCACAGCGCCTCGAAATCGGCGCGGGCCACGCCGCGGGCGGATTGCGGGATTTCCACCTGGCGGCCGAGCACGCTGAGATGGGCCGGCGGCGCGGTGGCCTCCCCGGTCAGCTCCAAAAAGGCCGCGTCCAAGGCCCGTTCCGCCCGGCCATCGGCCGGCACGTGCCAGGTGGGCATGCCGCGGATGCGTTCCCGCCGATAGTCCCGCGCAGCGTCCAGGTGCAGCACCTCTATCCGCTTCTTGATCAGCGCGATGAAGGGCAGGAAGGCGTCGCGCCCCGGCTTGCCCTTGAACAGGTTGTCCGGCGCCGTGTTGCTGGTGGCCACCACCACCACGCCCCGGGCGAACAGCGCCTCGAACAATCGCCCCAGGATCATGGCATCGGTGATGTCGTGCACCTGGAACTCGTCGAAGCACAACAGCGCGGCTTCGGCGACGATACTGTCGGCCAGCGGCTGGATCGGGTCCTCGCCTTTCGGGTTCGCGGTCTTCCAGGCGTGGATCCGGCGATGGCAGGTCTGCATGAACTGGTGGAAATGCTCGCGCCGTTTCCGCGGCACCTCGGCGCAGGCAAAGAACAGGTCCATCAGCATGGATTTGCCGCGGCCGACCTCCCCGACCAGGTAGAGCCCCTGGGGCGTGCCCTCGGGCGCTTCCTCCACCGGCTTGGCGCGGCCGAACAGGCGGCCGAGCAGGCCCGGCGTCTCGGGCGAGCCGGCCTTGGGGTCGTAGCCGCGCAGCCGGCGCCACAGGTCTTGCATCTTCTCGGCGGCCATGGCCTGGGCGACATCCGGCGCCAGGGCGCCGCTCGCCACCAGGGCGCGGTAATTCGGCAGCGGCCCGTCGGCCGGCTGGGCGGGAACAAGGGCGGTCATGGCCTGGGCGCATAGAGCAAAGCCGGCCCGGCGGGAATCACCCCGGGCGCGGAATTCACGCCACCGGCGGGGTGGCGGGCGGTTTTGCGGGCAGCCGGCGGGGCATCCGGGCGGCAGGGCGGCGCCAAAGCGGGCAGGGATTGATCCCGCGCAGATGGCGGCGGCCGCGGCCGGTGCTATAGGTGGCGCCTGCCCCGCATGGGAGACGACCGATGACGCTGACCGCCGACGCCCCCGCCGCCGAGACCTGGACCGGCGGCCGCATCCTGGACCTGACGGGCTTCCGCGCCGCCACGGTCAACCGCGTGCCCTACCCGCATCTTTCGGCCGCCGGCGCGCTGAACCCGGCGGCGCTGCCGGCGCTGCGGCGCGACTTTCCGGACCTGCGGGAGGCCGGCTTCCACCCGCTGGACGCCTTCGAGGCCCGCGGCGCCTTCAAGCAGTTGCTGGAGGAGGTGCAGGATGGCGAGCTGAGCCAGGCGATGGGCGAGCATTTCGGCCTGGACTTCACCAACCGGCCGATGCTGATCACCGTGCGCAAGATGTGCAAGCCGCATGAGGGCCGCGCCCATGTGGACGGCAAGAGCAAGATCGCCACGCTGCTGATCTACATGCACAGCGGCTGGGCCAGCCCGGATGGCCGCATCCGCGTGCTGAACAGCAAGAACATGGACGACTACAGCTTCGAGCTGCCGCCGGACGAGGGCAACGTCTTCACATTTCTCCGCAGCGAGGACAGCTGGCACGGCCACACCCCGTTCGAGGGTGAGCGCCGGGTGCTGCAGATCGCCTGGCTGGACAGCCAGGACAGCATCGACCGCAAGATGAAGCGGCACCATGTCAGCCACTTCTTCAAGAAGCTGTTCGGCGGGTAGTTTTTCAGCCCGCAATCGCCGGGCGCGCGCATCCGCGTGCCTGGCTACACCCCACTGGCTACCCCCCCAACTGGCTACCCCCCCGCTGCCGGCGGGCGCCATTCGGCGCCTACAGCACTATCCGCTCACGCTGAATCAGCGTGAGCGGATAGTGCTGTGGCTTCAATAGGTTGCAGAGCAAGAAATCCGTTCTGATGATTCCAACAGAACGGATATTGCTCTAGTGTCCTGATTCCGAAGTCCATTGGACTCCGGAGTCAGGACACTAGCCTTAGTTTACAGTGGCCTGCTTATCCGCTGCGTTCGCCCGAGATCGGACGAACTTCGCGGGCAGGACACCAGGCGCGAGGCTCTCGCGCCGTTACTGCACCCTACCGCTGCGGCAGGTAGGCGTCGGTCCAGCCGGTTTCGCTGGTGCGGCCCAGCGTCTTGACCTGGGTGCGGCCATAGCCGCGGCGTTCCAGCACCTCCACCGGGGTGCGGGCGCCCACCAGGAAGCAGCCGGCGGGCAGGCTGGGTTCGTCACCGGCGCCCTGGGCGACCATGGCGGCCTGGCGGCGCTGCAATTCCTCGGGCGTGCGGCACAGCACCGCGCCTGGTTCCAGCCGCACACCCACATTGCCGGCGCTGGTGGTCGGGTCCGGCAGGGCGGCCGGCATCCCCAGGCCCCGATTCGGCGGCGCCCGGCGCCCGGGGGTCGGCGCCTGCGCCTGGGCCACCCCGGCCCCCAGGCACCCCAACGCAACCAGGCAGGCCAGCAGGCGGAAGGAAGGGGTCATGGTACTGGCTCTCGAAGGCGGGAGGAGGTCGCCCCGTCTATCAGACCAGCGCGGCTCCGGTGTCAATCAAAGCCGGGCCGCGCCAGACCTGGTACTCTTGGCCTCGGCCCGGCCGGTCAGTCGATGCTCAGGCCGCGCCGGGCCACGGTGGTGCGCTCATATTCCGTGCGCTCCCGCGCGAAGGCCAGGTACTCGGCCGGCGGCAGGTATTCCCGCGGCATTTCCCAGCGGTTGATGATCGCCTGGCTGGCCTCGTCCTCCATGGCCTTCTTGAAGGCGCGGTGCAGCACATCGACGATCTCCGGCTCCACGCCCTTGGGCCCGACGATGCCATAGGGGCTGGTGACCACCATGTTGTAGCCCAGGTCCATCAGGGTGGGCGCCTGCGGCACGGCGCGCAGCCTTTCCCGCTTCCAGACCGACAGCAGGCGGAGTTCGCCGGCTTCCACATTGGGTAGCCAGCTGGCGGAATCCGCCACGCAATGGATCTGCCGGCCGAGCAGCGCGGTGACGCCTTCCTGGCTGCCGCGATAGGGGATGTGCAGCATCTCCGCGCGCTCCCGCTCCAGGATATCCTCCATGGCCAGGTGGTTGGTGGTGGCGATGCCGGACGTGGAATAGCTGTACTTGCCGGGTTCCGCCTTGGCCGCGGCCATCAGCTCCGCAAAGGTCTTCCACGGGCTGTCGGCGCGCACCGCGGTGCCGAACAGGAAGCCCGAGAGCTGCATGATGTAGGTGAAATCCGCCACCGGGTCCCAGGTGCGCGCCTTGGTCAGGAAGGGGTGCCGCAGGATGGAAAGGTGGTGGTGCGCCAGGGTGTAGCCGTCCGGCCGAGCCTGGTTGATCAGGAACAGCGCCGCCTGGGTGCCGCGGGCGCCCGGCCGGTTTTCGATGAGGACCGGCTGGCCGAGGTCCTTGTGGACAATCTCGAACATCTGCCGGTGCAGCGCATCCAGCGCGCCGCCGGGCGGCCAGGGGATCAGGAAGCGGATCGGCCGGTCCGGGTATTTTGCCTGCGCGAAGGCCGGGGTAGCCAAGGTGGTGGCCAAGGGGGAGGCGAGCAGCCCGCCGCCGGCGGCGAGAAGCGTGCGGCGCTGCATCAGTCGATCCTCAGGTTCAGCTTCTGCGCCATTGCCTGCTCATAGGCGGCGCGGCGGGCGATAAAATCCTGGTAGGCGGCGGTGTCGTAGTATTCCAGCGGCATGTCGAACTGGCCGCGCACCGTCTTGTTGGCGTCCGAGAACAGCGCCGCCTTCATGGCGTCGTGCAGCACGCGGACCACGCCGGGGTCCATGCCCTTCGGGCCGGAGACGCCATAGGGGCTGGTGACCACCATGTCGTGGCCCAGCTCCTTCAAGGTCGGCGCGGTGGGGAAGCGGGGCGAGCGCTCGGCGGTCCAGACGCAGAGCAGGCGGAGCTGGCCGCCTTCCACCAAGGGGCCCCAGCTGCTGGCATCGGCCACGCACATGACCTCACCGCTGGCCACGGCAACGGCGGCTTCGTTCGCGGCGCGGTAGGGCACGTGCACCGCCTCGACCCCCTCCTTGGCCATCAGCTCCTCCATGGCCAGGTGGTTGCTGGTGGCAATGCCGGAGGTGGCGTAGGTCAGCCGGCCCTTGTTGGCGCGGCCATAGGCGACGAAGTCGGCCCAGCTGCGCAGCGGGCCATCCGCCTTCACCGCCACGCCGAACAGCCAGCCGGTCAGGCCGATGATGTGGGTGAAGTCCCGCACCACGTCCCAGGGCGGGGTGCGCACCAGGAACTGCCGGCGCACCACGGAAAGGTGCATCTGCCCCAGCGTATAGCCGTCCGGCCGGGCCTGGGTGGCCATGTACTGCGCGCCCAGCGTGCCGGAGGCGCCGGGGCGATTTTCCACCAGCACGTTCTGGCCCAGCGCCCGGCCGGCAATCTCGGCCAGCGAGCGCAGTTGCGCATCGGCCGAGCCACCGGGCGGCCAGGGCACGATCAGCCGCAGCGGCCGGTCGGGGAACTTCTCCTGCGCCAGGGCGGGGGCAGCCAAGGGGGCAAGGACGAGGCCGGCGGCCAGCGCCGGCAGGGAGCGACGGTGCATGTTCCTCAATCCAGCTTGATGCCGAGGCGGGTGACCATGTCGCGCTCATAGACCGCGCGCTGGGCGATGTAGGCGGTGTAGTCGGCGGTGTTCAGGTATTGCTTCGGCATGTCGAACTGGCCGCGCACCATGGCGTTCGGCCCGCCGTCCAGCGCGGCGCGGAAGGCTTCGTGCAGGGTGCGGACAACAGCGGGGTCCATGCCCTTGGGGCCGGACAGGCCATAGGGGCTGGTCACCACCATGTCGTGCCCCAACTCCTTCAGGGTTGGCACATTGGCGATCTTGGCGATCCGCTGTTCGGTCCAGACGCAGAGGCAGCGCATCGCCCCGGCCTCCACCTGCGGCATCCAGGCGGAGCTGTCGGCGATGCAGTCCGTGGTGCCCGACAGCACGGCGGTGACGCCTTCCGACGAACCGCGGAACGGCACATGGGTGAACTGCACGCCTTCGCGCGTGCCCAGCTCCTCCATGGCCAGGTGGTTGGTGGTGGCGATGCCGGAGGTGGCGAAGGTGACGCGGCCGGGGTTGGCGCGGGCATGGGCGATGAACTCGGCCCAGCTTTTCCACGGCGCATCGGCCTTCACCGCCACGCCGAACAGCCAGCCGCAGGCCCGCATGATGTGGGTGAAGTCCGTGGTGGTGTCCCATTGCGGGGTCTTCACCAGGAAGGGCCGGCGCACCACGGAAAGATGCATCTGGCCCAGCGTGTAGCCATCCGGCCGGGCCTGGGCCAGCGCCTGGGCGTGCAGCGTGCCGGAGGCGCCGGGGCGATTCTCGGTGATGATGGGCTGGCCGAGCAGCTTGCCGGCTTCCTCGCACATCGAGCGCATCTGCACGTCGGACGACGACCCGGCGGTCCAGGGCACGAAGACCTTGATCGGGCGGTCGGGGAAGCGTTCGCCCTGGGCCAGGGCGGGGGCAAGGGCAGGCGTGGCCAGCGCGGCGGCGCCAAGCGCCAGCATGTGGCGTCGGCCCATTGGCCGAAGCAGCTTGTTCTGCATGGTGTTTCCGTTCCCGTTGGCGGCAGGCTATCGCAAAGCCCTGGCCGGAGGGAACAGGCGTTACAGGGCGGGCACCACCGGCGCCCGGAGGCTTCGGGGAAACCCGGGGGCGCGGCCCCCCTTAAAGCGGTGTCCCGCCGGCACGGCGCTTGCCCCCCGCCGGCACGGCGCTTGCCCCCCGCCGCCACGGCGCTTGCCTCCAGGCGGAACTGGCGCCAAAACCCCGCCGAAATCCTGCCCGTTAGGACCCTTCCATGCCCGAGAACTTCGACGTCATCGTCATCGGCGCCGGCCCCGGCGGCTATGTCGCCGCGATCCGCGCGGCCCAGCTGGGGCTGAAGACCGCCTGCGTGGAAATGCGGGCGACCTTGGGCGGCACCTGCCTGAACGTCGGCTGCATTCCCTCCAAGGCGCTGCTGCAAAGCTCGGAGAATTTCGAGGAGGTCGGCCATAAATTCGCCGATCACGGCATTGGCGTGGAAGGCATCAAGCTGGACCTGGCGCGGATGCAGGCGCGCAAGGGCGAGGTCGTCTCCGCCAATACCAAGGGCGTGGAGTTCCTGTTCAAGAAGAACAAGGTCACCTGGCTTAAGGGCCTGGGCAAGATCGTCTCCGCCGGCAAGGTCGAGGTTGCCGGCGAAGTGTACGAGACCAAGAACATCATCATCGCCTCGGGCAGCGAGAGCACGCCGCTGCGGGGTGTCGAGGTGGATGAGAAGCTGATCACCACCTCCACCGGCGCGCTGGAGCTGGACCGCGTGCCGGGCCACCTGGTCGTCATCGGCGGCGGCGTGATCGGGCTGGAGCTGGGCAGCGTCTGGCGCCGGCTGGGTGCGCAGGTGACGGTGATCGAGTTCCTCGACCGGCTGATCCCCGGCATGGATGCCGAGATCGCCAAGCAGTTCCAGCGCGTGCTGGAAAAGCAGGGCATGAAGTTCAAGCTGAAGTCCAAGGTCACCGGCGCGGTGAAGGCGGCCGATGGCGTGACCCTGACGGTGGAGCCCGCCGCCGGTGGCGAGGCCGAGCAGGTGAAGGCCGATGTGGTGCTGCTGGCCATCGGCCGCCGCCCCTATGTGGCGGGGCTGGGGCTGGATACCGCCGGCGTGGCGCTGGATGAGCGCGGCCGGGTGAAGGTGGATGGCCACTTCGCCACCAACATCCCCGGCATCTACGCCATCGGCGACGTCATCGCCGGGCCGATGCTGGCGCACAAGGCCGAGGAAGAGGGCGTGGCGGTGGCCGAGATCCTGGCCGGGCAGCATGGCCATGTGAACTACGGCGCCATTCCCGGTGTGGTCTACACGTGGCCGGAAGTGGCCGCGGTGGGCGCCACCGAGGAAGAACTGAAGGCGCAGGGCGTGGCCTACAAGGTCGGCAAGTTCCCCTTCACCGCCAATGGTCGCGCCCGCGCCATGGGCGACATGGACGGCTTCGTGAAGATTTTGGCGGATGCGAGGACCGACAAGGTGCTGGGCGCGCATATCCTGGGGCCGGATGCCGGCACGCTGATCGCCGAGATGGTCATGGCGATCGAGTTCGGCGCCAGCGCGGAGGACGTGGCGCGGATTTCCCACGCGCATCCCTCGCTGAACGAGGCGGTGAAGGAAGCCGCGCTGGCGGTGGGCGCGCGGGCGTTGCATATCTGAACGAGCGCTTTCCTCGCGGGAGGCTGTACAGCTATACGTACAGCCATGCCCCAGGCCAGCTTCTCCGAGTTCCGCCAGAACCTCGCCAGCTACCTCGATGAGGTGGAGGCCAGCCGCGCGCCGCTGCTGGTGACCCGCCAGGGCCACGCCAATGTGGTGGTGATGAGCGAGGCCGAGTTCGAGGGCTGGCGCGAGACCGTGCATCTGCTGCGCAGCCCGGCCAATGCGGCCCGCCTGCTGGCCTCCATCGCCGAGGCCGAGGCCGGCGCCACCACGCCGCGTGACCTGGCCGGGTGAGGCTGCACTTCACCAGCCACGCCTGGGAGGACTACCTGCACTGGCAGGCCAGCGACCCCGCCCGGCTGCGCCGGCTGAACGAGTTGATCCGCGACTGCATGCGCCAACCCTTCCGCGGCCTGGGCAAGCCGGAGCCACTGAAGGGCGACCTGGCGGGCTGGTGGTCCCGCCGGATCGATGATGAGCATCGGCTGGTCTACCGCGCGGCCGGCAGTGGCGAGGAGCAGCGCCTGGAAATCGTGGCCTGCCGGCTGCATTACTGAGGCGGCGCGGGCGTTGCACGCCTGGCCTTACCCTCGCATACCTCACCCCCGAGGCATCCCGCCCCAGGAACCCCCAGCGTGATCGATGCCAGCCGCATCACCGCCCTGATCAACTGGCTGATGGCCGGCGCGCCGCCGCGCCAGGGCATTGCCGACCTGACCGCCCAGCTGGCCAAGCGCCTGCGCGCCGCCGGGCTGCCGGTGGACCTGCTGGGCCTGTACCAGCTGCTGATCCACCCGGAGATGCCCGGCCGCTACACCTACTGGACCGAGGCACTGGGCGCGCAGAGCATGCATGGCTCGCGCGACGAGCTCAGCCGGGGCACCAGCTGGCCGGGCAGCCCGGCCGAGGCCTGCCTGCAGACCGGCCGCCTGGTGGTGCATACCCATGGCAGCACCCCCGCCTATGACGACCGGCCGGACAGCCGGAACACCCAGCAGCTCGGCTATATCCAGACCATCTACACCCCGCTGCATTCCACCTGGGCCATGAGCAACAGCGTGGCGCGCTACGCCACCAAGCAGCCCGGCGGCTTCACCGAACAGGAAGTCCATGCGCTGCGGCTGATCCAGGCGCCGCTGGCCCGGGTGGTGGAAGCCTTCATCCTGAACGAGGGCACCGTCGCCGTGCTCTCCACCTATGTCGGCCGCAACGCCGGCAGCCGGGTGATGGCCGGCAATATCCGCCGCGGCGACGCCGAGGTGATCCCCTCCATCGTGCTGTTCGCCGACCTCAAGGGGTTTACCCGCCTCTCCAACGCCCTTCCGGCGCCGCAGGTCATCGCCACGCTGAACGTGTTCTACGAGGCGATGGAAACCGCCATCGGCGCCAATGGCGGCGAAATCCTGAAGTTCATGGGCGATGGCCTGCTGGCGATCTTCCCCACGCCCGACGACGTCTCCGCCCAGATGGCCGCGGCCAATGGCGCCCTCGCCTCGCTGGAGGAAGCCCGCGCCACGCTGGATCTGGCCGGGCGGCACGACATCCAGTTCCGCGCCGCGCTGCACCTGGGCGACATCCACTACGGCAATATCGGCAGCCGGGCGCGGCTGGACTTCACCGCCATCGGCCCCGCGGTGAACCTGACGGCGCGGCTGCTGGGCGTGGCCGACGAGCTGCGGGCGGAGACGGTGTGTTCCCTGCCGTTCCACGACCTGGCGCCGGAGCGCACGACGCTGCTGGGGGAACGCGCGTTCAAGGGGTTCGCGGGGCTGCACCAGGTCTTCGGCGTGCCGGCGCGGCGGTTGAACGCGGCGTGAGGGCGGACCCAGCACCAGGGCAGCCCCGGGTTTTTCCGGCCCGGGCGCAACCCGGCGGCGGGGCACTTCGTTCAGCAGCGGTCCCAACCCCTCCGGAGGAACCGTCATGCAGGATCAGGTACGCGCGTTGTTGGTTGACCAGCTGAAGGACGCCTACAGCGCCGAGCGCCAGGCGTTGAAGTGCATGCAGAAGACGCTGCGCAAGGTGACCGCGCCGATGCTGAAGGAAGGCATCCAGCTGCATATCGAGCAGACCGAGACGCAGATCGAGCGCGTGGAGCAGGCGCTGGAAGCCATGGGCGCCCGGCCCGGCCGCAAGGTGTGCGAGGCCATGCGCGGCCTGGTCGAGGAAGCGACGCATGAGATCGAGGAGCACGAGAAGGGTCCGGTGATGGACCTGGTGATCGTGGCCGGCATGCAGCGGATAGAGCACTACGAGATCGCCGCCTACGGCACCGACGTGGCGCTGGCCGATGCGCTGGGCGAGCAGGACGTGGCGGCCCTGCTGCGGCAGACGCTGGAGGAGGAGAAGCAGACCGACCAGAAGCTGACCGAGGTGACGCGGCAAGAGTTGATGGCCGCCGCGATGGGCGGCGAAGGCCAGAACGACAACAAGCCGACTTCCCGCCGCAAGGCGGGCTGAAGCGGCGTGCCGCCGCGGGCGTTGCCTTGTGCAGCGTCCCGCCGAGGGGGTTGCCTTCAGCGTCGTCCCGCCGCGGGGGTTGCCTTGTGCGGCGTCCCGCCGCGGGGGTTGCCCTGTGCGGCGTCCCGCCGCGGTGGTGGCTGAACCGGCGTCCCGCCGCGGGGCCAGCCAGGCAGCCGCTGGTGCCGGGGCTAGTCCCGGCCCCAGCGCCAGCGCCACGGCGCGCTGGTTCTGGCGCGGCTGAGGGCGACGAAGGCGGAGGCGACCGGCACCACCACCAGCCAGCGCCAGGGGTCCGGCATGGCCGTGACCGCCAGCGCCACCACCAGGCCGCAGCCGAAGGTCAGCGCCCAGCCTTGCCAGGTTATCGGCGTGGCGCCGTAGCCGAAGCGCTTGGGCGCGAACCAGGGCTGCGGCGGCATGGGGTGGCTCCTTCTCGGGGCGGAACCCTCGGGCACCCGGGCGGCGGGGTCAATCGCCGCTTGCGAGGATGGATTGTTCACTATATGTTCTCATAGGGGCCATGCCCTCCGCTCTTTGCCAATCGCATCCGCCCCCTCCCCTGCCACCGGTCGCGGCGACCGGGCCATTTGTCCGAAGCCCGCGTGGCCGCGCTGCGCCGGCCGCACCTGGTCGAGGCCACGGCCGCGTGACCCCCAACAGCGCCTGCCTGTCACCACCAGCCCGGGCCATTTGTCCGAAACCGCCACTGCCGCACCGCGCCGGCCGCACCTGGCCCCGGCCAAGGCCGCGTCACCACCCTGGACCGCGCCCGTCCACCACCGCCAGCCCGGGCCAATCGTCCGAAACCGCCATTGCCGCGCTGCCCTGGCCGCACCTGGCCCCGGCCAACGCCGCATCACCAACAGCGCCCGCCTGCCACCACCAGCCCGGGCCATTTGTCCGAAACCGGCACTGCCGCACCGCGCTGGCCGCACCTGGCCCCGGCCAACGCCTCGTCATCACCCCCAAGAGCGCCCGCCCACCACCACCAGCCCGGGCCATTTGTCCGAAACCGCCACTGCCGCACAGCGCCGGCCACCCGCCCCGACCCGCCGATTTTGCCCGGGCGGCGCGCCGCCGCTTGCTCCGGCGCGGGCCGCCGCGCTACGCCGGAAGCCCAATGATCAAATACATCGGCTCCAAGCGTGCCTTGCTGCCGCAGATCCTGGCGGCCATCGCCGGCGTGCTGCCGCCAGACAGTCCCCGGGGCCAAACCGTGCTGGACCTGTTCTCCGGCACCGCGCGGGTCGGCCATGCGCTGAAGGCCGCGGGCTACCGGGTGGTGGCCAACGACCACAACGCCTACGCCCATGCCCTGGCCACCTGCTACGTCCAGGCCGATGCCGAACGCTGGGCCGACCCCGCCCGCCGCATCCTGGCCGAGCTGAACCGCCTGCCCGGCGCCGCCGACTGGTTCACCCAGACCTATTGCGTCGAAAGCCGCTACCTGCACCCGGACAATGGCGCGCGGGTGGAAGCCATCCGCAACGCCATCGCCGCCCTGGCCTGCGAACCCGAACTGGAAGCGGTGCTGCTGACCGCCCTGCTGGAGGCCGCCGACCGGGTAGACAGCACCGCCGGCCTGCAGATGGCCTACATGAAGCAATGGGCGCCGCGCGCCCTGCGGCCGCTGGAATTGCGCCTGCCCGCGCTGCACCCGCGCCCCGCCGCCGGTGCCTGCCGCGCGGTCTGCGCCGATGCCGAGGAAGCCGCGGTGCTGGAGGCCGACCTGGCCTATCTGGACCCGCCGTACAACCAGCACAGCTACCTCAGGAACTACCACGTGTGGGAAACCCTGGTGCGCTGGGATGCGCCGGACACCTATGGCATCGCCCGCAAGCGCGCGGATTGCCGCACCCGGATTTCCGCGTTCAACAGCAAGCCTGGGCTGGCCCCGGCGCTGGCCCGCACCATCGCCAGCCTGCGGGCACCCATCCTGCTGGTGTCCTTCAACGACGAAGGCTTCATCAGCCGCACCGCCATGGAGGCGATGCTGGCGCACAAGCCGCATGTCCGCGTGCTGGAGATTCCCTACAACCGCTATGTCGGCGCCAAGATCGGCATCCATAACCCCAAGGGCGAGAAGGTCGGCACCGTCGGCCGGCTGACCAATGTGGAATACCTGTTCCTGGCCAGCGACCAGCCGCTGCCCGCCCTGGCCGGGGCGCCGGCCGCCGAGCCCGCGCCGGCCTGAGGCTGAGCCTGGGCATGTGCCTGAGCCTGAGCCCGAGCCCGAGCCCGAGCCCGAGCCCGAGCCTGGGCCTGGACCAGAGGCCCCGCCAACCCGGCGGCGGCGGCATGGCGCCATCCGGCCGAACGGGCCGGCAGCCGCCAGCCCCGATTGGCCCCGACCAGCCGGGTCGGCCGCCACCACCCCCGCTTGGCCCCAGCCAGGCGGGTCGGCCGCCACCTGCCTCGGTTGACCCCGGCCGGGCGGGTCGGCCGCCGCCAGCCCTGATTGGCCCCGACCAGCCGGATCGGCTGCCACCTGCCTCGGTCGGCCCCTGCCGGGCGGGCCGGCCGCCGCCAGCCCCAATTGGCCCCGACCGGACCCGGCAGCGGCCTCGTCAAGTCGCCGGCTTGCGCTTGGCGGTCGCGGCTGGGCCGGCCATGCTGTGGGCATGACCGTCTCCTCCCCTCGCGCCGTGGCGCTGCTGCTTGGCGTGGCCCAGACCCTGGCCTGGGGCAGCACCTACTACCTGCCGGCCGTGCTGGCGCCGGTGGTGGTGCAGGACCTCGGCGCCGACCCCACACTGGTCTACGGCGCCTTCTCCCTGGCGATGCTGATCTCGGGCTTAGCCGCCCCTGGCGTGGGCAAGCTGATCGAGCGGCTGGGCGGCAGGCCCGTGCTGGTCGTCTCCTCCGGCGTGCTGTCGGCCGGCCTGGTGCTGCTGACGGTGGTGCCGGGCATCTGGGGCTGGTGCCTCGGCTGGGTGGTGCTGGGCTTCGGCATGGCGCTGGGCCTGTACGAGGCCGCCTTCGCCACGCTGGGCATGCTGTACGGCCGGGACGCGCGACGGCCGATCACCATCGTCACGCTCTGCGCCGGCTTCGCCAGCACCTGGGGCTGGCCGACCAGCGCGGCGCTGGTGCCCATGCTGGGCTGGCGCGGCACCTGCCTGGCCTATGTGGCGGTGAACCTGCTGCTGGTGCTGCCGCTGTACCTGCTGCTGCCACGCGGCCATGGCACGGCGCCGGCGGGCAAGGCCGCGGCGGCGCCGGTGGCCCCGGTGGGCGGGGCGCAGCGCGCCTTCCTGCTGCTGGCGGTGTTCTTCACCCTGCGCTCGCTGATCTCGGGCGTCATCGCCGTGCATTTCGTCGCGCTGTTCGGTGGGCTCGGCCTGGGCGTGGCGGCCGCGGTGGCGGTGGGTGCCCTGCAGGGTCCGGCGCAGGTCGGCGGCCGGCTGCTGGAGTTCACCCTGGGCAGCAAGGCGCATCCGTTGGACGTGGCCAAGGCCGGGGCGCTGCTGCTGCCGCTCGGCGCCGGCTGCGTGCTGCTGCTCAGCCCCGGGGAGGTTGGGCTGGCCGCCGCGGCCTTCATGCTGCTGTACGGCGCCAGCAACGGGATTCTCACCATCAGCAAGGGCCAGGTGCCGCTGGTGCTGTTCGGGCCGCAGGGCTACCCGGTGCTGATGGGCCGGCTGGCGCTGCCGATGCTGGTGGCCCAGGCGGTGGCGCCGACCCTGGCCGCGCCGGTGGTGGCGGTGCTGCCGGCCGGGGTCAGCTTCGGGCTTATCCTGGCGCTCTCGGCGCTGGCGCTGGGCTGCCTGCTGCTGCTCAGAACTCAACCACCAGTTCCGCCAACGCCAGGCCCAGCGGCCGGGCATCCGGGCTGAGGCCGAGGCTGGCCGGGCTGGGCCAGGCGGCCGGGCGCAGCACCAGCTCCAGCGGGCCGGGCGGCAGCGGCGGCAGGTCCAGCGCGTACCAGGCCAGGTCCGGCTGATCCAGCAGCAGCGGCGGCAGCGGGGTGCCGCCGGCCAGCAGCGCAACCGGCAGCGGCGGCGCCAGGCCGCGGGCGCAGAGCAGCAGGCGGCGCGGCGGCGCCTCGGCCGGCAGCGGCAGGTGCAGCCGGGCTTCGGGGCCCAGGCTCCAGCGGCCCCAATCCTCGGCGCCGGACCAGCCGGGGCCGAACAGCCCGGGCGGCGGCGCTTGGCCGGCCAAGGTCAGGCTGAGCGGTGGCAGCGTCCGGGATTGCGGGGCGCCGATCTGCGCCGCCAACTCCGGCTGGCCGGTGAAGGCGAGGCGCCAGCAGCGCATGCCCGCCAGGTCCAGCGGCTGCGCGCTGGCGGCCCAGGGCAGCACGCGCTCGGCCAGGGCCAGGCACCAGGCGGCGTGGTCGGCGCGGCGCACCAGGAACAGCTTGCCGCCGCAGATCGCCAGCGGCGCCAGGGCATTGGCGGGGTGGTGCAGGTGGAGGATCGCCGCCTCCGTCACGCCGGGCCAGGCGGGGTTCAGGAAATCATCCAGCAGCACCACGCCGCCGGGGGCCAGGGATGCCTCGGCCAGCGCCAGGTCGTGGCCGGCATGGCCGCGGGTATGGCCGCCATCCACGCTGAACAGCCGGATCGGGCCGCCCAGGGCCAGCAGCTCGGCCGGGGTCAGGGTCTGGCTGTCCCGCGCCAGGATGGTGCTGCGGCGCTGCAGCCGCCAGCGGGCCAGGTGGGTTTCCAGCATGGCGCGGTCGCCATGGCCGCTGCCATCGGGGTTGAGGTCCTGGCGCTCGAAGACGTCCACCGCCAGGGCGGCTTCCCCGGGGGCAGCCAGCAGGGCCAAGGCGATGAAGAGCTTGCCATGGTGGACGCCGATCTCGGCGACGGCACCGCCCTGGCCGGCGGCAAGCTGGGCGCGGTGCAGGCCGAGCGTCAGCAGCAGCGCATCCCGTTGCAGCCAACCGGCGACGGCGTTGTGGCCGTGCTGGAAGTAGCCGAGGTCGAGCAGCGGGGGTTCGATGGGGGTCATCGGCGCGCGGATGCGCCGGCCATCACTCGGCACGCGGGTGCGCTGGCCGTCACCAGGCGCGCGGGTGCGCCGGCCATCACCCGGCGCGCGGATGCGCCGGCCATCACCCGGCGCGCGGGTGCGCCGGCCATCATTCGGCGCGCGGGTGCGCGGACCATCACTCAGCGCGCGGGTGCGCGCGACGCCAGGTCGCCAGCAGGCTGGCGGCGTCCACGGCGGTATAGCGCTGCGTGGTGGAAAGGCTGGCGTGGCCGAGCAATTCCTGGATGGAGCGCAGATCGGCCCCGCCGCCCAGCAGATGGGTGGCAAAGCTGTGGCGCAGCGCGTGCGGCGTGGCGTGTTCCGGCAGGCCGGCCAGGCGGCGCCAGTCGCGGATGGCCTTCTGCGCCACCGCCGGGTCCAGCCGGGCACCGCGGGCGCCGATGAACAGGGGGGCATCCGGCCCGGCCTGGGCGCGCCAGGGCAGGTATTCGGCAATGGCCTGGCGCACCGCCGGCAGCACCGGCACCAGGCGCTGCTTGCCGCCCTTGCCCAGCACCCGCAGCGCCTGCTCGCCGCCGGCCTTGGGGGCGTCGCGCAGGTTCAGCCCCAGCGCCTCGGAAAGACGCAGGCCGCAGCCGTACAGCAGCGTGAACAGCGCCACGTCGCGCGCCGCCTGCATGGCCGGAGATTGCGCATGGCCGGGCACGTGGACCGCACCGATGCCGTCCACTGCCGTATGCGCCTGCTCGGCGGTCAGGGCGCGGGGGACGGGCGGCTTCAGCCGCGGGCCGCGCAGACCCGTCAGCGCCGCGGTCGGAGCACCATGGAAGCGCGCCAGCCAGCGCAGGAAGCCCCGGACGCTGGCCAGCTGCCGGGCGCGGGTGGCATTGCCGGCGCCGGCCGCGCCGCGGGCGCCGAGGAAGGCGCGGATATCCGCCGGGCGGAGGTCGGCCAGGGCCTGGAGGTCGGGCTCGCCGCCCAGGTGCTTGCCGAGGAAGCCCAGGAAATCGCCGAGGTCGCGGCCATAGGCTTCCACCGTATTGTCGGCGGCGCGGCGTTCCTTGGCCAGCCAGGCGAGGTAGGCGGCGCGGGCCTCGGTGCCGTGCATCGGCTAGCCGCCCACCGGCGCGGTCTGCCGGCGCGCACTCCCATGGAGCGCAACGAGAAACAGGGCCGCCCCAGATGGCGCAACCTCAGGCAGGCAGGTCGCGGGCGGCACCCTGCCGGCCGGCAGGGACGGTGCGGGCAGCACGGCGCGGCGCCCGGCTGCCACGCTACCGCGCCAGCGCGGCGGCCACAGCGCGCCCGAGGAAGGCCAGGGTCGCCGTCACGTGTCGGGCCGGCAGCGCCGCGGGGTCGCGGGTGCCCAGCACCAGCAGCACCGCCTCCCCGGTCCAGACCGGCACGCGGGCCAGGGCGTCGCGCACCACCAGGCCGGCGGCTTCCTGGTGCAGCAGCTCGCGGTCGGTCGGGTGGGCACGGACCAGGGCTTCCCGCCCGCCGGGCAGCAACCGGGCGATGGTGCCCAGCGGCAGCTTGCCGATGCCGCGGCGGTCCGGGCGCTCGGCCAGCAGGCCACAGCTTTCCACCCCCAGCAGCGCCGGCAGCTCCTGCTGCACCGCCTCCACCGGGTCCGGGCAGCGCATCAGCGCCAGCACCGCCAGGCGCACGCGGATGGTCAGGCCCTGGTTGGCGCGGCCGGCGGTCAGCGCCGCGTCCATCTCCGATTCCAGGCCACGCAGGCGGCGGCGCTCGGCCGTCAGCATCGCCGCCATGTGGTCGGCAATGCGCTCCCCATGCACCCGGCGCGGCGGCGCCAGGTGGCGGTACAGGTCCGGCCGATCCGCCAGGAAGGCGGGATTGGCGCGGAGAAACTCTTCCACCGCCGCCGGCGCCGGCAGACTGTCCGGCTCGCAGCCGTTGTCGCAGAGCAGGCGGCGGGGCTGGGTCACAGGATGCTTTGGCCGGTCTTCTGCCAATCCGCCAGGAAGGCCGCGAGGCCTTTGTCGGTCAGCGGATGGTTCAGCAGTTGCCGAATGACATTGGGCGGCAGCGTCGCCACATGCGCGCCCAGCTTGGCCGACTGGATCAGATGGATCGGGTGGCGGATCGAGGCGACCAGCACTTCCGTGCGGAATTCCGGGTAGTTGCCGTAGATCTGCACGATGTCGGAGATCAGCTCCATGCCATCCTGGCCGATATCGTCCAGGCGGCCGACGAAGGGGGAGATGAAGGCGGCACCGGCCTTGGCGGCCAGAATGGCTTGGCCGGCCGAGAAGCACAGGGTCACGTTCACCAGCGTGCCTTCCTCCGACAGCGCCTTGCAGGTGCGCAGCCCGGCTTCGGTCAGCGGCACCTTGACGCAGACATTGGGGGCGATCTGGCGCAGGTACTTGCCTTCGGCCAGCATGCCCGCGAAATCGGTGGCGGTGACCTCGGCCGAGACCGGGCCGGGGGTGATCGCGCAGATCTCGGCGATCACCTCGCTCATCTTGCGGCCGGACTTGGCGATGAGGCTGGGGTTGGTGGTGACGCCATCGACCATGCCCAGCTCAACCAGGGAACGGATGTCCGCAACCTCGGCGGTATCAACGAAGAACTTCATGCGGCATGGACCTTTGGCGCGGTTGTCGAGGGTTTGTTTCAGCTTTGTTCAGGCATACATTAGCCCATGGCCCCGCCTCACCGAAAGCACCACAACACAGATGTCACGCCGCCTGTGGTTTCCCGGCCACGGGTACGGGTGATGTTGCCGCTGCCGCTGGCCGGTGCCTACGACTACCGGGTGCCGCCGGAACTGGCGCTTGGCGTCGGCGACCTGGTGGTGGTGCCGCTGGGCCAGCGCGAGATCCACGGCGTGGTCTGGGACGCCGACCCGGCGGCGGAGGGCGTGGCGGAGGGCCGGTTGAAGCCGGTGCTGGCCAGGTTGCCGGTGCCGGCGATGACCGCCTCGTTGCGGCGATTTATTGACTGGGTGGCGGCCTATACGCTCAGCCCGCCCGGCGCGGTGCTGCGGATGGCGCTGTCCTCGCCCGGGGCCTTCGAGCCGCCCTCCCCCCAGGCCGGCTGGGTGCTGGCGCCGCCGGGCAACAGCCAGCCGCGGCTGACGCCGGAGCGGAAGCGGGTGCTGGCGGCGATGGTGGCGGGCCAGGCCTATGCCGGTGGCGCGCTGGCCGAGGCGGCGCAGGTTTCGACGGGTGTGCTGCGCGGCATGGCGGAGAACGGGCTGCTGCGGCCGGCGCTGCTGCCGCGCCACCAGCGGTTCCGCGCGCCGGACCCGGAACACCCGGGGCCTTCACTGGCGGGGCCGCAGGCCGCGGCGGCGGCGGCGCTGTGCGAGCGCGTGGCGGCGCGGCGCTTCGGGGTGACGCTGCTGACCGGGGTGACCGGGTCCGGAAAAACCGAGGTGTATTTCGACGCGGTGGCGGAGGCGCTTCGCCAGGGCCGCCAGGCGCTGGTGCTGCTGCCGGAAATCGCGCTTTCGGCGCAGTGGCTGGACCGGTTCAAGGCGCGCTTCGGCGTGGCGCCGGCGCTGTGGCACAGCGAGTTGACCAGCAAGACCCGGCGCGACACCTGGCGCGCAGTGGCGGAGGGTGAGGTGCAGGTGCTGGTCGGGGCGCGCTCGGCGCTGTTCCTGCCCTACCCCGACCTTGGCCTGGTGGTGGTGGACGAGGAGCACGAGACCGCCTTCAAGCAGGAGGAGGGGGTGATCTACCACGCCCGCGACATGGCGGTGGTGCGGGCGCGCTTTGCCGAGGCCGCCTGCGTGCTGGTCAGCGCCACGCCCAGCCTGGAGAGCCTGACCAATGCCGAGACCGGGCGCTACGCCCGGCTGGACCTGCCGACCCGGCATGGCGGGGCCACGCTGCCGCAGGTGGTGCCGGTGGACCTGCGAAAAACGCCGCCGGAGCGCGGGCGCTTCCTGGCGCCGCCGCTGGTGGAGGCGGTGACGGCGACGCTGGCGCGGGGCGAGCAGGCCATGCTGTTCCTGAACCGCCGCGGCTACGCGCCGCTGACGCTCTGCCGCGCCTGTGGCCACCGCATGCGCTGCCCGAATTGCACCGCCTGGCTGGTGGAGCATCGGGCGCAGCGGCGGCTGACCTGCCACCATTGCGGCCATGTGGAACCGCCGCCCGCCGCCTGCCCGGAATGCGGCGCGGAGCACAGCCTGACCGCCGTCGGCCCCGGGGTAGAGCGGGTGCAGGAAGAGGCGGCGCAGCTATGGCCCGACGCGCGCCGCCTGGTGATGGCCAGCGACAACATCCCCGGCCCGGCCGCCGCCGCCGCCGCCGCCCAGGCGATCTCGGCGCGCGAGGTGGATTTGATCATCGGCACGCAGATCGTCGCCAAGGGCTGGCATTTTCCGCACCTGACCCTGGTGGGGGTGGTGGATGCCGATCTCGGCCTGGCCGGCGGCGACCTGCGCGCGGCGGAACGCACCGTGCAGCTGCTGCACCAGGTGGCCGGGCGCGCGGGGCGGGCGGAATCCCCGGGCCAGGTGCTGCTGCAAAGCTTTTCGCCGGAACACCCGGTGATGCAGGCGCTGATCGGCAACGACCTGGATGCCTTCATGGCCGCGGAAGCCGCGATGCGGCAGCCCGGCCACTGGCCGCCCTTCGGCCGGCTGGCGGCGCTGATCGTCAGTGCCGAGGATGAGCGCGCGGCGGAGCGGGTGGCGCGGGATTTGGGACTGGCGGCGCCGGGCGGCGAGGGGGTGCAGGTGCTGGGGCCGGCCCCGGCCCCGCTGGCGCTGCTGCGCGGCCGGCACAGGCGGCGGTTGCTGCTGAAATGCCGGCGCGACATTGCGGTGCAGCCGTTGCTGCGGGAATGGCTGGCCAAGGTGGAGGTGCCGGGCAATGTCCGGTTGCAGGTGGACGTGGACCCCGTGAGCTTTTTGTAGCCGGGTCAGCGGCAGGGCGCGGCTGGCCGCAACAAGCGCGGCCCTGGCGGCGGAGGGTGCCTGGCCGCTACGCCGGCTCGGCCGCCGCGCGGCTGGGCGGGGTGGTGGTGCCGCCGGTGGCTTCCGGCGTGGCCAGGGCGCGGTCGATGGCCTTGCGCAGCGTGTTCAGCTTGCGCTCGTTCTCCACCTTCAGGCCAAAAATGTCCTTCACGTAGAACACGTCCACCGCGCGCACGCCGTAGGTGGTGATGTGCGCACTGGCGATCTGCAACCCCTGGTCGGAGATGGCGGCGGTGACGTCGTGCAGCAGGCCAGGGCGGTCGCGGCCATTCACCTCGATCACGGTGTGGCTGTTGCTGGCGTGGTTGTCGAAGACCACGCGCGGCGGCACCGTCACGGCGCGCAGCCGGGCGGGTTCGCGCCGCACCTTCTGGATTTCGGTCTTCAGCCGCAGCCGGCCGCTCAGCGCCTGTTCGATCAGCACCGCCAGCTTGGCCAGGCGGTGCGGCTGGTCGAAGGCGCCGCCGGCGGCGTCCTGCACCCAGAAGGTGTCCAGCGCCATGCCGTTCTGCAAGGTATGGATGCGCGCATCAACGATGCTGGCGCCGGCCACCGCCAGCGACCCGGCGATGCGGCTGAACAGGCCTGGATGGTCGGCGGCGTAGATCGTCACTTCGGTGACGGCGCGCTGTTCCAGCACCCGGGTCTTGACCGTCAGCGGCGCCTTGTTGCGCTCGGCATCGCGGATCAGGCTGGCGTGGCGGGCATGGGTATCGGCGTCGAAGGAGAGCCAGTAGCCGGGGTAGCCCAGCGCCAGGAACTGGTCGATATCGGCCTGCGGCCAGGCGCCAAGCATGGCGGCGGCGGCGTCCCGCGCGCGGGCCACCCGCACATCGCGTTCCGGCACGCTGAGGCCGCCGGCCAGGACCTCGGCCACGCGCCAATAGACTTCGCGCAGCAACGTGGCCTTCCAGCCATTCCAGACCTTGGCGGAAACCGCGCGCATGTCGGCCACCGTGAGGACCAGCAGCAGGCGCAGGCGTTCCGGGCTCTGCACCAGGTCGGCGATGTCGAGGATGGTCTTCGGGTCCTCGATGTCGCGCTTGAAGGCGGTCTGGCTGATCAGCAGGTGGTGCAGCACCAGCCAGGAAACCGTCTCGGTCTCCTCCGGCGTCAGGCCCAGCTTGGGGCAGACTTCCTGGGCGATGCGGGCGCCGAGTTCCGAATGGTCGCCGCCACGGCCCTTGGCGATGTCGTGCAGCATGGCCGCGACATAGAGCGCGCGGCGCGACGAGACCTGGCCGATGAGTTCGGAGGCGACCGGCGCCACTTCAGCCAGGTCGCCATTCTCCAGCCGCTGGAGGTTGCCGATGACCTCGATGGTGTGCTCGTCCACGGTGAACACATGGTAGGTGTCGAACTGCATCAGCCCGACGATGCGGGCCCATTCCGGCACGAACCGGCTGAGGAAGCCGGTCTCGTTCATGATCCGCATCCAGGTGGCGGAATCCTTGCCACAGAGCAGGTCGAGGAACAGCGCATCGGCCTCGGTGTCGCCGCGCAGGCGGACCGCGTGGTGGGCGCTGCGGATCATCGCGCGCATGGCCAGCGGGTGGATGTCCAGGTGCCGGTCGCGCGCCGCCTTCAGGATGCGCAGCATCAGAATGGGTTCGCGGGCGAAGTCGCGGTCGGGCGGGGCTGCCACCAGCTTGCCATCGGCGAAGGCCAGGCCGGAATCGGCCAGCGCCTTGTCGCCGGTCTTGCGCCCGGCCGGCGGGCCAAGGGCGGCACGCTCGATGGCCGGCTCCAGCACGCGGGACAGCCGGGCCACGTCGCGCACCGTCAGGAACAGGTGCTTCATGAAGCGCTCGACGCCGTCCTGCCGTCCCCGCGGCGTATAGCCCATGCGGGCGCCGACCACGGGTTGCAGGTCGAAGGTCAGGCGTTCCTCGGCGCGCTGGGTGACCAGGTGCAGATGGAAGCGGACGGTCCAGAGGAAGTCCCAGGCGCGGCGGATGGTGCGCGCCTCGTGCTCGGACAGCAGGCCGCCGCCGGGGCTTTCGGGGCCGACCAGTTCCGGCATGCGCTGGGTGCCGAAGGCGTAGCGGGCGAGCCAGTACAGGGTTTGCAGGTCCCGCAGGCCGCCGCGGCCTTCCTTGATGTGCGGCTCCACCATGTAGGGGCTGTCGCCGTACTTGCCGTGGCGGGTCAGGCGTTCCTGGCGTTTCGCCGCCAGGAAGGGGGCCAGGCCGCGGTCCTTCCGCATCTTGGCGAAGGCTTCCTGGAAGCGGTCGAAGGCGGCGCGTTCCCCGTGCAGGAAGCGGGCGTCGACCAGCGCGGTCAGGATGGTCACGTCCTTGGCCGCTTCGTCCAGGCAGTCCTTCACGCTGCGGGTGGCGTGGCCCACCTTCAGGCCCAGGTCCCACAGCATGTAGAGCGTGAACTCCACCGTGCGCTGCACGCGCGGGCCGGACTGGCCGTCCGAGAGGAACAGCAGGTCGATATCCGAATAGGGCGCCAGCACGCCACGGCCATAGCCGCCGGTGGCGACCAGGGCGAAGGGCGGCTCACGTGCCTCGGCCGGGTTGCGCGGCGGGGTCATGGCCAGCGCGTAGCGGTGGATGGCGTGCATCAGCCCGTCCACCAGCGCCGCCAGCCAGCGGGCGGCGGCCAGGCCGCTGAGCTGCTGGTTCTCGAAGGCGTCCTGCACCTGGCCCTGGATGCGGCCGAGATGGCGGCGCAGCAGGGCGAGGGCGACGTCGCGGGCCACCGGGCCGCCGGCCTCGGCCGCCAGGGCGCCGGTGGCGTCGGCGCCCGACATCCCCGCGCCAATGGCGCTCGCGCCCCCGGCGCCGTCAGCATTCGACACCCCGGCGCCGCTGGCGTGCGACATCCCCGCGCCTTCGGTGCCAAGGATCGCGTTGATCAGGTCCGGGACGGCGGAAGGCACCGCGGCCAAAGCAGCGGGCGCGCCAGCCGGCGTCCGTGCCGGGAATGCTGCCTCAGGGGTCATCCTCTCCAGCCTAACGCACTCATGCCTCTCTGACAGTACCTGAAAGCATGGATTTTAGACGATACAGCGCTTCCTGCGCCTCCCGTGGCGACAGGGCATCAATATCCAGGGCCATCAGCGCCTGTTCGACAGATGGGAGGGCGGCGGCGGCTGTGGAGTCCGCCGTGGCCGGGCGCGCCTGGGCGAAGAGCGGCAGCTCATCCGAAAGCGGGTCCAGGCCACGGGCGCGGGCTTCCAGCGCCACCAGCACCTGGTTGGCGCGGGCCAGCACGCCGCGTGGCACGCCGGCCAGCTTGGCCACGTGCAGGCCCCAGGATTTCTCGGCCACGCCGGGGCCGACGCTGTGCAGGAAGACCACCTCGTTCTTCCATTCCCGCACGCGCATGGTGGCCGGCGCCAGTTCCGGCAGCTTGCCGGCCAACGCGGTCAGTTCATGGAAATGGGTGGCGAAGATGGTGCGGCAGCGCACCCGGTCGTGCAGTGCCTCCAGCACCGCCCAGGCAATGGCCAGGCCGTCCCAGGTCGCTGTCCCACGCCCGACCTCGTCCAGCACCACCAGGCTGCGCGGGCCGGCCTGGTTGAGGATGGCGGCGGTCTCGGCCATCTCGACCATGAAGGTGGAGCGGCCGCCGGCGATGTCGTCGGCGGCGCCGACGCGGCTGAACAGCCGGTCCACCAGGCCGAGGCGCGCCGATTCCGCCGGCACGAACAGGCCGGCCTGGGCCAGCACCGCGAACAGCGCGTTCTGGCGGAGATAGGTGGATTTGCCGGCCATGTTGGGGCCGGTGAGCAGGCAGAGCCGGCGGCCGGGCGAGAGGTCGCAGTCATTGGGCACGAAGCTGCCGGCCTTGTTGCGCGCCAGCGCCGCGGCCACCACCGGGTGGCGGCCACCGACCACGGCGAAGTCGGGGCGGTCGACCAGTTCCGGCCGGCACCAGCGGCCCTCGGCGGCGATCTCGGCAGCGGCGGCGTGCACGTCCAGCGCGGCCAGCGCCGTGGCGGCGGCGGCGATGCCGGGGCCGGCGGCCAGGCAAAGTTCGCGCAGGCGGCGGGCGATCAGCTTCTCGCGGCGCGCCGCCTGCTCGGCGGCCTCCGAGAGGCGGCGGTCCAGGCTGGCCAGGGCGGTACACGTAAAACGATGGGCGTTGGCCATGGTCTGGCGGTGGATCGGGGCAAACTCCCCCACCGCCTTGGCCGGCGGGCCACGCAGCAGCTTCTCGCCCTGGGCGGCCTGCATCTCCGCGAGGTAGCCGAATTGCTGGTGGTGGCGGATCTTCACCGAGGCCACGCCCCAGGCCTGGGCCAGGTCCATCTGCAAGGCCGCGATGGCACCGCGGGCGTCGTCGCGCAGCCGGCGCAGCGCGTCCAGCTCGCCATCATAGCCGGGGGCGACCAGACCGGGGTCGTCCAGCCGCGCCGGCAGGGTTTCTGCGAGGGCACGGGCCAGTTCCGGGCTGGGGTCGTCCGGCGGCAGCAGGGCTTCGGCGGCGTCGGTCAGCTGGTGCGGCAGCATCAGCGCGGCCTCGCCCAGCGCGGCGGCGATGTGGGCGCCACGGGCCAGGCCGTCCCGCACCGCCGCCAGGTCGCGCGGGGCGAAGCGGTCCAGCGAGAGGCGGGCGAGCGCCCGGGCCATGTCCGGCGCGCCCTTCAGCGTGGCGCGCAGCGTGGCGCGCAGCGGCGTGGACAGCAGCAGGGCGTGGACCGCGTCGTGCCGGGCGCCGATTTCTGCTGGTTCAGCCAGCGGGCTGGCCAGGCGGGCCGCGAGTTCCCGCGCGCCGGCGGCGGTGATGGTGCGGTCCACCGCGCCCAGCAGGCAGTCCTTCGGGCCACCGCGCTCCGGGCGCAGGATTTCCAGGCTGCGGCGGGTGGCGGCGTCCATCTGCAGCAGGCCACGGCCGCCGCGCGGCACCGGGCGAGACAGCCGCGGCAGGGCGCCGCGCTGGGTGGCCTTGACGTAGTCCAGCGCCATGGCGGCGGCGGTGATCTCGGCGGGGCTGAAGCTGCCGAAGCCGTCCAGCGTATGCACCGCGAAGGTTTCTGTGAGTCGCCGCGTGGCGTCGCGGGGGATGGCGACCTCGACCGTATCCGGCGCCAGGCCCTTGGGGGCGAGGATTTCAGCCGGCTCCAACCGGGCCAGCAAGGCCGGCAACTCCGCGCGGGGCAGCGCCTCGGTCTCGAAGGCGCCGGTGGAAATATCCAGCCAGGCGGCGCCGAGCGTGTCGGTGTCACCGGGGGCCAGGGCCAGCAGCCAGGCCGGGCGGGCGGCCTCCAGCAGGCTGTCCTCGGTCAGCGTGCCCGGGGTGACCAGGCGCACGACCTCTCGCCGCACGGCGCTGGCCTTGCGCTGCTTGGCCTGCTCGGGCGTCTCCATCTGCTCGCAGACCGCCACGCGGAAGCCGCGGCGGATCAGCCGGGCCAGATAGGCCTCGGCGGCATGGGCGGGCACGCCGCACATCGGCACCGGCTGGCCCTGGTGGCTGCCGCGATGGGCGAGTGCGATGTCCAGCGCCTCGCTGGCGGCTTCCGCATCGGCGAAGAACATCTCGAAGAAATCGCCCATGCGGAAGAACAGCAGCGCGTCCGGGTTCTCCGCCTTGGCGGTGAACCACTGCGCCAGGGCGGGGGAAGCGCCTTCGGCGGGCGGGTACTGGCTGATCGCGCGCTGCATCGGCAAGCTTCCTAACAGGGCGATGACGGCGGCGGTACTGGCTGCCTTGGTCATGCGTGGGCCTGACCCGCGCATCCCTGGCCTGGCCATGAAGCCGGGTGGCCGACGGGCGCCTGGCCGGTGCGGGCGCTGCTTAATCATGCCGGCGTCGCCGGACTTAAATTAAATCCAGCGCTGTCGCTGCTTCGCACCCGCGAAGTACCCGGCTTCCAAACCCTTGTCCTACCTGCGAAACTCGGGGTTCACACGCTGGTCAACCAGCGGATTCGGATTTTCGAGGGACAAGTAGAATCATGGACGACGCGCGCAAGAGCCACATGCCGCCGGTCTCGCTTTCGGATGTGCGCACGGCGCGGGTGACGCCGGAGGAAGCCCTGGCGATGCACGCCGAGGGCCGGCCGGGCAAGCTGGAAACCCGGCTGATCAAGCCGCTGGTCACCGCGCGCGATCTCTCCCTGGCCTACAGCCCCGGCGTGGCGGAACCCTGCCTGCACATCGCCCGCGACCCCTCGCTGGCCTATGACTACACCTCCAAGGGGAACTTCGTCGCCGTCGTCTCCAACGGCACCGCGGTGTTGGGCCTGGGCAACCTCGGCGCGCTGGCGTCCAAGCCGGTGATGGAGGGCAAGGTCGCGCTGTTCAAGCGCTTCGCCGATGTCGATGGCATGGATTTGTGCCTGGATACCGAGGATGTCGACGCCATCGTCAACTGCGTCCGCTACCTCGGCCCGTCCTTCGGCGGCATCAACCTGGAAGACATCAAGGCGCCGGAGTGCTTCGTCATCGAGCAGCGGCTGCGCGAGCTGATGGACATTCCGGTGTTCCATGACGACCAGCATGGCACCGCGATTGTGGCGGCGGCGGGGCTGATCAACGCGGCGCACCTGACCGGGCGCGACCTGGCGAAGACGAAGCTGGTGATCAACGGCGCCGGCGCGGCCAGCATCGCCTGCGCCGAGCTGCTGCGCGCCATGGGCATGCGGCCCGAGAACATCATCATGTGCGACACCAAGGGCGTGCTGTATCGCGGCCGCACCGAGGGCATGAACCAGTGGAAATCCGCCCATGCGGTGGAGACCACGACGCGCACGCTGACCCAGGCGCTGGAAGGCGCCGACGTGTTCTTCGGCCTTTCGGTCAAGGGCGCGCTGACCAAGGAGATGGTGGCGGCGATGGCGCCGGCGCCGATCATCTTCGCCATGGCCAATCCGGACCCGGAGATCACGCCCGAGGAAGCCCGCGCCGCGCGCAGCGATGCGATCATCGCCACCGGGCGTTCGGACTATCCGAACCAGGTGAATAACGTGCTGGGCTTCCCGTTCATCTTCCGCGGCGCGCTGGACGTGCGGGCCAGCACCATCAACGACGCGATGAAGATCGCCGCCGCCCAGGCGCTGGCCCTGCTGGCGCGGGAGGACGTGCCGGAGGAGGTTGGTTCCGCCGGCGCCGGCAAGTCGCTCCGCTTCGGGCCGGAATACATCATCCCCAACGCCTTCGACCCGCGGCTGATCAGCCGCGTCTCGCCTGCGGTCGCGAAAGCGGCGATGGACAGTGGCGTGGCGCGCAAGCCGATCAAGGACCTGGACGCCTATGCGCGGGAGCTGACCAAGCGGCTGGACACGACTGCTTCGGCGCTGGAGTTCATCACCGAGCGGGTGCAGGCCAACCCGAAGAAGGTGGTCTTCGCCGAGGGCGAGGAGGAGAAGGTGATCCGCGCCGCGATCGCCTACATCAACAGCGGCTACGGCACCCCGGTGCTGGTGGGGCGAGAGGAGCGGATCAACGCCACCGCCGCGGCGCTGGGCCTGGTGCTGCCGGCGGGGATGGAGATCCACAACGCCCGCGTTTCCTCCCACAACCGGCGCTATGCCGAGTTCCTGTATGCCCGGCACCAGCGCGGCGGCATGCTGTTCCGCGACTGCCAGCGCCTGGTCAACCAGGACCGCAACGTCTTCGCCGCCTGCATGGTGGCGCTGGGCGAGGCCGACGCCATGCTGACCGGGCTGACCCGCAGCTACAGCGTGGCGCTGGACGGGGTGCGGATGGCGCTGGACACCGCCCCAGGGCAGGCGCTGTTCGGGCTGACGCTGATGCTGGCGCGCGTCTCCGGCACGGTGTTCGTGGCCGATACCGCCATTCATGAACGGCCGGACGCGCAGACGCTGGCGGATATTGCCGTGCAGTCCGCCGCCGCCGCTCGCCGGTTGGGCGCGGAGCCGCGCGTGGCCTTCCTCAGCTTCTCCAATTTCGGCGACCCCAAGGGGGTGATCCCCGGCAGCGTGCGCGAGGCGGTGAAGCTGCTGGACGAGCGCAAGGTGGACTTCGAATACGATGGCGAGATGAGCGCCGACGTGGCGCTGGACCCGCAGCTGCGCGCGCTCTACCCGTTCTGCCGGCTGACCGGGCCGGCCAATGTGCTGGTCATGCCCGGGCTGCACGCGGCCCACATTTTGACCAAGGCGGTGCCGCGGCTGACCAGCGGCACCTCCATTGGCCCGCTGCTGATGGGCATGGCCAAGCCGGTGCAGATCGTCTCCATGGATGCCACGGTGAACCAGCTGCTGGACATGGCCTGCCTGGCGGCGCACGGCGCGATCAGCCGGTAGATGCCGCCCGATGACCGCAGGGCCGCAGGGCCCGAAGGTCTGAATCGGCGGCCCCAAGCCGTCTTCACCATCGGCTACGAGAACGCGACGCCACCCACGCTGGTGGCGGCGCTGCAACGGGCAGGGGTGGTGACGGTGGCGGATGTGCGGGCGCTGGCGAACAGCCGGCGGCCCGGCTTCGCCAAGCGGGCGCTGACCGCGGCGCTGGCGGAGGCGGGGATCGGCTATTGGCATATCCCGGCGCTGGGCACCCCGGCGGCGGGGCGCCAGGCGGTGCGGGAAGGCCGGCCAGAGGCGATGAAGCCGATCTTCGCCCGGCACCTGGCGGGCATCGAGGCCCAGGCAGCGCTGGGCGCGCTGCGCGAGCGGGCGCTGCGGGAGACGTTGTGCCTGCTGTGCCTGGAAGCCGATCCGCGGCACTGCCACAGGAGCCTGGTTGCAGAGGCGCTGGATGCTTCAACCGTGAAGCATTTGCATCCTGGGGCTACTGGGGCAGACTGACCGCGCTTTGCGTAAGGAGGCCCCGCCATGCCGCTTGCCCTGGTGGTTCATGATCTGCCCGCGGGTTCGGCCGCGCTGAAGGCCATGGTGGACGCGATCTACGAGATTGCGCCGGAGCATTGGCCGATGTCGGACAGCGCGCTGCTGGCGGCCACCGGCGTTTCCCCAAGCTATCTGCGCGACCACCTGCTGCGGGCATTGCGGGCGCAGGGGCATCGTGCCGGGCTGATGCTGGTCAGCCGTCTCGGCACCAACGCGGCCTGGACCGGCCTGCCGGCGGATGGCGAGGACTGGCTGCGGCAGGCGCTGGATTAGTGTCCCCTCGTCGCCGGTGGAACGGACGGCGACATGGACCATCAGCTCGAACGGCAGCCAGGGTGGGTCAGGCGCTGCCGTGAGCGTCTGACATGAGCCGGGTCGCGGGGCCGACCATCGCCGCTCAGCCGCGGCCCCGCATATAGGTGCGTTCCGGGCGATAGCGAAGCCAGTGACGCAGGCGCGCAGCCAGCGTCCTCACGAGTACGGGCATCGGCGGTTTTTCCAGTTGTCGAACCGTCCGGCCGCGCATTTCGCCGCCGGGATGCTCGGCATTATTGACGCTGAACCTTGCCAAAGGCTTGGCGCGTTGGCGGCAAATTGATGGCAGCGCGGACACGCCGGCGTGCGGCCAGCGCAAGCCTGTTGCCGGATGCATGAAGGCCGACGCCGCGCGCGCTTCGCCCTACCCGGCCTTGCGGATGATGATGCCGGCCGAGGTGACGATGCGCCCGCGGAAGTTCAGCCGCAGGTGCGGCGGATGCAGCGGGCCGAGCGCGAAGGGATGGTATTCATAAGGTGGCAGGTCGACGAATTGGTCCAGCAGCCCCTCGCCGCCGGCATCATCCAGCGGCAGCATCGTGTGGCCCTCGGCGGCCAGGCGCCTGGCCAGGGCGTCCAGGTGGCGGCGCTGGTACAGCACGGTGCGGCCGCGGCCCAGCGTGCGTTCCGCCTGGTTCAGGTTGTATTCGGTGGTGTGCACGGCAACGCCGCCGGGGCGCAGGCAGTCCATGGCGCGGCAGACGAAGTCCAGGCCGCGCTCCAGCGTGCCCAGATGCTCGAAGGCGCAGACCGACCAGAGGAAGTCGTAGCCACGCAGGTCGGCGGGGATGCGGCGCATGTCCACCGCCCGCTGGTCGACGCGGGCGTCGAAGCCGGCGCGGTCCACCTGGTGCGGGTGGTGCAGCCGTTCGGCGCCGTGCTGGCCGGTGGCGGCCCAGCCATGGGCGCGGCGGTCCTTGGCATCCAGGTCGGTGGCGGTAATCTCCAGCCCGCGCGCGGCGAAGAGGGAGGGGAGTTGTTCCTGCCCCACGGCGAAGCCGAGGCCGCGGCGGCCGGCCTCCAGCATGCCGGCCTCCCACAGCGCCTGCAGGATGAAGCAGTCCTCCCACAGCTTGCGATGGTACAGCGGATAGCAGAACAGCGCCTGGCACCAATGGCGCAGCCAGTCATGCTCGATATCGGCCTGGCGGCAGATGCGGCTGGTCAGGCCGGCATGGACCGGCGCGGCGGGTACCCGCAAGCCCGGCCCGGCGAGGCCTTCGGCGTAGCGTTGCCGGGCCAGGCCGGTGGCCAGCACCTTGGTGTTCCAGCGCACCAGCTCGGCCTGGCGGCCGCCCAGCAGCAGGCGTTCCAGCCAGTGCCAGAAGCGCGGGGGGATCAGCTCAGCCGTCCAGCTTGATGCCCAGCTCGCGGATCAGTGGCCGCCACTGGGCATTCTCCTGGGCCACGAAGGCGGCGAATTCAGCCGGGGAGGAGGCGCGGTTCTCGATGCCGAGGTCGCGGAAGCGGGCCTGCACGTCATCGGCGGCCACGGCGGCCAGCAGCGCCTGGTTCAGCCTGGTGACGATCGGCGCCGGGGTGGCGGCGGCCACGCTCATGCCCTGCCAGCCATAGGCGACGGCATTGGCGAAGCCAAGTTCACGCAGCGTGGGCACCTGCTGCGCGATGGGGCTGCGGGCTTCGGAGAAGCAGCACAGCGTCTTGACCCGGCCGGAGGTGATGTAGGGCGTGCCGGTGGCGCAATCGACCACGGCGCATTCCACATTGCCGGCCAGCAGGTCCTGCACCGCCGCCGGGGTGCCGCGATAGGGCACATGGGTGGCCTGCAGGCCGGCGCGGCGCTTGGCCATCTCCAGCGCCAGGTGGTGCGGCGAGGCGACGCCGGGGGAAGCCACCGCCAGCGTGCCGTTGCGCGAGCGGGCAACCAGGTCCGCGAAGCTGTTGGCCGCATGGTCCGGCCGCACCATCAGGAACAGCGGGAAGCGGCCGATGAAGCCGATGCCGGCCAGGTCGCGGTCGGGGTCGTAGGGCAGCCGGCTGTAGAGCGCGGGGTTGTAGGTCAGGATGCCGTTGTCGACATGCAGGATGCTGTAGCCATCGGCCGGGGCGCGGGTGACGGTTTCGCTGGCCAGCACGGCGCCGCCGCCGGGCTTGTTCTCCACCACCACGGGGTGGCCGAGCCGCGTGGTCATGTGCCCCGCCAGCAGCCGGGCGAAGAGGTCCGAGGCGCCGCCCGGGGGATAGCCCACCACCAGGCGCAGCGCGCGGTCCGGGTAGCTGGCTTGCGCCAGCGCCGGGCCGCCCAAGGCGATTGCGGCGGCACCCTGCGCCAACATCCTGCGTCCCAGCATGGCCTTGTCCCCTTCGGCTGCCGCGGCGATGACGCCGGCGGTCGATGCGGTTCAATTACCGGCTGCGGCGCCATCCACCAAGCCGGAACGCGCAAGCAAAGGGCCGCTGGCATTCCAGGTTGCCCGGTGCCGGCTTCGCGCGCCGGCGCCGCCAGGGGAAGCGCGGCACGGCCGCGCGCCGGTTTGGGTGCCGCCTCGGCCGGGCGAGCGGCGTTGGCTGGCGTGAGGATCAGCCCAGCGCCAGGGCGATCCACAGCGGCAGCGTCACCACGCAGGCCATGTGCTCGGCGCTGGTCAGCGCGGCCATCAGCGGCGCGTCGCCGCCCATGGCGCGGGCCATCACGTAGCTGGTGGGGGCGGTGGGCAGCGCCATGAAGCCGACGGCGATGACCAGCGGCATCGGCTCCAGCCCCAGGGCGCGGCCGAGCAGCAGGGTCAGGCCGGGCATTACCAGCAGCTTGATGCAGCCGGTCCAGAATTGCAGCGGCAGGCGGTCGCGCATGGCCTCCAGCGTCAGCGCCGCGCCGACGCTGAGCAGGCCCAGCGCCACCGAGGCCTGGCCCAGCGTGCGCAGCAGCGGGCCGATGCCGGGCGGCAGGCCACCCAGCCCGGCGATGGCGAAGCCGACCAGGCAGCCCATCACCATCGGGTTCATGCCCAGCTGGCGCAGCAGCCGCCAGGGGCTGAAGCGGCCACCGGCGGGGTTGGGGCCAAGGGCGAAGGCAATGGTGACGATGACCTGCACGAAGGGCACGATCAGCCCGGTGGCCACCGCGCCCAGCGCCAGGCCGGTGGGGCCGAACAGCGCGCCGACCACGGCGAAGCCCATCAACTGGTTGAAGCGGATGCCGCCCATCAGCACCGAGGTCATGGCGGGGTGGCCGGTGCGGCAGGCGCGCGCCAGGCCGATGCTGATCACCACGCCGATGCCGAGCGCGGCCCAGATGACCATGGCCATGGCGCCCAGCGGCAGTTCCGCCAGTTGCAGCGGCGCGATGGCGGAGACCAGCAGGCAGGGGGTGAGCACCCAGAACACCAGGCGCTCGATGCCGGCCCAGACCGTGGCATCCGGCAGCAGGTGGCGGCGCAGCAGCCAGCCGAGCACGAGCAGCCCGAAGGCCGGCACCAAGGCGTCGATGTAGCCGGTCATGCCGGCGTCAGACGCCGGGTTCGCGCAGGCTGGCGGGGGTTGCCTCGCCGGCGGCGGGCACCGGCCGGGCAGCCGCGGCGGCACTGAGCTGGCGCAGGCAGCCACCTTCGGTCTGCGGCGCGGCGCCGTTGGCACGGGCGGCGGCATGGGCCACGCGCAGGCTGCCGGCCTCGCGGTACAGGATCAGGTCCAGGGCGCAGTCCTGGCCGGCATAGAGCCAGACCTCGGCGCCGCCTTCGGTGCGGCGGCGCGTGGGTTCCCCCAGCCAGCGGCGCAGTGCTTCCGGCACGGCGCCCAGCAGCTGCGCGGTGCTGACCGGACGGGTGCCGGGGGCATCCTCGGGCGGGCGGAGCCGGGCGGGCTGGGCGCGTGGGCGGGCCGGGGCGGAGGGCGGCGGCAGCAGCTCGCGCGGGGTATTGGCGGCCAGGGTGGCGCGGCTGTTCTCCAGCGCCTCGGCCAGGGCGGCGGCGTCCTGCCCCGGCCCCTGTGCGCAGGCGGCCGGCAACGCCAGGATCAGGACAAGTCCGAGGCGCGGCCCCATCGCCCAGGCACTCCATGCCGGCCGGTGGCAGCCGCTGCCACCAGGCCTTCAGGTGTGGCGACCGGCGATCCCCTCGCCGGTTGCCTTTCCCCCAAGGGTCGGTTGGGGATCAGCCCGTGGTCAGCGGAGGACGCGGCGGCGGCGGGTTGGCCGCCATGGCCGCCGCGGCGCTGTCGGTCAGCATCTCCATGCGGCCGGAGAGCTGGCCGCCCTCCTCCACCGAGAACTTGCGGCAGCGCACGGTGCCGGAGACCCGGCCGCTGGCGCGGATGGTCAGGCTGCCGCGGGCGGTGATGGTGCCGTCGAAGATGCCGGCGATGTCGGCGTCCTCGACCTGCACTTCGCCCTTGAACACGCCGGACTGCGCGATGTGCAGCTCGGCGGCCTGGATCATCTGGCTTTCGACATTGCCTTCCACCACCAGGCGCTCGGCATCGGCAACCGTGCCCTGCAGGCTGATGCCACGGCCGACCACCAGGGTGCGGCGCTCATTGGTCTCGGCGCGGCCGGTCGGGCGGGCCGGCAGGCCAACCGCCGGGGCGCCGGCCGGACGCGGCGGCGCGGCCATGCCCGGGGTTGTGGTCGGCATGGTCGGCTTCGGGGCCGTGGTGCTCATGGCAGGATGTCCCTGGGGCGATGTCTGGCGGTTGGTCGGCGCGGTCGGCTCCGGCGGGGCGGCCGGAGCGGGAGCCGCTTCCGGTGCGGTCGAAGTTGGCGCGTCATCTTTCTTGCGGCCGAAAATGGCCATGCTGGTCCCCCTCCACAGCGGTGCGGCGGCGGCGACGTGGCGGTGCCTCACGGAGGCGACTCCCGCTTTCGCGCGTCTCACCTTCGGCTAACACGCGGCCTTGGGCCGGCACAACACCCGCCGGGCCGGAAGCTGTGGAAAGCGCGAGAATTCACGCATGGCGCGATGCGGCGCCGCTGCCATTCGCGCGATGCAGCAGGTGCGTCATCGCCGCCGTGCCCAGCACCGGAACCAGCAGGTTGAGCAGCGGCACCATCGCCATGGCCGCGAGCACGGCGCCGAGCGCGAGCACCGCCGATTCGTGGGCGCGCCGCAGCCGCCGCGCCGCCACCACGTCCAGCCGGCGCTGGGCGACGCCTTCGAAGGTGCCGTGGCCCAGCGCGACGGTGGCCAGGACGAAGAACACCACGGCGCCGATCGGCGGGGCGAAGACCAGCAGCGGCAGCGCCAGCAGGTTCAGCAGCAGCAGGCGCACCCCCAGCCCAATGCCAAAGCGTACCTGCGCCAGCAGCGAGGCGCCCTGCGCCGGCGGCAGGCCGGGGTAGTACCGGCGTTCCACCGCCGCCGCGACCGGGTCCAGGAAGGCGCCGACCAGGCCCATCACCACCGGCAGGTACAGCCACACCGCCATGGCCAGCACCAGCACGCCGGCCAGCGCCGCCACCAGCGTGCCGAGCCAGCCGCCGCTGACCAGCCAATGCTCCACCGCCCAGGCCGCGCCCCAGGCCAGGCCGGCAAAGGCCAGCGCGGCCAGGATGCCCGCCTTCAACAGCGGCGCCAGGAAGGCGGGGTCGGTCAGTTGGCGAAAGGCGAGAATCAGCGAGGTCATCAGGGGGTTCCGGTTGCCGCCAGGCCGGGCCGGGGCTATCCCGCCGCCAGCGCAGACGCAAGGACCGCCGCCATGACCACCGCTTCCCTCGACATCCTCGGTATCGGCAATGCCATCGTGGACGTGCTGGCCCGCGCCGAGGACAGCTTCCTGGCCACCCATGGCATGGCCAAGGGCGGCATGGCGCTGATCGGCGCCGACCAGGCCGAGGCGATCTACCAGGTGATGGGGCCGGGGCTGGAAAGCTCCGGCGGTTCGGCCGGCAATACCTGCGCGGTGGCCGCGGCGCTGGGCGCGCGCGTCGGCTACCTGGGCAAGGTGGCGGATGACGGGCTGGGCCAGGTCTTCGCGCACGACATCCGCGCCGCCGGGGTCGCCTTCGCCACCGCGCCGCTGCCGGCCGCCACGGCGCCGACCGCGCGCTGCCTGATCCTGGTTTCCCCGGATGGGCAGCGGACGATGAACACCTTCCTGGGCGCCTGCGTGCATTTCAGCGAGGCCGACCTGGACCATGCCGCCATCGCCGGGGCGAAGGTGACCTACATGGAGGGCTACCTGTTCGACCCGCCGGCGGCGGTCAGCGCCTTCCACGCCGCCGCGCGCATTGCCCATGGCGCCGGGCGCCAGGTTTCCATCAGCCTGTCGGACGCCTTCTGCGTGCATCGCCACCGCGACGCCTTCCGCAGCTTCGTGCGGGAGGAGGTGGACATCCTGTTCGCCAACGAGAGCGAGCTGCTGGCGCTGTATGAAACCGACGACTGGTCCAAGGCCGAGGCGGCGGTGCGGGCCGAGGTGAAGCTGGCCTGCCTGACCCGCAGCGAACAGGGCAGCGTCATCGTCAGCGGCGCCGAGACGCACAAGGTGGCGGCGGTGCCGACCCAGGTGGTGGACACCACCGGCGCCGGCGACGCCTATGCCGCCGGCTTCCTGGCCGCCTACACCAAGGGGCTGGGCCTGGCCGAGGCCGGGCGCTGGGGCAGCGTGGCGGCGGCCGAAGTGATCAGCCATTTCGGCGCCCGGCCGCAGGCCGACCTGAAGGCGCTGGTGGCCCGCTGAGCGCCCTTCCCGGCGCCTGCTGAAGCGCCTGGTCCGGCGGCGATCTGGGCGCCGGGTCCGGCGACAACCTGGGCGCCGGGTCCGGCGACAACCTGGGCGCCGGGTCCGGCGACAACCTGGGCGCCGGCTCCGGCGACAACCTCCGCGCCGGCTCCGGCGACAACCTCCGCGCCGGCTCCGGCGACAACCTCCGCGCCGGCTCCGGCGACAACCTCCGCGCCGGCTCCGGCGACAACCTCCGCGCCGGCTCCGGCGACAACCTGGGCGCCGGCTCCGGCGACGGTCTGGGCGCCGGGTCCGGCGACGGCCTGGGCGGGCCGCACCAGGCGGTACTGGCCCGGCACGGAACCGCGCGAACGCCACCGAGTTTGGGGATTGCCAGGCGCGCAGGGGCCACGCCCCCGCCGCCGCCCAAAACGGAGGCGTCCCTCGATGCATCGCTCGCTATTGTATGGCCCCGCGCTCGGCGCGGCGCTGTTTGCCTTACCCGCCTTGGCCCAGCCGGCGGCCTGGCTCGCCGCACATCCGCGGCCCACGCAGGAAACCATGGCCGGGCAGCGCGCGACCATCGCACCCGCCGCCGTGGGCTTGCCGGGCGACGCCGAGCGCGAGGCCCTGGCAGCCGACCGCATGGCTGCCACCCAGGGGCCGACCGGCTGGCTGAAGGAAGCGCAGGGCGCCCTGCGCCGCGGCCGCATCGGCGAGGCCAATGAATTGCTGGAGCGCGCCGAGACCCGGGTGCTCTCGCGGTCCACCCCGGCACCCATGGCGGACCGGCCGATGCAGGCGCCGATGCTGGAATACAGCGCCGCGGCGCGGGCCGCCCTGGCGGCGCGTGACCGCAACGGCGCGATGCAGCACATCGCCCAGGCCATGGACGCGGCACGGGCCATGGATGCCACCGGCAGCAGCGGCGAGACCCGGCCGGCCCAGGGCGGCAGCGGCCTGCGCCAGGGCATGGCAGAGCCCGGCCAGGTTGGGCCGGGCCAGGTTGGGCCGGGCATGAGCCGGGACGGCATCTCCGGCCGGACCGGCACCGCCGTGCGGCGCGACCAGGGCGCGGCCGGCAGCAGCATGGCCCGGGCCGAGCATCTGAGCCCACCTGCCCTGCCTGCCGGGCGTTTGCTGCGGGTGCAGTCGAGCCAGGCGCCGGCCAGTTCAATGACCGAATCGCAGAACGCGATGCCGGGCCAGCGCCAAGCGACTCCGGCCAGCCCGAATGTCGTGCCGCCCGGGCCTTCGACCATGCCGGAAATGCGGGGCGGGGCCAGCGCGCCGATGCAGGGCCGTACCGGTGGCAGCGGCACCGCCATGCCGAATGCGACGGGCAATGGCAGCGGCGTCACCGGGGCACCGCCGGCGGGGGGCGGCGCGGCCGGGGGCGGCGCCAGGTAGAACCATGCGCGGTCGGATGCCATCCTCCGACCGCATTCCTGGCACTGTCGTCATGGAACTCGCTGCGGCCGGATGGACGCGGCCTGCTCCAGGGCCGGTCGAACGCTGACAGAACCGCCCGACGGACCGCTGGCGGCGGCCATTCGGCGCCGCGGCACATCCTGCCGCCCCGTGCCCTTCGCGGCAGCATTCCGGCATTGGCCGGGGCCTGCCCCCAGGGCCTGCCCCCAGGGCTTCGCGGAAGCTTCACATCTGGCGCTGGCTTTTCCGGGCGGCAGCCACTAAGTGTGCGCCGCACAACACGCCACCTGCCCGCCTATCCGGCTCACTGGTCGCCCCAAGCGCGGCCGGCGTGCCGGATATTGCGTTTACGGGGTGGCCCCAAGGATGACTCCCTATGGAACTCCGTAACGTCGCCATCATCGCGCACGTCGACCATGGCAAGACCACGCTGGTGGACAACCTGCTGAAGCAGGCCGGTGCCTTCCGCGTCAACCAGGTGGTGGCCGAGCGCGCCATGGACCGCAACGACCTGGAACGCGAGCGTGGCATCACCATCCTGGCCAAGTCCACTGCCGTTGAGTGGAAGGGCGTCAAGATCAACATCGTCGACACCCCCGGCCACGCCGATTTCGGCGGCGAGGTCGAGCGCATCCTGTCGATGGTCGATGGCGCCATCGTGCTTTGTGACGCCGCCGAGGGCCCGCTGCCGCAGACCAAGTTCGTGCTGACCAAGGCGCTGGCCCGCGGCATCAAGCCGATCGTGGTCATCAACAAGGTGGACCGCCAGGACGCCCGCCCGGACGAGGTCCACAACGAGGTGTTCGACCTGTTCGCCGCGCTGGGCGCGACGGATGAGCAGCTGGACTTCCCGACCATGTTCGCCAGCGGCCGCCAGGGCTGGGCCGACATGGAGCTGGAAGGCGCGCGGCACGACCTGTCGCCGATGTTCGACCTGATCCTGTCCCATGTCCCGGCGCCGAAGGTGGACCTGGACAAGCCCTTCGCGATGAACGCCAGCATCCTGGAGGCCGACAACTTCCTCGGCCGCATCCTGACCGGCCGTGTCGAGCAGGGCACCGCCCGGGTCAACATGCCCGTGAAGGTGCTGCGCCAGGACGGCAGCCAGGTGGAAGTGGGCCGGCTGACCAAGCTGATGACCTTCTCGGGCCTGGACCGGGTGCCGGTGGATGAGGTGCAGGCGGGCGACATCATCGCCATTGCGGGCCTGTCCGACGCGACCATCCCGGACACCATCTGCAGCCCCGAGGTGACCGAGCCGCTGCCGGCCATTCCGGTGGACCCGCCGACCCTGGCGATGACCTTCCGCATCAATGACGGCCCGCTGGGTGGCCGCGAGGGCAAGAAGGTCACCAGCCGCCAGATCCGCGACCGCCTGTTCAAGGAAACCGAAGGCAACGTCGCGATCAAAGTAAAAGTCTCCGAGGAAGTGGACGCCTTCGAGGTGGCCGGCCGCGGTGAACTCCAGCTGGGCGTGCTGATCGAGCAGATGCGCCGCGAAGGCTTCGAGCTGACCATCGGCCGCCCGCGCGTGCTGACCCGCGTGAACGAGGAGACCGGCGAGCGCGAGGAGCCCTACGAGGAAGTGCTGGTGGACGTGGACGAGGCTTTCTCGGGCGTGGTTGTCGAGAAGCTGTCGATCCGCAAGGCGCAGATGCAGGACATGCGGCCTTCGGGCGGCGGCAAGATCCGCATCACCTTCGAGATCCCGTCGCGCGGCCTGATCGGCTACCACGGCGAGTTCATGACGGACACGCGCGGCACCGGGCTGATGAACCGCATCTTCCTGGGCTATCGCCCCTGGGCCGGGGTGATCCCGGGCCGCCGCAACGGCAGCCTGATTTCGTCCGAGCCCGGCGAGGCGGTGCAATACGCGCTGTTCTTCCTGCAGGACCGCGGCACGCTGTTCATCGACCCCGGCTCCAAGGTGTATGAGGGCCTGATCCTGGGCGAGCATTCGCGCGAGAACGACCTCGACGTGAATCCGATCAAGGAAAAGAAGCTCACCAACATCCGCGCCGCCGGCAAGGATGAGGCGCTGCTGCTGATTCCGCCGCGCAAGATGAGCCTGGAGCAGGCGATTGCCTACATCGAGGATGACGAGCTGGTGGAGGTGACGCCTTCGGCCGTGCGCCTGCGCAAGCGCTACCTGGACCCGCATGAGCGCAAGAAGCACGCGAAGCGCTCGGAGAGCGCGGCGGCTTAGTTTTTAGCCTCAAGCGATTGGTTTGGAAGGGCGGCACTGCGCAGGCGGTGCCGCCCTTTTCTTATTCGAACCCGAAGCCGTCGCGGAGGATTTCGAAGAGCTTTCGCGCCGCATCTCTATCGAGTTGCGTCGTCTGCGAGTTCTGATCGGGCTTTGCGCGCGTCGCCGCGCCGCGGGTCGCCAGACACACATGCATTTCCCCGTCGAATTCTTCGAAGGTGACATAAAGCGGGCAACTGCTTCGCTGCGCCCCCAGCTTTCCGTCGCGGATAAGGACGTCCGAAATCGATGGCATTGGCCTTACCTCGTACGATCTTTTGCTGACGGTAGCATTGCGGGAAGCTGGAGCAACCGGTCGCCAAGCGGCGTAGCGGCTCGCGTTCGCCTCTGCTAGCGGTTGCATATGCGCGACCCAGCTTCCCCTTCCCGCCTGGCCCTGTTCACCGACCGGCGCTTCCTGGTCATGCTGGCGCTGGGCTTCGCCGCCGGCGTGCCGCTGCCACTGACGGCGGGGACGCTGCGGCGCTGGCTTTCGGAGCTGAACCTGCCGGTGGAGGTCATCGGCCTGACCGCTTCGCTGGGCCTGGCCTATACGCTGAAGTTCCTCTGGGCGCCGGTGCTGGACCAGGCGCGACCGCCGATCTTCCGCTGGCTGGGGCGCCGGCGCGGCTGGCTGGCGACCATCCAGCCGCTGCTGGCGCTGGCCATTCTCGCACTGGGGTTTTCCGCGCCGACCGCCGAGAGTTATGGGCTGGCCTTTGTGCTGGCTGCGCTGGTCGCCTTCCTCTCCGCCAGCCAGGACGTGGTGGTGGATGCCTACCGCATCGAGGCGCTGGACGAGCGGCAGCAGGGCTACGGCCTGGCGCTGTACGTCTGGGGCTATCGGGGCGCGCTGCTGGCCAGCGGCGCCGGTACGTTGCTGGCGGTGGAATATGGCGGCTGGGCGCTGGCCTATGCCTTCAGCGCCGCGCTGATCGGCGTGGGGCTGCTGGCGGTGATGCTGGCGCCGGAGCCGGTGGCGCCGCCGCGGGAGAAGCTGCCGCCACTGGCCCGGCTGCGGGCCGCGGTGGTGGACCCCTTCGTCGACTTCATGCGGCGGCCCGGTTGGGTCGGCGTGCTGCTCTTCGTCATGCTGTTCAAGCTGGGCGAGGCGCTGGCCGGCGTGATGACGCAGACCTTCTACTTCGCGCTCGGCTTCACCAGGCCGGAGCTGGCGGCGATCAACAATGTGTTCGGGCTGGTGGCCATCCTCGCCGGCGCGCTGGCGGGGGGCTGGCTGATCTCGCGCATCGGCATTGCCCGGGCGCTGGTGCTGACCGGGGTGGGGCAGATGCTGTCCAACCTGATGTACGTGGCGCTGGCCCATGCCGGGCACGACCTGCCGATGCTGTGGGCGCAGGTGGGGGTGGAAAACTTCACCGACGGCATGGCCGATGCCGCCTTCCTGGCCTACCTCTCCAGCCTGACCAACCGCAGCTTCAGCGCCACGCAGTATGCGCTGCTGTCATCCCTGGCGGCCTTCGCCAGCCGCACGCTGGGCGGTGGCAGCGGCTACCTGGCGGCGGCCATGGGCTGGCCGGACTTCTTCCTGCTGACCACCGCGGCGGCGCTGCCGGCCATGCTGATCATGCTGTGGCTGCTGCGGCGGCTGCCGCCGGCGGAGCGCGCGGCGCCCAGCATGTAGCGGGCCAGCGGCAGCGGCGCGCCTGGTTCGCGCAACCATCGCTTGCCAAGCGCGCCGCCTGCGGGTTCAACGCCGCCTCACTTCGCCCGGCATCCTCAGCGCATGCAGCCCGTCATCGGTATCGACTTCGGCACCACCAACAGCGTGGTCGCGGCGCTGCGGCCGGATGGCAGCGTGCGCACGCTGCACCAGGCCACCGAGGAGGTGTTCCGCTCCGTCCTGTGCTTCTGGAACGGGCCGCAGGGCCAGGGGCGGCATGCGGCGGGGCCGGCCGCCATCGAGGCCTATCTGGATGACCCGCTGGACAGCCGGCTGATCATGTCCATGAAGAGCTACCTGGCGCAGCGCAGTTTTCGGGAGACGCGGATCGCCGGCCGCGCCTGGGGGCTGGAGCAGCTGATCGCGCTGTTCCTGAAGGAGCTGCTGAAGCCCTTCGGCGAGGAGCTGAAGGGCGCGCGCGTGGTGGTTGGCCGGCCCGTGCGCTTCGTCGGCGATGCCGCGGACCATGAGCTGGCGCAGCAGCGCCTGGTGGCGGCCTTTGCCGAGGCCGGGCTGCCTGATGTGCGGGTGGAGCTGGAGCCGGCCGCGGCGGGGCATCGCTTCGCCGCCACGCTGGGCGCGCCGGCCACCGTGCTGGTGGCGGATTTCGGCGGCGGCACCAGCGACTTTTCGCTGCTGCGGTTCGAGCCGGGGCCGCCGCGCCGCGTGACCGCGCTGGGCCATGCCGGTGTCGGCATTGCCGGCGACGCGTTTGATTATCGGATCATCGACAACGTGGTCTCGCCGCAGCTGGGCAAGGGCGGCAACTACCGGGTGATGGGCAAGCCGCTGCCGATTCCGCCCAGCTGGTATGTCAGCTTCGCCCGCTGGCACCTGCTTTCCCTGATGCGGGCGCCGAAGATGCTGCGCGACATCAACGACGTGGCGCGCACCGCGGAGGAGCCGGAGCGGCTGCATCGGCTGCTGCGGCTGGTGGAGGACGAGGCCGGCTATGCGCTGTACCGCGCGATCTCCGGCGCCAAGGTGGCGCTTTCCCGCGCCGAGGTGGCGACGCTGGAGTTCCGGCATGAGGGGTTCAGCCTGGATGCGGAGATCCGCCGCGCCGATTTCAACCGCTGGATCGCGCCGGAGCTGGAGGGCATCGGCCGCGCGGTGGATGCGGCGCTGGTGAACGCGGCGCTGCCCGCCGGCGCGGTGGACCGGGTGTTCCTGACCGGCGGCACCTCGCTGGTGCCGGCGGTGCGGGCGCTGTTCGAGGATCGCTTCGGCGCTGAGCGCGTGGTGGCCGGCGGCGAGTTCGTCTCGGTGGCCGAGGGGCTGGCGCTGATGGGAGCCGAAGCGGGCTAAACCCCACCCGGCCGCGGCGTGTTGGTGCCTTCCGAGAAATGGACATGCACCACGCGCCAGGTGCCTGCCTCGCGCCGGAACACCATGGTGGAGCGGCTCATGAACTCCTCGTCGGTGTAGTGGAAGTCGCGCGGCGGCGGCTGGGTGCCGCGCCACTTGCGCCGCGTGCGCCGGTGGCACCAGATCGTCGCCATGTCCTCGCCGACCACGCCACCGAGGTCGTAGGGCGTCCAGAAGGTGGAAGCAACGTTGGGGCCGTAGAACTTCCACAGCCGCGTCCAGTGCTCCCGCCCGTTGTAGGTGTGGCCGTTCAGGTTGAAGAAAGTGGCTTCGGGCGCACCGCTCCAGATGGGTTGCAGCGCCTCCCAGTCGAAGCTGGTGTTGGCCACCAGGTAGTCGTGGTGCAGCGCCAGCAGGGCCGCGCGGTCCTCCGGCGTGCCGCCCACCAATGCGTCCGTGGTTGATTCACCCATCGCCTCGCTCCGCGCTTGCGTCGGGCCGCCGCGACCCGTCATGCTGCGCCAAACGCTGGTCCAAACCGTCACATTCGCCAAGGGGCCTTGCGGCCCTGCCGGAGGTTGCCGCGTGCCAGCTTTGTCGTTTTCCCGTCGTTCCCTGCTGTTCGCGCCGGCGCTGCTGGCGGCGCCGCGCGCCTGGGCGCAGGCTTTTCCGGAAAAGCCGATCCGGCTGATCGTGCCGTTCACCCCCGGCGGGGCGACGGATGGCTCGGCCCGCGTGGTGGCGGAGTTCCTCTCGGCGCATTACGGCAAGCCCGTGGTGGTGGAGAACCGGCCGGGTGCCGCCGGCACCGTGGCGGCGGAGCTGGTGGCGCGCAGCGCGCCGGATGGCCATACCTGGCTGATCGGCTCGGCCGGCACGCTGGCGATTGCGCCCTTCCTGATGCCGGGGCTGAGCTACGACACCAGGCGCGACCTGGCGCCGGTCTCCCTGGTGTTCACCACCGACCATGTGATGACGGTGAACCCGCGGCTGGCGGTGCGGGATGTCGCCGGGTTCATCGCCCATGCCAAGGCGCAGCCACGGCCGCTGAGCTTCGCCTCCTCCGGCAATGGCACCAGCCTGCATCTGATCGGGGAGCTGTTCCGGCTGCGCGCGGGGATTGAGTTGATCCATGCGCCGTATCGCGGCAGCGCGCCGGCGGTGAACGACCTGATCGCCGGCAATGTGGACTGCATGTTCGACCAGTTGCCGGCCTCCATCGCGCAGGTGCGTGGCGGCGCGCTGCGGGCGCTGGCGCTGACCGGGCCCAGGCGCAACCTGGCGCTGCCGGACGTGCCCATTGTGGCCGAGACGATCCCGGGCTTCGAGGCGCAGAGCTGGAACGGCATGGCGGTGCAGGGCGCGACGCCGCCGGCGCTGGTGCGGCGGATTGCGGACGACATTGCGCTGGCGCTGGGCGATGCGGCGGTGAAGGCGCGGTTGGCGCCGTTTGGCGCGGACTATTCGCCTTCGACGCCGGCGGGCATGGCAGCGGTGATCGAGGCCGACCGCGAGCGCTGGGGGCCGGTGATCCGGGGGGCCGGGATTACGGCGACGTAGCTGACCCGCTCGGGCCGCAGACCTCCGCGAACCATTCTACTTGTTCGCGGTACTCCGAAAGCGTGTCGGCCGGGAACATCAGTGCGCAGCAATGCTGCACGCCCATCGCGGCCAGCCCGGCGATCTTCTCGCGCAGCACGTCGGGCGATCCCACCAGGTTGGCGACCACCTGCTTGGACAGGTCCCGCCCGGTGTAGGAGAGCGAGACGCGGTGCGCGACCAGGTCGGAGGCCATGTAGCGCGCCTCGGCTTCCTCCATGGTCTTGCCGACGGTGACGGAGAACTGCACCGCCACCTCCACCGCGAGGGGGTCGCGGCCTTGCTCCGCGGTCAGCCGGCGCAGCAGTTGGATTCGCTCGGCCAATTCTTCCCACGGGCGCCAGCCGGGCAGCCAGCCAGTGCCCCATTTCGCCGCGCGCTCCACGGCGGCGATGTTGTGGCCACCGGGGTAGAGCGAATAGGGCCGCTGCGTCGGCTTCGGCGCCATGGCGACGTCGCGACACGCATAATACTTGCCGTCGAAGGTCACGCGGTCCTGGGTGAAGAGGGCGTGCATCATGGCCAGCGCCTCGTCCAGCATCTCGCCGCGATGCGCCGTCTTGGCCAGGCGCGGCGCCCAGGCGGTGAACTCCTCCCGATAGGCGCCGATGCCGACGCCGAGGTCGAAGCGGCCGCCGGACATCGCATCCAAGGTCGCCGCGGTCTTGGCCAGCCAGAGCGGGTCGCGCATGGCCGGCACGGCCAGGGCGGTGCCGACGCGCAGCCGCGTGGTGGCGGCGGCACAGAAGGACAGCACCGTCATCAGTTCATAGAAACGCGGCACCTTGCCGGGGAATTTTTGTTCGACGTAGTGCTGGGTGGTGATGTGGTCGTTGCCCCAGACGCCGTCATAGCCCAGGCGCTCGCACAGCTGCGCCAGGGGCACGAAGTCGGTGGCCTCGACGAAGGGGATGGGGTGCATCACACCCTCGAACCCCGTGGGCAGGCAGACGCTGAACTTCATGCGCGGGCTCCCGTCAGGGCGGCGGTCATGGCGGCCGGGGTTTGCAGCGTGGCCAGGGCGATCTCGTCCAGGCCCGCTTCGTGCAGGGTGGCACAGGCGGCGGCGAGTTCGCTGGGTTCGCCGGCCACGGCGTGGCGGGCGATGACGTCAGGGGTGATCAGCGCCATCGCGGCGTCCCACTCGCCGGCCTGGGTCAGCGCCCAGAGGCGGGCCTGGTCCAGCAGGGTGCCGGCGGCGGCCAGGTTGGGGGCGTGGTGGGCGCCGCGCAGCACGAAGGCCAGGCGGCGGCGCACCGGCCCCAGCAGCGCCGCGCGGTCGGCGCCGGGTGGCACCGGCGCGGCATAGACCAGGCTGATGCGGGCGACGCTGCGGCCCTGCGCCGCCTCCCCCACCACGTCCAGGCATTGCCGGATATAGGCGCCCGAGGAGCCGCCCGAGAGCAGCACGCCATCGGCATGGCGGCCGGCGACGCGCAGCATGGCCGGGCGCGTGGCGGCGAGGATGATGGGGATGGCGACCGCGCCGCCAACCAGGCCGCGCAGGCCAGGAGCGCTGAACACCTGGCCTTCCAGCTTCACCGCTTCGCCGGCGAACAGGCCACGGCAGAGCAGGATCGCCTCGCGCAGCGCGGCGGCGGGGTGGGGGGCGGCCAGCGCCGCGGCTTCCCGGTCCGCGGGCGCGCCGGCGCCGAGGCAGAGCACCACGCGGCCGGGGTGGAGCTCTGCCAGGGCGGCAGCGGCCATGGCCAGGTGGACCGGATGCATGGCGTAGGGGCTCATCGCCATCAGCGCCACGCGCATGTGCCGCGTGGCCTGCAACGCCACGTGGGCGATGGTGATGGGGTCGCGCAGATAGAGGTGGCTGGCGACCCAGAAGGTGCCGGCGCCGGCAGCTTCTGCGGCCTGGGCAAGGGCAGGGATTTCCGCCAGCGTCTCGCGGCCTTCGAGGGTGACGCCGAAGCGGCTGGGCCAGGCTGTGTTCATGCGGCCAGCCTAGCCGGTGGTGCCCGGCTGTCGAGGCGGAATCACCGGTGCGCCGGCCGCCGCCTTCACCTGGCCGCGGCGGGAAGAAAGTCTCCGTACTGGACCGCGAGCCGGCTGGCGGTGGTGCCGTCGCGCGCCGTTACGCGGCGCCGAGCCAGACCTGCTGCGCCTGCGCCACCACCTGCGCCATGCGGGCCTGCATTTCGGCATCGGTGATGCTGCTGATCGGGTGGTCGATGACGACCGGCTGCAGCCCGGGCATGCCGATGGCGGCGCGGGTCAGCTTGGTCTCGCGCAGGAATTCGGTGGTGATGATGACGGCGCTGGGCACGCCCAGCTGTTCCAGCGCGATGCCGTCGCGGACGCAGCAGGAGCAGCAGCTGCCGCAATCGCCGATGGCGGTCAGCACGATGTCGCATTCGGCCGCGATCTGCTGGATCAACTCCGGCGCGGCATCCTTCGAGAAGCTGTGCTTGACGTAGTAATTCACCGCGGCGAATTCGTGCTGCGCCTTCAGCGAGGCCAGGCTGCCGCGCAGCAGCTTGTTGGCGTTCCACTTGCTGTTGTCCAGCACGCCCAAGCGCAGCCCGGCCAGCGCGGTGATGCGCGGCGCCGTGGGGGTGACGGATTGGCGCAGCGCGCCGCGCGGGTCGTAGACGGTCAGGGTATCGATCGTGGTGAGCATGGTGGTTGCCTCCTTCACAGCGCGCAGGTGCCGTCGATGCAGACCGGGCCGCCGGGCTTGGCCTCGACGGGGCCGATACTGCGCAGCACCGGCGTGTTCATGTGGCCCCAGCCGGGGATGAAGACCGAGAAGCGACCAGCCTCACCGCCCATGACGAACAGATGGATGTTGTCGGCGCTGGGGACGATGGGGATGCGGCTGTCGGGGTCGCGCTTCACCCATTTGGGCAGGTTGCGGTTGTAGACCTTGCCATAGCGATGGTCGCGGCTGATCAGCCGGAACGCGTTGCCGCTGTGCATCCACAGGTAGTTGCGGATGTCGCTGCGGGTCCAGCCATGCTGGGCGATGGTATTGGCGTGTTCCAGCCCCAGCACCACCACGCAATGGCCACCCAGCACCGCGTTGTTGCTGCCGATGGTGCTCATCGCGCTGCACATGGTGTCGAGGATGCCCTCGGGGTCGTTGCATTGGTGGTCGGTGACGCTGTGCGGCGCTTCTGCGGCGATGGCGAAGACGGTGCTGTCGGTGGCCGCATAGCCCTTTTCCACGTGGTAGGGGGCGAAGGGGGACTGCGCCTCGTTCTCGGTCACGCAATAACTGTACTTGCCGGGGTGGCCCAGCGTGGACTTGTCCAGCTCGGCCGGCCAGCCGCCGCCGACATTGAGCATGATGAGCCGCACGGCGCGGCCGATGGTGGCGTTGGCGCGGTTGCCGCTGCCAAAAGCGTTGCAGCCGCCATTCATGCCGATCTCGGCCGCCAGCGGGCCATTGACGATGATGAGCGGGCTGGCGACATGGGTGGTGGCCTGCACGCCGTTCAGGTTGAAGGCGCGGTCGGTGATGGCAAGCATCGCTGCGCGCACCACCGGTGCGTATTCCGGGCGGCAGCCGGCCAGCACCATGTTGATGGCCAGGACTTCGCGCGTCAGCACGCCCCAGCGCGGGGCCACGCGGCATTCCTCGAACTGGGCGTCGCCGCCGAGGGCGGTGATGCAAGCCGCAACCTTCTCCGGTGTGGGCGGCACCACCGGCAGGCCGTCGGTGAAGCCGCGTTCGTAGTACCACTCGATCAGGTCGGTGCCGGGGGGGACGCTGCCACGGGTCTCGGCGCCGCCATGCAGGTCTCGTTCGGTAAAGCCGTCCATGGTCGCCTCCGCTTGCTTCAGGCCAGCTTTCGCCGAAGTGGCATTCATACGCAAGCTGAACCCGATATCGGTTATTCTTCCACTTTGCGCATCGGTCGGCGGGGCCGCATGGCCTGGCGGATGGCGGCCAGCAGCCCCTCGGCCGCCGGGCTGGGCGGGCGTTCGGCCAGGCGCAGCACGCCGACCTGGCGCGAGAGCCGCGGCGCGGCCAGGGGGCGGAACACCAGCTCCGGGTCGGCCAGCAAGGGCCCGGCGCCACCCGGCACCACCGAGATGCCGGCGCCGGCCCGCACCAGGGCGTAGAGCGTGGCGAACTGGTTCACCGCAATGCCATGGCCGAAGCTGAAGCCCGCCGCGGCGGCAGCACCGTCCAGCAGGCGGCGGGTGCGGCTTTCCGGCGGCAGGGAGACCAGCCTTTCCCCGCGCAGCGCCGCCAGCTTCACCCGGGCCTGGCCGGCCAGCGGATGGTCGCGCGGCAGCACCACGTGGAATTCCTCCCGCGCCAGGGGCTCGGTGGTGAAGCCAGGGGGCAGGTCCTCGATGTAGCCCAGGCCGAAATCGGCCAGGCCGGCGCGCACATCCTCCTGCACCTGGCCCTGGACGCCTTCGCGCAGCTGGATCTCCACGCCCGGGAAGCGGCTGAGATAGCCGGCCAGCAGGGCGGGCAGCACGCCCTGCCCCAGCGACATGATGCTGGCGATGATGACCTGGCCGCGGCGCTGGTCCGCCAGGTCGCGCATTGCCGCCAGGCCGATGCGCATTTCCGCCAGCAGGCGTTCGGCCAGGGCGGCGAATTCACGGCCGGCGGGGGTGACGCTGACCTGGCGGGTACTGCGGCTGAACAGGGCGACGCCGAGGAGGGTCTCGACCTGCTGGATGGTGCGGGTCAGGGCGGGCTGGCTGGTCTTCAGTTCCACCGCCGCGGCGACGAAGCTGCGGTTCTCCGCCACGGCCACCACCGCGCGGAGCTGGCGGGTGGAGAGTTCCGGCGCGCGGTGCTTGGGCGGGGGCTTGGCCATGCCCGGCCAGGGTAGCTGAAGCCCGCGCCCGGACAATCGGTGGCGGGGATGCGCGCGAAGGGTTGCAGAGCGGCCGGCCAACGGCTAGAAGCCGCCGCCTGCGACCCTGGTTCGCTGCCGTAGCTCAGTGGTAGAGCACTCCCTTGGTAAGGGAGAGGTCGAGAGTTCAATCCTCTCTGGCAGCACCATTGCCCTCAATGGGTTGGCGCGGTTTTCCACGCAGACATACCGGAACATGGCCCTGCGGCGGCACAGCGGCGTCGCTTTCGCTTCAACCCGCCGCGCCCATTGCCATCAAGCGGAAATCCGTCGCGCGCGCACCCGCGACCAGCGCCGGACGCCCGCCGCCCCGCTTCAGCGCCGATCCTGCTCTACGCCACCTGGGCGTTGAACCGTGCGATCAGGCCGGCGCAGCGCTCGCGGAAGGTGTTGAAGCCCGGGCGCGCGGCCAACGGCTCGTAAAAGGCCCGCTGCAGCGCCGGCGCGGCGCTCAGCACCACGGCGATGGTGAAGCTGCGATAGTGGCCCAGCAGCGCATCCTGGTGACGGGCCAGCATCTCCAGCGCCAACGGATGCAGTTGCAGTCGGTAGAGGTGGTCCAGCTGGTCCAGCGGGTCCTGCGGAAAGGGCGGCTCGTCCGCGCCGCCCTGCCAGAAACGGCCCTCGAAATAGCCATAGGTCAGGTAGGAGCTGACCATCTGCGCGTCGTCCCAGCCCAGCCTGGCCAGGTCGGGCTGCAGCCGGCGATAGCTGGCGAAGGCCTGCTCCGGCAGGCGGATGCCGGCCAGGCGGGCGGGGTCGTCCATCGCCGCCTCGATCTGCTGGCAGAGCGGCTCGGCCGTGGCCGGCGCCTCGGCCAGGCCGGCCAAGTCCACCACCTGTTCCAGCATGGCGAACCAGCTGTCCACCGAGGCCTCGCCGGCCTGGGCATAGGAAGCGAAGCGGTCGACATGGCCAAGGTAGAGGCCGGGTTGCAGCTGCCGGGCGCTGCCGGGCTGGTCGCCGCCCGCCGCGGTGTTCACCACCAGCAGCCGAACCGGGCCATAGGCCAGCAGCGCACCGTGCAGGGCGGCCGCCTCGTCTTCGGTCACGCCACCATTGCGCTTGTAGACCAGCACCCGGCGCGCCGCCGCCAGCCTGCGGCAGGTGGCCATGGCCAGGGCGGTGACGCGCAGGAATTCCGGCGCGTAGGTCTCCAGCAGCGGCGGTCCCGCCAGCAGGCCGCCGCCATTCGGCGCCACCAGACCGCTGGGGAAGACCAGGCCATGGGCGCTGTCCTCCACCAGGCCGGGGCCGTGCGGCACCAGGTTGTCCAGGTCGTACAATCCGCGGCAGCGCTGCTTCAGCAGCCTCACCAGCCGCGGCAGGGACAGCGACAGGGCCGTGGTGAACAGGGTGTCGTCGACGACGCCCCAGGCCCGCAGCAGCATGGGCAGCTCGGCATTGTCGCCCAGCGAGGCGAATTGCCGGGCGATGCCGTGGCGGCGCCGATACGTCTCCAACCCATCCATCGCCAGCTTCCCTTCGACCGGGCCGATGCCCGGCTTGGTGGCCACGCGCCCGCCAAGCCGGCGGGGCCGTCCTTCAGTTCGGGCGGCGCTTCGGCGCGGCGCCGGCCTTGGGCAGCGGCGGCAGGTCTTCCTCCAGCACAGTCAGGTGGATGGAATAGGAGACCTCGCCCTCATCCTCGTCGCGGTGCAGCGTGCCGATGACCTCGTCCTGCACCGCAACCTCCACCGAAAGCCCGGCGCGGGCCGGGGCCAGCAGATTGATGCGCTCGGTCCCCAGCAGGCGGCGGAGATAGGCCTGGACACGGTCGATATCGGCTTTGGTCATCGCGGCGGTTCCCAATGTTTCGGCGCGTTCTATGCACCGGCGGGGCGGTGGGGTCGAGGGGCCGGGCGCGGCGGCACGGCGACGGATTTGGCCATATGGGGCGCGTCATGGCAGCCTGCATGGCCATGGCCACCGAAGAACCGCCGCCCAAGCCGCCTGCGCCTGCCGCCCGGCCCTCCCCCCAGGCTGAGCGCGAGGCCCGGCTGGCCGCGGCGCTGCGGGCCAACCTGCGCCGCCGCAAGGCGCAAGCCCGTGCCCGGGCCGAGGATACGCCGGCGCCGGCGCAGGACAGGCCGGCGAAGCCGTAGGCCGGGCTGCGGGGATGCCCGCCTGTCATGGATATCCGTCGTGCCAGGGCTTGTCCCGGGCATCCAAGGACCGAACCCTGCCGGTGGGCGGGGATCACCGGGACAAGCCCGGTGATGACGAAAGCGGCGGGTGGCCGCGCCTTGCCGCAGCCAGCCCAGGCGACTGATCCGCAGCCCGCGGCGCTGCCGCCTCGGCCGATCAGGCCGTGTTTCCGGCAGGCTGATTCACGGCCCGCGGCCTTTCCGCCTTGGCCGATCAGGCTCCAAGGTTGCCGCTGGCGGCCGGCTGGGCTAAGGGCTGGCGCCCTGGTTGCTGGCCGGCGCCAGCCCTTCGCCGCGCCCGCAACGCCGCCCCGTATAGGCCGTTGCCCATGCCCATCATGCCAGACCACTGGATCCGCCGCATGGCGGCCGACCACGGCATGATCGAGCCGTTCGTCGAAAGCCAACGCCGCGAGGGCGTGATCAGCTATGGCCTGTCCAGCTATGGCTACGACGCCCGCGTGGCCGACGAGTTCAAGATCTTCACCAATGTGGACAATGCGCTGGTGGACCCCAAATCCTTCAGCGACAGCAGCTTCGTCACCCGCCAGGGGCCGGTCTGCATCATTCCGCCGAACAGCTTCGTGCTGGCCCATACGGTGGAATATTTCCGCGTGCCGCGGGACATCCTGGTGATCTGCCTGGGCAAGTCCACCTATGCCCGCTGCGGGCTTATCGTGAACGTGACCCCGCTGGAGCCGGAATGGGAAGGCCAGGTGACGATCGAGATCAGCAACACCACGCCGCTGCCGGCCAAGGTCTACGCCAATGAGGGCATCTGCCAGTTCCTGTTCCTGCAGGGCGAAAGCGCGCCGGAAGTGAGCTATGCCGACCGCGCTGGCAAGTACATGGGCCAGCGCGGCGTCGCGCTGCCGCGGCTGTAGGGGCGGAGAGATGGATCGCATCCGGGTACGCGGTGGGCGGCAGCTGAACGGGCGCATCGCCATCGGCGGCGCCAAGAATGCGGCGCTGCCGCTGATGGCGACGGGCCTGCTGACCGAGGGGCCGGTGGTGCTGCGCAATGCGCCGGACCTGGCGGATATCGCCACCATGGCGGGCCTGCTGCGCCAGCATGGCCTGAGCGTGGAACACGACAAGACGGCGCGGACGCTGACGCTTTCCGGCAGCGTCAACAACCTGGAGGCGCCCTACGACCTGGTGCGCAAGATGCGCGCCTCGGTGCTGGTGCTCGGGCCGCTGGTGGCGCGCTTCGGCCGCGCCCGGGTCTCGCTGCCCGGGGGCTGCGCCATCGGCACCCGGCCGGTGGACCTGCACCTGAAGGGGCTGGAGGCGATGGGCGCGACCATCACGCTCGACGCCGGCTACATCAACGCGGAAGCGCCGAATGGCGGCAAGGGCCGGCTGCATGGCGGGCGCATCCTGTTCCCGCAGGTTTCGGTGGGTGCCACCGAGAACCTGCTGATGGCCGCCGCCCTGGCGGATGGCGTGACCGAATTGGTCAATGCCGCGCGGGAGCCGGAGATCGAGGATCTCTGCACCCTGCTGAACGCCATGGGCGCGAAGATCGAGGGCCTGGGCACCGACCGGCTGCGGGTGGAGGGCGTGGCGGAACTGCACGGCGCCGACCACAGCATCATCCCCGACCGGATCGAGGCCGGCACCTATGCCTGCGCCGCCGCCATCACCGGCGGCCAGGTGCTGCTGGAGGGCGCCGGGCTGACGCATCTGGGCGCCTTCGCCCGTACGTTGCGGGAAGCCGGGGTGGCGGTGGAGGAAGTGCCGGAGGGGCTGACCGTTGCGCGCCTCAACGGGCTGCACGGCGTGGACGCGATGACGGAACCCTACCCGGGCTTCGCCACCGACATGCAGGCGCAGTTCATGGCGCTGATGGCGGTGGCGGAAGGCGCTTCCATGCTGACCGAGACGATTTTCGAGAACCGCTTCATGCATGTGCCGGAGCTGAACCGGATGGGTGCGCGCATCAACGTGCACGGGTCGTCCGCCATCGTCCGCGGCGTGGCCAGGCTTTCCGGCGCACAGGTGATGGCGACCGACCTGCGCGCCAGCGTTTCCCTGGTGCTGGCCGGGCTGGCGGCGGAGGGCGAGACCATCGTCAACCGGGTCTATCACCTGGACCGCGGCTATGAGCGGGTGGAAGCCAAGCTGGCCGCGGTGGGCGCCGATGTCGAACGGATCAGCGGCTGACATGGAAGCGTCAAGCCCGCGACTCCCCGAGGAATGCTAGGCCAGATCATGGACCAGCCGATCAAAACCCCCACAATCCTGGCGCCGGCCGAGCTCGGCCCGGTCATCCTGGCGCTGCCCAAGGGTCGCATCCTGAAGGAGCTGGGCCCGGTACTGGCGCGCGCCGGCATCACCCCGGCGCCGGACTGCATGAACGAGGACAGCCGCCGGCTGCGCTTCGAGACCACCGACCCCGGCCTGGACGTGGTGCGGGTGCGCAGCTTCGACGTGGCGACCTTCGTGGCGCATGGCGCGGCGCAGATCGGCGTCTGCGGCGCCGATGTGCTGATGGAGTTCGACTACCCCGAGATCTACGCCCCGCTGGACCTGGGCATCGGCGGCTGCCGCATTTCGGTGGCGGCGCCCAAGGGCTTTGCCGAGGCCGAGGACAGCAGCCGCTGGTCGCGCATCACCGTGGCCAGCAAGTACCCCGGCATTGCCCAGAAGCACTACGCCCAGCGCGGCATCCAGGCCGAGATCGTGCACCTGAACGGCGCGATGGAGCTGGCGCCGGCGCTGGGGCTGAGCAAGGTGATCGTCGACCTGGTGGACACCGGCAGCACGCTGCGCGCCAACGGCCTGGTGGAGACCGAGGTGATCGCGCACGTCACCTCCCGCTTGATCGTCAACCGTACGGCGTTGAAGACCAGGCCGGAGGAGATCACCGGCTGGATCAACCGGTTCCGCGCGGCGCTTTCCGCTGCGGTCGCGGAGCCCCGCAGCGGCGTCACGCCGGAGGCGGGCGGGAAGACCGCAAGGAGCGGAGCGTGAATCGCAGCGGCAAAATCACACCATGAAGACCCTCAATACGGCCGAGGCCGGGTTTGACGCCGCCTTCACCGCGCTGCTGAACGAGGCGCGGGAGACCACGGCGCGGGTGGATGGCGCGGTGGCAGAGATCATCGCCGCGGTGCGGAAGCGCGGCGACGCTGCGCTGCTGGACTACACTACCCGCTTCGACCGCCATACGCCGACAACGCTGCGGATCACCGCCGCGGAAATCGACGCCGCCACCGCCGGCATCGCGCCGGAACTGGCCGCGGCGCTGGACCTGGCGGCGGAGCGGATCGAGCGGTTTCATCGCGCGCAACTGCCCAGCGACCTGGAGTTGCCGGACCCCGCGGGCCTGACGCTGGGCATGCGCTGGAACGCGCTGGATGCCGTCGGCCTCTACGTGCCCGGCGGCAAGGCCAGCTACCCGTCCTCCGTGCTGATGAACGCGCTGCCGGCCAAGGTGGCGGGGGTGCAGCGCATCGCCATGTGCGTGCCGACGCCGGATGGCGAACTCGCGCCGCTGGTGCTGGCCGCGGCACGGCGCGCGGGCGTGACCGAGGTGTACCGCATCGGCGGGGCGCAGGCGGTGGCGGCGCTGGCCTATGGCACCGCCAGCGTGGCGCCGGTGGACCGGATCGTCGGGCCGGGCAATGCCTATGTGGCGGAGGCCAAGCGCCAGGTGTTTGGCCGGGTCGGCATCGACAGCATCGCCGGGCCTTCCGAGGTGGTGGTGATGGCCGATGCGGCACAGGACCCCGCCCTGGTGGCGATGGACCTGCTGGCCCAGGCCGAGCACGACGAAAGCGCGCAGAGCATTCTGGTGACCGACAGCGCTGAATTCGGCAGGCGCGTCGCCGCCGCGGTGGACGTGGCGCTGGCGGAATTGCCACGCGCCGCCATCGCCGGGGCCAGCTGGCGCGACCATGGCGCCATTGTGGTGGTGCGGGACTGGGATGAGGGCGTGGCCCTGGTGAACCGGCTGGCGCCGGAGCACCTGGAGATATTGTTGCCGGACCCGGCCGCTGTCTTCGCCCGGGTGCGGCATGCCGGCGCCGCCTTCCTCGGCCCCTGGTGCCCGGAGGCGCTGGGCGACTACTGCGCCGGGCCGAACCACGTGTTGCCCACCGGCCGCACCGCGCGCTTTGCCAGCGGTTTGTCGGTGTTCGACTTCCTCAAGCGCACCACCTGGGTGCAGGCCAGCGCCGCCGGGCTGGCCGCAATTGGCCCCGCCGCCGTGGCCCTGGCCGCCGCCGAAGGGCTGGACGCGCATGGCCGCAGCGTGGCCCTTCGGTTGGCCCGCAACGACCAAACTTGACCCCAAGAGGCGCGGCGACCATGTTCCCGCCCTTCCGACCACCCCCCGCGACGCCGCTCCGGGCCGCCGCGCCCGCAATTGAAGAGGCCTGATGTCAAAAGAAGACATGATCGAGTTCAGTGGCACGGTCACTGAACTGCTACCCAACGCGATGTTCCGGGTGAAGCTGGACAACGAACACATGGTGCTGGCGCATACCAGCGGGAAGATGCGCAAGAACCGCATCCGCGTGCTGGCCGGGGACCGGGTGAATGTCGAGATGACACCCTACGACCTGACCAAGGGCCGCATCACCTTCCGCTTCAAGTAGCGCCATGCCGTCCGATGGCCGGAGGGCCGCAGGGCCCGGAGGCCTGAATCGGCCGGCAAATCCCCCCGATGGCCGGAGGGCCGAAGGGCCCGGAGGCCTGAATCGGCCGGCAAACCCACCCGATGGCCGGAGGGCCGAAGGGCCCGGAGGCCCGGACGGCGCCACGCGCCCTCCCCTGGTCCTGGCGTCCGCCAGCCCGCGCCGCCTGGAGTTGCTGGCGCGCATCGGCGTGGTGCCGGACCAGGTGCTGCCGGCCGAGATCGACGAGACGCCCCTGAAGGCCGAGCAGCCGCACCGGCTGGCCGCGCGTCTGGCGCGGGAAAAGGCGCTGGCGCTGCCGCCGATGGACGCCCTGGTGCTGGCCGCGGATACCGTGGTGGGCGTCGGCCGCCGCATCCTCGGCAAGCCGGCCGATGCCGATGAGGCGCGGCGCTTCCTCAGCCTGATGTCCGGCCGCCGCCACCGCGTGCATACCGGGCTGGCACTGCGGCTGCCCGATGGCCGGCTGCGCGAGCGCCTGGTGGAAAGCTGCGTCACCTTCCAGCGGCTGACCGAGCAGCAGCTGGACGCCTATCTGGCCACCGGGGAATGGCAGGGCAAGGCCGGCGGCTACGCCATCCAGGGCCGAGCCGAGGCTTTTGTCCGCTTCCTCTCGGGCAGCCATTCCAACGTGGTGGGCCTGCCGCTGTACGAGACGACGCAGATGCTGCGGGGCTGCGGATGGCTGCGGCCTTGATCATCAAGGTCAGCGCCTCCCCCGGGGAGGTGCGCACCGCCCTGCTGGATGGCGACCGCCTGCTGGAAGCCTGGGTCGAGCGGCCTGGCCGGCCGGATGGCGTGGGCGACCTGCATCGGGCGCGGGTGGCGGCGCTGGCGCCCGCCATGGCCGGCGCCTTCGTGGCCATGGTGGGTGGCGAGACCGGCTTCCTGCCGGAAAGCGAGGCCTCGGCCACGCGCCAGCCGATTGCCAAGGCGGTGCATGAGGGCCAGGTGCTGCTGGTGCGCGTGACCCGCGGGGCCCAGGGCGGCAAGGGGCCGCGGCTGACGGTGCGGCTGGGGCAGACCACCACGGCGGCGATCCCGGGCAATCAGCCGGTGCTGCTGGCGCGCGGGCCGACGGCGGCGGAACGGCTGGCGACGCAGCATCCGCAGGCCCCGGTGCTGGTGGATGACGCCGCGCTGCTGGCCAGGCTGCGCCTCGGCCCCCGTGCCACGCTGCTGCGCCAGCCCGCCTTCGATGATGCGCTGGAAGCCGAGTTCGAGCAGCTGGGCACCGGCGAGGTGCCGCTGGCCGGGGGCGGCCGGCTGCTGGTCAGCCCGACCCCGGCGCTGGTGGCGATTGATGTCGACAGCGGCGGCGCCACCCTGCCCGAGGTGAACGAGGCTGCGGTGGCGGAGGCCGCGCGGCAGATCAGGCTGCGCAACCTGGCCGGCGCGGTGTTGCTGGACCTGGCGGGTATGCCCGCGAAGCGCCGCGCCGCGCTGGAGGAGCCGCTGCGCCAGGCGCTGAAGGCCGACCACCTGGTGCGGCTGCTGGGGCTGGGGCCGCTCGGGCTGTTCGAGATGCAGCGCCAACGCATCCACCCGCCGCTGCATGAGGTGCTGGCCGGGCCGCTGACCCCGGGGCTGGCGGCGCTGCGCCGCGCGGCGCGGGATTCGGCGGCGCAGCCGGGCCGGCGCTGGGCGCTGACCGCGGCGCCGGCGGTGCTGACGGCATTGCAGGCGCTGCCCGGCGCGCTGGAGGAGGCCACGGCGGCGCTGGGCCAGCCGCTGGAGTTGCTGGCCGAACCCGGGCTGCCCTGGGGCGCCGAGACGATCCATGCCCGCTGAGCCGCCCGCCTCCGCCACGCCGAAGCCCTGCCCGGTCTGCCGCAAGCCGCTGGACCCGCGCTTCCGGCCGTTCTGTTCCGCCCGCTGCCGGCAGGTGGACCTGGGCCGCTGGCTGGCCGGGGACTACGCCATTCCCGCCGGCGAGCCACTTCCGGATGATGACGACGAGGGCTGAGCAATATCCGTTCTGATGGAATCATCAGAACGGATTTCTTGCTCTGCAACCTATTGAAGCTACAGCACGAAATCCGCTCACGCTGATTCAGCGTGAGCGGATAGTGCTGTAAGCGCGCGGCGCGTTAACCACCGGCTTGCCGCTTGGTGCTAAGCACCGCGCATGATCATCCTGACCTGGATACTCTTGGCGCCGGTGCTGCTGGGCGCCGGGGCCATCGCCGTTCTGGCGCAGCGCCGCGCTGCCGCCGCCCTGGTGCGCGCCCAGGCCGCCGAGGCCCGCGCCGCCGGCCATGCCCGCTGCCTCGGCCTGCTGGCTGAGGAGTTGCAGGCGCCGGGGCTGGCGCTGTTGGGGGCCGCCGGGCGGCTGGGCGCCGAGGGCGAGCCGGTGGCCGCCGAGGCGCGCCAGGTGCTGCGGCTGGCCGATGAAGTGAAGGAGGTGCTGGCCGCCAGCGCCGGGCCGCGCTGCCTTTCCGAGGAAAAGGTGGAACTGGCGCCGCTGCTGCAGGAAGTGCTGGCCGGGGTTGCCGCGCAGCTCGGCCAGGGGCGGCGGCAATGGCGGCTGGCCGCGGATTTCGCCGGGCTGAGCGTGCAGGCCGACCGCCGGGCGCTGCGCGGCGCGCTTTCCCAGGTGGTGGCGCGGGCGGCGCGGCTGACGCGGGAAGGCGATTGGATCGACCTGCACCCGGTGGTCACCAGCGAAAGCCTGGCGATCGTGGTGGAGGATGAAGGCGCCGGGCTGGGCGCCGAGGACCTCAGCGCTGGCGCCCCTACCGCGGCCGAGCGCACCCGCGGCCTCAGCTTCGGCCTAGCGGTGGCGCGCAGCCTGCTGGAAGCGCATGGCGGCGAGTTGCGGCTGGAAGCCCAGCCGGGCATCGGCGCCCGGGCCTGGCTGGTGCTGCCCCGGGCGCGGCTGCTGGCGGCCTGAGGCGGCTCAGAACTCCTCGCGCGCCACTTCGCTGACGCGGTGGAAGGCGCTGATGGCGTCGAAGCATTGCTGCGCAATGGCAGCCGGCGCGTCGTTCAGCCGGCCCAGCACGCAGTAGAGCCGGCCGCGGCCGACATTGCCCTTGGAGGCCGCGAATTCCAGGTCCGCCCATTCCGGCGCGCCCAGGCGGGTCAGGTCTTCCGCCTTCAGCGGCTTGGGGCCGATCCGCTTGCTGTCGTACCATTGCCGCAGCATGTAGGTGCAGCCATCCGAGGCCACACCGACCGCGCCGGGGTTGTTGCGGTCCAACGGCGTGTAGGAGGCCGACTTGTCGACCAGCTTGATGTCGACATCCAGGCCGCCACGCAGCCCCTTGGGCCGCAGCAGGGCGCGCCATTCCACCAGGCGCTCATCCTCGGCGGCTTCGGCGCCGGCCTTCGACCCGGTGCGGAAGCGGTTGCCGGCGCCCTGAAAGCGTTCATCCGTCTGCAGCGCCTCGCGCCACATGCGGAACCAGGCATCCACTTCGCTGCTGGCCTCCACCGGCCTCAAACTCAACAACTGCTGCTTCCAATCATCGCTTCGCGGCCGAAGCTCCTCATGTCGAGGAAGCTTCGGCCCCTGGTTTGCTACTTGCGGCGCGTATCGACCAGCACGCCGGAAGCGCGCAGGGCCTTCAACTCCTCGGGGCCGAAGCCGTGCCCTACCAGCACCGTGTCGGTGTGCTCGGCGAAGCGCGGCGGTTCGGCGCGGGTACCGCCCGGGGTACGGGAAAGCTTGATGGGGGTGCCAAGGCCGACATAGTCGCCCAGGCGGCTTACCATCTCCCGATGTGCCGTATGGTCCTGTTGCATCGCTTCGTCCACATGCAACACCGGCCCGGCCGGCAGGCCGGCGGCCAGCATGCGCCGGCAGAGGTCGTGGCCGTCCTCATCGGCGAAGCGGGCTTCCAGCATTTCCGTGAGTGCCTCGCGGTTCACCACGCGGCCCCCATTGGTGGCGAAGCGCGGGTCGTCAGCCGCCTCGCTCATGCCAAGAAACGCACAAAACTTCTGGAAAGCCGGGTCGTTGCCGGCCGCGACGAAGATCTCGCAGGTCTTCGTCCGGAACTTGGAATAGGGCACCAGGTTGGGGTGCGGGTTGCCGGTGGCCTTCGGGCGGTTGCCGTTCAGGAAGAAGTTCGGCGCATGCGGGTGCAGCAGCGCCATGCCGCAGTCGTGCAGCGTCATGTCGCAATACTGGCCGAGGCCCGACTTCGACCGTTCCGCCAGCGCCATCAGGATGGCGATGGTGCTGAACAGGCCGGTGGCGATATCCACGATCGGGGTGCCGAGCCGCGTCGGGCCGCTGTCGGCGGTGCCGTTGATGCTCATCAGGCCCGTCATGGCCTGCAACACCGCGTCGTAGCCGGGGAAGCCGCCGAGCGGGCCGGTCGCCCCGAAGCCGGAGACGCGGCAATGGATCAGGCGGGGGAACTGCTTGGACAGCACGGCCTCATAGCCCAGGCCCCACTTCTCCATGCTGCCGGGCTTGAAGTTCTCGATGAGGACATCCGCGCCTTCGAGCAGGCGCAGCAGCACCTGCTTGCCCTCGGGCTTGGACAGGTCCAGGCCGACCGACTTCTTGTTGCGGTTGATGTTGATGAAGTAGCTGGCGCTGCCGTTGCTGTCGAAGGGCGGGCCCCAGTCGCGGACCTCGTCGCCCTGCGGCGGCTCCAGCTTGATCACCTCGGCGCCGTGGTCGCTGAGGACCATGGTGCAGTACGGCCCACCCAGCACGCGGGTCAGGTCGATCACCTTCAGCCCGGCCAGCGCCCCGGCGGACTTCGCCAGGCCCATTGCTTCACTCATGCAGCTTGCTTCCTCAAGTAAGGGCGGGCTGATTCAGACCGCCGCGCCCACCCTCGGGGTCCCCGCGAAGCGATGCTTCGTGGGGCAGGGGGGCGCTTTGGTCATCAGACCGCGAGAACACCCGAGCACAAAAGTCCGGGTAGGTTTCCAGCATCTCGTCGCAGACCGGGCCACGCAGCAGCGCCAGTTCCTCGGTTGTAGGGGGCGGGGTGGTGGGGATGCTTCCGTCCACGTCAAAGTCGAAGCCGGTGGCGGCGCGCACGCTCTCCACCGTCTCCCCGGCATGCACGCTGGCAAGCGAGAAGCGGGCGCGGTCCGGGTGGAAGCGGAACACGCAGCGCCCCGTCACCAGCGCCTGGGCATGGCCGCGGCGAAACACGCCGGGCGGCGAGACGCCGTTGGCCGAGATGTTGTCGACCTTGCTCACCAGCACGCGCGGCGAATGCTCCTCGCGGAACAGGATGATGCGGGGCGTCATCATGTACATGAACGCGCTGCCGAAGCTGCCGGGGAAGCGCACGCCCTTCCCGGGCCATTCGCCGGTGCCCACCAGGTTCAGGTTGGCCTCGCCATCGATCTGCCCGCCGCCCAGGAAGAACAGGTCAATGCGGCCCTGCCCGGTCAGGTCGAACAACTCGCGCGTGCCGTCGCTGAACGGGTTGCCCTGGGTGCGGGCCAGCAGGCTGAGGCGGATGGGGTAGCCCAGCTTCTGCGCCAGGTAGCAGGCCGCCGCCGGCACCGGGCTTGCGGCACCCACGGCCACATGGCGGGCGGTGGGCTGGCTGGGGTCCAGGATCAGCCGGCAGATGGTGGCCGCCAGGAACTCCTCGGGCTTGCAGTCGCTCATTCGGCCGCCGCCGCCCGGCTCTCGAACACGTTGATCGCCAGCCATTCGCGGAAGCCTTCCGCGGTTTTCGCCATGCGGGCGTAGTCGCTGATATAGGCGGTATCCATGCGGTATTCGTCCAGCAGCGCCACCGGGCGGGCGCCGCGCTCGGCGATGGCGATGGCGTCGATGTAGGTGGCGCTGATGCAGCCGGGGGCCAACGTCTCGTCGGTCAGGAAGTCGCCCTCGACCACGCGCTCCACCGTGACCAGGCTGGCCTTGGAGGCATGGGCGATGGTGGCGCATTCGCGCTTGCGGCCCAGCCACACGTTGCCGCGGCTGTCCGCCATCACCGCATGGAACACGCCGAAATCCGGTTGCAACGCCGGCAGCAGCACGATGGGATCACCACCGGCTTCGGCGAAGGGATTGTCGATGACCTGCCAATCCGGCCGATGCGCCAGGATGTCACTCCCAATAATCCCGCGCAGCGGCATGAAGGGTACGCCCTTCTCGCTGGCCTGCAGCATGGTGTGGATCGCCGGGCAGGTGGCGTCCTTCATCACGATCTCGCCGGCCTTCAGCGCGGCCGAGAAGCGCGGCGCGAAGCCGGCCTCCCCCAGGGAGACGGCGCTGGTCTCCACCTCCGCCACGCAGCCGGCGCCCACCAGTATGTCCGTGGCGAAGCCGGAGGTCGGCACGCCGACCAGCCTGAGGCCGCGCGCGCCGCGGCGGATCAGTGCCTTGGCCAGCGCCACGGAAGGCAGCGAATTGTCCGGCGGCATGGCCAGCTTGCTGCCATCCGGCACGCGGGCGGCCAGGCTTTCCAGGTCCGTGAGGCTCATCGGCGGTTCCTCCTGGCGGCCAAGCTAGCCCCCGCGCCGCCCCCTGCGAAGGGGCGAGGTGTTCCGCCCGCCGCGGTATCGCATTACGCTGCCTGCCGCGACCCCGAGGGAGGCTTCCATGTTCGCACGTCTGGCTGCGTTGGCGCTTGTTGCGCTGGTCCTTGGCATGGCTCAGCCGGCCCGCGCCGCCTGGATGTGGACCGGCTGGGAGGAGTTCGGCGGCAGCCAGGAGGAATGCCTGCAAAGCGCCTCCCGCCAATTGCAGTCGATGAATTTCACCGTGACGGTCAACCCGCAGACCACCTTCGGCTGGCGCGGGCAGGATGGCGTCAGCGTACGCTGCATCGCTGAGCGCCGGGTCGCGGTGATCTTCGTCCATGCCGCGACGAGTTCGGAGGAGGGCCGGGTGATCCTGGAACAGATGCGCAGCGCCTATAAGCCCGGCAGCGCGCCGGTGCCGCCCGCCCCCGGCCGCGGCGGCAGCAAGTTCTGATGCTGCTGCAAGGGCCGCGGCTGAGACTGCGGCCGATTGAGCCGGCGGATGCCGCCGGCTTCGCCGGGCTGAACGCCGACGGGCTGGTGATGCGGCATTTTCCCGGCACGTTGAGCCGGGCGGAGAGCGACGCGGCGCTGGACCGCGCCTTGGCACACCATATGGAACACGGCTTCGGCGCCCAGGCGGCGGAGTTGCACGACGGCACGCTGCTGGGCTTTCTCGGCCTGGCGCAGGTGCAGTTCCCGGCCCACTTCGCCCCGGCCGTGGAGATCGGCTGGCGCTTCCTGCCGGCCTCCTGGGGCCAGGGCTATGCCGAGGAAGCCGCCCGGCTGACCCTGGCGCATGGCTTCGGCCCGCTGGGCCTGGCCGAGATCGTCAGCTTCACCGTGCCGGCCAACCAGCCCAGTTGGCGGTTGATGCAGCGGCTGGGCATGCGGGCGGATGGCGGCTTCGACCACCCGCGTGTGCCGGAGGGCCACAAGCTGCGGCCGCATGTGCTGTACCGCCTGGCGCGGGCCGAATGGGTGGCGCGGCTGTTCGGCTGATGCAACACTCGGCGGTGGAGGAACCGCCACATGAACAAGTTTGCCGCCGCCCTGCTGGGGCTGGTTGCCATGGTTGTGGTTGCGTCCCCCGGGGCGCGCGCCGAGGTGACGCGCTTCGAGGTGACCGCGACCACCCCCGCCTTCGCCAATGCCGAGTTCGGCAGCACCGGCCGCTATGAGCGCCTGGCCGCCCGCGCCACCTTCGCGCTGGACCCCAGCGACGCGCGCAATGCCGGCATCGTCGACCTCTCGCTGGCGCCACGCAACGCGCAGGGCCGGGTGGAGGCGACCGCCGATGTGGTGGTGCTGCGCCCGGTGGAGCCGCTGCGCGGCAATGGCACGCTGTTCGTGGAAGTGCCGAACCGTGGGCGCGAGCTGGCCGGGCAGTTGTTCAACGACATCAACGGCGCCAACCGGCTGGCCAGCGGGCAGGATGCCGGCAATGGCTACCTGCTGCGCCAGGGCTACACGCTGGTCTGGGTAGGCTGGCAGGCCGACCTGCTGCCGAATGAGGGGCTGCGCCTGCAAGCCCCCGTGGTGCCCGGCGTCACCGGGCTTTCGCGTGAGGAATACCTGTTCGACCACATGCGCAACCCCGTCACGGTGCGGCTGACCTACCCGGCGGCCAAGCGCGACGACGCGGTGCTGAGCGTGCGCGCCCAGGCCGATGACGCCCGCGCCCGCCCGGCCGACCTGCGGCATCGCTGGGTGGACGACCACCATGTGGAAATCTTCCGCCCCACCGGCTTCGACGCCGGGGCGTTGTACGAGTTCACCTATACCGCCAAGGACCCGGTGGTGCAGGGCATGGCTTTCGCCGCCTTCCGCGACGTCACGGCCTACCTGCGGCGGGAAACCAGCGCCGCCAACCCGCTGGCGGCGCATGGCCGCACGCCCATTGCGCGGGCGGTGCTGCATGGCGTCTCGCAATCCGGCCGCTTCGTGCGGGACTTCCTGCATGGCGGCTTCAACCAGGACGAGGCGGGCCGCCAGGTGTTCGAGGCGATGCAGCCGCATATCGCCGGCACGCGCCGTACCTTCACCAATGCCCGCTTCGCCCAGCCCGGCCGCAACCCGACCCCGCATGGGGATAGGCATTACCCGGCCGACCAATTCCCCTTCACCTACGCCACGCAGGAGGACGCGCTGACCGGCCGGCGCGACGGGCTGCTGGCGCGCTGCACGGCGACGGCGACCTGCCCGCGGATCATCCAGACCGACAGCGAATATGAGTTCTACGGCGCCCGAGCTTCCCTGCTGGTGACGGACACGCGCGGCCATCACGCGGAGTTGCCGGAGAATGTGCGCGCCTTCCTGATGACCGGGCATCCGCACTTCGCCGCACCATCAGCGCTGGGGGAAATGACCGAGCGCTGCGCCCTGCCGGTGAACCCCCTGCATGCCGGCGCGCCGATGCGGGCGCTGCTGGCCTCGCTGGAAGCCTGGGTGACGGAAGGCCGCCTGCCCCCGGCCAGCCGCTACCCGACGCGTGCCGCCGGCACGCTGCGCCCGGCGGCCGGGCTCTACCCCGCCATTCCGCAGCTGCCGTACCGCGGCACCCATGGCCCGGCGCAGCTGGTGGATATCAGCGTCGTGCCGCCGGTGGTGCGCGGCGAATACCCGGTGCTGCTGCCGCGCGTGGATGCGGATGGCAACGCCATCGGCGGCGTCCGCGCCCCGGCGCTGGAAGTGCCCAAGGCCAGCTATGTCGGCTGGAACCCGCGCGCCCAGGGCTTTGCGGCGGGGGCGCTGTGCTACAACACTGGCGCGGTGGTCGCCTTCGCCGCCACCCGGGCCGAACGCGAGGCAGCGCACGACCCGCGGCCTTCGGTGGCGGAGCGCTACGCCACGCCGGCCGCCTATGTGGCCGCGGTGAGGGCCGCCGCGGAGCGCCTGGTGGCCGAGCGGATGCTGCTGGCCGAGGATTTGCCGCGCATCGCCGCGATGGCCGAGGCCGATACCCTCGCCCGGTTGAAGCGGTAATGGCCATGCAGAAGCTCCTCCTCGCCATCCTGCTGCTGCTGCCCACCCTCTCGCAGGCGCAGGTGCTGCGCTTCGAGTGGGACGCGCCCACGGTCGCCTTCGGTGGGCGCGAGTTCCCGGGCGTGGGCCGCTATGAGCGTGTCACCGGCCGCGCCACCATGGCGCTGGACCCGCGCGACCCACGCAACGCCGTGATGGCCGACCTGGCGGAAGCGCCGCGCACGCCGGAGAACCTGGTGCAGGCGGTGGCCGACGTGTTCATTCTGCGCCCGGCCGAGGCCGCCCGCGGCAATGGCGCCATGCTGCTGGAAGTGCCCAATCGCGGCCGCAAGCTGATGCTGCAACTGTTCGCGGATACCCGCGCCGCGGTGGCCGAGGCCACCGAGGTGCCGGAGGCCGCCGGCAATGGCTTCCTGTATCAACAGGGCTACAGCCTGGTCTGGGTGGGCTGGCAGGGCGACATCGCCTCTCGCCCCGGGCAGATGGCGTTGCAGGTGCCGCGGCTGCCGGGCGTGACCGGCCCGGTGACGCATGAGGTGGTGTTCGACCACCTGACCAACCCGGCCAGCACCACCCTGCCCTTCCCAGTGGCGGACGCCGCCAGCCTGCGCGTGACGGTCCGCGCCCGTTGGGACCTGCCACGCGAGACGCCGGCCGATCTGCGCTTCACGCTGCAAGCCGAGCGGCTGGAGATCCAGCGCCCGGCGGGCTTCGACGCCGGGGCGATCTATGAGGTGACGTACACGGGCAAGGAGCCCGGCGTGATGGGCATGGGCTTCGCCGCCGTGCGCGACGTGGCCAGCTGGCTGCGGCATGACCGCAGCGCGCAGAACCCGCTGGCCGGGCGCATCCAGCGCGCCCACGCCTTCGGCATTTCGCAGAGTGGGCGCTACCTGCGGGACTACCTCTACCTGGGCTTCAACCAGGACCTGGCGGGGCGGCCGGTGTTCGACGGCGTCATGCCGCACATTGCCGGCGCCCGGCGGCTGTTCGGCAATAGCCGCTTCGCCCAGCCGGACCGTGCGCCGCGCAGCCCGCAGGATGTCGCCTGGCCCGCGGACAGCTTCCCGTTCAGCTATGCCGAGACGCGCGACCCGATCAACGGCGCACGCGACAGCCTGCTGCGCCGCTGCCGCGCCAGCGCCACCTGCCCCCGCGTGATGCAGACGGATACCGAGTATGAATACTGGTCCGCCCGCGCCTCCCTGGTGGTGACGGACCCGGCCGGCCACGCGCTGGCGCTGCCACCTGACGTGCGTGCCTATGCCATCGCCGGCACGCCACATTTCTCGGCCTTTGGCGCCGAGACGCGGACAACCCCGGTTTGCGCCCTGCCGGTGAACCCGCTGCATGCCGGCGCGCCGATGCGCGCGCTGCTGACCGCGCTGGATGCCTGGACGCGCGACGGCACCGCCCCGCCGGCCAGCCGCACGCCCAGCCGCGCCGATGGCACGCTGGTGCCGGCGGTGGGCGCCGTCCCGGCCATTCCCGGCCTGCGCTATGCCGCGCAGCACGCCCTGGCGGCGCGGGTGGATGCCAGCCAGCAGCCGCCGCGCGAACTCGGCCGCTACACCGTGCTGGTGCCGCGGGCGGATGCGGATGGCATCGGCATCGGCGGTATCCGCATGCCGGTGCTGGAAGCGCCGCGCGCCACCTATACAGGCTGGAACCCGCGCGCCGAGGGCTATGGCGCCGGCGTGCTCTGCCCGCTTCTGGGCGGCGTGCTGCCCCTGGCTGAGACCCGTGCGGCGCGGGAGGCCGCCGGAGACCCGCGGCCGTCGCTCGCGGAACGCTACCCGACCCCGGCCGCCTATGTGGCGCAGGTGCGCGCCGCCGCGGACCACCTGGTGGCCGAGCGACTGCTGCTGCCGGCCGATGCCGCCGCGATGGTGACGGCGGCCGAGGCCGGGCGCCTGGTGCGGTAGTGCCTGATCGTCGCCGGTGGGATCACCGGCGGTGTGACCCAGCCGCTCGAACCACGGCTGGCCTCCGTCAGACGCTTCGCTGAGCGTCTGGCGGAGCCTGGGCGCCGCTTGCCACCCCGGCTTTCCGCCGCGCGCAAGGCATCGTAGCCTGTCTGCACGAGGAGACGCCGATGACCGTGACCAGGCAGGAATTCCGTGACGCGATGGCCCGGTTGGGGGCGGCGGTGAACATCATCACCACCGCGGGGCCAGAGGGTAAGGGCGGCTTTACCGCTTCCGCCGTGTGCAGCGTGACCGACGACCCCGCGATGCTGCTGGTCTGCATCAACCGCAGCAGCAATTCCGGCGCGGTGGCCAAGGCCAATGGCATCCTGTGCGTCAACACGCTGACGGCGGGGCAGGAGGAATTGGCCGGCGTATTTGCCGGCGCCACCAAGTGCAGCATGGAAGACCGCTTCCTGGTGGGCGACTGGGGCGAGCTGGTGACCGGCGCGCCGGTGCTGCAGGACGCGGTGGTCAGCTTCGACTGCCGCATCACCGACATGGTGGACAAGGGCACCCACACGGTGCTGTTCGCCGAGATTCACGCCATTCGCCAGGGCAGCAAGGACGGCCAGGCGCTGATCTATTTTGGTCGTGGCTACCACGGCGTGGGGCAGATGGTGGGCGAGGGCGCGTAGCGCCGCCGCCCGATGACCGCAGGGCGCATGCCCGAAGGTCTGAATCGGCCGGCCAGAAAACCTACCACTCGCCCAGGAAGACGCCGGCCTTCTTGTAGCTGTCGGTGCGCAGCTCAATCTCCTGCCATTCCACCGTGGTGCGGCGCTTCAGCCCGGTGAACCAGGCCAGCAGCCGCTCGCGCAACGCCTCGCAGGTGGCGGCGTGGGCGGGGTCGGCGCCCAGGTCGTGGAATTCCTGCGGGTCGGCCGCCAGGTCGAAGAGTTGCGGGCGGAAGCCGCTGCTCCAATGCACGTATTTCCAGCGCTCGGTCCGCACCATCCAGGCGTGATGGTGGCCGGTGGGCTGGCCCAGCCGCCGGCGGGCGCCCTTGAAGGTCCAGTCCAACTCGCTGAAGGCGGCGTCGCGCCATTCGGTCGCGGTGGCGCGGGTCAGCGGCAGCAGGCTGCGGCCTTCCACCACATGCCGCGCGGGGTCCTGCTCCAACGCGTCCAGGATGGTCGGCACCACGTCGATCGCTTCCACCAGGCGCGTGTCGGTGCTGCCGCGCGTGGCATCGGCGGCGGCGTCGGGGTCATACAGGATGAACGGCACGCGCTGGATGCAGTCGTGGAACAGCTCCTTCTCGCCCAGCCAGTGGTCGCCCAGGTAGTCGCCATGGTCGGCGGTGAAGATCACCAGCGTGTCCTGCCAGCGGCCCAGCGCCTCCATCTCCGCGAAGACGCGGCCGAGGTGCGCATCAAGCTGCGTGATCAGCCCCTGATAGACCGGCTTCACCGTGTCCTGGCATTCCCGCGTGCGAAAACTCTCGGCCACTTCCTCATCCTGGAAGGCGCGCATGACCGGGTGCGCGGCGTCGCTGCGTTCTTCCTCGGCACGCTGCAAGGGCAGGCATTGCTCGGGCGTGTACATGTCGTGGTAGGGCGCCGGCGCCACGTAGGGCCAATGTGGCTTGACGTAGCTGAGATGCATCACCCAGGGCTGCTCGCCCTTGGCCCGCATGAAGTCGATGGCCAGGTCCGTGGTGTAGGCGGTTTCGCTGTGTGCCTCGGCGACGCGCGCCGGCCACTTCACGTTGCGCATCTTCCAGCCGGAATGCACGCCGCCCTGCGGGTCCACCGTGGAGATGACGTAGTCGCTCCAGGGGTCGCGGCTGTCGTAGCCGTGTGCGCGCAGCCACTGCGCGTAGGCGCCGTTGGGCTCCGCATGGTGGCCGTCATAGCGATCGATGGGCCTGAACCAGCCTTCCTCCACCAGCACCTTCAGCTCATCGGCGCCGTCCAGGTGCAGGCGGTTGATGCCGTGGCGGTCGGGCATGACATGCGTCTTGCCGCACAGCGTCAGGTCGCGGCCGCTGTTGCGCAGGTGCCAGCCCAACGTCACCTCGCCGACCGAAAGCGGCACGCGGTTATGCGTGGCACCGTGGGAGGAGACGTAGCGCCCGGTGTAGGTGCTCATGCGGGACGGCCCGCAGATGCCGGACTGCACGAAGCTATTGGCGAAGCGGACGCCACGCCTGGCCAGCGCATCGATATTGGGCGTGCGGATATGCGGGTGCCCGGCGCAGGCCAGATGGTCCCAGCGCAGCTGGTCCGACATGATGAACAGAACGTTCTTGATGGCCATGCGCGCCCCCTGGTTGAGGTGAGGTTAGCGCGATGGCCGAAAACGCAGAAGGCCCCGCCGGCGTCCCGGCGAGGCCTTCCCATTGCGTCTGCCGTTGCCGGCCGGCGCTAGCTCAGGAAGCCGTCTCCACAATGGTGGCAACGGAGATCCAGGCCGCGGGCAGGGTAAGCGGCGAAGGGCAATGAGACACTGGATCACCTCCTTTCAGTTGGTTTCGGATGACCCAAGCCTGCCTGCCCGCCGCCGCGTCGCGCAAGTGAATTCGCGCGGCGATTCGCGTCGTTTGGCCTGCGATTCGCGCCGTTGCCAATGGCGCGTCGAAAGCCTCACATCTCCGCATAGGTGCCGTTGCGCCAGACGTAGAAAACGTAGTCCGGCACGGTGACATCGCCCTTCGGCGTGAAGCTGGTCTGGCCGAGCACGCTGTTCCACGGCCCCTGGCGCTTCAGCGCATCCGCCACCTTGCGGGCATCCACAGTCTTGGCCTTCTCGGCCGCCGCCGCCCAGATCTGCATGGCACCGTAGGTGTACAGCACATAGCCTTCCGGATCGACATTGCGGGCGCGGAAGCGCTGTACCACCGCGGCTGCCGTGGCGCGCTTGCGCGGGTCGCTGCTGAAGGTCATCAGGCTGCCTTCGCCGGCGGCGCCGGTGATGGACCAGAACTCATTGGTCACCAGCGCGTCGCCACCGATCAGCGTCGCGTTCAGCCCCTGCTCCTTGGCCTGGCGGATGATGAGGCCGGCTTCGGTGTAGTAGCCGCCGACATAGATGACCTCGATGCGCTCCTGCTTCATCCGGCTGACGATGGCGCTGTAGTCGCGCTCGCCGGGCGTATAGGCGCTGTACAGCGTCTCCTGCTTGCCGGCGGCGTTCATCGCCTTCTTGGTCTCGTCCGCCAGGCCCTTGCCGTAGGCGGAGTTGTCATGCAGCACCGCGACGCGCTTGTCCTTCATGCTGCGGGCGATGTAGCCGCCGGCGACCATGCCCTGCTGGTCGTCACGGCCGCACACGCGGAAGGTGTTCCAGCTGCCCTCGTCGGTGTATTTCGGGTTGGTCGAGGCCGGGCTGATCTGCAGCACGCCTTCCTCGCCATAGACCTTGCTGGCGGGGATGGAACTGCCGGAGCAGTAGTGCCCGGCCACCATCGCCACGCGCTGCCCGGCCAGCTTGTTGGCCACGCTGACCGCCTGGCGCGGGTCGCAGGCGTCATCCTCGATGGAGAGCGCCAGTTGCCGGCCGAGCACGCCGCCACGGGCGTTCAGGTCGGCCACCGCCTGCTGCGCGCCGATCTTCATCTGGTCGCCGGCGGCGGCGTTGCTGCCAGTCATCGGCCCGGCGCAGGCCACCTTGATGGGGTTGCTGCGATTCTGCGCGAAGGCCGGCAATGCCAGGCCGGAAGCGGCGGCGCCCAGCAGCAAACGACGGTTCAGCATCTTGGTTCTCCTCGGATGGTTGCTCAGTGTGCCCCGCCGCCCAGATAGGCGTCACGGATTTCCTCGCGCGCCAGCAATTCCGCGCCGCTGCCGGCCATGGTGATGCGGCCGTTGACCAGCACATAGCCCCGATGCGCCAGGCGCAGCGCCAGGTTGGCGTTCTGCTCCACCAGCAGCACGGTCACACCGGCCTCGGCGTTCAACCGGCGGATGGCGCCGAAGATCTGTTTCACCACCAGCGGCGCCAGGCCCAGGCTGGGTTCGTCCAGCAGCAGCAGGCGCGGCTTGCTCATCAGCGCGCGGCCAATCGCCAGCATCTGCTGCTCGCCGCCGGAAAGCGTGCCGGCGCGCTGGGCGATGCGCTCCTCCAGCCGGGGGAACAGCGCCAGCACGCGCGGCAGTTCATCGCCCGGCTGGCCCAGCGCCTCGGCGCCCATCATCAGGTTCTCCCGCACCGTCATGCGCGGGAAGACGCGGCGCCCCTCGGGCGCCTGGGCGATGCCGCGCCGCATGATGGCGTGGGTGGGCAGTGTGGTGATGTCCTCGCCGTCGAAGGCGATGCTGCCGGCGCGGGCGCGCGGGTCGCCGCACAGCGTCATCAGCAGCGTCGATTTGCCCGCGCCATTGGCACCGATCAGCGTGACGATCTCGCCCTGGTCCACATGGATCGAGACATCCAGCAGGGCCTGTACCGCGCCGTAGTTGGCGGCCACGCCTTCCATCCGCAGCAGCGCGCTCATGCCGCCTCGTCCTCATCGCCTTCGCCGAGATAGGCGCTGATGACCTTGGCATCCGCGCGCACTTCCGCGGGTGTGCCGTCGGCGATCTTGCGGCCATGGTCCAGCACCACGACGTGGTCGCTGATCTTCATCACCACGCCCATGTCGTGCTCGATCAGCAATATGCTGGTGCCCTGCGCGCGGATCTGCAGCAGCAGCGCGGAGAGTTCGTCACTCTCGCGCGGGTTCAGCCCGGCGGCGGGTTCGTCCAGGCAGAGCAGCACCGGTTCAGTACACATGGCGCGCGCGATCTCCAGCCGCCGCTGCGCGCCATAGGGCAGCGCGCCGGCGGGGTCGTCGGCGCGGTCCAGCAGCTGGGTGGCGTTGAGCCAATGCTTGGCGCGCTCCAGCGCCTCCGCCTCGGCCGCCGGATAGCGGGAAAGCCCCAGCACGGCGCCGATGCCCCAGCCGGTGGCGGCCATCAGCCGGTTGTGTTGCGCCACCAGCAGGTTCTCCAGCACCGTCATGCCCGGGAACAGCCGGATGTTCTGGAAGGTACGCGCCACGCCGGCCCGGGCAATGCGATGCCCCGCCAGCTTCTGCAACGCCACTTCGCCGTTTCGACCGAACAGGGTCAGCTTGCCGCCGCTCGGCCGGTAGAAGCCGGTGATGCAGTTGAACACCGTGGTCTTGCCGGCGCCGTTCGGCCCGATCAGCGCGGTAATCTCCCCGCCCCAGGCCTGGAAGGAAACCGCATGCACCGCGGTCAGCCCGCCAAAGCGCATGGTCAGCTCCTCGACATCGAGGATCATCAGTGGCCCTCACTGACGTAGGTGCCACCGATGGCGCGTTTTTCCCCCAGCGCGATGCTGGGCGTGCGGGTGCCGACCAGGCCACGCGGCCGCACCACCATGATGACGACCATGGCCGCTCCGAAGATCAGCATGCGCCACTCCGCCAGGTCGCGGAACAGCTCGGTCCCGCCGATCAGCAGCAACGCGGCGACTGCGACGCCGAGTTGGCTGCCCATGCCGCCGAGGACGACGATGGCGAGGATGATGGCGCTTTCGATGAAGGTGAAGGATTCGGGGCTGACGAAGGCCTGGCGCGTGGCGAAGAAGCTGCCGGCGAAGCCCGCGAACATGGCGCCTATGGCGAAGGCCGTCAGCTTCGTCACCGTCACGTTGATGCCCAGCGCGCGGCAGGCGATCTCGTCCTCGCGCAGCGCTTCCCAGGCGCGGCCGAGCGGTTGGCGGCGCAAGCGCAGCGTCACCCAGTTGGTCAGCAAGGCCAGGCCGAGGATCAGATAGTAGAGGAAGATGACCCGATGTACCGGGTCGTAGTCCAGCCCGAAGAAGTCGGCGAAGCCGCCTTCCTCGCTGGTGAAGCTGAGCCCGAACAGGCCGGGGCGCGGAATGCCGGAAAGCCCGTTCGGCCCGCCGGTCAACTCCGTCCAGTTGGTCAGGACAACACGGATGATTTCGCCGAAGGCCAGGGTGACGATGGCCAGGTAGTCGCCCCGCAGCCGCAGCACCGGGAAGCCCAGCAGCACGCCGGCGAAGGCGGCGAGGATGCCCGCCAGCGGCAGGCACACCCAAAAACTCAGCCCATAGGTCAGCGACAGCAGCGCGTAGGAATAGGCGCCGACCGCGTAGAAGGCGACATAGCCAAGGTCCAGCAAGCCCGCGAGGCCAACGACGATGTTCAGCCCCCAGCCGAGCATCACATAGGTCAGCACCAATATGCCGAGGTCGAGCTCATAGCGTTCGATGAAGGGCAGCCAGGGCAGCAGCAGCGCCAGGCCGAGGAAGAACGGCGCGGCATACTGCCCGGCACGGGCAAGCGGCGCCGGCAGCGTCAGGCGGGGCAGGCGCCGCCCGGCCAGCAGCAGCAGCGCCAGCCGGCCGACGAAGGCCAGCAGCACCAGCCAGGCCACATCGTCCCAGCGGCCGCGCAGCGCCAGGCCGCCTTCCACCACATCCGTGCGCAGCCCCACCAGGGGCGCGAACAGGCCGAAGGCGACCAGCGCCGCGAGGCCCGCGTCCCGAACGGCGGCGACCGGCGTCATACCTTCTCGACCTCCTGCCGGCCGAGCAGGCCGGAGGGCATCAGCACCAGCGTCAGGATCAGGATGGAGAAGGCCGCGACATCCTTGTACTGCGCGCTGAAATAGGCGCTCCAGAACGTCTCGATCAGTCCGATCAGCAACCCACCCAGCACCGCGCCGGGCAGCGACCCGATGCCGCCCAGCACCGCCGCGGTGAAGGCTTTCACCCCCGCCAGGAAGCCGATGTAGAAATCGATCACGCCATAGCGCAGCAGGTACATGCAGCCGGCCACCGCGGCCAGCGCGGCGCCGATGACAAAGGTCAGGCTGATGATCCGGTCGGTATTGATGCCAAGCAGCGCCGCCATCTTGCGGTCCTGCTCGCAGGCGCGCATGGCGCGGCCCATCGGCGTGCGCGTCACCAGCACGGTGAAGCCGGCCAGCACCGCCAGCGTGACCACGATGATCAGCATCTGCACATAGCTGAACTGCACGGCGAAGCCGTCCGTCTCCATCAGCGTGACGCCGCCGGGCACCAGCGTGCCCGTGGGCTTCACCCGGGCGCCCTGGGCCACCTGCACGTAGTTCTGCAACAGGATGCTCATGCCGATGGCGCTGATCAGCGGCGCCAGGCGGAAGCTGCCGCGCAGCGGGCGGTAGGCCACGCGCTCCACCGTCCAGCCATACAGCGCGGTCACGCTCATGCCGGCCAGCAGCACCAGCAGCAGCGCGCCAGGCCCGGCGGCGCCGCCGCCCAGCCCCAGCAGCAGCGCAGTGATGAGGGAGACGAAGGCACCGACCATGAAGACGTCGCCATGGGCGAAGTTGATCATGCCGATGATGCCGTAGACCATGGTGTAGCCCACCGCGATCAGGCCGTAGATCATGCCCAGCGAGACGCCGTTGATCAGCTGCTGCAGCGCGTAGGCCACGCAGTATCCCCCAATGTTGGAAGCCTCAGCGGCCACGCTAGACCATCGGCGGGCCGGCGCCAAAGGGGGTAGCAAGCGCCGTGCCCCGGGCGCCGGGCCGCGGTTGCCGCCCGGCCGCTCCCGGCGCATGCTGGCGGCAACGACACCCGGAGGAAACCACATGAACCGACTGCGCATGGCCGCAACCCTGGCCCTCGCCTTGGCCGCATCCGGCCCGGCCTGGGCCCAGGATCTCCGCTTCCCTACCCTGGCGCCGGAACAGATGACCGAGGCGCAGAGCCGCGTTGCCGCCGCCATCGCCGGCGGCCCGCGCGGGCGCATCGCCGGGCCGTTCAACGCCTGGCTGCGCAGCCCCGATATCGGCGACCGGCTGCAGCGCGTCGGCGAGGGCGTGCGGTTCAAAAGCTCCATCCCGCGCGACCTGAACGAGTTCGCCATCCTGATCGTCGCCCGCGAATGGACCGCGCAGTATGAATGGTACGCGCACCACCGCCTGGCCATGGAAGCCGGCCTGCCCGCCGCCGTTGCCGCCGACCTGGCCCAGGGCCGCAAGCCGCGCCAGATGAGCACCGACCAGGCGCTGGTCTATGACTTCTGCATGCAGTTGCACCGCGACCACCAGGTGACCGACGCCACCTTCAACGCGGTGAAGGCCCGCTTCGGCGAGCAGGGCGTGATCGACCTGATCGCGGTCAGTGGCTACTACGTCATCGTCTCCATGACGCTGAACACGGCGCAGACCCAGCTGCCCGCCGGCGTCGCCCCGCCGCTGCCCATCCTGCGCCGCCGTTCTTAGCACGAAGCACGGCGGATTACGCCTCCGGGTGCTCGGCCTTGCGGCCTGCGCCCTGCGGCTATCCGCCTTGGTCTGAAAAGGAAACCAACCATGCGCCTGCCACCCATCCCCGACGCCGACCGCACGCCCGAACAGCAGCGCGTCGCCACCGCCATTGCCGCCGGCCCGCGCGGCGACCTGCGCGGCCCGTTCAACGCCCTGCTGCGCAGCCCCGTGGTGGCGGAACGCGTGGCCGTGCTGGGCGAATACCTGCGCTTCAACACCTCCATCCCGTTCGATCTGAACGAGTTGGCCATCCTGGTCACCGGCCGCGCCTGGGATGCGCAGTTCGAGTTCTATGCGCATCGACTGCTGGCGCTGAAGGCCGGCCTGCCGGACGCCATCATCCAGGCCATCGCCGAGGGCCGCCGGCCCGACGCCATGACCGCTGACCAGGAGATGGTGTATAATTTCGCCACCGAGCTGCACCGCGACCGCAACGCGTCCGACGCCAGCTATGCGCGGGTGAAGGAACGCTTCGGCGAGCAGGGCGTGATCGATCTGGTGGCGGTCATGGGCTATTATTCGCTGGTCGGCATGGTGCTGAACGTGGCCGGCGTGCCGGTGCCGCCGGGCGAGCCGCTGCCGTTGAAGCCGCTTACCAAGGCGTAACGCTTCGCGACCACGCGCGGGCTGGGGTTGCCGGCGGCCCGAGGCTATATCCATGGCGTGGACCTGCGCCGTGGAGGGCGACTGACCGCGTGAACGCCCAAGCACCACGTATTCCCCGCTTCGCCGCCAGGGCGCAGGCGCAGCAGCAATTCCGGCTGCGCCTGCGGGTCTGGGCGCGTCGGCCGGCGCTGCGCCGGGCCGCCGTGGTCTCGGTGGTGGTGCACCTGGTCTTCGTCGCACTGCTGATCATCGCCAATCTGCAATGGCAGCAGCGCATGCAGCAGAATGCCCCCTCCCCGGCCGAGGTGGAGATGGTCTGGCGCGGCGGCGCGCCCGAAATGCCGGGCCAGGAAGTGCCGGACCGCCCGGCCGATGCCTTCTCCCCACCCGGCGATGAGGCCCTGCCGGTGCCGCCGCCGGCAAGCGCCCCGCCGCCGCCACCACCCGAGCCAGCGCCGCGGCAGCAGGCCGCGCCGCCGCCGCTGCCCAGCCCGCCGCCGGCCGCCCAGGCCGAATTGCCGCCCCCGCCGCCGCCCGCCCCGCCACAACCCCGGCAACAGCAGCAGGCCCAGCCGACGCCGCCGCGCCAGGTCCAGCCACCACGGCAGCAGGCCTTCCCGCAGCTGGACTACATGCCCGGCCCCTTCACCGCCGGGCCGCCCGCCCCGCCGCTGCCCAGTGGCCGGCCCGGCGAGCGCAGCGAACGCGACCAGGCGGGCATGCCCGGTCGGGGCCGGTTGGATGCGAATCCGTCATCCGACCTGCAGGCCAGCCGCAACCTGGGGCCGGACTGGCGCAACCTGTTCCGCCGCTGGGTGGACGACAACAAGCGCTACCCGACCAATGCCGTGGCCATGGGCCACCAGGGGCCGGTGACGGTGCGCATTCTGGTGGGCATGGATGGCCGGGTGCGGACCGTCAGCATGGTCGGGCCGAACGACTCGCCCTTCCTGAATTCCAACCTGATGAACATGTTCCGCAACGCGCAGCTGCCGCCGCTGCCGCCCGGCGCCGACCCGGCCGGGGAGACCATCACCTTCACCATGCGCTACATTCTGTACTGAGGCTCAAGGCACCAGGCGCCCGGCCAGCCATGGCCCTGGAGTCTGGCGTCTGGCGTCTGGCGTCTGGCGTCTGGCGTCTGGCGTCTGGCGTCTGGCGTCGCCGGCGGCGTCAAGCAGGCGCTCAGGCAAGAGCTTGCAGTCCATCGGGCGCTGCTATTCCCCCTGGAGAGTGCCCAAGCGCAGCGCCCGCGTGCGGTACTTCGCCACGCTGCCGCCGGCCGGCACCTTCTGCAGCACCAGGAAGTAGCTGTGGTTCTTGCGGGCATGCACCTGCTTCAGCAGCCGCGCCACGCCGGCCTTGTTGGACCGCACCAGCACGAACAGGTCCCGCGCATAGAAGCCCAGCTCGGCGAAGCCGCACAGCAGTTGCACATGGGTCAATTCCTGCCGGTTGGCACTGACCTCGTCCTGGCACTTCACGATGAAGATGCCGTGGTCGCGCAGCACCCGGCGCGCCTCCACCGCCGCGGCCAAGTACAGGTCCAGCACCGCCTGGTGCCAGCGCGCCGTCGGCGGCGCCTCGTCGCCATTGCTGTAGTAGCCGCGGAAGGTGGCGTGGCTGCCCTGGCCGCCGCGCGTCGCCGCCTTGCCGCGCAGCAGCCCTTCCAGATAGGGCGGGTCCAGCACCAGCGCGTCCAGGCTGGCATCGGCATGGGGCAGCGCGCGGCAATCCACGCCATCCGCCAGGTCGCTCGCCAGCAGCCGGTAGCGGCCGGGCGGCACGTGCTTCCAGAACACGCCGCTGCCATAGGTCACATCCGCCACGGTGGCGCCATCCGGCACATGCAGCGCCAGCACCTGGGGGAACAGCTCGGCATTGCCACCGAGATGGGCGGACTGCACCACATCGGCGGTGGCGATGCCGGACTGCCGGCGGCGCGGCTTCGCGGCTGGCGTCGGTGTGGGCGCCTCGGCTTCGCTCACCCGCGCAGCGCCCGGATCGCGGCTTCCAACGCCGCCGGCTCCGGCACTGCCAGCCATTGGGCCGGAGTCTCGATGGCGCGGGCCAGGCGGCGCTTGTAGTCGGCGCGGGCGAGTTCCTCGGTGCCGAATTGCGCCAGGTGCTCGGTGAGGAATTGCGCGTCCAGCAGCTGGTAGCCGCCGAGATTCAGCCGCGCCACCAGGTGCACCAGCGCCACCTTGGAGGCATCCCGCGCGCGGGAAAACATGCTCTCGCCGAAGAAGGCGGCGCCGACGGAAACCCCGTAGAGGCCGCCCACCAGCTCGCCATCCGCCCAGGTTTCCACCGAATGGGCGTGGCCCTGTTGGTGCAGCGTGGTGAACAGGGTCTCGATCTCGGCGTTGATCCAGGTGTCCTGCCGGCCCGGCGCCGGTTCGGCGCAGCTGTGGATGACGCGGCTGAAGCAGGTATCGGCGGTGACGGTATAGGGGCCGTTCAGGACGGTCCGCTGCAACCGGCGCGGCAGGTGGAAGCCGGCCAGCGGGATAACCCCGCGGCGTTCCGGGTCCAGCCAATAGAGCCGTGGGGTCTCCCGCCCTTCCGCCATGGGGAACAGGCCGGCGCGATAGGCACGCAGCATCAGCTCCGGGGTCAGGTCGAGGTGGCGTCGGCTCATGGCAGGGCGAGCGGCAGGCCAAGGGCCTGGGCGGCGCGCACCATGCCCTGGTCGAAGGTGGCTACGGCCAGTTCCAGCCGGGCGGCGAGCGCAAGGTGCAGGGCGTCCGGCGTGCGCAGGTTGAGGTCGAAGCGACGCATCCAGCCGGTGGCACGGGCCAGGTCCTCGGGCGCCAGCAGGACCCGCCGGCAGGCCATGGCGGTCCAGGCAGGAAAGTTATCCAGGGCAGCCTGGGCCTCGGCCGCCAGCAGGATGCGGGATCGCGCCTTGGCGCCGATGGCGGCGACGAACTCGGCCTCGGCCAGGTCGCTGACCACCAGGCCGCCCGGCCCGGCTTCCAGCCAGGCCTCGGCACGGTCGGCCAGGGCATCGGCCGCAAACAGCGGCACCGGCAGGCTGGTGTCGAGATAGACGCTCAGGTCCAATCCTCGTCGCGCATGCGGCTGACCAATTCACCCGCGTCCGGCGCCCCTGGCACCAGCCGGCCGACGCGATGCCGGCGCAGCCAGGCAACGTGCTCGGGCGTCACGGCGCCGGGCGCGGCAGCCACCGGCTGCAATGCCACCACCGGCTGGCCGTCGCGGGTGATGACCACCGCCTCTCCCGCCAGGGCGCGATCGATCAGCTCGGCCAGGCGGTGTTCGGCGTCGGCAAGGCTGTGCTGGGACATGCCCGGAGGGTAGCGAGCCGAGCCGGGGAATGCCAGCACGGCGCGCGCTGGCTCAGCCTGGCTGCCGCCCCGCGACGAATTTTTCCAGCCAGTGGATGGTGTAGTCGCCGGCGACGAATTCCGGCGCTTCCATGATGGCACGGTGCAGCGGCAGCGTGGTCCGGATGCCGTCCACCACCATCTCGTTCAGGCTGCGACGCATGCGGGCGATGGCTTCCGGCCGCGTCGCGGCATGCACCACCAGCTTGGCCACCAGGCTGTCATAGTGCGGCGGCACCGAATAGCCGCTGTACAGCGCGCTATCCACCCGCACGCCCAGGCCGCCGGGGGCATGGTACATCGTCACCCGCCCTGGCGAGGGCGCGAAGCTGTCGGGGTCCTCGGCGGTGATGCGGCATTCGATGGCGTGGCCATAGAAGCGCACGTCTTCCTGGGTGTAGCCCAGTTGCTCCCCGGCGGCGACGCGCAGCTGTTCCTTCACCAGATCCACGCCGCAGACCATCTCGGTGACGGGGTGTTCCACCTGCAGGCGGGTGTTCATCTCGATGAAGCAGAACTGGCCGTCCTGCCACAGGAACTCCAGCGTGCCGGCGTTGCGGTAGCCCAGTTCCTTCAGTGCACGCGTCACCTGGGCGCCCAGCGCGTCGCGCTCGGCCCCGGTCAGCACCGGGCTGCCGGCCTCCTCCACCAGCTTCTGGTGGCGGCGTTGCAGGGAACAGTCGCGCTCGCCGAAATGCACCACATTGCCGTGGCCATCCGCCATGACCTGCAATTCGATGTGGCGTGGCCGGTCCAGGTACTTCTCAAGGTAGACGGCGTCGTTGCCGAAGGCGGCCTTGGCCTCGGTACGGGCAACCCGCCAGGCTTCCTCGATCTCGTCCGCGTTGCGCGCCACCTTCATGCCGCGCCCGCCACCACCGGCGGCGGCCTTGATCAGCACCGGGTACATCACCTCCTCGGCAACGGCCCGCGCCTCATCCAGCGTGGCCAGCTCGCCCAGGCTGCCCGGCACCAGCGGCACGCCCAGCCGGCGCATGGCGTCCTTGGCGGCGATCTTGTCGCCCATCATGCGGATATGCGCCGCCGTCGGGCCGATGAAGGCCAGGCCATGCGCCTCCACCATCTCGGCGAAGCTGGCATTCTCGCTGAGGAAGCCATAGCCGGGGTGGATCGCCTCGGCCCCGGTGATGGCGGCAGCCGAGAGGATGGCCGGCACGTTCAGATAGCTGTCGCGCGCCGGTGGCGGGCCGATGCAGACGCTCTCATCCGCCAGCCGCACATGCATGGCGGCGGTATCGGCGGTGGAATGCACCGCCACCGTGCGGATGCCCATCTCCTGGCAGGCGCGATGGATGCGGAGCGCGATCTCGCCGCGATTGGCGATGAGCACCTTCTTGAACATCGGAATCGGCCGGGCCCGCCTATTCGATGACGAGCAACGGCTCGCCATACTCAACGGGCGTGCCGGTCTCGATCAGGATGCGGGTGACGGTGCCGGCCTTGGGCGCCTTGATCTGGTTGAAGGTCTTCATCGCCTCGATCAGCAGCACGGTCTGACCCTGCGCCACCTTGCCGCCCAGCGTGATGAAGGGGGCCGAGCCAGGTTCCGGCGAGAGGTAGGCCACGCCGACCATCGGGCTGGTCACCATACCCGGGTGCTTCGGGTCCAGCGTGTCCAGCGCCGGGGCGGGCGCCGCCGCGACAGCAAGCGGGGCAGGAGCGGCGGCCGCGGCGGCCGGCGCCTGCATCATCATGCCGGCGGGCCAGGGCATCTGCGGTGCGGCGGGGGCAGCCGGCGGGTGGCTGCGGGCCACGCGGATGCGGCTGTCCTTCTCCACCAGCTCAATCTCGGTCAGGTCGGTGTCCTTGAGGATCTGCGCCAGGGCGCGAATCGTCTCGGGGTCGAAGGTGATGCCGTTGCTCATGCGTCCTGCTCCGCGTCCACCATTCCGGCCATGGCGCGCAACGCCAGCACGTAACCCTGCACCCCCAGCCCGGCGATAACGCCGGTCGCGGCCTTGGAGATGAAGCTGTGGTGGCGGAATTCCTCCCGCCGGTGGATGTTGGTGATGTGCACCTCGATGGTCGGCAGGCCAACGGCCAGCAGCGCGTCCATGGTGGCGATGGAATTGGTGGTGTAGCCGGCCGGGTTCATGATGATGCCGGCGCAGCGGCCACGGCATTCCTGCACCCAGGTCACCAGCTCGCCCTCGCTGTTGGTCTGGCGGAAATCGATCGCCAGGCCCAGCTCCTCGGCGGCGTCGGCGCAAAGCTGCTCAAGCTCGTCGATGGTGGTGGAGCCGTACTTCTCCGGCTCACGCGTGCCGAGCATGTTGATGTTGGGGCCGTTGAGCACGGCGATGAGCGGCGGGGCCAAGGGCGATGATTCCGTGAAATCTGGCGTGTCTCCGGGCCTAGCACGGGGGGTTTCGGCGGGGCAAGCCGCCATGCCGGCAGGGCGGGGCAGCCATCGGCCGCCCCTGGCCGGGACCCGCCTTGCCCTTCGGCCGCCGCACCGCCATGTTCCGGCCATGGGGGCGACGATCTCGATTGCGATCACGGTGAATGGCGAGGCGCGGCAGGTGGCCGCGGGCGCCAGCCTGTCCGACCTGCTGGCGCAGATCGGCCTGGACATCCGCAAGGTGGCGGTTGAGCGCAACCTGGAGATCGTGCCGCGGTCCAGCTACGCCACCACGGCCCTGGTCGAGGGCGACCAGCTGGAGATCGTTCACTTCATCGGTGGGGGCTGAGCCATGGACGCGACCGTTGCGGGCGACGACAGCTGGAGCGTCGCTGGCTTAAGCTTCCGCTCCCGCCTGATTGTCGGCACCGGCCGCTACAAGGGCCTGGAGGAGACCGGCGCCGCCATCGCCGCCTCGGGCGCCGAGATCGTGACCGTGGCGGTGCGCCGGGTGAACCTGGGCGACCCCGGCGCGCCGATGTTGCAGGACTACGTCGACCCCAAGCGCTACACCTACCTGCCCAATACCGCCGGCTGCTTCACCGCGCAGGACGCGGTCCGCACGCTGCGCCTGGCGCGCGAGGCCGGCGGCTGGAACCTGGTGAAGCTGGAGGTGCTGGGGCCGCCGCCCTTCCTGTACCCGGACATGCGGGAGACCTTCGTGGCGCTGGAGGCGCTGCTGAAGGATGGCTTCCGGGTGATGGTCTATTCGTCCGACGACCCCATTGCCTGCAAGCGACTTGAAGAAATGGGCGCGGTGGCGGTGATGCCGCTGGGCGCGCCGATCGGCAGCGGCCTGGGCATTCAGAATCCGGTGATGATCAGGGCGATCATCGAGCAGGCAAAAGTGCCGGTGCTGGTGGATGCCGGCGTCGGCACCGCCAGCGACGCCGCGCAGGCGATGGAGTTGGGCTGCGAGGCGGTGCTGATGAACAGCGCCATCGCCCATGCGCAGCGCCCGGTGCTGATGGCGCAGGCGATGAAGGCGGCGGTGGAGGCCGGGCGGCTGGCCTACCTGGCCGGGCGCATGCCGCGGCAATACGCGGCCGACCCTTCCAGCCCGCTGAACAAGGGCGTGCTGGGGCGGAACTGAGCCGCGATGGCGCGGGAGCCGGCCGCGCTGCTGCGCGATGCCGACGAGTACACCGGCGCGATGCGGCTGCTGGCCTTCGCGCTGCTGCTGCCGCTGCGGCCCTTCCTTGGACGAGAGGCGCATCGGCGCGCGGCGCTGCGGCTGGCCGGGTGGCTGGAAGGCGGGCTGATGCTCGGCTTCGCGCTGCTGTTGCTGGCGCTGGCGGCCTGGTGGGCCACGGGCTTCGACCTGGCGCGCTGGCTCGGGCGTGGCTGAGCCGTTGCGCCTGCTGCTGCCGCTGAGCCTGATCGTGGCCTTCGTCCTGCTGCTGCCGGTCGGCCTGTTTCACGCGCGCGCGCTCTACCTGAAGCTCGTCGCCGCGAGCGTGGCCACGCTGTGGGCCTGCGGCCTGCTGGCCTGGGCCTGGCATGCGCTCGGCGGCGCCAATCCCCTGCCAGCGGCGCTGCGCGCGCTGGCCCTGGCCTGACCGCCGGCGCGCGCCCCGGCGCGGCAATGGTGATTTCCGCCAACGCCGCGGCGGCGCTGACGCAGAGCCGCCCGCGGAAGAACAGGCCGGGCCTGGATGCCCCACCGCCGCCGCCGCGCCCCTGCCCGGGAGTCATTCCCTCCGCTGGATAGTGCCGACGATGGTGCCGACCAAGGCACACGACTTGCGCCAGCGGCGCGGGACACACAGGCCGCCCGCAAATACTTCCAGCCCCCAGAACCGGAGCTTTAACCTGCCGGCTCGCGCTTCGGCCGGCATTTCCCCCCGCCGCCCCCGGGGGGTTCCGGGGGGAGTTTCCTGCCACACACGAAGGTGGCCAGAAAAAAATCCGCCGGAGGTCGATTTTTCGCTTTGCGTCGGGGATCACCGGGCCTATATCCCGCCGCAGACGCAGTACGCACGTGCCTCTGGCCCCAGGCCCACGGAACCCCGGCGCACCTCCACAGCGCGCCATCTAAGGTCACCGCGGCGCAAGGTTTACGCAACGACGTCAAGCGTTCTGGCAACCCCGTCCTGTCACCGCGCAAGCGGAGGCGGCACGGCCCACTTGGTCGCTGGTTCGTTCGACCGTTTCGTCAACTTGGGGCCACCGCCCATTGGGGTGGTCCTGTCATGTTCAGGAGGGTGGTGCGATGACCCCGAAGGTCTCCGCCTATCTGCGCGACGTCGCTCCGGCGACCCCGTGCCTCGTCGTCGACGTGGACCGGATCGAGCAGAACTATCGCCGGCTGAAGGCGGCGCTGCCGCTGGCGCGCGTCTACTATGCCGTGAAGGCGAATCCGGCCAACCCGATCCTGGAGCGCCTGGTCGGCCTCGGCTCGAACTTCGATGCCGCGTCGTTCGAGGAAGTGCAGGCCTGCCTGGACAATGGCGCCCTGCCGGACGCCATCAGCTACGGCAACACCGTGAAGAAGGAGAGCGCGATTCGCGCGGCCTATGCCGCCGGCGTGCGCATGTTCGCCTTCGACAGCGAGGCCGAGCTGCGCAAGTTGGCGCGCTCCGCCCCGGGCAGCCGCGTATACTGCCGCATCCTGGTCGGCAATGACGGCGCCGAATGGCCGCTCAGCCGCAAGTTCGGCTGCGAGGTCGAGATGGCGAAGGAGCTGATGGTGCTGGCCGGCGAGCTCGGCCTGGATGCCTTCGGCCTCAGCTTCCATGTCGGCAGCCAGCAGGTCCGCACCGCGGCCTATGAGGCTGCCATCGGCAAGGTCGCCATGCTGTTCACCGACCTGAAGGATGCCGGCGTCAATGTGCGCATGGTCAACCTGGGCGGCGGCTACCCGGTGCGCTACCGCCAGGAAGTGCCGGAGATCGACGCCATCGGCGAGGCGATCATGGGCGCGATGACCGAGCATTTCGGCAATGCCCTGCCGGAGCTGATCATCGAGCCGGGTCGCTTCCTGGTGGCCGATGCCGGCGTGGTCAGCGCCGAGGTGGTGCTGGTCAGCCGCAAGGCGAAGGACGACCCGGTGCGCTGGGTCTACCTGGACATCGGCCGCTTCGGCGGCCTGGCCGAGACCGAGGGCGAGTGCATCAAGTACGCCTTCCGCACGCCGCATGACGGCACCGTCGAGGGTCCCGTGACCATCGCCGGCCCGACCTGCGACAGCACGGATACGCTGTACGAGAAGAGCAACTACCGGCTGCCGCTGGCGCTGGACTGCGGCGACCGGGTGGAGCTGCTGGCGACGGGGGCCTATGTGACCACCTACGCCAGCCAGTCCTTCAACGGCTTCAAGCCGCTGGCCGAACACTACGTCTGAACCGCTGCCGGCCCTTGGAGCAATCCCAGGGGTCGGCGCAGGCAGGAATGGGGGCGCGTGGCGTAGGCTGCGCGCCCCTTCTGCTGTTGGGCGCCCGGCTGCAGGGCGTATCGGGCGCCGCCTATCGCGGCCATCGAAGCCACGTATTGGATGCCGCCGGGGGGTCGGCCCTAGCCTTGCTGCATGGCGGAGTTCCCCGCCACGTATCCTTCAAGGCACCCCTCCGATGCCGACCATGCAACAGGCCCGTCCCAGCACCCCCGCGGCAAGCCGGTACAACCCGGCGAATGACGAACTCGCGGTCCTGCTGGTCAACGAAAAGACCGACATCCTGGACGAAGTCGCCGCGCTGCTGCGCCGCCGGGGCTTGCCGGTGGTGGTGGTGGGCGGCGCCGCCGAAGCCCGCCAGCAACTGGCCAGCCAGCCTGGCATCGGCGTGGTGGTGGCGGATGTCGGGCTGCTGGAAGGCGATGGGCTGGAACTGGCGGCCGAGGTGCTGGCCAGCACCCGGCCCTCGACGGCGGTGGAGCTGCTGCTGATCGCCGGCTACCAGGATGACCGCAGCGGCCCCTTGCTGGACCGGCTGGGCGTACTGCGCGAACCGCTGACGCGGCGCAGCATCGAACAGGCGATCCACCAGGCGCTGGGCCGTGCCGTCGTGCGGCGGACCTTGCTGAACCGCCTGGCGGATTGAGCCGGCAACGCCGGATGCACGCTGCGCAACCTGTGCCGCACCCGGGCGGATACGGGCTGCAGCCGCGGCCCTGCGGCCCCCGGGCAGGGCTGGCCGGAGCCCTTTGGCAAGGCGGTCCGGCCTGCCGGGCCGGGCATTTGCTTTGCCCCGGGCCATCGGTTGTGGTGCAAACGCCGCCATGAACTTCGCCGGGCTTTCCTTCCGCGACCTGGAATACGTGGTCAGCGTGGCCGAGTGCCGCCATTTCGGCCGCGCCGCCCAGGCCTGTGCGGTCAGCCAGCCGACGCTTTCCGCCCAGGTGAAGAAGCTTGAGGAGTTCCTCGGGCTGGAAATCTTCGAGCGCAGCGCGCGCCAGGTACTGGTGACGACCCGCGGCGCCGCCGTGGTGGAGCAGGCGCGGCGCATCCTGGCCGAGGGTCGGCGCCTGGACGAGGTGGTGCAGGCCGGCGGCGAACCGCTTTCGGGCGTGTTCCGGCTGGGGGTGCTGGACACGCTGGGGCCCTATCTGGTGCCGCTGCTGCTGCAGCCGCTGCGGGCCCGCTTTCCGCGGCTGCGGCTGCTGGTGCAGGAAGGCCGCGGCAGCGCCCTGCTGGCCGGGCTGGAACGCGGCGAGGCCGATGCCGTGCTGCTGGCCACCCCGCCGCGCGAGGGCGAGGTGACCGCGCTGCCGCTGTTCCGCGAGGAGCTGGTGCTGGCGGTGCCGCGCGACCACGCGCTGGCCACGGCGCTGGCGGTCGGCCTGGCGGATGTGCCGGTGGCCGAGCTGATCCTGCCGGCCGAGGGCCATTGCCTGCGCGACCAGGTGCTGGCGCTGCTGCCGGCCCGCGCCCGGCTGGTGCGGCCGGATGACGATTTGCAGGCGGCCAGCCTGGAGACGCTGCGGCAGATGGTCGCCGCCGGCATTGGCTGCGGCTTCCTGCCGCAGCTGGCGGTGCAGGTGGGCAGCCTGCTGGACGACATGGTGGCGTATCGGCGGGTTGCGGTGGAAGCGGCGCCGGCCCGGGACGTGGCGCTGTACCACCGGGCCAGCTACGGCCGAATCCGCGATATCCGGCTGCTGCGCGAAGCGGTGCGGGACCGGCTGGCCGAGGCCAGCGCGGTCCAGGTGGCGGCCCGGGCGGCCCCCTGACCCGGCAAGGCGGGGTGGGCGGGCCTGGGGGTTTGCGGATTCCACCCATGCGCCGATATCCTGCGCCCTGACGCGCGAGACGGAACCAAGGCATGGCGAACAGCGACTGGGAAATCCCGCCGGAACTGCAACCGGACCCGACCGACCACGCCTTCGACCTGGACCTGGCGCTGCGCTCGGTGGTGGGGGTGAAGGCGATGGTGCCGAGCGATGCCTTCAGCGCCAATACGCTGGGCACCGAACGCGTCGGCAGCGGCGTGGTGATCCGCCAGGACGGGCTGATCGCAACCATCGGCTACCTGGTGACGGAAGCCGAGACGATCTGGCTGACCACGGCCGATGGCAAGGTGCTGCCCGGCCATGCCCTGGCCTTCGATTTCGAGACCGGCTTCGGGCTGATCCAGGCGCTGGGCAAGCTGGACCTGCCGGTGCTGCGGATGGAGACGGGCGAGGCGCCGCGCCCCGGTGACACCGCCGTGCTGGCCTCCGCCGGCGGGCGCAAGCATGCGCTGCGGGCCACCATCGCGGCGCGTCAGGAATTCGCGGGCTATTGGGAATACCTGCTGGACGAGGCGATCTTCACCGCCCCGGCCCACCCCAGCTGGGGCGGCGCCGGGCTGATCGGCGGCGGCCCGGGCGGCGAGGCACGGCTGCTCGGCATCGGCAGCCTGGTGATGCAGCAGCAGGACGGCAAGGGCCGCCGGGTGGACCTGAACATGGCGGTGCCGGCCAGCCTGCTGCCGCCGATCCTGGACGACCTGCTGGCCTATGGCCGGCTCAACCGGCCGGCGCGGCCCTGGCTCGGGCTCTACGCCACCGAGGACGAGGACTGCGTGGTGGTTTCCTCGCTGTCCATGCGCGGGCCGGCGATGAAGGCGGGCGTGCAGGAGGGCGACAAGATCATCTCGGTCGGTGGCACCCGGGTGACCGACCTGCCCAGCCTATGGCGCGCACTGTGGGCCTGCGGCAGCGCCGGCTGCCGGGTGCGACTGCAACTGACGCGTGACGAAGCGCCGCGCGACCTGACCGTGGTTTCGGCCGACCGCCGCAGCTTCCTCAAGGCGCCCAAGCTGCATTGAGCCGGCCTTGCCGTTGCGCTGCCGGCTTGGCAGGGTAACGGCCCATGACAAGCATCGACCTGCTGCGGCTCAGCCGCTCCCTGCGCGCCCTGCTGGCGCCCTATGACCAGCCCGGCAGCCCCGGTGCCACCTTGGGCGTGCTGCGCGACGGCGAGCTGCTGGCGCATGAGAGCGCTGGCCTGGCCAGCCTGGAGCTGGCGGTACCGATCGGGGCCGGGACCTGCTTCCGCATCGCCTCGGTCAGCAAGCAGTTTACCTGCGCCGCCATTCTGCTGCTGGCGCGGGAAGGCCGGCTGAACCCAGGTGACGACCTTCGCCGCCACCTGCCGGAGCTGCCTGAGTTCGGCGCCACGGTGACGCTGGCGCACTGCATGCAGAACAGCTCCGGCCTGCGCGACATGCTGGAGCTGATGCGACTGGGTGGCGTGGACCTGGCCGAGCCGGCCAGCGCCGCGGACCTGCTGGCCGCGGTGGGCCGCCAGGCCAGCCTGAACTTCGCGCCGGGCAGCCGCTTCCTGTACAGCAACACCGGTTTCATGCTGCTTGGCCTGGTGGTGGAACGGGTCAGTGGCCAGTCGCTGGCCGCGTTCCTGCAACAGCGCATCTTCGCCCCGGCCGGCATGACGCGCACCCGCCATACGCCGGATCTGGCCGAGCCGGTGCCCGGCCTGGCCTGCGCCTACCTGCCCAATGCCGGCAGCGGCTTCCGCCGGGCACGGCACGGCTTTCCGCTGGGCGGCGAGGGCGGGCTGGTGAGTTGCGTGGAGGACCTGGCGCTGTGGACCGCCTGGCTGGCCCGACACCCCTGGCTGGATGCGGCCTTGCAGGCCCAGGCGCCCTTTCCCGATGGCAGCCTGAACCCCTATGCCCATGGCGTGGAGGTGCGGCCCTGGCGCGGGCTGCGCACGGTCAGCCATGGCGGGCTGTGGCCGGGCTTCAAGACCTGCTTCCTGCGCGTGCCGGCGAAGCAACTGGCGGTGGTGGCCATTGCCAACCACGCCGGCGTGGATGCCCACCACCTGGCGCATCAGGCGCTGGCCCTGGCGCTGGCCGGCGATGCCGGGCTGGCCCCGGCGCCCGCCTTGCCGGCCGGGTTGGCCGCGCTGACGGGCCGCTGGCTGGCCGATGATGGCGCGGTCAACCTGGACCTTGCCCTGGCCGCCGATGGCACGCCCATGGTGACCCAGCATGGCGTCCCCTTCGCCTTGGAAGCCGCGCCTGGCGGGCTGCTGGCGGCGCGGCGCGCGGCCATTGCCTTTGCGCTGGAACCGCGCGGCGACAGCCTGGTGCTGCACCTGGATGCCGGTCATCGCCTGACCCTGCACCGGGCGCCGGCCGCGGTGGCGCCGCCCGCCGGCCTGCACGGGCATTATCATTGCGCGGAGCTGGACGCCGACTGGACCGTGGTGGAGCGCGGTGGCGCGCTGGACGTGCTGGTGCAGGGGCCGATCAAGCATGTCGGGCCGTGGCGGCTGGAGTCTATCGCGCCCGACCTGCTGCGGCTGCACGCGCCGGGCGATGCCTGGCAGGGCTGGTTCGACGTGACGGTGCGTCGCGGTGCCGAGGGCCAGGCCATGGCCCTGGTGGCGCATGGCGCGCGGGCGAAGGAACAGGTGTTCAGCCGGCTGGGGTAGGCCCGCGGGGTCGGTGAAGGAGACAGGGCGGACCGTTCGCGGTCAGCCTCGGGTTGGTTTTGCCGGCGGCGCGGTGCCGGCCCCGCCCGTCGCGCGGCAGCGGTCGGAACAGTATTTCACCTGGTCCCAGTCGCGCGCCCATTTGCGCCGCCAGGCAAAGGGGCGGGCGCAGGCAGCACAGGTCTTCGTCGGCAGGTCGGCCTTGCGGCGCATGGGCGGCATGGACGGGAGATGAGGCCGCGGCCGGGCTTCACAAGGCCCGCGGGTAGCGGCAGGCTGCGCCCCAACAAGCGGGGAAACGCAGCCATGGCGGACAGCAGCTACAATGTGGGCGACCTCGTCGCCGAATTCCTGGCGCGGGTCGGGGTCACCACCTGCTTTGGCATCGTCTCGGTGCACAACATCCCCATGCTGGACGGCATCGGCCGGCGCAACGCCATCCGCTACGTCATGGCCCGCAACGAGATGGGCGGCGCACACATGGCGGATGCCTATGCGCGGGTCAGCGGCCATCTCGGGGTGATGTTCTCCTCCACCGGCCCGGGTGCGGCCAACACGGTGCCGGGGCTGGTCGAGGCGCAGTTCGCGGGGTCCTCGATGCTGCACATCACCGGCCAGACCCCCACGAAGTTCCTGGACCGCGATACCGGCAGCGTGCACGACGTGCCCGGCCAAACCGCCATGCTGGCGGCGGTCAGCAAGTCCGCCTATCGCATCCGCAGCGCCGCCGAAGCGCTGGGCGTGCTGACCCGCGCCGCCGCCGAGGCGCTGACGCCGCCGCGCGGGCCGGTCTCCATCGAAATCCCCATCGACATCCAGCGCACCGTCATCCAACGCCCCGCTGGCCTGGACACGCTGGAGCTGCCGATTCCACCGGCGCTGGTGCCCAGCCCCGCCGCGCTGGACGAGGCCGCCGAGATATTGCTGCGCGCGAAGCGGCCGATGCTGTGGCTGGGCAATGGCGCCAAGGAAGCCGGCGCCGAGGCGATGCAGCTGATGGCGCTCGGCTTCGGCGCCGTTTCCAGCTGGAACGGCCGCGGGATCGTGCCCGAGGACCACCCGATGACGCTGGGCGGCCTGCACGGCAATGGCAGCCCGCGCGTGGTGCAGTTCTACGAGTCCGTGGACGCCATGCTGGTGGTGGGCAGCCGGCTCCGCGCGCATGAGACGCTGGAGCTGAACCTCAAGCTGCCGAAGACGCTGATCCATGCCGATGTGAACCCGGCGGCGAATGGGCGGACCTATCCCAGCACCTGCTTCGTCAATGGCGATGCCGGGCTGGTCATGGCCGGCCTCGCCGCCCGCCTGGCCGGCCGCATGCAGCTGGACCCGGCCTTCGCCGCCGACTTCGAGGAGATGAAGCGCCGCGCGGTGGCCGAGTATTGCGACACGCTCGGCCCCTATGCCGACTTCCCCAGGCTGGTGCGGGAAGCGCTGCCGCGCGACGCGCTGTGGGTGCGCGACATCACCATCTCCAACTCCTCCTGGGGCAATCGCATCTTTCCGGTCTATGGCCCGCGAGACGCGGTGCATCCGGTCTCGGCCGCCATCGGGCCGGGGCTGCCCATGGGCATCGGCGCGGCGATGGCGGGGCGCGGCCGCAAGGCCATCGCCATGGTCGGCGATGGCGGCTTCGCGCTGAACCAGACGGAGCTGTGGACCGCGGTGCAGGAACGCGCGGAGCTGGTTGTCATGGTGATGAACGACCGCGGCTATGGCGTCATCAAGCACATCCAGGGCGCCTTGCAGGATGGCCGGATGTTCTTCGGCGACCTGCAATCCAGCGACTTCCAGAAGCTGGCCGCCGTGGCCGGCTGCCCCAGCTTCCTCGTCTCCCGCACCGAGGATCTGCAGGGTGTGCTGCGCCAGGCCTTTGCCACGCCGGGGCCGGTGCTGGTGGAGGTGGACATGATCGCGATCGGCGCCTTCCCACCCTATGCGCCGTACAACGGCATGGGCATCTACGCCAGGCGCGCCGCCGAATAGGGCGGCTGGAGCATGATCACCGCTGCATTCACCGGTGATCATGCTCCAGCGGTTTTCGAGAGGCTGATTCACGGCTTGCGGCGATTCCGCCTTGGCCGATCAGACTCCAGCTGTTTTCGAGAGGCTGATTCACGGCTTGCGGCCATTCCGCCTTGGCCGATCAGACTCTACGCTGCCAGCCCTGCCCCCGGCTTAACACTGAGGCAAGGCGCCAGGGTGCAGGATCGGCGGGCAGGAAGGAGTCCGCGGATCTTGCCATTGTTGTTGTTTCGTCGCCTGGCAGGTTGGGTCACCGGCCGATGGCCGTCGGTCCCCGCGCTTCCGGTGCGGCTGGCGATGCTTGCGGTGACGCAGGCGCTGCTTGCCTGGGGCGTGGTGGCGCTGACGCGTGAAACCGGACGGGTCGCCGCGGCCTGGCCGGGCTGCGCCGTGCTGCTGGTCTGCCTGCTGGTCCGGCCGAAGCGGGAATGGCGGTGGCTGCTGGCGGCCAGCGCCGGCGGCATCGCGGTGGGTTCGGTACTGGGCGAGCCGTCGCTGCTGCGGGCGGTGGTGCTGGGCATCCTGGGCCTGGGCGAAAGCCTTGGATCGGCGCTGTGGTTGCGCCGAAATGGCGCCCGCCGGCCGGACCTTGCCCGACCCCGCAGCTTGATCCAATTCGCCGTGGTGCTGGTGCTGGCGCCGCTGGCCAGCGGGTTGCTGGCCGCGTTGTTCATGTCCAGCTGGTATGGCACGTCCTTCGCCGCCAACCTGCGCACCTGGTCCTTGGCGCATGCGCTGGGGCTGGCCCTGGTGGTGCCGCTGCTGCTCGCCCTGCTGCGCCCCGGCTGGCGCGCCAGGCTGGCACCCGGCGGTACGCTGCGGGCGCTGAGCTATGCCGGCCTGCTGACCGTGACCTGCCTGCTGGTGTTCGGCAGCAGTGAGCTGCCCGGGCTGTTCCTGGTGTTTCCGCCGCTGCTGCTGATGGTCTGGCGCCTGGGCGTGACCGGCGCGGCGAGCGGGTTGGTGCTGGTGGCCGCGATCGCGCTGCCCGGGACGCTGGCCAACCATGGCCCGCTGGCCGTGCTGCCCGGGTTGGCAGCGCGGGTGCAGTATCTGCAGGTGTTCCTGCTGGTGTTGGCGGCGACCATGCTGCCGGTGGCGGCCCTGTTGGCGGCGCATCGGCGCCTGCTGGCCACCCAGCGCTATCGCGCGCGGGAAGTGCATCGCCAGGCATCGCTGCTGGACAGCGCGCTTTCGGCGATGGAACAGGGCCTGGCCGCCTACGACTCCCGCGGACGGCTGCTGGCCGCCAATGGCCGCTACGCCGAGCTGCTGGACCTGCCGCCGACCCTGCTGACACGCGGCCGACCCTATCAGGACGTGGCGCGCCATCTGGCGGAGCGCGGCGAATTCGGCCCGGGCGACCCGGAGCAGCTGGTTCGCGAGCGCCTGGCCTTCAGCAGCGCCGGGCGCCACCATCGGTTGACCCGGGTACGGCCGAATGGGCGCGGCCTGGAGATCACCGGGCGGCCACTGCCGGGCGGCGGCTGGGTCACCACCGTCTCCGACGTGACCGAGCAGCAGCAGCGCGAGCGCCGGCTGGCCGAGAGCGAGGCCAGCTTCCGCCTGCTGACCGAGAATTCCGGCGACGTGGTGGCGCGGCTGGGGCTGGACGGCCGCTTCAGCTACGCCTCCCCCGCGGCGCTGCGGGTGCTGGGCTGGCTGCCGGACGCGCTGGTCTATCGCCGGATGATGGATTTCGTCTCGGCCGAGGACCGCGCCTGGGTTGCCTCCTCCTTCGCCGCGCTGGGCAGTGGTGAAGTGGACGAGGCGACCGTGACCTTCCGCTTCCACCGCGCGGATGACAGCGAAGCCTGGCTGGAGGCGCATGCCCGGCTGGGCCGCAGCCCCGACGGCGCACCGCAGGAGCTGGTGCTGGCCCTGCGCGATGCCACCGACCGCAAGGCCGCCGAGGCCGAACTGCTGGCCGCCTTCGAGCAGATGGAGGCGATGGCGCAGACCGACGGGCTGACCGGCCTGGCCAATCGGCGCCGCTTCGACGAGATGCTGAACCGCGAATACCGCCGTGCCGCCCGGGAAGGTACCGCACTGGGCCTGGTGCTGGTGGATGCCGACCGCTTCAAGCTGTTCAACGACCGCTATGGCCACGCCGCCGGGGATGACTGCCTGCGCCAGGTGGCCGTGGCGGTGGCCGGCGCGGCGCGGCGCCCCGGCGACCTGGCGGCCCGCTACGGCGGCGAGGAGTTCGTGCTGCTGCTGCCGAATACCGACCTGGCCGGCGCCGCCGAGGTGGCGGAGCGACTGCGCCAGGACATCCTGGCCGCCGGCCTGGTGCATGCGGGCAATCCGCCGCTGGGCGTCATGACCGTGAGCCTTGGCGTGGCCAGCGTGGCGCCGGCCGATAACGCGGCGGTGGACACCGACGCCCTGCTGCGCAGCGCCGATGCGGCGCTTTATGCCGCCAAGGCCGGCGGGCGGAACCGGGTGGCGACCAGCGCCCTGGCCCAGGCGGCCTGAGGGAAGGAAAACCTGGTATCGGCGGCCGAAGAACCTGACCGGTGGTATCTGGCGCCGCCCGTCGGGTCAGGCCCAGCCCAGTTCCTTCATGGCCCAGGGCGCGTTCCAGATCTTGGTCATGTGGCTGATCTTCCCGCCGGTGAACTGCATCACATAGACATAGTCCGTCGCGGTGCTTTTGCCGGTGGGCGGCAACGGTCCGCCCTCGCCGGTATGGGTGCCCTGGAACACGCCATAGGCGCAGACATTCTGCCGTGCCTCGTCGGTGGCGAAGGACTTCACGGTGTAACGGCCATCGGGGATGAAACCGAGCAGGCCCTGCATCCAGTTGGCGTAGTCGGCCAGGGTGGTGATGCCGACCAGCGGTTCGGACTGCGCCGTGAAGCTGGCGTCCGGCGTGCAGAAGCCGGCGCAACCGGCCCAGCCCTGGCCGGTTTCGCACGCGTCGAAGAAGGCTTGGGCGGTCTTCGTGATGTCCGACATGGCAGGCTCCACCGATTGCCGCGTCAGGTCAGCAGCCGGCGGCCAGGTTGTAAAGCGGTCAGGCGCCGCCGGGCACCCACAGCACGTCGCCGGCGCCATTGCCGTTCAACGCCCGGGACAGCACGAACAGGTGGTCGCTGAGCCGGTTCAGGTAGCGCACGGCCAGCGGGTTCAGCGGCTCGGCGGCGGCCAGAGTCACCACCGCGCGTTCGGCCCGGCGGGCCACCGTGCGGGCCAGGTGGGCATGCGCCGCGGCCGGGGTGCCGCCCGGCAGCACGAAGCTGCGCAGCGCCGGCATGCCCGCATTCATCGCCTGGATCTCGGCTTCCAGCCGCAGGCACTGCACGGCCGTCACCCGCAGCCCGCCTTCGATGCCCGGCACGCAGAGATCGGCGCCCAGGTCGAACAGGTCGTTCTGGATGCGCGCCAGCATGGCGTCGTGTTCGCCCGTGGTGTGCAGCCGCAGCAGGGCGATGGTGGCGTTGCACTCGTCCACGTCGCCCATCGCAGTCACGCGGGGGGCGTCCTTGGCCAGGCGCGTGCCGTCGCCCAGAGAGGTTTCCCCGGCATCGCCGCCGCGGGTGGTGATGACGTCCAGCTTCACCATGGCAGCGTCACCATCCGCGGCCGGCCGACAGGCCGTTCAGTCGCCAGGTCATGGCCGATGTCGCCTCGCTCGCCACGGGTTGGCCGTCTCGCTGGGCGGGGCGGAAGCGCCAGCGGCGGAAATACTCTTGGCTGGCCCGATCCAACTCGCGCGAGCCGGAGGTCTCCAGCACCTCCACCTGGGTGACCTGGCCGGTGGCGTCAACCTGCAGGCGCACCCGGACGGTGCCGGTTTCGCCACGCTGGCGGGCACCCTCGGGGAAGGCCGGCTGCGGCGGGCGATACTCCGGGCTGGGCGGGCTGATGGCGCCGGTGATCCGGGCGCTGCCCTCGGCCGAGGGTGTCGGGTTGACCGGGCCGGCGCTGTCGACCGGCCGCTGCCGGGATTCGGTCTGCTGCGGCGAGGGGGGCCGGGGGGGCTGGGCCGGCTGCGGCCGTGGCGGGGGCGGGGGCGGCGGCGCCGGGGGTGGCGGCAGCGGCAGCGGCTCCGCCTCCTCGGACGTCGTCTCGGCCTGCTGTTCGGCCGGCGGCGGCGGCGGCGGGGGCAGCAGCGCCGTGCTGTCCGGCAGGGCCGGCGGCGGCGGCTCCATCAACAGGGGCGGGGCGGCGCGCGGGGGCGGCAGCGGTGGCGCGGCCTGGGGCGGGGGCGGCACCGGAGGCGGCGCGGGCGGCTCGGCTTCCGGTAGGCTGGCGGATTCCTCCGCAGGCGGCTGTTCCCACAGGATCTCCACCGGCTGGTCGGGCCCGGGCGGGGTCAACCGGGGCAGCGCCAGCAGCCCAAGCGCGAAACCCATCGCCAGCCCGTGCAACGCCAAGGAAGCCGCGGGGGGCCAGGGCCGGCGGGCGGCAAGACGGGGTGCGGCGAGCCAACGTTCCTGCGGCGCCGGCGCCCTCAGGCCCAGCGTTGGCAGGTCGAGCCCGGCCTGCAGCCTCACAGCACCAGCACCCCGTGATGCTTGGCCTTGCCCTCGGGTTCGACATGGATGCTGATGACGGCGCCGTCGACTTCCGCCTTCAGCGCGGTTTCGATCCGGTCGCAGATCGCGTGGCTGTCGTCCACGGTCATGCCGCCGGGCACCACCAGGTGGAAATCGATGAACACCAGCCGGCCGGCATGGCGGGTGCGCAGGTCATGCGCCTCGATCGCGCCCTGGGCATTGGCGCCGACCACGCGGCGGATGCGGCCCAGCAGCTCGTCCGGCACCGCCTCATCCATCAGGCCGGAAAAGCTGGCCTTCATCAGCCCCCAGCCGCTGAACAGGATGTTGACCGCGGTCAGCGCCGCCAGCAGCGGGTCGAACCAGTATTTCCCGGTCAGCGCCGCGGCGGCCACGCCAGCGATGACGCCAACCGAGGTGACCACATCCGCCACCAGGTGCCGCGCATCCGCCAGCAGCGCCGGGGAGCGGGCGGCGGTGCCGCGCCGGAACAGCAGCATGGCCCAGAACAGGTTGAGGATGGTGGCCACGGCGGAGACCGCCAGGCCGATATCGGGGCTGCTGATCAGCCGCGGGTTCACCCAGGCGCCATAGGCCTCATGCAGGATCGAGAAGGCGGCGATGACGATCAGCGCGCCTTCCAGCACCGCCGAGAAGTATTCCGCCTTGGTGTGGCCATAGGGGTGGTTGGCGTCCGGCGGGCGGGCCGCATAGTGCAGTGCGGCCAGGGCAGCGCTGGCGGCGGCCACGTTGACCACGGATTCCAGCGCATCCGCCAGCAATGCCACGCTGCCGGTCAGCCACCAGGCGGCCAACTTCAGCGCCAGCACCAGACAGGCGATGACAACGCTGCCGATGGCGGTACGGATGACCCTGGTCATGGGCTTGGGGGTCATGCCAGGGGGTCAGGCCAGGTGGTCATGGGGTGGCGTGCGGCTCCGGCTGGGGCAGGTTCATGCCCCGAGCCGGGGGGAAGCCGCAACCCCCTGCGCATGCCCAAGGGCAAGCGCCGGGGGCGAAGCAGGAGTTGGCGCCCCTGCGAACCCGCAGGTCGGCGACCGACCCCTTCCCTCACACGCTGAAATACTTCGCCTTCGGGTGGTGCAGCACGATGGCGCTGGTGGACTGCTCCGGGTGCAACTGCCACTCGTCCGAGATGGAAACGCCGATGCGTTCCGCCCCGAGCAGGCGCAGCAGCGGCACCTGGTCCTCAAGCCGCGGACAGGCCGGGTAGCCGAAGCTGTAGCGACCGCCGCGGTAGCCCTGCTGCAGCATCTTGTCCATGTCGCGGTCATCCTCGCCGGCAAAGCCGAGTTCGGCACGGATGCGCTTGTGGGTGTATTCCGCCATCGCCTCGGCCATCTCCACGGAAAGCCCGTGCAGGTAGAGGTAGTCCTGGTAGCGGTCATCCTCGAACCAGGTGCGGGCGATGTCGCTGGCCTTCTGGCCGACGGTGACGACCTGCAGGCCGATCACGTCGCGGCCGTCCTCGATATCGGTGATGAAGTCGGCGATGCATTCGCCGTCCTGCTTCGGCTGCCGCGGCAGGGTGAAGCGGATGGCCTCGCTGCCATCCTCGTGGAACAGCACCAGGTCGTTGCCCTGGCCGGCGCACTTCCAGTAGCCGTAGATCGCCTGCGGCCTGAGGATGTCCTGCTCATCGGTCAGCGCCAGCATGCGCTTCAGCACCGGGCGAAGTTCCTGCTTGGCCCAGCCCAAAAAGTCTTCCAGCGACTTGCCCTGCTTCCGGAAGCCCCACTGGAATTGGTACAGGCTGCGTTCGTTGATGAAGGGGATGATAGCCTTCGGCACGCTTTCCAGCACGCGGGCACCCCAGAAGGGGGGCGTCGGTGTTGTGGTGCCCGCCTGCAACCCGCGGCGGCGGGTTTGCGCATAGCCGATATCGACAGGCGCGAAGCCGCGCGGGTCGGCCTGGCCCAGCGTGCGGCTCTCGTTCCGCGCCTTGCCGACGCGCTTCTTCTGCACCGCGGCCAGGTAGTCATCGAAGCCGTTGCCGGTGACCTTGTCCATCAGGTGCAGGCCGTCGAAGGCATCCCGCGCATAGGCCACGCGGCCGCTGGTCTCGCCGCCGGCATAGGCGCGGACGCAGTCATCCTCCACGTAGTTGCGGGTCAGCGCGGCGCCGCCCAGCAGCACCGGCACGTCCAGTCCCTGGCGGGCCATCTCCTCCAGGTTCTCGCGCATCACCACGGTGGATTTCACCAGCAGGCCGGACATGCCGATGGCATGCGCCTTATGGGTCTTCACCGCGGCGACCATGTCCGCCAGCGGGACCTTGATGCCCAGGTTGACCACGCGGTAGCCGTTGTTGGTCAGGATGATGTCGACCAGGTTCTTGCCGATGTCGTGCACGTCGCCCTTCACCGTGGCGAGGACGATGGTGCCCTTCTCCTGGCCCTCGATCTTCTCCATGAAGGGTTCCAGATAGGCCACCGCCGCCTTCATCGTCTCCGCTGATTGCAGCACGAAGGGCAGCTGCATCTTGCCGGCGCCGAACAGCTCGCCGACCACCTTCATGCCGTCCAGCAGCACGTCGTTGATGATGGAGAGCGGCGTGTTGCCCTGGTCCAGCGCGGCCTGCAACTCCTCGCCCAGGCCCTTGCGGTCGCCATCGACGATGCGGTCCTTGAGGCGCCCTTCCACCGTCTCGGCGCGCACCTTCTTGACGTTGTCGGCCGCCTTCCGGCCGGAGAAGATTTCCAGCACCTTCTGCAAGGGGTCATAGCCTTCGCTGCGGCGGTCGAAGATCAGGTCTTCCACCACCTGCACTTCCTCCGGCGGGATCAGGTGCAACGGCTTGATCTTGCTGACGTGGACGATGGCGCCGGTCATGCCGGCCTTCACCGCGTGGTCGAGGAACACGCTGTTCAGCACGTGCCGCGCCGCCGGGTTCAGGCCGAAGCTGATGTTGGACAGGCCAAGCACGATCTGCACATCCGGGAATTCGTCCCGGATCATGCGGATGCCTTCCAGCGTCCACTGGCCCAGCTTGCGGTCGTCCTCGTTACCCGTCGCAATGGTGAAGGTCAGCGGGTCGATCATCAGGTCGCTCTGCGGCAATCCGTATTTGTTGCAGGCGAAATCGATCAGGCGGCGGGCGATGCGCAGCTTGTCTTCGGCGGTCTTCGCCATGCCGACTTCGTCGATGGTCAGCGCGATGACGCCGGCGCCGAACTTCTTGGCAAGGATCAGCCGGTCGATGGCCGCCTGCTCGCCATCCTCGAAGTTGATGGAGTTGATGATCGGCTTGCCGCCATGCAGCTTCAGCGCCGCCTCGATGACGGGCGTTTCCGTGGAGTCGATGACCAGGGGCGCGTTCACGCTGGAGGTGAAGCGGGTGATGACCTCGCTCATCTCGGCCATTTCGTCGCGGCCAACGAAGGCGGTGCAGATGTCCAGGCTGTTGCTGGCCTCGGCCACCTGTTCGCGGCCGATGGCGACGCAACCATCCCAGTCATGCGCCGCCTGGCGTTCCCGCCATGCCTTTGACCCATTGGCGTTGCAGCGTTCGCCGATGGAGAAGTAGGCGTTTTCCTGCCGCAGGCTGACCGCGCCATACAGGCTGGCGACGGATGGCACCCAGTAATGCTTGCGCGCCGCCGGTGTGGGGCGATAGCCCTTGCCCACCTTGCGCAGCATGGCGTCCAGCCCCTGGATGTGCGGAATGGAGGTGCCGCAGCAGCCGCCGATCAGGTTGAAGCCGTCCTCCAGGACGAAGCGTTCCATCCAGCTGGCCATCTCGGCAGCGCCGAGGGGATAGTGGGTCTGGCCGTCCACCAGTTCCGGCAGGCCGGCATTGGGCTGCACGCTCAGCAGGCCCGGCCAGTTCTGGCTCAGCCACTTCACGTGCTCGGCCATTTCCTGCGGGCCGGTGGCGCAGTTCAGGCCAATCAAGGGCACGTCCAGCGCATGCACCACGGTGGCCGCGGCAGCGATATCGGGGCCGACCAGCAGCGTGCCGGTGGTTTCCACCGTCACCTGCACGAAGATGGGTATGTCGCTGTTGGCCGCCTTGCGCGCGGCCTTGGCGGCGTTGACCGCGGCCTTGATGAACAGCGTGTCCTGGTTGGTCTCGGTCAGCAGTGCGTCGGCACCGCCGGCGATCAGGCCGCGGCATTGCTCCTGCAATGCGGCTTCCAGTGCATCGTAGCTGATGTGGCCGAGCGAGGGCAGCTTGGTGCCCGGGCCGATATCGCCGATGACCCAGCGGTCGCGGCCATCGGCGAAGGTCTCGGCCGCCTCCCGCGCCAGTTCCACCGCGTTCTTGTTGATCTCGAAGGCGCGCTCGGTCAGGTCGAACTCGCCCAGCGTCACCGGGGAGCCGCCAAAGGTGTTGGTCAGCACCATGTCGCTGCCGGCTTCGTAGTAGCCGCGGTGGATTTCACGCACCAGGTCGGGGCGGGAGAGCACCAGCACGTCGGTGCAGTTCTCGCGGCCCCAATAGTCCTTCTCGATATCGAGCGTCAGTGCCTGGACGCGGCTGCCCATGCCGCCGTCGCACAGCAGTACTCGGTCACGCAGGGCGTCAAGCAGATGGGGGCGGGACATGGGATATTCCGTCTCGATCAGAAGGTCAGGGCCGGCACCGGCGAGGTCGCCATGCCGGGAATGCGGCGCGCCAGCCAAAGGCGCACCTCAAGGGGGCCAGCCACCGAAACCGGCGACAGCACGGCGCAGCCGGCGGCACCCAGCCAGCCGGCCATGGCGGCATCATCAAAGCCAGGCCAGCGATGCGCGTGCTTCGCCAGCAGCTCGCCGCGCTGATGCGGGCCCAGGTCGGCGATCAGCAGCAGGCCATCCGGGCGCAGCACGCGGGCGGCTTCGGCAATCGCCGCGCCGGGGTCTTCCGCGTAGTGCAGCACCATCTGCATGGCCACCACGTCGAAATCGGCATCCGGCAGCGGCAGGCGGTACATGTCGGCCTGGCGCACGGCACAGCGCGCGGCCAGGCCGCGTTCGGCCAGGCGGGCACGGGCCAGGTGCAGCATGTCGCGGCTGGCATCCACGCCCAGGGCGCGGGCGGTGCGCGGCGCCACCAGTTCCAGCAGCCGGCCAGTGCCGGTGCCGATGTCCAGCAGCGCCTGGATCCGCCCCGGCAGCAGCGCGACAATCGCCTGCTCGATCTCGGCGGCGGGCAGGCCCAGCGCGCGCAGTTCATCCCAGTCCGCTCCATCCCGGCGGAAGACGGCGCTGGCCTCGCGGGCACGCTCGGCGGCCAGGCGCACGGCCTGCCTGCGGTCGGCGACCAGGGTCTGGTCATCCTCCGGCAGGCGGGCCAGCAGGGTGTGCACCAGGTCGGCCCCGGCCGGCACCTGGAAGAAGACGTTGACCCCCTCCGGCAGGCGGGCGAGCAAACCAGCCTCGACCAGAAGCTTCAGGTGGCGGGACAGGCGCGGCTGGCTCTGGCCCAGCACGTCGCACAGGTCGGTCACGCAGAAGGCGCCGCGGGCGCACAGCGCAAGCAGCCGCAGCCGGGTCGGCTCGGCAGCGGCGCGCAGCTGGGCCAGCAGGTGTTCCATGACCTTGCCAATGACATAAATATATCCTTATGTCTAGCAGGTATGGCCTGGAACCTCGACGCCCGCATTCCGCTGACCCTGCTGCCGGACCCCGCGGCGCTGGCCGCCGCGCTGGCCGCGGGGCCGCCGGCCGCCGTGCTGGTGCAGGCGCCGCCCGGAACGCTGCCGCCAGGCGCGGTGGCGCAGGGCAGCTTCGACGCGCTGATGCCGCATGCGGTGGCCTGTGCCTGCTGCCAGGGCCGCGGCCCCGCGGCCGAGGCGCTGGACCGGCTGTTCCAGGCGCGGGTGCGCGGCCAGTGCCGCTGGTTCGACCGGCTGCTGGCCCTGGCGGAAACGCCGGAGGCGACGGCGCTGCTGCACGCCGCGCTGCGGGATGACGCGGTGACGGCGGCGCGGTTCCGGCTGGTGGGCTAACGTCTGATCGTCGCCGGTGGAATCACCGGCGGCGTGAATCAGCCGATCAAACAACAGCGTAGAGTCAGCCTGGCGCTGCTGTCTGCGCCGGGCTGTCTCTAAAGCCCCAGCCGCCCCCACAGCGCGCGTTCCTCGGCCACCGCCAACAGGGCTTCGGCCGAAAGCCCGGGCATCAGGCGCGAGAGCAACCCACGCCGGCGCCCGCCGAAGACCACCAGGTCAACCCTCGGGCCATAGCGCCGTCGCGCCTCGCTGCGGATTTCGCCCAACCCATCCGCCAGGCCCAGTTCCACGGCGCGGCGGCCGGCCCAGAAGCGGCCGGTGAACAGTTCCTCGGCCGGCGCCGTCAACCTGGCGCCGCGGCGTTCCACCACCCAGGCGCGGAACTCCGCGTGCAACTCGGCCAGCAACGCGTCCAGCCGCTCCAGGTCGGCCGGGCGTTCCGGGCCGAAGGGGTCCCAGAAGCTCTTTTCCGTGCCCGCCGTCCGCAGCCGGCGTTCCACCCCCAGCTTGGCCATGGCGCCGCCGAAGCCGAAGCCCTGGGAGATGACGCCGATGGAGCCCAGGATGCTGCCGGGGTCGGCGATGATCTCATCCGCCGCGCAGGCCAGCCAATAGCCGCCGGAGGCCGCGGCATCCTCGACGAAGGCCACCACCGGCAGCTTCTTCTCCTCGGCCAGGGCGCGGATGCGCTGGGCGATCAGGCTGGACTGCACCGGCGACCCGCCGGGCGAGTTGATGACGAGGAAGACGGCGCGGGCCCGGCGCAGGCTGAAGGCGCGCTGCAATACGGGCGCCAGGCTGGCCAGGTTCAGCGCCTGGCCGGCGACCGGGCTGGCGCTGGCCATGATGGCACCGTGCAGCCGCACCACGGCGACGCGCGGGGCGCGGGACAGGAAGGGCAGGTTCATGCCCGGGAAGATGCGCCCGCCGGCGCCGGGAACAAGCCCGGCCGGCCCGCGTTCCGCCGCAACAGGTCTCGGAAGGCACAAAATGATCATTCGCCCCCTCCTCTCGCGTCGCGCCACGGTTCTGAGCGCGCTGGCGCTCGGCGGTTGCTCCACCGCGGCCATGGACCTCTCCGGCACCGGCACGGTCGCGGGGCAGCAGGCGCTGGGCGGCCCCGGCGCGGCGCGGCAGACGGCACAGTCGGCCGACCGGCCAATGGGCCAGGTGGTGCAGGCCTTCATCGACCTTGGCGCCAAGCCGGTTGCGACCTTGACGGTGGAACAGGCCCGGCGCCAGCCGAGCATGGCCGATGCGGTGCGCCGCGTGCAGCAGCAGCGCGGCCAGGACCAGGCGCCGCAGCCGCTGGCCTCGGTGCGGGATATCAGCATCCCCGGCCCGGCCGGCGCCATCGCCGCGCGCATCTATTCCCCGGCGCCGGATGGCAGCGGCGGCCGTGCCCCGTTGATCGTGTATTTCCACGGCGGCGGCTGGGTGATCGCGGGGCTGGATGCCTACGACGCCTCGGCCCGCGCCCTGGCGGCGCAGACCGGGGCGGTGGTGCTCTCGGCGCATTACCGCCAGGCGCCGGAACACAAATTCCCGGCGGCGCATGACGACGCGCTGTTCGCCTGGTCCTGGGCCATCAGTCATGCCGAACAGCTTGGCGCCGACCGCACCCGCGTTGCCGTGGCGGGCGAAAGCGCCGGCGGCAACCTGGCGATCTCGGTGGCCATGGCTGCGCGCGACCAGCGGCTGCCGCGGCCGGTGCACATGCTGCTGGTCTATCCGGTGGCGGGCACGGACACGCGCACGGCCTCCTACCTGGAGAATACCGCGGCCGTGCCGCTGGGGCGCGACGACATCCTGTGGTTCGTCGACAAGCTGACCAACTCGCCGCTCGATTTGCAGGACCCGCGGTTGGACGTGGTGGAGAAGGCCAATCTGCGCGGCCTGCCGCCAGCCACCATCATCAACGCCGGCATCGACCCGCTGCGGTCCGACGGCGAGCTGCTGGCGCGCAAGCTGCAGGCGGCCGGGGTGCCGGCGATGCAGCGGACCTGGCCGGGCGCGGTGCATGAGTTCTTCGGCACCGCCGCCGTGGTGTCGGAAGCCGCGGAGGCACAGGCGATGGCGGCGCAGCGGCTGCGCGATGCCTTCGGCCGCGGGCGGCTGCCGTTGGCGGGGCTGTAGCGCCCCGCCGCCAGAGCACTCTCAGTTTTGCTGGAATCAGCCGAACGGATGGCTTGCTCTGCAACCCGTTGGAGTGACGGCCGCGGCGCTGTGGCCGGCGGTCACCGCGGCGAGCGGGCTGGCCCTTGCACCCGGCCAGCACGGCAGGCGGGTTCCGCCTCAGGCGGCCTCCCGCAGTTGCTGGGTCAGGGCACCGATGGCCTGGCGCAGCGCCTGGCCCTGGCGCGCCACTTCGGCCGCGGCACCACGCATGCCCTGGGCGGCATGGCCCGCGCGCCCCGCGGCCGCATCCACCGCACCGATGGTGACAGAAACCCCATCGGTGCCGCGGGCGCCTTCCAGCGCCGCACTGGCAATCTCCCGCGTCGCGGCGGATTGCTGCTCGACGGCAGCGGCGATGGCGGTGGCGATCTCGCTGGAGCGGGCGGTGGTGGCGGCGATATCGCCGATGGCGGTGACGGTGCGGGCGGTGGCGGCGCGCATCTGCTCGATCTGGCCGCCGATCTCGTCCGTGGCGCGGGCGGTCTGCGCCGCCAGGGCCTTCACCTCGCTGGCGACCACGGCGAAGCCCTTGCCATGCTCGCCGGCGCGGGCCGCCTCGATGGTGGCGTTCAGCGCCAGCAGGTTGGTCTTGCCGGCGATGTCGGCGATCAGCCCCAGCACCTCGCCGATGCGGCGCGCGCCGTCCGTCAGGGCGCGGATCGTGTCGTCGGTGGCGCGGACCTTCTGCAGCGCCTCGGCCGACATGGCCGCACTTTCGCCGACCCGGCGGGAAATCTCGCAGACCGTCGCGGTCATCTCCTCGGCGGCGGCGGCCACGGTCTGCGCGCTGCGGCTGGCGCGGCCGGCGCCCTCGGTGGCGCCGCTGGCCTGGATGACGGTGTCGCTGGCGGCGCCCGCGGCAGCCTCGGCCGCCTCCGCCATCCGCAGCGACGACTCGTTCAGCGTGCCGGCGATGCCGCCGACGGTGCGCTCGACCTCCTCCGCCAGGGCCAGGGTGGCGGTGCGCTGGCGGCCGCGAGCCTGGCGGCGCTCCTCGGTGGCCTGCACCTCCATCTCCCGCACCTGCAGGGCCTGGTCGCGGAACACCCCGGTGGCACGGGCCATGGCGCCCACCTCGTCCCCGCGCTGGGTATCGCTAACCTCCTCGGCCAGGTCACCGGCGGCGATGCGCTGCATCAGCCGGTGCAGCCGGCCGAGCGGACGGGCGATGGAGCGGGCCACCAGCAGGGCGGCGACCAGGCCCAGCAGCGCCACGCCGGCCGCGGGCAGCACCAGGCGCCACAGGCTCTCGTGCCAGGCGGCGTCCAGGTCGTCCATGAACACGCCGGTGCCGATGAACAGGTTCCAGGGGGCGAAGGCCTCGACATGGTTCAGCTTGCGGCGGAACGCGGTCTCGCCTTCCCTTTGGTAGGCCACGCTCAGCGTGCCGCCGCCGGCGCGGGCCAGGTCGCGCATGTCGCGGATGAACGGGCGGCCGTCGGCGTCGCGCGTTTCCAGCCGGTTGCGGCCCTCCATCGCCGGCTGCGGCACCGAGACCAGCAGCGTGCCCTCCATGTCGTAGACGAACATGTAGTCATCGCGGTTGTAGCGCATGCCGCGCACCAGGCCGCGGAACTGGGCGACGGCCTGGTCGCGGGTCAGCGTGCCCGCGCTTTCCTGCGCGTGCAGGGCGCCGGCCATGCCCTTGGCGACCTGGACGATGCTGGCCAACTGCGCCTGGCGGCCGGCCAGCATGGCCGCGTGCTGTTGGTGCAGCGCCAGGCCGACGATGGCGGCGACCGCCACCGAGAACAGGATGGTCAGCGCTTGCAGGCGGAGCGTCAGGGTCAGGCGAGGCAGCTTGAGGCGCATGGCGTCATCCGATGGTTTGCTTCACCGGATCATGCGCTCCCGCGGTAAACGTGAAGTTTGTATACTGCACGCCTTCTGCAATGGGCGGCGTCAATCTTCCCGCTTCAGGCTGCCATCGGCGATGCGGGCGCGCAGGAAGGCGCGATGCTCACTGATGAAATGCTGGAATTCGCGCGGGCCGAGCGGGGCCGGCAGCATGCCGATCTGGCCGAGGCGGGCCAGCACCTCCGGCTGCTTCATCGCCTCGGCGGCGGCTTCCCAAAGCCGGTTGATCGGCCCGGCCGGGGTGCCCGCGGGCACGTGGAAGCCGAGGAATTCGGCGTAGGAATACCCAGGGAAGCCTTGCTCCGCCACGGTGGGCACGTCCGGCAGGTTGGCCAGGCGCTGGGGCGTGGAGACGGCCAGCGCGCGCAGCCGGCCTTCCAGCACCAGCGGCACCGCCTGCGGCAGGGTGGAGAAGGTGAAGACCGCGTCGCCGCCGACCAGGCCCAGGATGGACTGCGCCCCACCGCGATAGGCCACATGCGTGGCCGAGACGCCGGCGCGCTGCATCAGGGTGATGACACTGATGTAGGTGCCGCCGCCGGCGCCGGAGGAGGCGAAGGGCAGCTTGCCGCCCTCGCGCCGCATCTGTTCCAGCAGCTCGGCCAGGCTGCGCAGCGGGCTGTCGGCGCGCACCACCAGGATCAGCGGGCTGTCGACCAGCTTGCAGACGGGGGTGAAGGCCTTTTCCGAGTCGAAACCGAGGTTCGGCACCAGCAGGCTGTTGGTGATGATGCCGGAGGTATCCGCCAGCACGGTATAGCCATCGGCCGGCGCCTGGGCGGCAACGCCCTGGCCGATGGCACCACTGGCGCCACCGCGATTCTCGATGACCAGGGGCTGGCCGAGCACGCGCTGCATGGTGGGCGCGGCCAGGCGCGCGGGGGTATCGGCGCCGCCGCCAGGCGGCCAGGCGACGATCATGCGGATGGGGTGGTCCGGCCAGCGCGGCCCGATGGCCGGAGCGCCGGAGGGCGCGGCGGGCTGAATCGGGCCGCCGGATACCTGGGCCAGGGCGGTGGCGGGCGCGGCGAGCGTGGCGGCGAGGAGCGCGCGACGGCGCGTGGGCAGGGGGGCGCGGCGCTGCGTCGACCAGGGGTCGCGGTTGTCCATGGTGTTTCCTCCACGATTTGACGGCACCCTGCCGCAGCAACCCGGGGCTTGCCAGCCCCCGGCGCTGGTTCTCTGATACCGGGATGAACGAGTTGGACATCTACGCCCAGCAGGGCTTCGCCGGGCGCGCCGGCATGGGTGCGGCGCCGGCGCTGCTGATCGTCGATTTCGTCGCGGGCTTTGCCGACCCCGCGCATTTCGGCGGCGGCAATATCCTGGCGGCCATCGATGCCACCGTGCCGCTGCTGGCACATGCCAGGGCGCGCGGCTGGCCGGTGGCGCATACCCGCGTGGTCTATGCCGATGACGGCAGCGATGCCGGCGTCTTCACGCTGAAGGCACCTTCCCTGCTGAAGCTGACCGAGGCGAACCCGCTGTCGCAGATCGTGCCCGCGCTGGCGCCACGCGACGGCGAGCTGGTGGTGCGCAAGCAGGGGGCGAGCGCCTTCTTCGCGACGGGCCTGGCCGCCTGGCTGGCGTTCCGCCGGGTGGATACGGTGGTGGTGGCGGGCTGCACCACGTCAGGCTGCGTCCGCGCCAGCGTGGTGGATGCCATGCAGCACAACCTCCGCTGCATCGTCGCCACCGATTGCGTCGGCGACCGCGCGCTGGGGCCGCATGAGGCCAACCTGTTCGACATGGGCCAGAAATACGCCGACCTGATGACGGCGGCGGAGGTGATGCATGCCCGCACGTGACGCCCCCCGAGACGCCTTGGGCTGGCGCGCCAAATTCGCCGCCATCGGGCCTTCCACCAATACCGTGGTGCAGCCGGATTTCGAGGCGATGCGCCCACCCGGCGTCACCTGCCACTACCGGCCCATCGTCACCCCCAACGCCAAGGCCATCTCCAACGAGAGCTTCAAGGCCGGCATCGACGTCATCGCCGGCAACGTCATGGATGCGGTGCGCGTGGGCATGACGATGGAGCCGGATGGCTTCGTCATGGGCATGTCCTCCGTCACCTTCTACGGCGGCGTTGCCGGGGCGGAGCGTTTCGTCGCCCAGGTGCGCGACGAAACCGGGCTGCAGGTCAGCTGCGGCAGCATCGCCACGGCGGAGGCGCTGCGCCGGCACGGGGCCAAGCGCATCGCGTTCCTGTCCCCCTACTGGCCGGTCATGAACGACATCGTCCGCACCTATTTTCAGGAGGCGGGCTTCGAGGTGAAGCGCGACATCGCGCTGCACGCCACCAGCTGGACCGGCATTGCCGCCTTCACCACGGCTGACTGCCGCGACGCGCTGCGCCGGCTGGATGGCGACGACGTGGACGCGCTGGTGCAAGTGGGCACCAACCTCTCCATGGTGCGGCTGGCGGCGGCGGCGGAACTCTGGCTGGGCAAGCCCGTCATCGCCATCAACACCGCCACCTGGTGGCATGTACTGCGCAGCCATGGCATCGAGGACAAGGTCTTCGGCTTTGGACGGCTGCTGGAAGAATTCTAGCGTCTGATCGTCGCCGGTGGAATCACCGGCGGCGTGAATCAGCCGCTCAAGCAACCGCTCAAAGTCTGTCAGGCGCTTCTGTCTGCGCCTGACAGACTCTGGCGGCCCGATGACCGCAGGGCCGCGAGGCCCGAAGGTCTGAATCGGCCAGCGCTGGAGAAGCAAGATGACCGACGCCGAGATCCGCGACCTGCTGCTGACCACGCGCCGCATTGCGGTGGTCGGCGCCTCCGACAAGCCGGACCGCGCCGGCTGCTACATCCCCGCCTTCCTGCTGCAGCACGGCTACGACGTGGCGCTGGTGAACCCGGTGCTGGCCGGGCGGGAAGTTCATGGCCGCACCGTGCTGGCCAGCCTGGCGGAAGCCGGGCCGCTGGACCTGGTGGACGTGTTCCGCCGCAGCGACCAGGCGGGGCAAACGGTGGACGAGGCGATCCGGCTCGGCGCCCGATCCGTCTGGCTGCAATTGGGCGTGGTGGACGCCGCCGCCGGCGAGCGCGCCCGCGCGGCCGGGCTGGGCTATGTGCAGGACCGCTGCCCTGCGATTGAATGGCCGCGGCTGGGCTTGCCGCAACGGATAGCCTGAACCGTCACTTGAAACGCTGCCGGCGCCGGGCCACTTCGCCCCCAGGCCCCTTTTAGAACGGACCGCTCGGCAACGGGGCGGCCGTTGCTGGGAACCGGGGGGCCGTGGAGATTGGATCATGACCGACGAAGAACGCCGGATCATCAGTGACTATGTGGCCCGGGTTTCCGGTGCCAGCGCAGGCGGTGCGCCAGCCGCGGGGAATCCCCAGGGGAACCCATGGGGCGGCAGCGTGCCGGCCACTCAGGCGCGGCCGCCGCTGCCGCCGGTGGACCCCGAGGCCGACGCCCTGATCGGCCAGCTGTTCCAGCAGTATCCGGAAGCGCGCTACCGGCTGACGCAGACCGCCTTCGTGCAGGAAGCGGCGCTGGTTGAGCTGCAGAACCGCATCCGCCAGCTGGAGTGGGAACGCGACCAGGCGCGCAGCCAGGCCCAGCAGGCCCAGGCCGCGCCGGCGCCGCGCCAGGGCGGCGGCTTCCTTGGCGGGCTGTTCGGCGGTGGCCAGCAGCGCCCGCCCCAGCCAGCCAACCAGCCGCAGCCCCAGGGCTATGCGCCGCCGCCGCAGCCGCAGTATCCGCCGGGCTACAACCCGCAGGCCTTCCAGCAGCCGCAGCAGCAGGGGCCCAGCTTCCTGGGCGGTGCGCTGCGCACCGCGGCCGGCGTCGCCGGTGGCCTGGTGGTCGGCAACATGCTGATGAACGCCTTCAGCAATCACGGCAACCATGGGCAGGACGCCAGCGCGGCGGCGGCCGGCGGCTTTGGTGGCGGTGCTCCGGCGGCGGGCCTGGGTGGCTCGCCCTGGCAGAACCCCGACGCGGTGGCGGCTTCCCAGGGCTGGGACGCCGGCGGCGGGGCCAAGGGCTTCGACGGGCCGGACAAGTTTGCCGCGGCGCCTGCCGCGGATGTCACGCCGGCCAGCTGGGATGGCGGTGGCGGCGGCTATGCCCAGGATGACGCCAGCGCTGGCGGCTACGACAGCGGCGGAGATGGCGGCGACTACGGCAGCAGCAACGATTGCTGAGCATTAGCCCGCATCATTGATACCCCGCATGGCATGAGTTCTACTCCTGCCATGCGGATACCAGACCTCGACCTCGACCTGCTGCGCTGCTTCGTCACCGTGGCGGAGCGCGGCGGCTTCACCAGCAGCGGTGCGGCGCTGGGGCTGACCCAGTCCGCCGTCTCGCTGAAGGTGAAGCGGCTGGAAGACCTGATCGGCCGGCGCGTGTTCGAGCGTACCAGCCGCAGCGTGGCGCTGACGCGGGATGGCGAGGCGCTGCTGGGCTATGCCCGACGCATATTGGCGCTGAATGACGAGGCGGTGCGGCGCATGGTGGCGCCGGCGGTCTCGGGCCGGTTGCGCCTGGGCGTGGCGGACCACTTCGTGCCGCGCACCCTGGCGCCGCTGCTGGCACGCTTTTCCCGCACCTACCCCGAGGTTCGGCTGGAAGTGGAGGTTGGCCGCAGCCACGAACTCCGTGCCGAGCAGGAAGCCGGCAGGTTGGATCTGGTGCTGGGCAAGCGGCGGGATGGCGAGACCGAAGGCCGGCCGATCTTCACCGAGGCCGTGGTCTGGGCCGCCGCGCCAGACTGGCGCGCGCCGGAAGGCCGCCCCCTGCCACTGGCGCTGCTGCCGCCGGGCTGCATGTTCCGCGACCGCGCGCTGGCGGCGCTGGGCCGGGCCAACCTGGCGCATGAGGTGGTGTTCGTCAGTGCCAGCCTGCTGGGCGTGGCGGCGGCGGCGCAGGCCGGCTTTGCGCTGACCGTGCTGGGCCGCGGCGGCTTTCTGCCTGGGCTGGCGGAGGTGACTGGCCTGCCGGCGCTGGGCACGGCGGAGATGTGCGTCTTCGGCGATGCCGGCGCCCAGGGCGCGCTGGTGGCGCCACTGATCGACATGCTGCGGGAAGGCGTGGGAGAGGTGGCGGCCTGAGCAATATCCGTTCTGATGGAATCATCAGAACGGATTTCTTGCTCCGGCTTCAATGGCTATTGGGCCGCCACCCCCAGTCGCTCAGCGGCGGGCCGAAGCCTGCTGCACGAAGTTGTCGTAGCTGGTCTCCAGCACGCGGAACCAGCTGAACTGCTCGTCGCGGAACGCCTTGTAGTTGGTCCAGATCTTCTTGAACCGCGGATCGCGGGCGGCGATTTCCTCGTACACTTCATGCGCCGCATTCCACAGCGCCTGCAGCACGTCGCGCGGGAAGGCGCGCAGCTGAGTGCCGCTGGCAATCAGGCGGCGCAGCGCGGCGGGGTTGGCGTAGTCGAAATGCGCCGACATGGCCGTGACCTGCTCGGCGCAGGCGATCTTCAGGATGGCCTTGTAGTCATCCGGCAGCGCCGCCCAGGCCGGCTTGTTGATCAGGAAGTAGTTGCGCGAGCTGCCTTCCCAGAAGCCGGGCGTGTAGTAGTACGGTGCCACGCGGGCGAAGCCGAGCTTCTCGTCGTCATAGGGGCCGACCCATTCGGCCGCGTCGATCACGCCGCGTTCCAGGCTGGGGTAGATGTCGCCGCCGGCGATCTGCGTGGGCGAGACGCCGACCTTGGCGAAGACCTGGCCGCCCAGGCCGCCGATGCGGAACTTCACGCCCTGCAGGTCGGCGACGGACTTGATCTCCTTGCGCCACCAGCCGCCCATCTGCGCGCCGGTGTCACCAGCGGCAATGCCGAAGCAGTTGTAGTCGTTGAACAGCTCGGTCCCCAGCGCCTCGCCGCCGCCATGGTGCAGCCAGGCGGTCATCTGCCGCACGTTCAGGCCCCAGGGGATGGCGGTGTAGAAGGCGAAGCTGGCCTCCTTGCCGATGAAGTAATACGGCGCGGTCTGGGTGATCTCGATGCTGTTGCTCTGCACCGCATCCAGCGTCTGCAGCGCGGGCACGATTTCACCGGCCGGGAAGCAGCGGATCTGGAACCGGTTGTGGCTCAGCTCGGCCACGCGGCGGGCGATGTTCTCGCAGCCGCCGTACAGGATATCCAGCGTGCGCGGGAAGCTGCTAGCCAGGCGCCAGCGGACTTCGGGGGTCTGGGTCTGGGCGATGGCGGGTGCGGCGAGAAGGACGGGCGCGGCAGCGGCCGCCCCGAAAAGAGCACGACGATCCAAGATGAAGCCTCCCTGGTTAATTGGCTTGGTCGCAACCTAGCCAATGGCAAGGCCGAACCGGTAGGGATTTTTTACAGTTCCCGGAACGGGCCGCCCCCGGGTTGCCCCCGGGCGGCCGCAACCGCGGGCTGCCGCGGCCCCGACAGGACCGCCGGCATGAGCGCCGCCGCCACTGCCGCGTCCCGACTAAGTCGCCAGATACCCCCCGTCCACGTGCACCTCGGACCCCGTGATGTAGCTCGCCTCATCGCTGGCCAAAAACAGCACCGCGTTCGCCACTTCCTCCACGCGCCCATCCCGGCCCAGCGGCACGTGCTCCATCATCTTGGCCCGCGTGACCGGGTCCGCCGTAATGCCACTGGTCCGCATCGGCGGCAGCAGCCCGGGGTGCACGGTGTTGAGCCGGATGCCCGCCGCGCCTTCCTGCGTCGCCACTGACTTGGTGATCAGCCGCACCGCGGCCTTGGAGGCGTTGTAGGCGCAGTGGATGCCCTTCTGGCCGACATTGCCGCTGATGCTGCTGATGTTGACGATGCTGCCGCCGCCTTGCGTGCGCATCTGCTGCACCGCGTATTTCACGCCCAGAAAGGTCCCGCGGGCGTTCACCGCCATCACCCGGTCCCACAGCGCGGTGTCGAACAGGTTGTTGGTGTTGCTGCCGCTGATCCCGGCATATTGCACCAGCACGTCCAGCCGGCCCCAGCGCCCGAGGATCGCGGCCAGCGCGGCTTCCCACTGGTCTTCCTCCGGCACATCCAGGCGCTGGAACATCGCCTCGCCGCCATTGGCAGAAATCTCGGCCACCACCTGGGCGCCCTCGGCCTCCAACATATCGGCCACCATCACGCGGGCGCCGTGTTCGGCGAACAGCTTCGCCGTGGCGCGCCCCATGCCGGACGCCGCACCGGTTATAAGCGCCACCTTGCCTGCCAGCCGCATTGCCATTCCTCCCTGTTCTGCTTGCCGAAACTGTCGCGCGTTGCGCCGGAGCGGGCAAGGCCGGCACAATCCCGCCATGGAGACATTGCTGCAGGACTTCCTCCGCTGGGCAGACCCGGTGGCCATCGCGGTCTTCGCCGCCTCCGGCGCGCTGGTCGCCAGCCGCAAGGGGCTGGACGTGGTCGGCTTCATCCTCATCGCCGCCGTCACCGGCTTTGGCGGTGGCACGGTGCGGGACTTGCTGTTGGGCCGCACCCCGGTGTTCTGGCTGCGGGCGCCGCTGCTGCTGGGCATCTGCGCCGTGGTTGGCGTGGCGGTGTTCTTCTTCGCCCATCGGGTGGAGAGCCGGTTCAAGGCGCTGGTCTGGGCGGATGCGGTGGGGCTGGCGATCTATTCCGTGGTCGGCGCCGAAACCGCGTTGATCGCCGGCGCCGACCCCTGGGCGGCGGTGCTGCTGGGCACCATCACCGCCACCTTCGGCGGCATCCTGCGGGACATATTGTGCAACGAGCTGCCGCTGATCCTGCGGCGGGAGATCTACGCCACGGCGGCGGCGGCCGGGGCCGCGCTGTTCGTGATGCTGCGGGTCAACGGCACCGGGCGCGACCTGGCTGTGGTGGCCGGCGCGGCGCTCTGCCTGGCGATCCGCGCCGCCGCCCTGCTGCGCGGCTGGTCGCTGCCGGCCTATAAGCCCCGCCCCGCTCGAGACTACCCCGACGGGCGCTGACCCGTGTAGCCTGGGGGCAACAAGACTGCCCCCGGGAGAAACGCATGCGCCGCCGCGCCCTCATTGCCACCCTTGCCATGCCCGCGCTGGCCCGCGCCCAAGGGAATGTCGGTTCCGGCTTCCCGGACCGCCCCATCAAGATGGTGGTGCCGCTGGCACCTGGTGGCGCCACCGACATCTGGGCCCGCCTGGTGGCGGAACCGATGGCCGCCATGCTCGGCCAGCCCGTGGTGATTGAGAACCGCGCCGGCGCCGGCGGCATGATCGGCGCCGAGGCGGTGAAGAACGCGGCGCCGGATGGCCACACCATCATGTTCCACATCGCCAACCACGCGCAGACGCCGGTGGTGCTGAAGCGCTTCCCCTACCACCCCGTCAACGACTTCAGCTTCATCGGCAAGTTCGGCACCACCGCGCTGCCCTGGTGCGTGCGCGGCGACCTGCCGGTGCACAGCATGCGGGCGTTCCGCGACTACGCCCTTGGCAAGGGGTTGAACTACGGCACCTATTCGCCCGGCTCTTCCGGCCACGCCTTCGGCCAGGTGATCTCGGACCACGACAAGCTGGACATGGCCGCGGTGCACTACCGCGGCGAGGCACCGATGCTGGCCGATGTGCTGGGCGGGCGCATCCCCTGCGCCTTCCATTCCATGACCGGCAGTGGCGAGCATATCCGCGCCGGCCGGGTGCGCCCGCTGGCGGTGCTGGGGCTGGACCGCGTCCCCTCCATGCCCCAGGTGCCGACCATGGTGGATGAGGGCTACCCGCGCGAGTTGTTCGGCCGCACCGGCTTCATCGGCGTGTTTGCGCCCAAGGGCTTGCCGGCGCCGGTGCAGGCCCGCCTGGTTGAGGCCTTCCGCTACGCCATGCACCTGCCGGCCACGCTGACCCGCATGCGCGAGCTGGACACCGTGCCGCAATACCTGGGGCCCGACGAGTTCAAGCGCGACGTGGAGGATTACCTGGCCTTCTGGACCGCGCTGGTGGAGCGCACGGGCATCACCGCCGAGGGGTGACGCGCGCGCCGCCGCTGTTTAGCCTACCCGAAAAATAGGGAGAGACGCTATGAACCGCCGTGCCCTTTTGGCCGCGCCGTTGCTGTTGCCAGCCCTGGGCCGCGCGCAGCCGGCCTACCCGGACCGCTCGGTCCGCTTCATCGTGCCCTTCCCGCCCGGCGGCGGCACCGATACCTGGGCGCGGATATCGGCCGAGGGGATGCAGCCGGAATTCGGCCAGCCCATCGTCATCGAAAATCGTGGCGGCGCCGGCGGGCTGCTGGGCACCGAATACGCCGCCAAGGTGGCGCCGGACGGCTACCAGCTGCTGTTCACCATCACGACGCATATCCAGACGCCGGTGGTGATGCGCCGCTTCCCCTACGACCCCGTGGCGGATTTCGCGCCGATCGGGCGGCTGGGCAGCAGCAACGTCGCCTTCGTCGTCGGCCCCAAGGTGCCGGCCGAGGTCACGAGCATGGCCGAGTTCATCCGCTGGTCGGCCGGGCGCGACCTCTCCTTCGGCAGCTATGCCAGCGGCAGCACCGGCCACGCCTTCGCGCTGATGCTGGCCGATGAAGCCAAGCTGAAGATGGAACACGTGGCGTATCGGGGTGAGACCCCGATGCTGCAGGAGATGCTGTCGGGCAGCATCCATGGCGGCTGGCACAGCATGGCCGCGGCCGGGGAGATGGTGCATGCCGGCCGCGTGCGGCCGCTGGCGGTGAGTGGCCAGCAACGCATCCCCAGCCTGCCCAACGTGCCGATGATGACCGAGCTGGGCTATTCTGGACGGTTCCGCTTCTCTGGCTTCTCCGGCCTGCTGGCACCGGCGCGCACGCCGCAGCCCATTCTGGACAAGCTGGACGAGACCTTCCGCCTGGCGGCGAACAAGCCGGCCACGCTGGCGCGGCTGCGGCAGATCGACACCATCCCGGCCTATCAGGGCCCGGCGGAGTTCCGCGCGCAGATTGCCCGCAACCTTGCGGAGTGGACGGCGATTACCAACGCGCTGGATTTGCGGATGGAGGGGTAGAGCAATATCCGTTCTGGCGGAATCGCCAGAACGGATTTCTTGGTCTAGATTCAACTACTTCCAGAGCACTATGCGCCCGACAGGGCGCATAGTGCTCTGGAGCCTGATCCGCGCAGGCGGAAACGCCGGAGCGGTGAATCAGCCTCTCAAACAAAGCCGGCAGCGTGATCAACCAAAGTGGATCACGTTGTAGCGTCGCCCGGCGCTACGCCAGCGGCGCCTTGGCCAGTTCGGGCGCCACCAGGCGCTCGAACACCGCATCGCCGGCGGCCTGCTGCGCCGCGTCCGGCACTACGCCGCCGTTGCGCCAGGCCTTGTAGTCGTCGTGGTGGTCCCAGCCGGCCGCCTCGGCCAGCAGGTGGACCCAGTTCTTCACCTGGATCGGGTTGTTGCGCTCCAGATTGACGCCTTCCCGGTGGCAACTATGGAAGATGGTGCAGAGCGTGTTCGCCTGCACCGCGGCCATGGCACCCAGCGTCTCGCGCTGCGCCTTTTCCAGCGCGCCGGGGATGGACTGGAAGCCGAAGCACATGTGGCCCGGCAGCGGCTTCTGCTCCAGCACCGTCACGCCAGGGATCAGCGCCAACAGGTCGGCGACCATGCGGTTCACCGGCACCCGACCGTCGAAGCCGATGTGCTGGTGCAGCAGCACGCGGGCAGGCACGGCGTGGGTCAGCAGCGGGCGCAGCAGGTCGCGCTTCGCGTGCAATACCTCGGTGATGTGCAGCGTCTCGAAGTTGGTCGGCGTCGCCGGCGCCATGAAGTCCTGCATGTTCATGTGGCAGCTGGGGCACCAGGTGGCCACCTGCGGCGTGGCACGGCTGTTGAATTCCTGCACCGTGCGCGCGGCCATGCCGGCATTGATGGCAGCGCTGGGTTCCTTCGGGCTGCCGCAGCAGGTGGCCGGGCCGCCGCTGGCCTCGGCCGTGATGCCCACGGCTTCGAGCAGCCGCATGGTCAGGCGGACGATCTCGCCATGCCGGGTCATGTTGCAGCCAAACCAGAAGGTCAGATCGGCGGCGTCAGCCCCGCGACCTTCAGCCGATCCCGCGTCGGTCATGTCCATTCGCGCTGCTCCTGTTCGGTCATGGTCATGCGGGCGAAGGCCTTGACCCGGCTGACCCAGCCCTTGTCGTCCTTCACCGGCACGCGCGGCGCCTCACCCACCGCGCCGCGCACGCGCATGGTGGCCAGGCGCAGCATGAAGGCCACATCCAGCTTCTCCGGGCAGGCGGCGTTGCAGCTGCCGCTGCGGGTGCAGGCGGCGACGAAGGCCAAGCCCTCGGCGTTCGGCTCCTCGCCCAGCAGCACCGCGCGCATGCCCTGCGCCGTGGCTTCCGGCATGGCCGGCGGCAGCGGCAGCCAGGCCGGCATCGGGCAGGCCTTCACGCATTCGCCGCAGGCGGTGCAGGCCGTTGCCAGCCGGGCGCTTTCGGCCAGGATGCGCTCGGCATGCTTCACGGCGCCGGCACCACCGCGATGCCCTCGATCTCGATGCAGACCGTGGTGGTGGTGAACTGCGCGCCGCCGACGCAGGTGCTGGCCGGCGGCACCGGCAGCGCCTCGAAGATGCGGCGGCGGATGGTGTTGAAGCCCTCATAGTGCCGCATGTCGCTGAGCCAGGTGGTGATCTTCAGCAGGTGCGAAAGGTCGGCGCCCTCGGTGGCCAACGCGCGTTCCAGCCGGGCCAGGCATTCCTCGGCCTGCACTTCCACCGGCTGGTTCTCGGCCGCGCTGCCGCGGGCAGTGACGCCGGAACAGAAGATCAGCTTGGCGCCGCCACCCAGCGGCACGACACGGGCGGGCGAAAACAGCGGGCGTTGCGACATGCTTGGATTCCTCACCAGCCGTTGATGCGCGGCCACACCGCGACGACCTCGCGGCTGCCATCCACCACATGGTAGCGGTCATGCGCCGCCGCTGTCATGCAGGTATGGTTGGGCGCCACGCGCAGCTTGGCGCCGATCGGCAGGCGGTCGAAGGGCAGCGGCGCGCTGCTGGTCATCTCGCCATGTTCCTGGTGGGTGCGGCTGATGATCGCCTCGCCGAAACCTGGCTTGCCATCCTCGTCCCAGACCAGGCCGAAGCCGTAGTCCTTCGGCGCGTTGGCGGTGCTGCGGTCCTTGCTCAGCGCCAGCCCGCCGGCATCCAGCAGCACGGCGTTGCGGGCGGGCTTGCGGCCGATGACGCTGGTCAGCACCGTCATGGCGATGTCGTCTGGCGCATGGGTGCCGAGCTGCGCCTGGAACAGGTCGCCGAACATGTAGACGCCGGCGCGCACATCGGTCACGCCGTCCATGCGCTTCGCGTACAGCGCGGTGGGCGAGGATCCGAGCGAGACGATGTCGCAGCGCAGCCCCGCTTCGCGCAGCCGGTTCGCCGCCAGCACGATGCCGCTGCGCTCCTGCTCCGCGACGGCCGCCATGTCTTCCGGCGAGCGGCCATTGTAGCTGTGGCCGGAATGGCTGAGCACGCCGCGCAGCGTGCCGCCGAGCGCCTGGGCAATCTCCAGCAGCTCGGCGCTGTCAGGCGGCACGCCGCCGCGGCCTTCGCCGATATCCACCTCCACCAGTGCCAGCAGCGGCCCCGGATGCGCCGCGATGGCGCGGGCGGCCTCCACGTCGTCGGTGATGACCTTCACCTGCGCGCCAGCCGCGTTCAGCGCCGCCACCGTGTCCAGCTTCTGCGGCGTGATGCCGGCGGCGTAGATCTGGTCGTGGTAGCCACCGGCAGCGAAGTATTTCGCCTCCGCCAGCGTGCTCACAGTGATGGGCCCGAAGCCCGGTGCCGCCAGCGCCGCCACGTCCAGGCTTTTCGCGGTCTTCAGGTGCGGCCGCAGCACCAGGCCAGGGTGGCGCGCCACGGCCGCCTGCATCATCGCCAGGTTGCGCTTGAGGATGGCCAGGTCCAGCACCAGGCAGGGGGTGGGCAGGTCGTCGAGCGTCATGCGGCGTTCCAGTTTGCGTCGGCATCCAGCGGCAGCACCGGCCGCGGCAGCTTGGTCCAGGCGAAGCGGGTGAGGATTGGCGAGGTCAGCCCCGGGCAATCCACTTCCACGATGCGGTCATGCGTGAAGAACTCGTCGAAGCCACCGCGGAAATGCCCGCGGGACTTCACCACCACGGCACGCGCCTTGGCGATGTCCAGGCCAAGATGCTCGAAGAAGGCGGGGTCGGCGCATTGCGCGCGGTTGCTGACCACCACCACGGTCACGCCACCGATGCGCAGCGCCGCCGTCGGCCCCAGCCGCATGGCGGTGCCGGCATAGATGCCGCGCCGGCCTGTCACCTCTCCGTTGGACAGCGCCACCACTTCGGCGTCGGCATCGAAGCGCTGGCTGAAGGCGTCGTCCGCGCCCAGCGTGCCCTGCGGCTGGTTGAAGCGCGCGGTGAAGCGGGCGCCCTGGCCAGCGGCATGGGCTGCGGCGGAAAGCAGCGGGTCGTGGATGATGCCGACCAGGCAGTCCCGCACGCCGGCCTCGACGAAGGCATGCAGGATGAACATGGTGTTGCCGCGCGCGCCGCCGCCGGGGTTGTCGGCGACATCGGCGAAGGCCAGTGGTACCGGGCTGTGCAAGGCGCGTTGCGTCGCTTGCTCCAGCGGCGTCAGGGCGGCGACGAAGCGATCACGCCGCGCCCAGGCCTCCCGCGCCAGGTCCAGCGCCAGCGCCTCCGCCGCTTCGGGCGTGGTTGCCGTCACCACGGCGGTCATGCCGTTGAACGGCGTGTCGCCATAGGCGAAGCCGCCCATCACGCTGACGTTCACGATGCGCGGGTCGGCGGCGGCGCGCTGCTGGCCGAGGTTGATCACCTCGGCATAAGGCCCCTGGGCCGTCAACATGGAAACGGTCGGCGCCACGATGGGCAGGCGGCGCATCGCGCGGTGGAACCGCTCGCCGGCCAGCAGGCGGCGCAGCAATCCCGCGCTCTCGGCGCCACGTTCGCGCATGTCCAGATGTGGGTTGGTGCGGTAGCCCACGAAGGCGTCGCAATCCCGCACCATGCCCTCCGAGACATTGGCGTGCAGGTCGTAGCTGCACACCAAGGGCACGTCGCCTAGCACTTCTCGCACCAGGCGTTGCAGCGTGCCTTCCGGGTCGTCCAGGCTTTCGGTCAGGCCGGCGCCGTGCAGTACGGCATAGACCCCGTCCACCTGGCCGCGCAGCGTCTCCAGGCCTTCCCGCCACAGCGCCCACATCCGCGCCCAGGCGTCGTCCGCCACCGGACCGTTCGGCTCCGCCATGGCCAGCAGAATGGGCCGCGGCTGCCAGGGGCCGGCGGCATCCATGGCGGCGACGAAGCCGGGCATCTCGCCGAGCGCGGCCGAGACCGGCGCTCGTGCATCGGTGACGATGGCCTCGCCCTCCAGCCAGCAGCGGCCGGTGAAGTCCGCCATGGTCGCAACCGGCGCGAAGCGGTTGCACTCGATGGAGAAGCCCAGCAGGGCGATGCGCGGCGCGGCGGCGCCCGGCGAAAGGGGCGGGCTCATACCGCCACCCCCAGCAGCTCGGCATAGCGCTGCGTGGCTTTCAGCCCGCTGCCGGTCAGCACCACCACCGTGGTTTCGCTCGGGCTGATGGTGCCGGCGGCCAGCAGCCGCTGGAAGGCGGCGGCGGCCTGGGCGCAGGTGGGTTCCACATAGACACCGCCCTTCGCCAGCTGCAGCGTCATGTCGGTAATCTCGGCCTCGCTCAGCATCACCGCGCCACCCTGGGTCTCAGCCAGCACGCCAAGGCATTCCGGCAGGCGGATCGGCTTGGCAATCGCCGTCCCCTCGGCAATGGTCGGCTGCGCCGCGACCGCTGCCTCCCGCAGGAAGGCGCGGGCAATCGGCGCGCAATTCGCCGGCTGCGCCGCGAAGATGCGCGGCAGCTTCGCGATCTGCCCGGCCCGCAGCAGCTCCGAAAACCCGATGCCGCAGCCCAGCACGTTGGACCCGGCGCCGCAGGGCACGATGACGTTGTCTGGCGCGCGAAAACCCAAATCCTCCCACAGCTCATAGGCCAGGGTCTTGGTGCCGTGCAGGAAGAAGGGGTGCCAGTTGTGGCTGGCGTAGAACATCCGCGCCGCCTGGCGCTCGGCCTCGTCCGAGCAATCCTGCCGGCTGCCGGGCACCAGCTCGATCTCGGCGCCGGAAGCGCGGGACTGCACCGTCTTGGCCGGGCTGGTGCTGGCGGGCACCAAAATCTTGGCGCGCATGCCGCCGGCTGCCGCATAGGCCGCGATGGCGGCGCCGCCGTTGCCGGAACTGTCCTCCAGCACCGCGTCAACGCCCTGGGCGCGCAGCAGGGAGAGCATCACCGAGGCACCACGGTCCTTGAACGACCCCGTCGGCATGAACCACTCGCACTTCAGCAGCGCGGTGGCGCCGCCGAACACGCGCTCCACCAGCGGCGTGCAGCCCTCCCCCATGCTGATCCGGCTTTCCGGCACGAAGGGCAGGCTGGCGGCATAGCGCCACAGGCTGCGGTCGCCGCCGGCAATCTCGGCGCGGGCCATGCCCGGCAGCGGGGTCAGCAGCAGCGGCTGGCCGGCATCGCCACACCAGCGGGGGTGGGCCAGCGGCCAGGTCTGGCCGGAACGGGGGTCGAGGTATTCGGGCGCTGTCATGTCGCGCACCCTTGCCGTTTCGCGCTTCCGGAGCAAGCTTGCGGCATGCCCGACCAAACGCCTTCCGCCCCCGCCCTGCATACCCTCGCCCCCGTGGCCCGGCTGACCGCCGAGCTGGTGGCGCTGGACAGCCGCTCCTCTGTTTCCAACCTGGCCGTGGCCGAACGGATCGAGGCCGCCCTGCCCGGCTTCGACGTGGAACGGGTGGACTACACGGACGCCAATGGCATGGCCAAGCGCTGCCTGGTGGCGCATCGCGGCCCGCCCGGCGGCTATGCGCTTTCGGGCCACATGGACACGGTGCCGGATACCGGCTGGCAGACCAACCCCTGGGACCCCCGGGTGGACAGCCAGGGCGTGATGCACGGCCTGGGCAGCGTGGACATGAAGGGGCCGGTCGCCGCCTGCGTCATGGCGGCGCTCTCGGTCGGCCCCAACGTCCCGGCGACGCTGCTGATCACCACGGATGAGGAAACCACCAAGGCCGGCGCCCGCGCCGTCGCCGCCAGCGATGCGGCGCGCCGGCTCGGCCTGAAGGGCATCGTGGTGGCGGAACCAACGCACCTGACGCCGGTGCGCGGCCATCGCAGCAGCATCAACTTCCTGGCCACCGCCAAGGGGGTTCAGGCGCATTCCTCCACCGGCCAGGGGCTGAACGCCAACTGGGCGCTGATCCCCTTCCTGGCGGATATGAAGGGTATCTATGAGCAGCTACGGCACGACCCGGCGCTGCACGACCAGGCCTATGCGCCGCCGTTTTCCGACTTCAACCTGGTGGTGGACAACCACGGCACCGCGGTGAACGTGAACGTCCCGCTGGCCAGCTGCCGCATCAAGTTCCGCTATTCCCGCAGCCTGGACCCCAAGCCGATTTTGGCCGCGGTACAGGCCGCCGCGGAGCGCCATGGCGTGACCCTGGTGGTGGCGGCCGAAGGCACCCCGCCGGAGCTGCCGCTGGACCACCCGCTGATCCGGCTGGCCTGCGACCTGACCGGCAAGGCCGCACTGACCGTGCCCTTCGGCACCGATGCCTCGGAGCTGCAGGAGGTTGCCCCCTGCGTCATCCTCGGCCCCGGCGGGATCGAGACCGCGCATACCCCCTTCGAATGCGTGCCGCTGGACCAGTTGGACCTGGCGGTGGGGCTGTTCCGGCGCTTCCTGGAACAGGGCGTCGCGGCCTGAGGCCCAGGCACCCCGCGTGACGAAACGTAACCAGCGTTGCGATACTTAAAGTTGCCGGCCATGCCCTTGCCGCATTGGCCGCGTTATACTGCCGTCAATGCCTGTCCTGTGCCTCTCGGGGGATGCCATGCTGAACCGCAAGCTCGCTCTTAGCCTCACCGGCCTGCTGGCTCTGGGGGCCTGTGCCGTGGCGCCGCCCTCGGCGCCGACGGTGCTTGCCACCCCGCCGGAGGGCAAGGACCTCGTGAAGTTCCAGCAGGAAGACGTGAACTGCCGCGGCTACGCCATGAACAATTCCGGCGGCACCGCCCAGTCCGGCACCAATGCCGGCGTGGGCAGCGCCGTGGCCGGCACCGCGCTGGGCGCGGCGGCGGGGGCGCTGCTGGGCTCGGCCGGCGGTGCGGCGGGCGCCGGTGCGGCGGTCGGCGCCGGCATCGGCCTGCTGGCCGGCAGCGCCGTGGGGGCGGACCAGGCGCGCCAGGCCGGCTACAGCGCGCAGCAGATCTTCGACATGGCCTATTCCCAGTGCATGACCGCTTCGGGCAACAAGATCGAAGGTCCGATCGCCCCGGCCTATCGCTATGCCGCGCCGGCCTATCCCGCGCCGGTCTATGCGGCGCCCTACCCCTACTACGCCGCCCCCTACCCGTATTACGGCCCCACCGTGGTGGTCGGGCCGCGCTGGGGTTACGGCTACGGCTATGGTTGGCGCGGCCGCCACTGGTAGGCGGCGCGCCTATTCCAGCTTGAGGCCGAGTTCGGCGATCTTGCGGGCCCAGAAGGCGCTCTCGGCCTTCACCGCGGCGCCGAACTCAGGCAGCGGCCGGCTCGGCGCCGGCTCCAGCCCTTCCTTTTCCAGCCTGCCGGCAAAGCCAGGGCTGGCGGCGGCGGTCCTGGCGGCGATGGCCAGCCGCTCCAGCAGCGCCGGCGGCGTGGTGGCCGGCGCGAACACCCCATGCCAGCCGGTGATGACGGCGCCGGGCAGCCCCGCCTCGGCCAGCGTCGGCACCTCCGGCAGCGCGGCAATCCGGTGGTCGCCGGTTACCGCAATGGGCCGCAGCCGGCCTTCCCGGATCAGCGCAATGGCCGGCGGCGGGGAGGAGAAGTTCATCGTCACCCGGCCGGCCACCACGTCCAGCAGCGCCGGGGCGGTGCCCCGATAGGGCACGTGCTCCATCTCCACCTTCGCCGCTTCGCTGAACAGCACGCCGGCCAGGTGGTTGGCATTGCCGACCCCGCCGGAGGAATAGGTCAGTTCCCCCTTCGGCCGGGCGCGGATCAGCGCCAGCAGTTCCGCCAAGGTGCGGGCGGGCACCTCGGGATTCACCACCAGCAGGTATTGGTAGGAGGAAGTCTGCGCCACCGGCACCAGCGCCTCCGCCAGGTCCAGCCGGTCGCCGCGCTGCAGATGCGGGTTGACCACGATGTTGGTGGAGACGGCATAGAGCAGCGTGGTGCCATCCGGCCGCGACCGCGCCACCGAGACCGAGCCGACATGCCCCGCGGCGCCGGCGCGATTGTCCACCACCACGGTCTGGCCCAGCGCCTGGGCCAGGGCGATGCCGAATTCACGGCCGGAGATGTCGGTGCCACCCCCAGCGGCATAGGGCACCACCAGCGTCAGCGGCCGCGCCGACTGGGCGCGCAAGGGCAGCGGGGCGGCAGCGGCGGCCAGCAGCAGGCGGCGGGGCAGGGTCATCGCAGGTCTCCCAATCGTGCGCCGCGTAATCCTTGGTTTGCGCCGCCGCAAGGCGCCATGGTGCCGGCCATGCGACAGGCAGGGGCAGCAGGCCAAGGCTCACCCCCGGCTTCGGCCGCCACCGCGGGCTGCACCGCCAGGAAGGAACCGAGGCCATGAGGATATTCTCGTCGCTGCTGCTGCTGGCCCTGGCCGCCCTGCCCGCGGCGGCGCAGACCCAGACACAGGCCCTGGCCCAGGGCCGCGCGGTGGCGGAGGCCTGGTGCGCCAATTGCCATGTGGTCGGCAGCGGCAGCCGCACCGGCAGCGATGCCGCGCCCAGCTTCGCCAGCATCGCCCAGCACCGGCCCAACGCGTCGGCGCTGCGCATCTGGCTGAGCCAGCGCCACAAGGATGTGATGCCGAACTACGCGCTGTCGCGCGATGAGGTCGACACCGTCGTGGCCTATATCCTCAGCCTTCGGCAATGATCCGCGCGAGCGCGGCGGGCTCGGTCAGCATCGGGTAGTGGCCGGTATCCAGCTCATGCCAGCGGGCACCCAGCGTCTGCGCCGCGCGTTCCTGGTGCGCCTTGGGCGGGTTGGCGCTGCGCCGGCACCACAGCACGCTGGCGTTCCACTTCTGCTGCCAGAAGCTGGGCAGCCGCACCGCCGCTTCCATCGCGGCAATGGGGTGCTGGGTGTAGCGCTCCAGCGCAAAGGCCTTCAGCGCCGGCGGGAAGTCGGCGAAGAGCCGGCCCTCGGCATCCTCCCGCGTCGGGCCTGATGTCAGCGCGCTGTTCACCTTGGTCGGGCGGTTGACGATCTCGTCCAGCCGCTCGCCATCCATCAGCGCCAGGGCATCGGCGAAGACCACGCGGCCGATCCGGTCGCGGGCGCGTTCCGCCACCGCGCACAGCACCATGCCACCCGTAGAAGTGCCGGCCAGCACCACGTCCTTCAGGTCGTAGAAGTGCATCATGGCCGCCACTTCCTCGGCCTGGCTTTCGGTGGTGATGCCGGGGCGCAGGTACATGGCGCGCTCGGCGCAGCCATCCAGCGTGGGGGTGAAGACCAGGTGGCCCTGGGCGCGCAGCTCGGCGGCCACCAGGTTCCAGATCCAGCCACCCTGATAGGCGCCGTGCAGCAGGACAATGATGCTCATGGGTGGTTTCCTCTCCTTCGGTCTTCGTTGCCGCCAGCATGCCCGGCCAGGCGAGCCCCGGCAACGCGGCGCCGCAGGGTCAGAACTTCTCCACCCAGGGGCGCACCTCGATCTCCCAGCTCCAGGAGGATTTCGGCTGGTTGATCAGGTGCAGCGTGCTCTCGGCAATCGCATCGGGGTCCAGCAGCGTGGCATCGCCGCTCTCCGGCCGGCGGCTGCTGCGGATGCCGCCATCGATGACGATATGGGCGATGTGGACACCCTTGGGATGCAGCTCCCGCGCCATGGACTGGGCCATGCCGCGCAGCGCGAACTTGGCCATGGCGAAGGGCGCCGACTGCGGATAGCCCTTGACCCCCGCGCTGGCGCCGGTCAGCACGATGGTGCCGGCGCCCTTCGGCACCATGCGCTTGGCCGCCTGCTGGGCGCAGAGGAAGGCGCCGAAGGCGGTAACCTGCAAGGTCTTCTGCACCTCGTCCGGGTCCAGCTCGGCGAAGGCGCCACGAATGCGGTAGCTGGGGTTGCACACCACCACGTCGCTGTCCGGCACAGCGGCGAACAGGGCTTCCACCTCGGCGCGCTGGGTCACGTCGCAGGCGTGCAGGCTGGCGCCGGTCTCGGCCGCCAGCGCCGCCAGCTTGGCCGTGTTGCGCGCGGCCAAGGCAACGGAATAGCCGTTGCGGGTCAGCAGCCGGGCGAGCGAGGCGGAAAACCCCTCGCCGGCGCCGATGATGAGTGCGTTGGGCATGGACCTCTCCCTTTCCAGCCATCCTGCGCCGGGTGGCCGGCGGAGGGAAGCGGCGGCGCTTGTCGCCCCGGCGCCCCCCGGCTAGAGCAATCGCCGCAGCCTGACGCAGTTGCCTGGTCCCGGGGGAAAGCCGATGTCCGACTTCGTATATTTCGAGGACCTGACGGTTGGCCAGAAGGCCAGCTTCGGCAAGACCATAACGGAAGCCGATATCGTGCTGTTCGCCGCCGTCACCGGGGACACCAACCCGATGCATCTGAACGCGGAATACGCCAAGGACACCATCTTCAAGGAACGCATCGCCCACGGCATGCTGGCGGCCGGGCTGATCACCAAGGTGCTGGGCACCCAGCTGCCGGGCCCCGGCACCATCTACCTGTCGCAGACGCTGAAGTTCCGCGCCCCGGTCCGCATTGGGGAGACGGTGACGGCCACGGTGGAAGTGATGGAACTGCACCCCGAGAAGCGCCGCGCCACGCTCAGCACCATCTGCACCGTCGCGGGGAAATCCGTGCTGGATGGCGAGGCCATCGTCTCGGTCCCCAGCCGCGCCAGCAAGCCCAGCGCATGAGCCAGCCCGTCATCATCCGCGACTGGCGCCAGGTGCCGGACGCGCTGCGGGGCTGCACCCTGGCGCTGGGCAACATGGACGGCGTTCACCTGGGCCACCTGGCGGTGCTGCGCGCCGCCCACGCCGCCCGGCCGGAACTGCCGCTGGCCGCCCTGACCTTCGAGCCACATCCGCGCGAATACTTCCGGCCGGAAGACCCACCGTTCCGGCTGACCCCGCTGCCGGCCAAGGCTGCCGCGCTGGCCGCCGCCGGGGCGCGGGTGGTCTTTGCACTCAGCTTCGATGCCGCCCTGGCGAATATGCCGGCCGAGGCCTTCGTCGAGGAGATCCTGCACCAGGCTCTGGGCGCCCGGCACCTGGCCTGCGGCGCCGACTTCGCCTTTGGCCACCGCCGCGGCGGCGACGCCACGGTGCTGGGTCGCCTGGCGGAGGCGCGCGGCATCGGCCTGACCGTGGTGCCGCCGGTGACGGACGCGCAGGGGCCGATCAGCAGCACCCGCATCCGCAGGCTGCTGCAGGATGGCTACCCCGAGCGCGCCACCGAAAAGCTGGGCCGCCCCTGGGAAATCCGTGGGCCGGTGGTGCATGGCGACAAGCTGGGCCGGGTGCTGGGCTGGCCCACCGCCAATATCTGGCTGGGCGGCCACCTGGAGCCGGCGCGCGGGGTCTATGCCACCACGGTGCTGCTGGCGGATGGGCGAGAATTGAAGGCGGTGAGCAATATCGGCCGCCGGCCGACCCTGGGCGGCGACCCGCAGACCCGGCTGGAAACCTTCATCTTCGACTTCTCGGGCGACCTCTACGGCCAGGAAATCGGCGTGCGGCTGCGCCATTTCCTGCGCGAGGACCGCAAGTTCGACGGGCTGGAGCCGCTGAAGCTGGCGATTGCCGAGGATGAGCGGCAGGCCCGGGAGATACTGGCTTCGCTTGACCTGGGGCCGGCTGACCCCCGATAACCCCGCGATGAACCGGTGGCCCATAGCTCGAATTCCAGGCCCGGTCCCTCTCTAGGGGCCGGGGATTTCTGTGAGTCTGCCACCCGATGACGGCCGCGCGCGGCCTGGAACGCACCCATGACCGACGAACTGGCAAAAACCCGCGACTATCGCGGCACCGTCTTCCTGCCCAATACGCCCTTCCCGATGCGCGGCGACCTGCCGAAGCGCGAACCCGCCACGCTGGCGCGCTGGCAGGCCATGGACCTGTGGGGCAAGCTGCGCGCCAAGTCCGCCGGCCGCGAGAAGTTCGTGCTGCATGACGGCCCGCCCTACGCCAATGGCCCGCTGCACATCGGCCACGCGCTGAACAAGATTTTGAAGGACGTCATCAACCGCGCGGCACAGATGAGCGGCCGCGATGCCAACTACGTGCCGGGCTGGGACTGCCACGGCCTGCCGATCGAGTGGAAGGTCGAGGAGGAGTACCGCAACCCCAAGGGCAAGTACCAGGGCGGGATGAAGAAGGACGACGTCCCGGTGCTGGACTTTCGCGCGGAATGCCGGAACTACGCCGCCCATTGGCTGGGGGTGCAGAGCGAGGAGTTCATCCGCCTCGGCATCGGTGGCGACTGGGCCAGGCGCTACGCCACGATGGATTTTTCCAGCGAGGCAGTGATCGTCGAGGAGATCGGTCGCTTCCTGATGAACGGGTCACTGTATCGCGGCCTGCGCCCGGTGATGTGGAGCCCGGTGGAGAAGACCGCGCTGGCGGATGCCGAGATCGAGTATCACGACCATGTTTCGCCGACGCTGTGGGCGCGGTTTCCACTGAAGCAAGCCGGCGCCGCGGACCTGGTCGGTGCCAGCGTGGTGATCTGGACCACCACACCCTGGACCATCCCAGGCAACCGTGCCGTGGCCTATGGCGCAGAGATCGACTACGCGCTGGTGCATGTGGTGGAAGTGGCCGAGGGCAGCTTCCTCAAGCCCGGCGAGAACCTTCTGGTGGCGCTGCCGCTGCTGCCGCAGTTCGAGAAGGATGCCGGGCTGGCGGCGCATACCCTCAAGCGCGTGCTGAAGGGCGCCGAGTTGGACGGCGCCGTGGCGGCGCATCCGCTGGCGGCGTGGAACCCGGGCTATGGCTTCGCCGTGCCGCTGCTGGCCGGGGACTTCGTGACGACCGAGGCCGGCACCGGCTTCGTCCACATCGCGCCGGGCCATGGCGAGGACGACTTCAACCTGGTCCGCAGCGTCAACGCCGGCCGGCCGATGGCCGAGCGCATCGCCATCCCCGAGACGGTCAACGACGACGGCACCTTCAATCCGCTGGGCGCGCCGGGCTTCGAGGGCCTGCATGTGTTCAAGGCGCATGACGCGGTCTATGCCGCCTGCGACAGCGTCGGCACGCTGGTGGCGAAGAGCAAGCTGACCCACAGCTACCCGCATAGCTGGCGCAGCAAGAAGCCGGTGATCTTCCGCGCCACGCCGCAGTGGTTCATCGCCATGGATGACGACAACCGCATCCGCGAAAAGGCGCTGGACGCGCTGGCAAAAACGCATTTCGTGCCGGACCAGGGGCGCAACCGCATCGGCAGCATGGTGGCGGCGCGGCCGGACTGGTGCATCAGCCGGCAGCGCGCCTGGGGCGTGCCGATCGCGGTCTTCGTCGACAAGCGCAGCGGCGAGGTGCTGCGCGACCCCGCGGTCATGCAGGGCATCGTGGATGCCTTCCGCACCGAGGGCGCCGATGCCTGGTATCTGCCCGGCGCGGCGCAGCGCTTCCTCAACCCCGTCGTCGGGGCGGAGCCGCGTGACCCCGCGCATTACGAGCAGGTGATGGACATCGTCGACGTGTGGTTCGAGTCAGGCTCGACCCACGCCTTCACGCTGACCAAGGAGCGCGGCCTGCCCTTCCCGGCCGATCTTTACCTGGAAGGGTCGGACCAGCATCGCGGCTGGTTCCATTCCTCGCTGCTGGAAAGCATTGGCACCCGCGGTGTGCCGCCCTTCAAGGCCATTCTCACCCACGGCTTCGTGCAGGATGAGAAGGGGCGGAAGATGTCGAAGTCGCTCGGCAACGTCACGGCACCGCAGGAGGTGATGAAGGAGTACGGCGCCGATATCCTGCGGCTTTGGGTGATGAACGCCGATACCTCGGACGATTTGCGGATCGGCAAGGAAATCCTGAAGCAGCAGGCGGAGCTGTATCGCCGGCTGCGCAACACGCTGCGCTGGCTGTTGGGTGGCTTGGAAGGCTTTTCGGAAGCCGAGCGCGTGGCACATGACGAGCTGCCGGAGCTGGAGCGCTGGGTGCTGCATCGGCTCAGCGAGCTGGACGTGAAGCTGCGCCAGGCCGCGACCGATTACGACTGGAGTGGCGTGTACCCCGAACTCCACAACTTCTGCGCCGCGGACCTTTCGGCGTTCTACTTCGACATCCGCAAGGACGCGCTGTACTGCGACGCGCCGGACAGCCTGCGCCGCCGCGCCACGCGTACGGTGTTGGACGCGCTGCATCGGTGCCTGACGACGTGGTTGGCGCCGGTGCTGGTCTTCACCGCCGAAGAAGCCTGGCAGGCGCGCTTCCCGGACGAGGCCGACAGCGTACATCTGCAGGACTGGCCGGTGGTGCCGGGCGACTGGCGGGACGAAGCGCTGGCGGAGAAGTGGGCGAAGGTGCGCTCGTACCGCCGCATCCTTACAGGGGACATGGAAGACCTCCGAAAGGCCGGCACCATCGGCTCGTCGCTACAGGCCAAAATGGACATTACCTTTTCTCCCGACGATGAAGCCAACGTGCTGTCGGCTGAGGAATGGGCCGAGGTGCTGATCGCGTCGCAAGTGACATTGCTTGGCGGCATGCAGACGTCAAACCAACCAAGCGTCGCCCCCGGCACCAAGTGCGACCGCTGCTGGCGCGTGCTGCCGGAAGTCGGCGCCTCCGCCGCCCACCCCACGCTGTGCCGCCGCTGCGAAGCCGTGGTGGCCAGCTGATGGCCATGGCCCCCGTCGCCGCCAGCCTGGCGATGGGCCGGCTGAAGCTCGGCCTGCCCATCGCGCTGGCCATGCTGGTGGCGGACCAGCTTTCCAAATGGTGGGTGCTGCGCGGGCTGAACCTGCCGGAGGTCCGCAACATCCCGCTGCTCAGCCTGGGCCCGGCCGGGCTGGACCTGACCATGGTGTGGAACCGCGGCGTCACCTTCGGCCTGCTCTGGGGCGACAGCTTCGCGGTGCAGCTGGTGCTGGCCCTGGCCGCGGTCGGCATTGCGCTGTTCCTGCTGCGCTGGATGGCCCGGGCGGAAACCGCCTGGGTCGCCGCCGCGCTCGGCTCGGTCATCGGCGGGGCGGTCGGCAACGTCATCGACCGGCTGCGCTTCGGGGCGGTGGTGGATTTCGTCGATGTCCACCTGGCCGGCTGGCATTGGTACGTATTCAATGTGGCGGATGCCGGGATTGTGTGCGGCGTCGGCATGCTGGTGGCAGATGCCTTGTTCAGGCGCGATCCGGGGGCTAAGTAGGCAACCCATGAGCATCTGCCGTCCCTCCGCCTACCGTGCCCTGCTGGCCCTGGCCGTGCTGGCCCCCCTTGCCGCCTGCGGCGGGTCCGGCGAAACCATGCGCAGCTTTGGCCTGACGCGGGATGCACCGGATGAGTTCGCGGTGACCACCCGCGCGCCGCTCTCCATGCCGCCGTCGCTGGGCGCGCTGCCCACGCCGCGCCCCGGCGCCGTCCGCCCGCAGGAATTGAACCAGCGCCAGCAGGCGGAAGCCGCCCTGGTGCCCGGCGCCGCGCTCGGCCGCGGCAACAGCGCGCGCGTCAGCTCTGGCGAAAATGCCCTGCTCAGCGCCGCCGGCGGCCAGTCGGTCAGCGGCGACATCCGCCGCCGTGTGGATGAGGAAAGCCTGCGGCTGGACCGGCCGGACAGCAGCTTCGTCGACAGCCTGATGTTCTGGCGCGCCGCCGAGCAGCCCGGCGTGCCGGTGGACCCGCGCCGCGAAAGCCAGCGCCTGCGTGAAAACGCCGCCCTGGGCCGCGACACCGGTGAAGGCGAGACGCCGATCATCCAGCCGGCGCGCAGCGGCAACCCGGTGGTCCGGGTGCTGGAAAGCATCTTCTGAACTACACCACTATCCGTTCACACTGAAGCAGTGTGAACGGATTTCGTGCTGTAGCTTCGATAGGTTGCAGAGCAAGAAGTCCGTTCTGATGATTCCATCAGAACGGATATAGTTTTAGGTCGGCCGGGCCTCGCACGGCCTTGCCATATCCACCCCGATCACAACCGGATAGCTTGGCGGCCGGGCATTCCCGCCCCATCTTGCCGGACATGCCCAAGCTGACCCGTCGCACCTGCCTGACCACCGCTGCCCTCGGCGCCACCGTGCTACCCGCGCTTGCCGCCGCGCAGCCGGCCAGCCCGGCCCTGGTGCAGACCGAACCCGCCGTCGCCGACCGCGCCCTGTTCGGCGCCAGCACCTGGACCCTGCCGAACGGCCTGCGCGTGGTGCTGGCAGAAAGCCGCCGGGCGCCGGTGGTGGCGCATTACCTGTTCTACGGCGCCGGCGGCGGGGAAGACCCGGCCGGCCGCTCCGGCACCGCGCATTTCCTTGAGCACATGATGTTCAAGGGCAGCGCCAATGTCGCGCCCGGTGCCATCTCGCTGATCGTCGCCAAGCAGGGTGGCCAGGACAACGCCTTCACCTCCCGCGATGTCACCGCCTATCACCAGCATATCGAGGCATCGCGCCTGGAGCTGGTGATGCGGATGGAGGCGGACCGCTTCGCCGGCCCGACCCTGCCGGCCGATACGCTGGAGGCCGAGCGCCTGGTGATCCTGGAGGAGCGCCGCCAGCGCACCGACGCCAACCCCCGCGCCAAGTTCTGGGAAGCGCAGGAAGCCGCGCTCTGGGGCCGGCAGCATTGGGCTGGCCGGCCGATCATCGGCTGGGAGGACGAGATCCGCGCGATCACGCGCGACGACCTGGCCGAGTTCTACGGCCGCCGCTACGCCCCGGGCAACGCCGTGCTGGTGGTGGCCGGCGACGCGCGGGAGGCCGATGTCCGCCGCCTCGCCGAGGACCTCTACGGCAGCGTGCCGGCCCGTCCGGCCAAGGGGCGGGACCGCGCCGCGCCACCGCCGATGCAGGGGGTGCAGCGCTTCGAGCTGAAGGACGCCGCGGTGCGCGAGGCCAGCCTGATGCGCCAGGTGCTGGCGCCGGGCCTGCTGTTCGGCGAGACCCGGCATGCCTACCCGCTGGAAGTGCTGGCCCACCTGCTGGGCAGCGGCCCCGGCAGCCGGCTGAACCGCGCCCTGGTGCAGGCCGGCCTGGCCACCTCGGCCGGGGTTTCCTATTCCGGCGACGTGCCCAGCTTCACCACCTTCTCCTTCGCCGCCACCGCCCGCCAGGGGGTGGCGCCGGCCCGGCTGGAAGCGGCGCTGGATGCCGAGATCGCCCGCCTGCTGGATGGCGGCGTGACCGAGGACGAGGTCCGCCGCTCCATCCGCCAGCTGACCGCCGGCGCGGTGCTGGCGCTGGATGGCATCGGCGCGGCGCCGCGGCTGCTGGGGGATGCGCTGGCCAATGGCCTGACCATCGACACGGTGGAGTTCTGGCCGCGCCATATCCGTGCGGTGACGGCGCCCCAGGTGATGGCCGCCGCCCATGCGGTGCTCGGCACGCCCGCCGGCATCAACGCCTGGCACCTGCCGGCATGAGTACGCCCACGGGTTTTTCCCTGCCCATCCAGGTCATCCCCTTCGCCGGCGGCAGCGCCTGGCTGGTGGAAGACCACAGCCTGCCCATCGTCAGCGTCTCCTGGTCCTGGGCCGGGGGCGCCAGCCTGGACCCCACGGGGCAGGAAGGCGCCATCGCCCAGGCCGCCGCCCTGCTGACCGAGGGCGCCGGCGAGCTGGACGCCATCGCCTTTGCCGATGCCACGCGCGACCAGGCCATCAGCCTCGGCTTCGGCGCCGGGCGCGACCAGTTCGAGGGCAGCCTGCGCGCCCTGACCGATGCCCTGCCGGATGCGGTGCGGCTGGCGGCCCTGGCCATGACCAGGCCGCGCTTCGACGCCAGCGCGGTGGAGCGGGTGCGCGCCCGGGCGCTGGCGGCCGAGCGCCGGGCGCTGGAAACCCCGCGCGGCCAGGCCAATCGCAGCTTCTGGGCCGCGGCCTTCCCCAACCATCCCGCCGGGCGCCCTTCCTCCGGCACCGCCACCAGCCTGGCCAGCATGAGCGTGCCGCAGATGCAGGCGGCGCTGGCCCGGCAGATGCGCCGGGACGGGCTGCTGGTCGCGGTCTCCGGCGCCATCAGGCCGCAAGCCCTGTCGGCACTGCTGGCCGAATTGTTCGGCGGCCTGCCAAGCGGCGCCCCGCCCGCCCCGCCGCCACTGCCGGCCTTCACCCGCTTCGGCCAGCAGGTGGTGGCGATGCCGGTGCCGCAATCCACCGCCATGTTCGGCCAGGAAGGCCTGGCCACCACCGACCCGGACTGGGAAGCAGCCCAGGTCATGCTGCGCGTATTGGGTGGCGGTGGCTTCTCCTCCCGCCTGATGCAGGCGGTGCGGGAGGAGCGCGGCCTGGCCTATGGCATCTCCGCCGGGCTGGACCTGATGTTCCATCGCGGCACGCTGATCGGGGCGGTTTCCAGCGAAAACGCCCGGGTCGCGGAGACCCTGGCGGTGACCAAGGCGGAATGGCGCCGCATGGCAGAGGCCGGGCCGACCGACGAGGAACTGGCCGACGCCGTAGCCTACCTGACCGGCGCCCTGCCCTTGCAGTTCGTGGACAGCCGGCGGATTTCGGACGGGCTGCTGACGCTGCGGCAGAACGACCGCGCACCGGAATGGCTGGCGGGCCGGCCGGCGCGGCTGGCGGCCCTGAAGCGGGAACAACTGGCGGCGGTGGCCGGGCGGCTGTTGCGGGCCGATGACCTCTCCGTGGTGATTGCCGGGCAGCCTGCCGGGCTATAATTCCCGCTGAAAAGGCAGGAGACGCACCATGGGCGAATCGCTGGCAGCGGAATGGGCGGAACTGGCGCGGCTGGGTGCGACGCCACCCTCGCCGCGGGCGCTTTTTGCCGCCGACCCGCAGCGCTTCGCCCGCTTCAGCCGCCAGGCCGACGGGTTGCTGCTGGATTTCTCCAAGACCGCCATCTCGGACCAGGTGCTGACAGCCCTGCTGGCGCTGGCCCGCGCCGCCGATGTCGCGGGCCAGCGCGACGCCATGGCGCGCGGCGACATGGTCAACGCCACCGAGGGCCGCGCCGTGCTGCACCTGGCGCTGCGCGGTGGCCAGGGCAATGCCGAGGCCGCCGCCGATGTCGCCGCCGTGCTGGCGCGGATGCAGGCCTTCACCGCGGCCACCCATGCCGAGGGCCGCTTCACCGACGTGCTGAACATCGGCATCGGCGGCAGCGATTTGGGGCCGGCGATGGTGGCACGCGCCCTGTGGCGCCAGGGCTGCCCGATGCGGGCGCATTTCCTCAGCAACGTGGATGGCCATGCCTGGGCCGAGCTGGCGCCCCGCCTGGACCCGGCGCGCACCCTGGTGCTGGTGGCCAGCAAGACCTTCACCACCCAGGAGACCATGACCAACGCGCATCTGGTCAAGGCCTGGCTGGGCGCGCATGCCGGGCAAGGCATGGTGGCACTTTCCACCAACCTGGCCGCCACGGCAGCCTTCGGCATTCCGGCGGAGCGGGTGTTTCCGTTCAAGGACTGGGTCGGCGGGCGCTACAGCCTGTGGAGTGCGATCGGGCTTTCCCTGGCGTTGGCGTTGGGGTGGGACCGGTTTGCCCAGTTGCTGGCCGGCGCCCACGCCATGGACGAGCATTTCCTGCACGCCCCGCTGGCGGACAACCTGCCCATTCTGCTGGCGCTGGTGGAATGCTGGCACGTCAACGGCCTGGGGCTGAACGCTCGCGCCGTGCTGCCCTATGACGAGCGCCTGGCCCGGCTGCCGGCGCATCTGCAACAGCTAGAAATGGAAAGCCTGGGCAAGCGCGTGACCCTGGCCGGCGCGCCGGTGCAGGGCGACACCGGCCCGGTGGTGTTCGGCGAGCCCGGCACCAATGCGCAGCACAGCTTCATGCAGTTGGTGCATCAAAGTCCGTGCCCGGTGCCGGTGGACTTCATCTTCGTGGCCCAGCCCGACCACCCCTATCTCGACAGCCACCACAAGCTGCTGGCCCAGGGCCTGGCCCAGGCGGCGGCGCTGCTGCGCGGCAAGACGCTGGCGGAAGCCACCGCCGAGACGCCGGAACTCGGCCCGCACCGGGTCTTCCCGGGCGACCGGCCCAGCGTTTCCCTGGTGCTGCCGCGGCTGGACGCCTTCACCCTGGGCCAGGTGGTGGCGCTGTATGAGAACAAGGTGGCCACGCTCGGCGCGCTCTGGGGCATCAACGCCTTCGACCAATGGGGGGTGGAGCTGGGTAAGCAGTTGGCCAGCGGCATCCTGCCGGAGCTGGCGGCGGGTGCGCCGAAACCCGGCGCGCATGACAGCAGCACCGAGGGGCTGATGCGGGCGCTGTTGGCGCGCTGAGCCGACCGCCCGCACCGCTTACGCTTGGCAACACTTGCTGACACCGGCAGCAACCGCCCGGCGTTAAGCTCCAGCGAAACCGCCGGGACGACTGCCCATGCTCAAGCCCTTGTTGCTGCGCCTGCACCGTTGGGTGGCGCTGGCCTTCGCGCTGCCGCTTGCCCTGGTCATCCTGACCGGGCTGTTCCTGGCGCTGGAGCCGGCACTCAAGGCGACCACCCCCGCCGGCACCGTCACGCTGGAGCGGCTGGAGGCGGTGGTGCAGGCCGCCGGCGCCAAGGCGGAAGGCGGCATCGCCGTGCGTGGCTATGATGGCACCGCCACGGTCGGCGGCCGCCAGGGCATCACCCTCAGCCTGGCCGATGCCGCCCCGCGCGAGCCGGGCTGGCTGGCCGGCGCCTTCCGCACCGCGCGCGGCCTGCATGAACGGCTGCTGCTCGACCTCGACTGGCTGGTGACGGCCAGCACCATCGCCATGCTGGTGCTGGCGCCGCTGGGGCTGCTGCTGGGCTGGCCGCGCTGGCGCAACAGCCTGGGCGGCTGGCACCGGCTGGTGGGCTGGGTGCTGCTGCCCCTGCTGGTCGGCAGCCCGCTGACCGGCCTGGCGCTGGCCTTCGGCATCAGCTTCACCCCGCCGCTGCAGCGCGACGGCCGCCCGCCGCGCGACGCCGCGCCGCCAGCCCTGATGGAAACCCTGCGCCAGGTGGCGGCGCGGCACAGCCTGGATGGCCTGGACTTCGTGCGCCAGCGGGGCGGCTCGCAGCTGGTGCGGGTGCTGGATTCCAGCGGCACCGCGACCACCTATCGGGTGACCGGCGCCGGGCTGGAGCCGCTGCCGCGCAACTGGCCGCGCCTGCTGCATGAGGGCAATTGGGGTGGCCTGCTGGGCAGCCTGGCCAATGCGCTGGCCGGGCTCGGCATGGCGGGGCTGCTCGTCACCGGCGTGCTCATCTGGGCGCGGCGCAAGCTGCGGCTACGGCAGATGCGCGCGGCACGGCTGGCCGGGGCGGCGGCGCTGCCGGGCTGAGCCAGGGGCGGGCTGAACCAGGGGCGGGCTGGACCAGTGCCGGCCCCGCGCGGCGCGGCCGGCGGCGTCGAAGTGACTGCGGCCGGGGCGCTTTGGCGCTATCCTCGGCTGCGAATCGCATGCCCCTGCCCGCCGCCCCCGCCATCCGCATCCTGCCGGAGACCACCGCCAACCGCATCGCCGCCGGCGAGGTGGTGGAGCGCCCGGCCGCGGTGGTGAAGGAGCTGGTGGAGAATGCGCTGGATGCCGGCGCCACCCGGATCGGCATCACGCTGGAAGGCGGCGGGATCGAGCGCGTCGTCATCGAGGATGATGGCCATGGCATGTCCGCCGCCGACCTCGACATGGCAGTGGAACGCCACGCCACCTCCAAGCTGGAGGAGGAGGGGCTGCTGTTCCGCATCGCCACGCTGGGCTTCCGCGGCGAAGCGCTGCCCAGCATCGGCGCGGTGGCGCGGCTGACCATCACCAGCCGGCAGGCGGGCGCGGACGCCCATGCCATCAGCGTGGAGGGCGGGCGGAAATCCGCGGTCACCCCGGCCTCCGGCGCTCCGGGCACCCGCATGGAGGTGCGCGACCTGTTCTTCGCCGTGCCGGCCCGGCGCAAATTCCTGAAGACACCGCGCAGCGAGGCCGACCACGCCATAGAAGCCGTGCGCCGCTTGGCCCTGGCCTGGCCGCAGGTGGCCTTCCGGCTGGAGAATGACGGCCGCGAGGTGCTGAACCTGGCGCCGGCCGAACGCGACGCGCGGATCAAGCAGGTGCTCGGCCCGGATTTCGCCGCCGCCGCGCTGCCGATCGAGGCGGTGGGCGAGACCTTCCAGCTGACCGGCCTGATCGCCCAGCCGGCCTATACCCGCGCCACCAGCGCCGAACAGCACCTGGTGGTGAACCGCCGCCCGGTGAAGGACCCGGTGCTGCGCACCGCGCTGCGGGTGGCAACACGGGAACTCGTCACCGCCGGGCGCTACCCGGTGGCGGCGCTGTACCTGGAGATCGACCCCGAGGCGGTGGATGTGAACGTCCACCCGATGAAGACCGAGTTGCGCTTCCGCGAGGAGGCGGCGGTGCGCGGCTTCATGATCTCAGCCTTGAAGAAGGCGCTGGGGGTCGGCGCCGGCATCGCCTTCAGCACCCCGGCCCGCCCGGCCTGGCGGCCCGCTTCCGGCTGGAAGCCGGCGCCGCCCCCGGCGCCACTGCCGCATGGCCTCGCCAACCAGGGCTTCGCCGAAGCCGGGCTGGCACTGGTGCCGCCGCCATCCGTCCCGCCCATGGCCGCGCCCGGCTTGGGCCTGGGTTTCGCCCCGCCCCGCCCGGCGCCGCTGCCGGAAGCGCCGCCCGCCCCGCCCGAACACCCGCTGGGCCGGGCGCTGGGCCAGTTGCTGGAGACCTATATCCTGGCCGAGGCCAGCGACGGCGCCCTGGTGCTGGTGGACCAGCACGCCGCGCATGAACGCCTGACCCACGAGGCGCTGCGCGCGCAATACCTGGAAGGCGGCGTCCGCGCCCAGGCGCTGCTGCTGCCGGCGGTGGTGGACCTGCCGGCCAGCGCCGCCGCCCGGCTGCTGGACGCGGCGCCGGAACTGGCCCGGCTGGGCCTGGACCTCGACGGCTTCGGTGCCGGCGCCGTACTGGTCCGGGCCATGCCGGCGCTGCTGGGCAACCCGGACCCGGCGCCGCTGCTGCGCGACCTGGCGGAGGAGTTGGCCGAGAACAGCGAAGCCACCGCGCTGGACGCCCGGCTGGACGCCGCCATCGCCCGGCTGGCCTGCCATGGCAGCGTCCGCGCCGGGCGCCGCCTGGCCCCGGCCGAGATGGACGCGCTGCTGCGCCAGATGGAAGCGACGCCGCGCGCCGCCACCTGCTCGCATGGCCGGCCAACCTTCCTGAAGCTGGGGCCGGCCGAGTTGGAAAAGCTGTTCGGCCGGCGGTAGCGGCGGCTATTCCGGGTTCAGCAACGCGTTCAGCCGCCGCGCCGCTTCCAGCCAGGGGCCGGGGTCGCCGGCCTCATGCGGCAGGCCGCGAACCACGCTGGGCAGCAGATGCACCAACGCCCGCACCGCCTGCGCATCCCGCGCTGAACGCATGCCGTCCAGCATCGCCGCCAGCCGGTCCTCCGGCATCGAATAGACCGGGCCGTGCTGGTCCACCACGTCGCCCGGCCAATGCTGGAACAGCACCGGCCAATCCGGCCGCAACCGGAACTCCAGGTTCGGCGTGGCGCCGTTCAGCGCCAGCTTGAAGCGCATGCTCGGCCAGGCGGTGCCACCCAGGCGGACATGTTCCAACGTCATGTCCAGGTGCCGATAGCCGCCATCCGGCGTGTGGTAGTGTTCATGCATCCGCACCGCGCCGCATTCGGCCGGGCGCGGCTTGGTCACCAGCGGCGCGGCCGGTGGTTCCGGCAGTTCCATCCGGCCGAGCCGCCGGCCGAACAGGTCGGCCCATTCCAGCCGGCAGGCGGCCGGGGCCGTGGCCGCCAGCCGCGCCACCAGCACTACCGAAAGCGTCGGCGCGGCGTCCAACGGCAGGCGCAGCACAATCGCCAATCCACCGCCATCGGCCGGCACCGCACGCCAGCCGGAACAGCGCGCGCCCGGCGCGGCCAGATCCAGTTCTTCCGGGGTTTCCGCCGCGCAGCCCGCGGGTTGCAGCCACAGCGCCACGTCCAACCCCTCGGCGGCGCCTTCGGGCAGGGCGATGCCGGCCTCCAGCAGGTCCAGCCCCGCCACCGGCACCCAGGGCAGCACCGCCATGGCCTCGGCGCCCGGGGCCAGCACCAGTACCGGGCGCGGCGCCGCGGCCCCCAGCGAGACGTTGCTGCCCCCCAGCGGCAGCCGCGCCAGCGGCCAGACCTGCTGCGCCATCGCCACCGGCACGGCGGCGGGGGCCAGCGGCAGGTCGCCCTGCTCCCAATGCCAGTACAGCGGCATGGTGAAGCGCCGGCCAAAGGGCGCCTGCCACAGCCTGAGCGCCAGCGCCCGGCCGAGCGAAACCGGCGCCGGTTCGCCGGTATCCTGGTGCGCGCTGCGGGCCGGGTCGGCGCCGGCATCCTCCAGCGAGATCGCCAGCATGTCCGCCACCCCGCCTTCCACCACCAGGTCCAGGCAGGCGGTCTCCCGCACCGGTCCGACCGGCGCCGGCAGGTCCAGCGCCAGCCAGCCGGGCGTCAGCGCCGCCGCCGGCACCAGCCAGGCCGCCAGCACCCGGCCGCTTTCGGCGCCATACAGCCGCAGTCGCAGGCGCGTGTCGGCGGAAACCTCGGCGGCGGCGATGTGCAGCGCCACGGCGGCCAGCGATTCCACCGAAAGCGTCAGCAACTGCCCCAGCGCCAGGTGCCCGGCTTCGGTCCGCACCGCCGGGCCGGGTTCGCAGGCCAGCGCGGTCTCCAATGCCAGGGGCGCGCGAAACCCGCTGGACTGCATCAGCACCGCCATGGCGGAGCGGGTTTCCTCATAATCCTGCCGCGTCGCCACCAGGGCCCGATGCAGCCCGGCAGCGCGCCCCGCGGCGGCTGATGTCTCGGCCAGGGCGAGCTGTGCCAGCGGTGCCCAGGCCGCGGCGGCGTCGCCCATCACCAGCAGCGGCGGCGGTGCCAGCCCCTGCCAGCAGGCCATCAGGTCGGCGGCGGCAGCCTCGCTGGGCGCCAGAATGGCCAGCACGCCGGCCGGCAGCGCCGGCAGCGGTGCCTCGCCCGGGTCAGTCGCGCCGAAGCCTGCCAGCCGCAGCCCCTGCACCCGCCAGCACGGCAGCATCGGCAGCGCGGCGGCCAGTGTCTCGGCGCCGGCGATGCCGTCCAGCACCAGCAGGCTCGGCTGGCCGGACAGCAGCGCAGCCAGGGCGGCGGGGGGCGCGAGAAGCGGGGTCATGGTCATGTCTCGGCATCCAGCGGGCAGCTTGCCGCAAGCCAGGTGAGGAAATCCCGCGTCGTCGCGGCCCAATCGGCCCCGGCCACGCGGGCGGCGGCCGCCTGGCCGAGCCGGGCCAGCAGCGCCGGGTCCGCCGCCAGCGCCGCACTGAAGGCCGCGACGATACCGGCTTCCGGCTGGTCGTGCGGCACCAGCAGCCCGTCCACACCATGGCTGACGATCTCCGCCATGGCGCCCACATCGGTGGCGATGACGGCACAGCCGAGGCGCTGGGCCTCCAGCACCGTCAGCGGCACGCCCTCGAAGCGCGACGGCAGCAGCACCACGTCGGCCCAGGCGTAGAGCGCATCCAGCTGCGCCGGGCGGTTAACCGGTGGTTCCACCGCCACCCCGACATCCGGCGCCGTGCCGGTATCGGCCATCACCGTGCCGCCGACCACGCGCCAGTCCAGCGCCGGATGCGCGGCGATCAGCGCCGCCAGCCGGTCCATGCCCTTCTGCCGGTCCAGCCGGCCCAGATACAGGACCCGCAGCGGGCCGGGCGACCGCTCCTGCCGGGCGGCCAGCACCTCGGCGACACGCTCCGTCTCGTAGCCCGGCGCGTTGCGCACCAGGTGCAGCTTGTAGCCGGGGATGCCCTGGCCCAGGCACCAGTCCCGCAGCGCCTGGCTGATGACGACGAAGCCGTCATAGGCGTGTTCATAGGCCAGGGCGTGGTGCGGGTTGCCGCTGGGCTGGCCCCAATTGCTGCGCTCCACCAGGTGCAGGCCGACCAGGGTGCGCACGCCCAGCCGCCGCAGCCGCGCCATCAGCGCATGGCCGGCGAAGGAATGCGTGTTCAGCACCGCATGCATGCCGGCCAGCAGGCCCAGCACATCCGCGGCCTCCTTGCGGTTGCCCAGGCTGGGGGTGCCGCCGCCAAAATAGCCGGCAGTCCAGTCCTCGCCATCCTCGCCCAGGCCATGCACCAGGGTGATGCTCTCGAAGGCGGCGCGGGCTTCCGGCGTCAGCGCCATCTGTCGGCCGCCGACAACGAACAGGTGCGGGCGCCAGCCGGCGGCGCGGAACTGCTGGGCATAGGCCAGCACCACCTTCTCCACCCCGCCGAAGCTGAACACCGGCACCAGCAGGGCAATGTCGCGCCGCCCCGCCACCGGCAGCAGCGGCAGGGAAACGCCAAGGCCGTTCTCGTGCTGGCAATGCTCCACCACCTCATGCCGCGGGCGGCGGAAGTCGCTGCGCCATTGCCGCGGCAGCGCGGTGGCGCGGCGTTCAGTGCGGGAAAGCTCGCCGACTTCCTGCGCCAGCAGATGCACCGGCGGCAGGGTGGTGGGCGGCGGCGGGCGTTCGCCATCCGGCAGCGCCAGGCGCAGCCGGCGCGTGGCGGGGCGCGGGGCCTCGCGGCGCAGGCTGTCCAGCCAATCGCCACCGGGGTCGCGAATGCTTTCCAGCACGGTGCCGGTGCGGGCGAAGACCAGATGGCAGGCGGCCAGCCCGCCGCTGCCGCCCAGCAACTCCTGGCGCAACTCGGCCTCGCCGCCCGGCAGCAGCTCCACGCCGATGAACTGCGCGTCGCGCAGCGTCAGGTCGGCCTGCCAGAACAGCCCGGGCAGCAGGCGGAAGCGGGCGAGGAACGCCAGCACCGCCGGCTCGGCGAACAGGCAGACCGGCGGGAAGAAGGCGGCCGAGGGCGTCTCGGCGGTGGCCAGCAGGCGGTCCCGCGCCTGAGGCAGGGTCAGTGTCTCGGTGGCCGGCGTCGTCGGGTCAAGCAGCAGTTGGGCGCTGGCCTCGCCACTGCGGAACCAGGCGAAGCGCGGCATGTCCGCCGCCTCCAGCCGCAGCAGGTTGCGCGGGTGATACAGCCGGGCGTGCTTGCGGCGCAGCGCATGCGCCAGGATCGGGCGCTGGCGCTCAGCCTCGGAGAGCATGCTTTCCGGTCGGCGCCGATACTGGAAACCGGAATGCGGCAAATGCTGGCCACGAAAGCCGCGCCCGGCCGCCTGCAGCCAGAAATCCCAGTCCTCGAAGCCCGCACGGAAGCTCTCGTCGAAACGCAAGCCCGCCCCCAACAGGCTGCGGCGCACCAGGCTGCCGGCCTCGCACAGGTTGTCCACCAGCTGGGCCAGCAGGGAATAGGCGCCGGCGCCGCTGCCGTTCATCGGCAGGCCGAACATGTCGAAATCCGGATAGACCCAGCCCACACCGGGCGGCGCCGCCAGCAGGGCCGCGTCGGCGCGGGCCAGCAGATGCGGCGCCATGCGGTTGTCGGCATCCAGGAAATACACCGCGCGGCAGGCCGGGAAGCTGGCCAGCGCCACCTCGATACCGGTGTTGCGCGCGGCCGAAAGCCCGGCATTGCGCTGGCGCACCGCCAGCACGCGGCCGGGGTGGGCGGTGGCATAGGCGCTGGCGATCCGGCTGGTCTCGGGGTCGGGGCAGCCATCATCCACCACGACAGCGGCGAGGGGCGGCGCGCCCTGCTGGGCCAGCACACTCTCGATGGCCTCGGGCAGCAGGCCGGGCTGGCCATAGGCCGGGATCACCACGGCCAGCAGCACCTCGGTCGCCGCTAGCGGCGCGGTCGGGGACGCCGGCAGCGACGCGGCGGGGGCGGCGGGCGCCGGCTTCGGCAGGGCCGGCCACCAGGGCAGGAAGGGGTGCGGCAGCATCGCGCTATGTCCTAGCGCAAACGGCGTTGCCGCGACATTGCCGAGACGCGTGCAGCGGCGCGGCATTGCCGCGAAGGGGCATGGGCGCGGCCTTGCCGCGAAGGGGCATGGTCGCGGCGTTGCCGCGAAGGGGCGCCGCCAGGCAGGGCAGCCGGCCGCGCATCTCAGGCCACCAGCCCGCGCAGCAGGCCCAGGTAACGCCGCAGCATGGCCGCCTGGTCGAACTGCGCCGCATGGCGCCAGGCCGCCGCCACCAGCACCTGGCTGCGCGGCCCCGGCGGGAAGCCCTCGCAGGCATCGGCGGTCAGGCTGTACGGGCTGTCCAGATCGATCAGCGTCGCCATCTCGCCGGCACGGTCCTCCAGGCATTCCAGCGCGGCGCGGCTGGCCAGCACCGGGCAGCGCCGGGCCGCGGCTTCCAGGAAGGTCAACGGGCAGCCCTCCAGGCGCGAGGGCATCAGCAGCGCATCCGCCGCCAGCAGCCAGTCCGGCACATCCGCCACCTGGCCCGGCAGGCGCAGCGGCTCGCCCAGGCCGGCAAGCTGTTCCAGCATCTCCCCCTGGCCCAGCGCCAACACCGTGGCGCCGCGCCGCTGCCACAGCGCCAGGGCCAGCGCCGGCAGCAGGTCGGCACCCTTCTGCTTGTCCAGCCGCCCGGCGAAGACCAGCATCGGCGCATCCGGCGGCAGGTTCAGCCATTGCCGCTTGAACCGCCGGGCCTCGGCCCGAGCCGCCGGGTCTTCCGGCGGCACCACCACGCCATTGGGCACCACGCCCACCTGGCCTGGCGCCAGGCCATAGCCCAGCGCCAGCCGTCGCGCCGTGGGGGCCGAGACCGCCACCACCCGCCCCGGCCCGGCGGCGAAACCACCCAGGGCGCGCACCGCATTGGCGTCGCCATCCAGCGGCACCAGGTGGCCGACCAGCAGGCTCGGCACCTCCGCCGCCGCCAGCGCCCGGCGCGGGCCGATGCCGGCGGTGGGCCAGGGCAGTGGCAGCAGCGCGGCGTCCGGGCAGGTTTCCTCCAGCAGGCGGCTGGTGGCGCGGGCCTGGTCCACCGGGCTTTCATGGAAGCGCTCGGGCGACCAGCCGAGCCCGGGCGAAGGGTGCAGCGTCAGCCCCGGCAGCCGGCCGAGCAGCCGGGACAGCGCCGCGATGAAGGCCGGTTCCGCCGCCAGCGCCACCCGCACGCCCAGGCCCGCGGCGGCGCGGACAATCTCCAGCGTATGCAGCTCCGCCCCGCCGATGCCGTGGCCCGGCAGCAGCACCAGCAGCGACCGCAGCGTGCTGCCGGGGCCGCCGGCCTCGGCTGTCACGGGGCGAGCAGGAACAACAGGCTGGCCAGGCCGTGCTGGCGTTCGGCCAGCAGGGTGTAGCCTTCGGGCGTCTCGGCGAATTCGCGGCCGAATTCGCAGCACACCAGCGCGCCCGGCGCGATCCAGCCGGCCTTGGCCAGCGCCGCCAGCGCCTGGCCAACGAAGCCCTGGCCATAGGGCGGGTCCAGGAAGACCAGGGTGCAGGGAAGCTGCGCCCGCGGCGGCTTCAGCGCATCGGCCGGCAGCACGCGGGTGCGGGTAAGCTCGGCGCAGCGGGTGATGTTGGTGCGCATCGCCGCCAGCGCCGCGGCGTCATTCTCGATGAAGGTGGCATGCGCGGCGCCGCGCGAGAGCGCTTCCAGCCCCAGCGCCCCAGTGCCGGCGAATACATCCAGCACGCGGGCGGCATTGACGATGTCCCGCCCCGCCCAGGGCGCATGCCAGAGCATGTCGAACATCGACACGCGCACGCGGTCGGCCGTCGGGCGCGTGGTCATGCCATCCGGCGCGATGATGGTGCGGCCCTTGTGGCGGCCGGCGGCTATGCGCATTGCGCGGCCTCAAGCGCCGGCGCCGGCATCCGCCGGCTTGGCTTGCGTGCGCATAAGCGCACGTCGCGCGTTCGCGCTCTCGGGCCTGAGCGGCCCGCCTGGGTCAGCTTTCGGTGGCCTTCGCGTTCACCGGAAGCGCGGCGGGCGCACTGCCGCGCGCCTGCAAGGCAGGACGATCCCCCCGACGCGTCCCGGCCATCCACGCCCGCCAGCACGCTCACGCCTCGGCGGCCGGCTTGCGGCGGGCCTTGCGTTCGGCCGCGCGGGCATCGGCGGCTTCGCTGCGCAGGCCCAGCTGCTCGCGCATCACCTTGGGGTTCACTTCCTCAATGGCGCCCTTGGGCAGCGTGCCCAGCTGGAATGGGCCATACGCCGTGCGCAGCAGGCGCGACACATCCAGGCCCAGATGGTCCATCACCCGGCGGATTTCCCGGTTCTTGCCTTCCTGCAGCGCCACGGTCAGCCAGGAATTGGCACCCTGGCGGCTGTCCAGCCCGGCTTCGATCGGCCCGTAGCGCACGCCTTCCACCGTCACGCCGCCGGCCAGCGCGGCCAGGTCGCGGTCGGTCGGCGCGCCATGCACGCGCACGCGGTAGCGCCTGATCCAGCCATTGCTCGGCAGTTCCAGCTTACGGGCCAGCTCGCCGTCATTGGTCAGCAGCAGCAGGCCCTCGCTGTTCAAATCCAGCCGTCCCACGCTGATGACGCGACCCATCTCCTTCGGCAGCTTCTCGAAGACCGTGGGGCGGCCCTTCTCGTCCTTGTGCGTGGTCACCAGGCCGGCGGGCTTGTGGTAGCGGAACAGCCTGGTCTTCTGCGGCTCGGCCACCAGCTTGCCATCCACCGTCAGCATGTCGCGGGGCTGGATGAAGGTGGCGGGCGTGGTCACCAGCTTGTTGTTCAGCTTCACCCGGTTTTCGGCGATCAGCTTCTCGGCGTCGCGGCGGCTGGAGATGCCGGCGCGGGCCAGCACCTTGGCAATGCGTTCGCCACGCTCGCCGGCGGGCTCGGCGTCGTCATCCACGGCAGGCATCTACGAACGCCTTCATGATCAGGGGGTCGGCGGCATCGACGGCGTATTCCGGGTGCCACTGCACACCCAGCGCAAAGCGGAAGCCGGGATGCTCCACGCCCTCCACCACGCCATCCGGCGCCACGGCGTTGATGACGGCGCCCGGCCCGGCGGTGGCCACCGCCTGGTGATGCGCGCTGTTCACCGCCAGCACCGGCTTGGCCACGATGCGCGCCAGCAGCGTCTCCGGCGCCACCGTCACCTCATGCCCCGGCAGGTGGCGCGGGGTCGGCTGCTCATGTTCCAGCGCATTGGCCACGCTGTCCGGAATATGCTGGATGAGTGTACCGCCGAAGGTCACCGCCAGCAGCTGCTGGCCGCCGCAGATGCCCAGCACCGGCATGTTCCGCGCCAAGGCGCCGCGGGTGACGGCCAGCTCGAAATCGGTGCGGCCGGCCTTCAGCGTCACCGTCGGGTGGGTCGGGCCGCCGCCGTACAGCGAGGGGTCCACGTCGAAGGCGCCGCCGGTGATCAGCAGCCCGTCGATCATGTCCAGGTACTGTTCGGCCAGGGCCGGGTCGTGCGGCAGGGCCACCGGCAGGCCACCGGCCTCGGCCAGGGCGGAGAAGTAGTTCTTGCGCAGCGCATACCAGGGCAGCTTGGAGTAGCCGCCGGGCTCCTCCGCATCCAGGGTGACGCCGATGATGGGACGCTTGGTCATGGCCGCGTAGCTAGAGCATGGCCGGCGCGGAAGGAAGCGCCACCTGCGACCGGCCGTGCTGGACCTGGCCGCGGCGCCGGGGCAAGACGGGCGGATGCAGCCGATGCAGATCGCCCTGGATGAAGCCCGCGCCGCGGCCGAACGCGGCGAGGTGCCGGTGGGCGCCGTGGTCACCGGCCCGGATGGCGCCGTGCTGGCCCGCGCCGGCAACCAGGTGGAGGCAACCCACGACGCCGGCGCCCATGCCGAGATGCTGGCGCTGCGGGCGGCCGGCGCCCTGCTGGGCAGCCCGCGCCTGCCGGCCTGCACGCTGTGGGTGACGCTGGAGCCCTGCCCGATGTGCGCCCAGGCGGCCAGCTTCTTCCGGGTCAAACGCGTGGTCTTCGGCGCCTATGACCCCAAGGGCGGTGGGGTGGAGCACGGCGCCCGGGTATTCGCCGCGCCCAGCTGCCATCACGTGCCGGAAGTGGTCGGCGGCGTGCGGGAGACCGAGGCGGCGGCGCTGCTGCGCGGCTTCTTCAGTGCGCGTCGATAGCGCCAGCGTCCCGCGCTTCCCCGCGGCGCACCATGCCCGCGCTGGCCAGCCCGGCCAGCAACAGGTTGCGGCGCAGGAAGTCGTTCCACAGGTTGCCTGATGCCTGCGGGGCAACCAGCGCCGGCGCCATGGCCTCGGGCTGGGGGGTGGGGGTGCTGGTGGCGGGGTCTGCGTGCGACATCCTGCTCTCGCTCCCGGTGTTATCTCCGGTGAAAGGTAGCCTCGCCTCCATCTGTGTCGGCTCCGCGGCAGGATTGAGACGAAAGCTAAGCGTCCGCACGTGACGATTGCCATCTCGCAGCATCGGCTGGGCGTGGTTAACGCTTCAACACCACGCGATGTTGCGTCACACATCGTCGCTGCCCGGAGGAAGGAAAACGCCATGGTTTCGCGCCGCTCGCTGCTCGCCGCCCCGCTGCTGTCGCCGCTGGTGGCGCCACTGTTGCCGCCGATGGTCGCGCACGCGCAGGAAGCCTGGCCGGCCAGGCCGGTGCGCGTGGTGGTGCCCTATCCGCCAGGTGGCTCCACCGACGTGCTGGCGCGGGCCGTGGCGGAACGGCTGGGTGCGCTGATCCCCGGCCCCGGCTTCGTGGTGGATAATCGCGGCGGTGGCGCGGCCGTGGTCGGCACCGTCGCCGTGGCCCAGGCACCAGCGGATGGCTACACGCTGTCGCTGGCCACCAACCAGACACATGCGGCGAATGGGGCGATGCTGAAGGACCTGCCCTACCGTCCCGTCGAGGATTTCGCCCCGATCGGCCGCATTGCGGAGGTGCACCACGCGCTGGTGGTGCCGGCGGCCTCTCCGGGGAAGACCCTGGCCGAGCTGGCGGCGCGCGGCAAGGCGCAGCGGCTGAGCTACGCGTCATCGGGCGTCGGCAGCGCCAGCCATGTCATCGCCGAGACCTTCGCCAGGCGCGCGGGCATCGAGGCGACGCATGTGCCGTATCGCGGCGGGGCGCAGGCCACCACGGATACCGTCTCCGGCGTGGTCGATTTCTTCGTCTCCACCTGGCCGCAGGTGGTGGAGCTGGTGAAGGACGGCCGGCTGCGCTGCCTGGAAGTGGGCGCGCCGGCCAGGTTGGCGGAAGTGCCGGCAGTGCCCACCGCGGCCGAGGCCGGGGCGCCCTGGCTGGCGGTGGATGCCTGGTTCGGCCTGTGGGCACCGGCCGGCACGCCGGCGCCGATTGTGGCGCGGCTGTCCCAGGCGTTGCAGCAGGTGCTGGCGGAGCCGGCGCTGGTGGCGCAGCTGCGGCGCATCGGCTTCAACGCCGCGCCGATGGCCGCCCCGGCCTTTGGCGCCTTCCAGCGGGCCGAGGTGGCGCGCTGGCGCGACCTGGTGGAACTGACGGGAATTCGGATCGAGGGCTAACGCAGCGCCCGCAGCGCGGCGCGCAGCGCATCGGGGTCGCCCAGCGGCGCTTCCAGCTCGGCATGGGTGTCGCGCCATACCGGCAGCGCGGCGGCCAGCAGCGCGCGGCCCTGGTCGGTCAACGCCAGCAGTCGGGCGCGGCGGTCCTGCGGGGCCGGGGTCACCATGGCCAGGCCGCGGTGTTCCAGCACCTTCAGCGCGGCGGTCAGGGTGGTGCGGTCCATCGCCAGCAGCGTCGCCACCTGGGCCATGGGCGCGGGGGCCGGGCGGTTCAGCGCGTTCAGCAGCGAGAACTGGCCGGAAGTAAGGCCGAGCGGGCGCAGCGCGGTATCGAACCGCCGCGCCAGCGCACGCGCGGCACGCTGCGCATGCAGGCACAGGCAATGGTCGCGGACATGAATGGTGGCGGCGAAGTTTGACACGACGGCACATATGTTGATATCAACCTACTACAAGTCAAGCGGGAGCCACGACGATGAACTACCTGTTCGCCTGGTACGAGTTGATGACCACCGACCTCGATGCCGCCACCGGCTTCTACGGCAAGGTGCTGGGTTGGCAGGCCATGCCGGCGCCGGGTGCGCCCCCGGGCATGGACTACCGGCTGCTGGCCCTCCCCGGCGCGCCGCCCTCGGCCGGGCTGATGGCGCTGCCGGAACCCGCCCGCGCCATGGGCGTACCGCCGAACTGGCTGGGCTATGTCGCGGTGGAAAGCGCCGCCGCCGCGCTGGCCAAGGCGGTTGCACTGGGCGCCACCGTGGTGGTGCCGGTGACCGAGATCCCCGAGATGATCCGCTTCGCCTGCATCATGGACCCGCAGGGCGCTGCGCTGGGCTTCATGGAACCGATCAACCCGCCGCCCGATGCCAAGCCCGACTACATGGCGGTGGGCCGGGTCGGCTGGCACGAACTCTACGCGGCCGACCTCGACGCGGCGCTGGCCTTCTACGCCGCGCTGTTCGGCTGGCAGAAGCAGCAGGCGATGGATATGGGCCCGATGGGCATCTACCAGATGTACGGCCTGGGCGAGACCATGCTGGGCGGCATGATGCAGAAGCCGCCGACGATGCCGCAGGCGGCCTGGGGCTACTACGTGAACGTGGCCGATATCGACGTCGCCCTGGCCGCGAGCAGCGACAATGGCGGCAAGCTGTTCCACGGCCCGCAGCAGGTGCCCGGCGGCAGCTGGGTGGTGAACTGCCAGGACCCCCAGGGCGCCGTGTTCAGCATGGTCGGCGCGCGCAAGGGCTAGGCGGTGTGGACACTTACCGCAGCCAGAGGATGGTTGCGGCGAGGGTGACGACGGCGAGGTAGTTGCTGGCGGTCTTCTCGAAGCGGGTTGCGACGCGACGGAACTGCTTCAGCTTGGAGAAGCAGCACTCGATCAGGTGGCGCTGAGCGTAGTGGTGCTCGTCCAGTGGGTGTTTGCGGGCTCGGGAAGGGTTGCTTGGGATGACGGCGACCGCGCCCATGGCGGCAACGGCCAGGCGAAGCGGATCGGCGTCGTAGGCGGTATCGGCGATGAAGACGTCTGCGGGCAGGCCCTCGATCAGGCCGTAGGTTTGCGGGCAGTCGCCGCGCTGCCCGCCTGTGAGCACGAGGCGCACCGGGCAGCCCAGCCCGCGCACGGCCATGTGGATCTTGGTGCTCAAGCCGCCGCGCGAGCGCCCAAGGGCCTGATCTTCAGACCCCCTTTTTTCGCCCCGGCGGCGTGTTGGTGGGCGCGGATGATGGTGCTGTCGACGATCAGGTATTCGAAGTCCGCGTCGTCCGACATCGCCTCGAAGATGCGATGCCAAACCCCTTTCCGGCTCCACCGGCTGAACCGACGGAACACGCTGTTCCACTCGCCGAAAACCTCCGGCAGGTCGCGCCAGGGCGCCCCCGTGCGCACTATCCACAGCACCCCTTCGACAAACATCCGGTTGTCTCGGCCCGAGGTGCCTCGCGTCCGCTCGTCACCAATGATCTGCGGCGCAACTCGCGCCCACATCTCGTCGCTCAGCACCAGCCGATCCATCACGCCCAAGCCCGCCTCCCTCAAGAGACAGCTTTGAATCACATCTCAGCCGCATCGCGAATCCCAAGAGTCCACACCGCTTAGACCGTGATCACCGCTTACTGAAGCGGTGATCACGGTCTAGCGGTCATGGAGAGACTGATTCACGGCCTGCGGCGATTCCGCCTTAGCCGATCAGGCTCTAAAGCAGCACCAGCCCCAGCACGCCGCCGACCAGCAGCGCCCAGAGCGGGTTCAGCGGCGCCAGCCACACATACAGCGTGGCCAGCACGGTGATGACCGGGGCCAGCGGAAAGCTGGCCGCCGCCTGCGCCATCACCAGACCGCTGGCGCCGACCAGGCCCAGCGCCAGCGGCACCAGCCCGGCCTGGGCCGGCTTCAGCCAGGGCGCATGCGCCAGGCGCTTGGTCAGCCCCGCGATCAGCCAGGCCAGCACCGCCGTCGGCCCCAGCAGCCCCAGCGTGGCGCCCAGCAGGCCCGGCACGCCGCCGATCCAATAGCCCATGATGCTGCCGGACAGGATATTCGGCCCCGGCGCCGCCTGCGCCAGCGCCAGCAGCTGGGAAAAGGTGGCCTCGTCCATCAGCTGGCGGATGTCTACGAGCTGCCGGTGCATTTCCGGCGCCAGCACATTGGCGCCGCCCACCGCCACCAGCGACAGCGAGGCAAACAGCAGGAACATGTCGAGCCAGAACGGCATCAGGCGTCTCCCTGCCGGCTCTGCGCGCCGGCCGGCGCCGGCCTGACTTTCCGGGCGCGGCGCAGCGCGGCAAACACGCCCAGCGGCGCGCCGACCAGCACGATGACCGGCAGCGGCACCTTCAGCACGGTGGAGGCCAGCAGCACCGCCAGCGCCAGGCCGATGGCTTCAGGGGGCGGCTTCAACCTGGTGCCCATGCGCAGCGCGGTGCCCAGCACCATGCCGGCGGCGGCGGCGGCCACGCCGTGCATGGCGGCGTTCACCTCCGCGATCTGGCCGAAATACCCGTACAGCGACACCAGCCCCACCAGCAGGCACAGCGGCAGGCCGAAGAAGCCGCCGACGCAGGCCAAGGCCCCAACCAGCCCATATTCCCGGCGGCCGAACATGACGGCGAAGTTGCCGATGTTCGGCCCCGGCAGCACATGCGCCAGCGCCAGCAGCTCGGCATAGTCGCGCTCGGTCAGCCAGCGGCGTTCCTCCACCATCACCCGCCGCGCCACCGCCTGGGCGCCGCCGAAGGCCATGCAGCCGACCTTCATGAAGCCGAAGAACAGGTTGGCCAGGCTGGGCTTCTGCGTGGTGGTCATGGCGTTGCCTCCGGCCGCGGCGTGGCCGCGCTCGGTTCAAGGCGCGCCGCCGCCACATCCGGTGCAGGGTGCGGTGCCGCCGCGTGCCCTTCAGGGCGCGGCGCTGCCGCGCGGGCCAGCCGGTCGTTGATGGCGGCGCCCAGCCCGGCCTCGGGCACCGGCATCACCGCGATGCGCGCCAGCCCCAGCCGGCCGCCCTCGGCATCCAGCCAGCGCAGCCCGGCGAACAGCCGCGCCGCCGCCTCGGTGGCATCGCCGGCGGCCGAGAGGTTCCACACCAGCCCGGCGCCGGCCAGCGGCGGGCCGAAGGCGAGCAGCGCCTCCTCCGGCGCCACATCCCGGGCCGCCAGCCGCACCGGCAGGGCGGGGGCGTAGTGCGAGAGCATCATGCCCGGCGAGCGCAGCGTGGCGCTTTCCGCCGCCAGGGCCGGCGGCAGCGCCTCGCCGACCGGGCCGATCACCGTCTCGATCGCCTCTCGCGTCACGCCGCCCGGGCGCAGCAGCGCGGCGCCTTTCGGGTCCGTCAGGTCCAGCACGGTGCTTTCCACCCCCACCTGGCAGGCGCCGCCTTCCAGCACCGCGGCGATGCGCCCGCCCAGGCCTTCCAGCACATGCGCCGCCGTGGTCGGGGAAACCTGGCCGGAGCGATTGGCCGAGGGCGCCGCCACCGGCACCGCCACGGCGGCCAGCAGCGCCAGCGCCAGCGGGTGGGCGGGCACCCGCACCGCCAGCGTATCCAGCCCGGCGCCGGCCAGCAGGTCCACCGTGCAGGTGGCGCGGCGCGGCAGCACCAGCGTCAACGGCCCCGGCCAGAACCGCGCCGCCAGCGCCTGGGCGCGGGCATCGGCGACCACATCGGCAAAGGCAGCCGCGGCACTGGCGTAATGCGCGATCAGCGGGTTGAAGTGCGGCCTTCCCTTGGCGGCGAAGATCCCGGCCACGGCGCGGGCATTGCGCGCATCGGCGCCCAGGCCATAGACCGTCTCGGTCGGGAAGGCGACGAGTTCGCCAGCCAGCAGCCGGCGGGCGGCTTCGGTGATGTCGTGCAGCAGCGCGGTCATCTCTGTTCCGGTGGCTTCACCGCGCCTGTCCCTTGCCATGCGGCCCGGCGCCGGTCAGGCGGCGCGGCGTCCTCCCCGGTATCACCCAACCAGGCGCATGGCCACCGGGCAACCGACCGGGAGAGGCACCGGAACAGCCCTCCGTGCCTGGGCCGCGAGGCTGGCCGCGCTCAACGGGTGCAAGCCACTGCACCTGAGCAATGCGGCCCCGCGCGCTCATCCCACGCGGCCTACCGCGCTCATCCCACGCGGCCCACCGCGCTCACCCCACGCGGCCCACCGCGATGAACCCCACATTCCGCCAACCCGCCTTGCCATAGCGCAGCGGTTCGCCTGCCTCGGTCAGTATCGCGCCGCCAGCGGCTTCGATGATCGCCTGGCCGGCGGCGGTGTCCCATTCCATCGTCGTCGGGCCGGGGCGGGGCGAGCAATCCGCCGCGCCTTCCGCCACTCGGGCAAATTTCGCGGCCGAGCCCATCGGCTGGATCGCCGCGACCTTGCGCCCCGCCAGCAGTGGCGCCAGGGCTTCCGGCTTGGAATGGCTGCGGCTGTCCAGCACCAGCCAACCCTCGGCCGGCACGGGGCGGGTATTTATCGGCTGGCGCGGCGCGCCCTCGGCGGCTTCCTTCCAGGCGCCGGACCCGACGATGCCGCCGAACAGCTCTCCGGTCGCGGGCAGCGCCAGCACGCCCAGCACCGGGGCACCGTCGCGCACCAGGCCGATGCAGACGGCGAACTCGTCCAGCCCCTTGGCGAATTCCTTGGTGCCGTCCAGCGGGTCCACCAGCCAGAAGCAGGGCGCCACGGCGGTGATGAGGCCACCGGCCACCTCCTCCTCCGCCACCACCGGTATCCCCGGCGCGGCGGCGCGCAGCCCTTCCACGATCAGCGCCTCGGCCACGCGGTCGGCCTCGGTCACCGGGGAGTAGTCCTCCTTGTGATCCACCGCGAAGCCGGCCTTGCGGACGGCCATGATGGCGGCGGCAGCGCGGCGGGCCAGGCCGGCGGCCAGGTCCAGAAGCTCGGTGTCGGTCATGGCACCCTTGTGCCGCAGACCCGCGCGGGCGCCAAGGTGGCCAGGCCCCGAGGTGGCGGTCGGAGGCCGCCGCCGCGCTGGCCTCAAGGCCGGGTGCCGCCATGTGCCCGGGCGTCGCGCGCCGCCGCCGATGGCGGTGGCCGGCCGGCCATGCCTCGGCCTGGCCCGGTTCAGGCGGAACGCTGGCCCTGGGCGCCAAGGGTGGTATCCTCCCTGTCTCATTTTGTCCTGGATGCCTGGCCCATGCCCGAGATCGCCTTCGTCAAGCCCGCCATGCCCAAGCACGGCGCCCTGGTGCTGCCCATTGCCGAGGACGGCGTGCCGGCCGGGCTGCACGCGGCGCTGGACAAGGCCTGCGGCGGCGCCATCTCCCGCGCGCTGGAAGCCGCCAGCTTCAAGGGCCGCAAGGGGCAGTCGGCGACCATCTGGGCACCGGTGGAGGGCATTGCCCGCGTCGTCGCCATCGGCCTGGGCAAGGCCGGGGAGATCAGCACCGAGACGGCGGAGGCCGCCGGCGGCGCCACCTATGCCCTGGTGGCCAAGGAACGCGACGCCACCGTGGCCGCCGAGGGCCTGCCCGCCCCGCTGGCCGCCGCCTTCGCGCTGGGGCTGCTGCTGAAATCCTATCGGTTCGACCGCTACCGCACGACCGAGAAGGAGGACGACAAGCCGAAGCTGGAAAAGGTCAGCTTCGCCACCGATGCCGCCACCGCCTGCAAGAACGCCTGGGCGCCGCTGCGCGCCATTGCGGAGGGCGTCTTCATCGCCCGCGACCTGGTCAGCGAGCCGCCGAACGTGCTGCACCCCGTGGAGATGGCCGAGCGCTGCAAGCCGCTGGAGAAGCTGGGGCTGACCATCGAGATCCTCGGCCCGAAGGAGATGAAGAAGCTCGGCATGGGCGCCCTGCTCGGCGTGGCGCAGGGCAGCGCGGTGGAGCCGCGCATGGTGGTGATGCAATGGCTGGGCGCCTCGGGCGGAACCTCGGCGGCGGCGAAGAAGAAGCCGGCGCAGAAGCCGGTCGCCTTCATCGGCAAGGGCGTCACCTTCGACACCGGCGGCATCAGCATCAAGCCGGCCGGCGGCATGGAGGACATGAAGTGGGACATGGCCGGCGCCGGCACGGTCATCGGGCTGATGGCGGCGCTGGCCGGGCGGAAGGCCAAGGTGGATGCCGTCGGCCTGGTCGGCCTGGTGGAGAACATGCCCAGCGGCACCGCGCAGCGCCCGGGCGACGTGGTGAAGACCGCGTCCGGCCAGACGGTGGAGGTGATCAACACCGACGCCGAGGGCCGCCTGGTACTGTGCGACGTGATGCACTACGCGCAAGCCCGCTTCGACCCGCGCTTCATGGTGGATCTGGCCACGCTGACCGGCGCCATCATCATCGCACTCGGCCATGAGCACGCGGGCATGTTCAGCAACGACGACACGCTGGCCCAGCAGCTCAGCGCCGCCGGCAAGCCGGTGGCCGAGGCGGTATGGCGCATGCCGCTGGGCGAGGCCTATGACAAGCAGCTGAAGAGCGAGATCGCCGACATGAAGAATGTCGGCGGGCGCCCCGGTGGCAGCATCACCGCGGCGCAGTTCATTCAGCGCTTCGTCGACAAGGGCCGCCCCTGGGCCCACCTGGACATCGCCGGCGTGGCCTGGAGCAGCAAGGACCTGCCGACGGCGCCGAAGGGCGCCACCGCCTTCGGCGTGCGCCTGCTGGATCGGCTGGTGGCCGACCACTACGAGGGGTGATCGGCGCCGAGGTCAGGCTGCGCGCGGCGCCCAAGCCGGGCGTGGCGCTGGCCGTGCCGGTGCCGGCGGGCGGTGTGCGGGCGGCCCGTTGGGCACCACTGGCGGCGGGTTTCGCCGCGGGGCTGGGTGAACAGCGGGATTGCGCCACGCCGGAAGGCCGGGTGCTGCTGCTGGGCGCCGGCCAACCGCAGCGGGGCGCCGAGTGGGAAGCCGTGGGCGCCGCCGCGGTACGGGCTGCCGGGCCGTTGAAGCGCCTGGCGCTGATGGCGCACGGGCTGCCGCCGGAAGCCGCGGTGGCGCTGGCCACCGGCGCCGCGCTGGCCGCCTGGCATCCGCATGAGGCCCCGCTGCGTCGGCTGGACCTGGTGGTGGACAACCCCGCCGCCGTCGCGCCGCTCTGGGCACGGGCGGAAGCCGCGGTGCAGGGCGCTTTGTTCACGCGGGAACTGACCGCGCTGCCCGGCAATGTGCTGCATCCCGCCGCCTTCGCCGCCCGGCTGGAGGAGCTGGCCGACCACGGCATTCGCGTGGACGTGCTGGGGGAGAAGCGGCTGCGGCGGCTGGGCGCCGGCGCGCTGCTGGCGGTGGGCGCCGGGGCCAGGCATGGCCCGCGCCTGGCGGTGCTGCGCTGGCGTGGGCAATTCGCGGTGCCGCCGGTGGCCTTCATCGGCAAGGGCATCACGTTTGATACCGGCGGCATCAGCATCAAACCGGCCGAGGGCATGGAGCGCATGACCAGCGACATGGCCGGCGCCGCCGCCTGTGCCGGCGCCATGCTGGCCCTGGCGCTGCGCAACTCCCCGGCGCCCGCCGTGGCGGTGCTGGCCATTGCCGAGAACAGCATGGGGGCCGAAAGCTACCGCCCGGGCGACGTGCTGCGCACCATGTCCGGCCGCACGGTGGAGGTGGTGGACACCGACGCCGAGGGCCGCCTGGTGCTGGCCGATGCGCTGCACTATGCCGCCAGCCAGTTCCAGCCGCAGGCCATGCTGGACCTGGCCACCCTGACCGGCGCCATGGTGACGGCGCTGGGCAGCCACCGCGCCGGCATCTTCACCAACAACGCCGCCTTGCAGGCCCAGGCGGCGGCGGCCGGCGAGCAGGTGGGCGAGGCGCTGTGGCCGATGCCGATCGGCACCCGCCACCGCGAGGACCTGGCCAGCGCCATCGCCGACCTGAAGCAGTGCTGCAGCGGCGCGCTGCTGCCGGATGCGTCGCACGCCGCCGCCTTCCTGCGCGAATTCGCCGGCGACACCCCTTGGGCGCACCTGGACATTGCCGGCGTGCGGCTGGATGAGAAGGGCCTGCCCACCGGCTTCGGCGCCCGGCTGCTGGACCGCCTGGTGGAGCTGTTCTTCGAGCATCCGGACCGGCACTGAATGACCGAGATCGGCTTCTACCACCTGACCCGCACGCCGCTGGACCAGGCCCTGCCAAAACTGCTCGGCCGGGTGCTGGCGCAGGCCGGGCGGGCGCAGGTGCTGGTCGGCAATCCGGACCGCCTGCCCGCGCTGGACGAGAGCCTGTGGAAATGCGCCGACCCCGATTGGCTGCCGCACGGCACCGCCGCCATGGGGCAAGCCGAGTTGCAGCCGATCTGGCTGACCGCCGAGGACGAGCCGGCGGCCAATGGCGCGCGCTTCCTGTTCCTGGTGGATGCCGCGCAGTCGGCGCGGCTGGCCGAGTTCGACCGCGTCTTCGACCTGTTCGACGGCAATGACGGGGCGGCGCTGGCCGCCGCGCGGGCGCGCTGGAAGGCCGCCAAGGAAGCTGGGCATCTGTTGAGCTATTGGCAGCAGGGCGAGCGGGGCTGGGAAAAGAAGGCGTAGCGCCGTAGCCTCCGGGAAACGGAGGAATATGCCATGAAGCGATTGCTCGTCGCCGCGCTTGCGCTGTTCACGCTGCCCGCGCTGGCGCAGACCGTCCCGCCGCGAGCGGCGCAGGACCCGCTTCCCCGCGCCACGCCGGCCAGCCTGGGGCTTTCGCCGGAGCGGCTGGCGCGCATCGGCGCCGCGCTGAATGCGGATATCGCCGCCGGGAAAATCCCCGGCGCGGTGGTTGCCATCGCCCGGCGCGGCAAGCTGGCCTACTACGAGGCCTTCGGCCACCTGGACGGCGCGCGCACCAGGCCTATGCCACGCGACGCGATCTTCCCGCTGGCCAGCATGACCAAGCCCATGGCCGGCGTGGCTGCCCTCAGCCTGGTGGAAGAAGGCAAGCTGCGGCTGAACGACCCGGTGGAGACCTTCCTGCCGGCGCTGGCGAACCGCCGCGTGGCGGTGGACGGCAACCCGGAGGAGACGGTAGCGGCGCTGCGCTCGATCCGCGTGCTGGACCTGATGCGCCATACCTCGGGCATCATGAGCGGCATCTACGGCAACACCGCGCTGCATCGGCTGCTGCCTGCCGGCTCCGGCGCCGCCGCCGTCAACTTCAATGGCGAAGGCTTCATCCGCCGGCTGAGCGAGCTGCCGCTGATGCAGCAGCCCGGCACCACCTGGGCCTATGGCATCTCCACCGACGTGCTGGGCTTGGTGGCCGAGCAGGCCAGCGGCCAGCGCCTGGGTGCGCTGTTGCAGCAGCGCGTCTTCGCCCCCTTGGGCATGCGCGACACCGGCTTCCTGGTGCCGGCCGGCAGCCGCGCCCGCTACGCCACGCCGCTGCCGGTGGACCCCGAGAATGGCCGGCCGCAGAAGACCGAGATGGGCCTCAATGCGCCCGGCTTCGACTGCGGCGGCGCCTGCGCCGTCTCCACCGCCGGCGACTACATCCGCTTCGCTCAGATGCTGCTGAATGGCGGCCAGCTGGACGGCCAGCGCGTCCTCGGCCGCGCCACGGTGGCGGAGATGGTGCGCGACCACCTGGGGCCGGAGATCAGCTTTCCGCTGACCAGCCGGGCGCCCTACACCGGCGCCTGGGGCTTCGGCCTGACCGTGATCGTGCGGCGCGAGGGCGGCGCGGGCATGCTGGGCAATGCCGGTGCCTGGGGCTGGGACGGCGCCTATGGCACCGCCATGTGGGTGGACCCGAAGGACCAGCTGGTGGTGGTGTTCATGGCCGCGATCCCCGGCGCCGCCCGCGTCCACTACCGCCAGACCATCAACGCGCTGGTGCACCAGGCGATCGTGGACTGAGCCACCAGGGCTGGACCACACGATGCCTTGGGGCAGGGCGTGACCACCCTGGTGGACCACGCTCTGCGCCCTGTTCGAGACACTGCTTCGCCGAACCGGCGATTCCGCCTGCGCGGATCAACTTCTGGCTTGCGACCAAATGGGAGGGACTGAACCATGAGAAGACTGCTGCTTGCCCTGGCGCTGGTGCTCTGTGCCAGCCCTGCCCTGGCCGCCGACCCGCTTCCCAGAGCCACGCCGGCCAGCCTGGGCTTCTCGCCGGAACGGCTGGCGCGCATCGCCAGCACCATGAACGCCGACATCGCGCGGGGCCAGTTGCCCGGCGCGGTCATCGCCATCGCCCGGCGCGGCAAGCTGGCCTATTATGAAAGCTTCGGCCACATCGACGGCGCCCGCTCCCGCCCGATGCCGCGCGACGCCATCTTCCCCATCGCCAGCATGACCAAACCGCTGACCGGCGTGGCCTTGCTGACCCTGCTGGAGGAGGGCCGGCTGTCGCTGACCGACCCGGTGGAGCGCTTCTTCCCCGGCATGGCCAATCGGCGCGTGGCGGTGGACGGCAACCCCGAGAACACGGTGGCCGCGCTGCGCCCGATCACGCTGACCGACCTGGCGCGGCATACCTCGGGCATTCCCTATGGCGCCCGCGGCACCACGGCGGCGCATCGGCTGTGGCCGGGCTCCTCCGGCACCAGCGCGCGGGAATACAACGCCACCAGCTTCATGGAGAAGCTCAGCACGCTGCCGCTGCTCAGCCAGCCCGGCACCAACTGGGAATACAGCCTTGGCATCGACGTGCTGGGCCTGGTGGTGGAAAAGCTGACCGAGCAGCGCCTGGGCGCGGCGATGGACCAGCGCATCTTCCGCCCCTTGGGCATGCGCGACACCGGCTTCCTGGTGCCGCAGGCGCAGCGCGGCCGCTACGCCAGCCCGCTGCCGCAGGACCCCGCAACCCGCCAGCCGCAGAGCGTCGAGGTCGGCCTGAGCCAGCCAGGCTATGACTGCGGCGGCGGCTGCGCGGTCTCCACCGCCGCCGACTACATCCGCTTTGCCCAGATGCTGCTGAATGGCGGCCAGCTGGACGGCCGGCGCGTGCTGTCCCGCAAGAGTGTGGAGGAGATGACCCGCGACCACATGCACCCGGGCATCGCCAACAACCTGACGAATACCGAGGGCAACATGGTCAACTGGGGCTTCGGCCTCACGGTGGCGGTGCGGCGCGAGGGTGGCTCCGGCCTGCTGGGCAGCCCCGGCATGTTCAGCTGGAACGGCGCCTATGGCACCGCGATGTGGGTGGACCCGAAGGAGCAGTTGGCCGTGGTGTTCATGGCCGCGACGCCCGGGCTGCTGCGGCAATACTACCGGCGCGTGATCAATGCGTTGGTCTATGGCGCCATCGTCGATTGAGGCATAATACCAAGTGCACGAAGGATAAACCTTCGTGCCCCTCAGTCGCCGGGCGGGCCGCCTCCGCGGCCCTTGGCGTCGTGCGCAGGCACGCTGACGCGTGACGCGGCATAAGCCGCGGCCGCCATTCGGCGGCTCGGCCCGCAAACCGCGGGCCGCAGGTCGGAACTTCGTGTGCTTGGCACAAGGGGCCGGCACGGGCCGGCCCCGCCAGGCTCAGTCCAGCGTGATGTTGGCGGCGCGGATCACCCCGGCCCAGCGGGTGCGTTCCTCGGCGATGAAGCGGCCAAAGGTCGGCCCGTCCATGCTGCCGGGCTCGGCGCCCTCGCCGCGCAGGCGCTCGCCCACCTCGGCGCTGGTCAGCGTGGCGCGCATCGCGGTCCAAAGCTTGTCCAGCACCGGCTGGGGCACGCCCTTGGGCACCATCACGCCGTACCAGGCAGTAGCGCGGTAACCGGGCAGCGTCTCCGCCACCGTGGGAACGCCGGGCAGCACCGCGGCGCGGGCGGTGCCGGTCACGGCCAGGGCGCGCACCTGGCCGCCCTGGATCAGCCCGGTCACGGAAGGCAGCGTGGTGACCATGAAGGCGATGTTGCCGGCCACCACTTCTGTCAGGCCCGGCGCGGCGCCGCGGAACGGGATATGCGTCGCCTCGAAGCCACCCAGCTGGCACATCAGCGCCGCGGCCAGGTGGCTGGCGCTGCCATTGCTGGCGCTGGCATAGGTCAGCTCGCCCTTGGCGGCGCGGGCCTCGGCGATCAGCGCCGCCAGCGTGGCCGCCCTGGTCTTCGGGCCGACAACCACCACCAGCGGCGCATCGGCGATCAGCCCCACCGGGGTCAGCGTGGTCGCGGGGTCGGCCGGCAGGCGGCGGAACAGGCTGGGGTTGGCGGCCATCGGGCCCTGGTTGCCCACCAGCATGGTGTAGCCATCCGCCTTGGCGGTGGCGCAGGCTTCCGTCGCGATGTTGCCGCCGGCGCCGGGCTTGTTGTCCACGACAACGGTCTGGCCCAGCGTGGTGCCCAGCCGGGCCGCGAAGGTGCGCGCGACGGCATCGGTTCCGCCACCGGCCGCATAGGGCACCAGCAGTCGCAGCGGCCGGTTGGGGAAGACCTCCTGCGCCCGCGCCGCGAGGGGCAGCGCGGCGGCGGAGGCGATCAGCGAACGGCGATGCAGCATCACTCGGCGGCCTTGGCAAAGCTTTGCTTGCCGGCCCAGACGCGCGCGGGCACCAGCAGATTGCCCTCGAACAGCCGGCGAGCAGTGCGCAGCACGCCCGCCCAGGCGACATCGTCCTCGCCGGCCAGTTCCAGCGCCACGTCCAGCACGCCGGAGGGATGCGCGATCTGCACCGGCGAGCCACCTGGCGTGGCGACATCATGCGCCACCGTGCCGGGGATACGCGCGGCGGTGGCGATGCAGATACCGCCCGTTACCGCCATGGCCTTGTGCACCGCCAGCGGCGTCAGGTAGCGCGCGGTGATATGCGCATCAGCGGACGGCCCGAGCAGCGCGATCTTCGGGACCACACTATCAGAGACGTCGCCGAAGCCCATGCGGGCACCGGCTTCCACGCGAATGCTCTCCAGCCGCGCCATCAGCGCCTGGTCGCCGTCGATCACGGCCGGCGCGCAGGTGGCGTCCACGCCAACATCGGCGGCCTTCAGCATCATGGTCGGCATGGCACAATCGACGAGCGAAACCTCCACGCCCTGGATCACGTCCCGCCGGTTGCCGGTGGGGAACAGCTTTCCGGTCTTGGCGCCGGCGACGTGGCGGAAGCGCATTTCTATCGGCGCCGCGGTGCCGGGCACGCCGGGGATGCTGGCGGTGCCGTCATACTCCACCGCGCCGCCGGGGGTCTGCACCAGGGCTTCCACCAGCGCGCCGGTGTTCTGGTTGCGGATGCGCACCAGCGTCGTCTCGCCCTGCACCGGCACCAGCCCTGCCTCGATGGCAAACGGCCCGACGCCGGCCAGCATGTTGCCGCAGTTGGGGCGGGTATCCACCTGCAAGCGGTCCGGCGCCACCTGGGCGAAGAGGTACACCACGTCCACATCGGGTTCCGGACTGCGGGAGATGATCGCGACCTTGGAGGTCAGCGTATTGCCGCCGCCGATGCCATCCACCTGCAGCTGGTGCGGGCTGCCCATGGCGGCGATCAGCACGGCGTCGCGCATGGCGGTATCGGCCGGCAGGTCGTCCAGCAGGAAATAGGGACCGCGGCTGGTGCCGCCGCGCATCATGACGCAGGGGATACGGGTCTGCATGGGTCGGTTTCCTTCTGCCGCGGGCATTGCTACGCCCGGCCGCGCCTGGCTGCCAAGCCGGGCCTGGTTCAGTGCGCGTGGCCGTGAGCGCCACCCATGGCCGGCATGCCCGCGGCGCCGGCGGCCTGCACCGCCACCTGCACCGTCACCTCGCCGGCGCGTTCGAAGCGCAGGGTCAGCGGCAGGGTGGCGCCACGGTCCAGCGGCTGGGTCAGGCCCAGCAGCATCACGTGCAGTCCGCCTGGCCGCAGCACCACCTCCTGCCCTGGCGGCAGGTCGATGGCCGGCTGCTCGCGCATGCGCATCACGTCGCCATCGCGCACCATGCTGTGCAGTTCCACCCGGCCGGCCGCCGGGGTGCTGGCGCCCAGCAGGCGGTCCGCCGCCGTGCCGGTGTTGCGCAGCGTCAGGAAGGCGGCGCCGGAGCCACCGCGCATGGCGGCGCGGCTCCAGGGCTGGGTGATGACGATGCCGCCGGCGCGGGTTTCGGCGGTACTGCCCTGGGCGCGCAGGGCGCCAGGCGCCAGCACGGCGGTCACGGCGCCGAGGGTCGCGAACAAGGCACGGCGGGTCGGGCGCGGCATGGCGGTCTCCCTTGATGTCACAGGCTGCTTACGCCGCTGAGCGTGTCCCCTCAACGGGCCAAACCTCTGCAACGCATGCTCGGGAACCGGTTTGAAGCCATCATGCTGCTCCCGCCCTTCCCCCCGCATGCCATCCCCCCCTTGGGTGAGTTGCACGGGCTTGCCCGGCTGCTGGCCCGTACCGCGGACCGCCTGGCCGCCCGCACCTTCGCCGCCGGGCGACTGGGGCCGGATTGCCTGCCCCGCCTCTACGGCCAGTGGCAGCAGGCCGAGGAGATCGACTTCACCCGGCTGCCCCAGGGCTTTGCGCTGAAGGCCAGCCGCGGCCATGCCAGCAGCCGGCTGGTTCTGGCGCGCGAACAGGCCGACGGGATGGCGCTGCGCCAGGCCGCCGACCGCTGGCTGGCGCGGGAGCCAGGGCAGCGGCCGCGGCTGTTCGCCGAGGAGCTGCTGCTGAGTCGCAACGGCACCCCGGCCCTGGCCTGGCGCTTCCGCCTGGCCGGCGGCCGGCTGGAGGCCCTGAGCGATGCCCCGCCGGACCATCGCCTGGTGGCCGCCGCCGCCCGGCTGGCCGCCGGGCTGGATGGGGTGCGGATACGGCTGCACCTGGTGGAGGGCCGCCCGGTCTTCGGCAGCATCCGGCGGGAATAACCCGGCGATGGGATTGACCGGGCGACCCCATCGGCCCGAGTTTCCCGCCATGACCGATACCCTGCTGACCCAGCTCTCCGCCCTGCTTGGCCCGCGTGGCCTGCTGACCGACGCCGCCAGCCTGGAGCCGCATCTGGCCGACTGGCGCGCCCTGTACCGTGGCGCCACGCCCTGCGTGATCCGCCCCGGCAGCACCGCCGAATTGGCCGAGGCGGTCAAGCTCTGTGCCGCCGCCGGGGTGCCCCTGGTGCCGCAGGGCGGCAATACCAGCATGGTCGGCGGCGCCACGCCGGATGAGAGCGGCCGGCAGATCGTCGTCTCGCTCGCCCGGCTGAACCGGGTGCGCGACATCGATCCCCTCGACATGACCATGACCTGCGAAGCCGGCGTGATCCTGAAGGCGGCGCAGGACGCCGCCGCCGCCGCCGACTGCCTGTTCCCGCTCAGCCTGGGCGCCGAGGGCAGCGCGACCATCGGCGGCGTGCTGTCCACCAATGCCGGCGGCAACACCACGGTGCGCTACGGCAATGCCCGGGAACTGATGCTGGGCCTGGAAGTGGTGCTGCCGGATGGGCAGATCTGGAATGGCCTCCGCCGCCTGCGCAAGGACAATACCGGCTACGCGCTGCGCCACCTGTTCGTGGGTGCCGAGGGCACGCTGGGCTTCATCACTGCCGCCGTACTGCGGCTGTTCCCGCGCGCCCGGGAAAGCGCCGTGGCGTTCTGCGCCGTGCGGGACGAGGACGCGGCGCTGAGCCTGTTCCGCCGCTTCCGCGACCGCGACGAGACCGCGGTGCGCGCCTTCGAATACCTCTCGGGCGAGGGCGTCGGCTTCGCGCTGAAGCATATCGAGGGCTGCACCAACCCGCTGGAAGGCCGGCACGACCACTATGTGCTGGTGGACCTGGCTTCCTCCCGCCCCGAAGCCGGCCTGCGCGGGCTGCTGGAAGCCGTGCTGGAACAGGCCATGGAGGCCGGCGACGTGCTGGATGCCGCCATCGCCGAAAGCGCGGCGCAACAGGCAAAAATCTGGCGCATCCGGGAAGAACACCCGGAAGCGCAGAAGCGCGAGGGCGCCAGCGTGAAGAACGATGTCTCGGTGCCGGTCTCCAAGGTGCCGGAGTTGATCCGCCGTTCCTCGGAAGCCTGCCGCAGGCTGATCCCCGGCGTGCGGCCGGTGCCGTTCGGCCACCTGGGCGATGGCAACATCCACATGAACCTGGAACAGCCGCTGGGCATGGACCCCGCCGCCTTCCTGGCCCGCAGCCACGACATCATGGACACGGTGAACGCGGTGGTGCGCGACCTCGGCGGCAGCTTCAGCGCCGAACACGGCATCGGCCGGCTGAAGACCGACATGATGGCGGATTGGCGCGGCGGCGCCGAGCTGGCGCTGATGCAGGCGATCAAGGCGGCGGTGGACCCCGCCGGCCTCATGAACCCGGGGAAGGTTCTGCCGTAGCGGCGGGGTCCAACGGCAGGTCCAGCGCCACCCGCAGGCCAGCGGTGCCATTGGCCGAGCGGCGCACCGTGGCGCCGATCTGCCGGGCCAGGCTGCGGATGACGGTTTCGCCCAGCGACCCCTGGCCGGCAGGCTGCCCGGCATCCGCGCCGCCCCGGCCCGGGTCGCCCTGGCCCGAGTCGCCGTTGCCCTGGTTGCCGTTACCCTGGGCCATACCACAGCCGTCATCCGCCACCACTGCCAGCAACCGCCCGCCGCTGGCTTCGGCCATCAGATAGACCGTGCCGCCCTGGCCTTCGGGGTAGGCGTGCTTCAGCGCGTTGGTGACCAGCTCGGACAACACCAACGCCAGCGGAATGGCGCGCTCGGCATCCAGGCTCAGCCCCTCCGGCGCGATGATCCGGATATCCGCGCCCGGATGCAGCGCGGCGGCGGCGGCGGCCAGGTCGCGCAGCATGTCGTGCAGTTGCACGCTGCGCAGGTCGGCGCTGTTCTGCAGGGCGCGATGCGCCTCCGCCACCGCGCGCACCCGGGCCGTGGCGGCTTCCAGCGCGGCACGGGTTGCCGGATCCGCAGCGCGGCCGGATTGCAGCCGCAGCAGTGCCGCCACCAGTTGCAGGCTGTTCTTGATCCGATGATCGGCCTCCCGCGCCAGCATGCGTTGCGCCGCCAGCGCCTCGCGCAGCGCGTCCTCGGCCCGGCGCACCTCGCTCATGTCGCGCCAGGCGACGATGCCGCCGGTGACCCGGCCGGCGCTGTCGCGGATCGGGCCGGCATTGCAGAGAATCGGGATCAGCCCGCCATCCGCGCCGCGCAGCTGCCAGACGGCGTTCTGCACCAGCTCGCCATGCGCCGCGGCCCGGGCCAGCGGCAGGTCCTCTGCCGCCGCCGGCGACCCGTCGGGGTGGCACACGCGCCAGGTCGTGGGGTGCAGCTCGGCGCCCTGGCCAACCACCTCGGCGGCGGTCCGCCCGACCATGGCCAGCCCATGCGCGCTGACCCGGCTGAGCCGGGCCTGGCGGCCATCGCCGATCGCCAGGCCTTCCGGCACATGCGCAAACAGCGCGTCCAGCGTGGCACGCGACGCCTCCCCCTGGCGCAGCGCCTGCTGCTGCGCGGTCACGTCACGGCATTGCAGCAGGACACCGACGATGGCGCTGCCGCCGTGGCGCAGCGGTGTCGCCTCCAGGTCCCAGAAGCGCGGCTCGTCCGCCTTCAGCCGCAGGGGCTGGGCGCGGCGCAGCACCGGCTGGCCCTCGGCCCGCACCAGGTCCAGCAAGGGCACCCGGCCGCGCACCGCCTGGCGGGGAAACGCCTCGGCCGCGGGCAACCCCATCAGGTCGGCGGCTGCGCGGCCCAGCAGGCGGAGAAAGGCCGGGTTGAGATAGGCGATGCGATGCGCGGGACCTTCGAGCAAGGCGGTGGGCACCGGCAGATCCTCGACCAGGGCCTGGATCGGTCTGATGTCCGGCGAGGGCGGGATGAAGTCGTCCGGCACTGCGCCCTCCTGTTAGTACGGAACATTGCATACCAAATAGCGGCGGTCGCGTGCAGCCATCTCCGCGCGACCGGCGATCACACCGTGGTCAGCAGGGCAGGAACCCTCGGCCCGGCTGGACCTCTCCCCGGGCGCATGGCATGGCTGCACCAGCCGTTTGCACTGCACCATTCCTGCTGGACCCTGCCATGCCCCTCTCAGCCCCCGCCGGGCGAAAGCTGCTGCACCTGCGCGACATCGAGTTGCGCGGCTATGAGCGCGACGACGGCCTGTTCGACATCGAAGCCCACCTGACCGACCGCAAGACCAGCCCGCACAATGACGAGGACCCCAACGCCACGGTCCCGGCGGGGCGGCCGATCCATGGCATGTGGCTGCGCCTGGTGGTGGATGTGGACATGCTGGTGCATGCCTGCGAGGCCAGCAGCGACTTCACCCCCTACGACATCTGCCCGGGCGCCGCGCCCAATTTCAGCCGGCTGGCCGGGTTGAAGATCGGCCCCGGCTTCAACCGCCAGGTCGCCGAGCGGGTCGGCGGGACGCATGGCTGCACCCATCTGCGGGAGCTGCTGGGCCAGATGGCGACGGTGGCGTTCCAGACCCTCTACCCCGTGCGCCGGGCACGGGAGAAGGCGATGCTGGCCAAGGTGGCCAGTGGCGAGGTCGCTGCCCCCGCGGCAATGCCCAGCCTGCTCGGCACCTGCATCGCCTATGCGCCGGACAGCCCGGTCAGCCTGGCGCGCTGGCCGCACCTGGCCGCCGCCGCGCAGACCGAGCCGACGGAGTGAGCGGCTTTTCCCCGCTATGGGACGCCAGCCGCAGCCATGTGAAGGTGATGCTGCGCGACGTGGTGGTGGAGGTGCAGGTCGGCCTGCACCCCTGGGAGCAGCACCCGGAACGGCCGACCCGGCTGCTGGTGAACGTGGAGATGTACGCCCACAGCGACAGCCAGGGCGTCGGCGGCGACCCCCGCGGCTTCATCGACTACGACCCGATCCGCGCCGCGCTGAAGGCCTGGCCGGCCCGGCCGCATACGCCGCTGCTGGAGGAGTTGGTGGAGGAGCTGGTGCAGCTCTGCCTCGGCAACCCGGTGGTGGAGGCCTGCCGGGTCTCGGTGGTGAAGCCGGACATCTTCAACGAGGCCGCCGGGGCTGGGATTGAAGTTTACCGGGTGCGGCCGAGGGCGTAGCGCACGCGTCCGCCTGGACGCAACACGCTCCGGAAGCCTTTGACACCGTGGCAACAAGCGTTCGGAGCTTCCATCTGAAGGCATGTCGCCTCGGGCCGTCAACCCTCCCCCGGCGCCAGCAGCTTCAGGGAAAGCGCGTGCAGCCCGCCGGCGAATTCGGCAGCCAGGGCGGCGTGCACGGCACGGCTGCGGGCCACCCGGTTCTGGCCGGCAAAGGCTGGGGCGACCATGCGCACGCTGTAGTGCGTCTCCCCGCCCGGCGCGGCGCCGGCGTGGCCGGCGTGCAGGTGGCTGTCGTCCTGCACCTGCACCTCGGCGGGGCCGAAGGCCTGGACAAGCGTGGCGTGGATGCGTTGGGCGCGGCTTTGCATCCACACAGTCTCGGCTTCTCGGCGGCCGCTGCCAAGCATGCTTGCGCCCTCCCCCTGGCTTCCGCATAACCCGAGCATGGCCAGACGCGCCGTTCGCCGAGATGCTGGAGAGAGCAGTTTCCCGCCCCGCCCCTGCGAGGCCCCGGGCTGCATCGACGCGGGCGAATACCGGGCGCCGAAATCGCGGATGTCGCTGAACCAGTACCAGTGGTTCTGCCTGCCCCATGTGCGCGAGTTCAACAGCACCTGGGACTTCTACAAGGGCATGAGCGAGGCCGAGATCGAGGCCAACCTGCGCGGCGACGCGGTTGGGCATCGGCCGACCTGGCCGCTGGGCCGGCTGGGCGGGCTGAACCCGTTCAGCGAGGAATGGACGCGCGACCCCTTGGGCATGCTGCGCGACACGCCGCTGCACCAGGCCCGGGCCAAGCCACGCGAACAGAAGGTGGGGCCGCCGCCCGAACTGCGCGCCGCCCTGGACGTTCTGGGGCTCGAATGGCCGGTCGACCAGCCGACCCTGCGCGGCCGCTACCGCGAGCTGGCGAAGAAATTCCACCCCGACGCCAATGGCGGCGACCGCGAGGCCGAGGAAAAGCTGAAGGACGTCAACCGGGCCTACAGCCTTGTTCGGCACCGGTTGGCCGCCACCGCCACGGACCGCCCCGCAGCCGCGGCCGCGGCGGGGTGACCGGCTACCACGGGCCCGCCGGGGCGAAGTGGTCACTGCGGGGCTGGCCTTTTCCGCCAGCCCGGGTAGCCTGCCGCGCCACCCTGGCCTAGACTTTCCAAGAATGAACCTGAGCGGATGCCGATGAACAAGGTTGCTGCCCTCGCCGAACCCCAACCCACTTCGGCGATCAACACGCCCGACACCACCGTGAACGTGCGGGATGTGTTCGGCCTGGACCTGGACATGACCGTCCCGGCCTTCTCCCTCCGCACGGAACACGTGCCGGAACTGGACCCGACCTATCGCTTCGACCGCGAGACGACGATGGCGATCCTGGCCGGCTTCGGCAACAATCGCCGGGTGATGATCCAGGGCTACCACGGCACCGGCAAGTCGACGCACATCGAACAGGTGGCGGCGCGGCTGAACTGGCCGTGCATCCGCGTCAACCTGGACAGCCACATCAGCCGTATCGACCTGATCGGCAAGGATGCGATCGTCCTGAAGGACGGCAAGCAGATCACGGAGTTCCGTGAAGGCATCCTGCCCTGGGCCCTGCAGCACCCCTGCGCGCTGGTGTTCGACGAATACGACGCCGGCCGCCCGGACGTGATGTTCGTGATCCAGCGCGTGCTGGAAGTGGAAGGCAAGCTGACGCTGCTGGACCAGAACCGCGTGATCCGGCCGCACCCGATGTTCCGCCTGTTCGCCACCGCCAACACGGTGGGCCTGGGCGACACCACTGGCCTGTACCACGGCACCCAGCAGATCAATCAGGGCCAGATGGACCGCTGGAACATCGTGGCGACGCTGAACTACCTGCCGCATGCGCAGGAAACCAGCATCGTGCTGGCCAAGATGGGCCAGGAAGGCGATGCCAAGGCCAGGAAGATGGTCGAGAGCATGGTCGCCCTGGCGGACCTGACCCGCGCCGGCTTCATCGCCGGCGACATCAGCACCGTCATGTCGCCGCGCACCGTCATCACCTGGGCCGAGAACAGCAAGATCTTCGGCGATGTCGGCTTTGCCTTCCGCCTGACCTTCCTGAACAAGTGCGACGAGGCCGAGCGCGCCACGGTGGCCGAATACTACCAGCGCTGCTTCAACGAGGACCTGCCGAGCGGGACCCTGTTGAAGAAGGCGGGGTAGTGCCGAGCATCCTTCCGGAGGATATGATAATAGTGTGGTCTCGCAACGAAAGGGGCGAGATCACAGGCTCTCATATTCGAGCGGTCGGAGTCGACACTTCGGAAAGTAAGCGCCACAGGTCAAGTTGGGGGGCTTGCGTGAAGGGCTGGATGGAGGAGTCTCTTCTGAGCACTCCTCTCGGCCTTTACGCAAAGCTTGCTACTCAGTGGGGTTTTGCTTCTGAGGCTGCGAAGCGTGAAATGCTTCGGGAGTTTACTAAAGTCGAAGGTCAGTCGTGGGCCCGCGAGTTGCTGTGGGAGATCGACGGGCGCCAAGACACCTAGCGGGATCAGCGGGCTGAAATGACCAAGCAAGACCTTACCCGGCAGGAAGAGTTCAAGCGCGCCACTGCCGGCGCGCTGCGCGCCGTGGCGCACGCGAACGCCGAAGTGCAGGTGGCCTTCCAGCCCGGCCCGGGCGGGGTTTCCGGCAAGCGCGTGCGCCTGCCGCTGCCGACCCGCACCCTGCCGGCGGCCGAGATGGCCAAGCTGCGCGGCGCCGCCGATGCCGCGGCGCTGAAGATCCGCCACCACAATGAAAGCGTGCACGCCAGCCGCATGCCCCAGCGCCGTGAGGCCAAGGAGGTGTTCGACGCGCTGGAGGATGTGCGGGTGGAGGCCGTGGGCAGCAAGTTCATGGCTGGCGTGGCGCATAACCTGGCGGCCCGCCTGGCCGATTCCTGCGAGCAGGAAGGCTATGACCGGATGACGCGGAAGGACCAGCTGCCGCTGCCCGCCGCGCTCTCCCTGCTGGCGCGGGAACGCATCACCGGCCGCCCGGTGCCGGATGCCGCCCGCCGCGTGCTGGACCTGTGGCGCGACTCGCTGGACGACAAGGCGCAGGACGCCCTGGCGGAAATGGCCACCGCGACCGACGACCAGGACAACTTCGCCCGCGCCGCCCGCAAGTTCCTGGCCGCGCTGGACCTGGCGGAAGCCGAGGTGGAGACCGAGGCCGAGCAGGAGGAAGAGGGCGAGGAGGGCGACCAGTCCACCACCCAGCAGGACCAGTCCGGCGAGGGCGAGGCCCAGGCTTCCGAGCAGGAAGCCATGCTCGGCGCCCAGCCGGAGACGATGCAGGGCGAGGCCTCCGAGGAGGAGGCGCAGGAATCGGATGAGGAAGGCGCCGCCGCCGAGGGCGACGACAAGCCCGGCGGGCCGCAGCAGCGCAAGGAGGTCGTCCATACGGATGACACCAGCCGCTACCACCCCTTCGTCACCAGCTTCGACGAGGTGGTCGAGGCCGATGACCTCTGCGACCCCGAGGAACTGGCGCGGCTGCGCCAGCAGCTGGACCAGCAGCTTTCGCACCTGCAGGGCGTGGTTTCCAAGCTGGCCAACCGGTTGCAGCGCCGCCTGCTGGCGCAGCAGCAGCGCGCCTGGGAATTCGATATCGAGGAAGGCATGCTGGACGCCGCCCGGCTGTCCCGCATCATCACCAACCCGATGCTGGCGCTGACCTACAAGCGCGAACGCGAGGCGGATTTCCGCGACACGGTGGTGACGCTGCTGATCGACAACTCCGGCTCCATGCGCGGCCGGCCGATCACGGTCGCCGCCATGTGCTCGGACATCCTGGCCCGCACGCTGGAGCGTTGCGCGGTGAAAACGGAAATCCTCGGCTTCACCACCCGCGCCTGGAAGGGCGGCCAGAGCCGCGAGAAGTGGGTGCAGGACGGCAAGCCGCGCAATCCCGGCCGCCTGAACGACCTGCGCCACGTGGTCTACAAGGCCGCCGACGCGCCCTGGCGCCGCGCCCGCAAGAACCTTGGACTGATGCTGCGGGAAGGCCTGCTGAAGGAGAACATCGACGGCGAGGCGCTGGAATGGGCCTACAAGCGCATCCGCAACCGCCCGGAACATCGCCGCATCCTGATGGTGATCTCGGACGGCGCGCCGGTGGATGACAGCACGCTGAGCGTGAACCCCGGCAATTACCTGGAACGCCACCTGCGCAAGGTGATCGGCGATATCGAAGGCCGCAACGACGTCGAGCTGATCGCCATCGGCATCGGCCACGACGTGACCCGCTACTACCGCCGCGCCGTGACCATCGTGGATGCCGAGGAGCTGGGCGGCACCATGATGAAGAAGCTGGCGGAATTGTTCGACGAGGACGCCGCCGAAGCCTGGCAGCGCGCCGCGACGCTGTCCTCCGCCGCCGTCGGCTAGGCTTTCCCCGCATGAAGCGGCGCGGCCTGTTGCTGGCGGCGCCGGCGCTGCTTTCGGCCGGCTGCGCGCAGGCGCAGGTCGCCTCGCCTCGCGTTACCCTGCCCGCAGCCAGGCCCCTGGCGCTGCCGGCGCTGCCCGGCAGCAAGCTGGAACCCTTGGGCGGGCTGGTCATCGACAATGCCGTGCTCGGCTTCGGCGGGCTGTCCGGCCTGCACCTGACCGATGACCTGCAGCTGACCGCCATTGCCGATATCGGCCGCTGGCTGACCGCGCGGCTGGTGCTGGACGCCCAGCTGAAGCCCCTGGGCCTGGCCGAGCTGCGCAGCGGTCCGTTGCGGGATGGCGCCGGCGCCTCGCTGCCGCGCGGCTTCGCCGGCGATGCCGAGGGCCTGGCCCGGCTGCCCAATGGCGCCTGGCTGGTCAGCTTTGAACGCTGGCACCGGCTGCGCAGCTATGCCCGGATGGACGCCCCGGCGCGCTATGTGGAAGCGCCGCCGGAGCTGGCGGAAGCCCCCGGCAATGGCGGGCTGGAAAGCCTGGCGGTGCTGGCCGATGGCCGCTGGCTGATGATCGCCGAGGGCTGGAATGTGGCCGGCCAGGCCACGCGCGTCCGCCGGGTCTGGCTGGGCGGGCCGCAGCGGGGCTGGACCAGGCTGGGCTATCGCCCCGAGGAACCGATGGACCCCTGCGACGCCCATGGCCTGCCGGATGGCGGCGCGCTGGTGCTGGAACGCAGCTTTTCCGTCTTCGGCGGCTTCCGCGGCCGGCTGGTGCGGCTGAGCGCCCGGCAACTGGCCGAAGCGGCCGAGGGCCAGGTGCTGGAGGGCGAGGAACTGCTGCGCCTGGAACCCCCGCTGCCGACCGACAATTATGAAGGCGTCGCGGTGGCCAGGCATGGCGGACGCAGCCTGGTGGCGGTGGTTTCCGACGACAACCAGAACATGCTGCAACGGACGCTGCTGCTGCTGTTTGCGCTGGCGGACGACTGACCAAACCCCGGCTGGCTAAACCCCGGCTGGTTAAACTCCGGCGCGGTTCACCCGCCACACATCGTCCGGCTTGCTCCACAGCCGCGGGTCGTGCAGCGCCGCGGCCAGCTTCTGTGCTACCGCGGCCAAAATCGCCTCGCCCTTCGCGGCCGTCGCCGCGCGGGGGTCGCCGCGAACGCCGGTCCGCGGGGCACGCTCCTCGAAGGACCAGAACCGGCCGAGCCCCGCCGGGCCATCCGGCGGCGGGTTGCTGATGGCATCGGCGATGCGCCCCTGGCGCACCTGGTCCGGCTCGGTCGCCAGCCAGACGCTGGTCTCGGCCTCGCAGGCATGCTGCACGCCGGGCTGGGTGGTCAGGATGTCCTTGATCTCGGCGGCGGCCACGGTCGGCCAGGTGGTGGCAACCACGGGAATGCCGAACTCATGCGCCAGCTCGCGCGCCGCCACCGCCATGGGGTCGATATTGCCGCCATGGGCGTTCAGCAGCAGCAGGCGCTGGAAGCCCACCGCCAGCAGGCTGCGGGTGATGCAGCGCAGGATGGCGTGGAAGGTGGCGTGGTCCACGCTGATGGTGCCGCCGAAGGGGAAGTGATGCTCGGACAGGCCGAGCCACATCGGCGGCAGCACCACGGCGGGCATGTCCTGGCACAGGGCCGCGGTGCGCAGCGCCATGCGGTGGCCGATGAAGCTGTCGGTCCAGACCGGCAGATGCGGGCCGTGCTGCTCCAGGCTGCCGACCGGCAGGATCGGCAGCGCGTTCCGCCCGGCCAGCGCCTTCAGCTCCGGCGCCGTCAGCTTTTCCCATTGCAGTTCCATCGCGGCCTCCTTGCAAACCCCGGCAGCCTCGGCCCGCGGGCGGCCGGCGTCAAACCGGCGACGATGAGGGTTTGTTGACGAAAGCCCGGCAGCATCCGTCGCATGTCCAACCCATCGACAACGCTGCGGGCCTACCCACGGCCGGGGCGGCTGACGCTCCGCGGTTGCATGCCCGCGGCCGAGCCGGCGGCACTGGCGGCGGTGGGGCGGCAGTCCCTGGGCCGGCTGCGGGCGGCGCTGCTCGCGGCCCGGCAGGCGCCGGCGGCCGCCCCCCTGCGGCGCGGCCCTTCGGCCCCCCTGCCGTGCGGCCCCCCTGCCGACGACCTGCCCTGCCTGGCGGTGCAGGCGGCGCTGGCCGCAGCCGGCTGGCAGGCGGAATCCGTGGTGGTCTCCCTGCTGGTGGAGAATGCCGGCGGCGACAGCGCCAGCCTTTCCTGGCGGCGCGATGGCGAGGGCGAAACCCTGCACTGGAGCTGGCGTGGCGGGCCGATCCGCGAGGATGGCGCCTGCCACGGCAGCGCCACCGTGGCCGCCGCCCTGGCGCGCTGAGCCCTCACCCCTTGGCGTAGCCCCCCTCCGCACGGCATATCCCTGGGCGGAAGAGGGCATCGCATGACCGGCACCACCATCCTGATCGGCAAGGGCGAGACCCCCTGCCTGCTGACGCTGTCCCGCGCCAACCGGCACGGCCTGGTGGCCGGCGCCACCGGCACCGGCAAGACCGTGACCTTGCAGGTGCTGGCCGAAGGTTTTTCCCGCGCCGGCGTCCCGGTGTTCTGCGCGGATATCAAGGGCGACCTGGCCGGCATCAGCCAACCCGGCAAGCCCAACCCCAAGCTGGAAGCCCGTGCGCGGGAGCTGGGCGAGACCGACTTCGCCTATGAACCCGCGCCGGTGATGTTCTGGGACGTGTTCGGCCAGCAGGGCCACCCGCTGCGCGCCACGGTGGCCGAGATGGGCCCGCTGCTGCTGGCCCGCATGCTGGAGCTGAACGAGGTGCAGGAGGGGGTGCTGAGCATCGCCTTCAAGCTGGCCGACGACGAAGGCCTGCTGCTGCTGGACTTCAAGGACCTGCGGGCCATGCTCTCCCACGTGGCGGAGCGCGCGGAGGAGCTGCGCGCCGATTACGGCCAGGTCAGCAAGGCCACGATTGGAACGATTCAACGAAAACTGCTGCAGCTGGAACAGCAGGGCGCCGAGAGCTTCTTCGGCGAACCCGCCCTGGCGCTGGCCGACATGATGCTGCTGACGCCGGATGGCCGCGGCGCGGTCAACGTACTGGCCGCCGACAAGCTGGTGCAGTCACCGCGGCTTTATGCGTGTTTCCTGCTGTGGCTGCTGAGCGAGTTGTTCGAGGAATTGCCGGAGGCCGGCGATCTGGAGAAGCCGAAGCTGGTGTTCTTCTTCGACGAGGCCCACCTGCTGTTCAACGACGCGCCCCGCGCCCTGATCGAGAAGGTAGAGCAGGTGGTGCGGCTGATCCGCTCCAAGGGGGTGGGCGTGTATTTCGTCACGCAGAACCCGCTGGACGTGCCGCCGGCCGTGCTGGGGCAGTTGGGCAACCGGGTGCAGCACGCGCTGCGCGCCTTCACGCCGCAGGACCAGAAGGCGGTGAAGGCGGCCGCCAGCACCTTCCGCCCCAACCCGCGGGTCAATGTGGAACAGGCAATCGGCGAGTTGGCGGTCGGCGAGGCACTGGTCTCGACCCTGGCCGCGGATGGCACGCCCAGCCCGGTGGAGCGCGCCTTCATCTGCCCGCCGCGCAGCCGGATCGGCGCGATCTCGGCCGAGGAGCGCGCCGCGATCCTGGCCCGCAGCCCGCTGGCCGGGCATTACGAAACCCCGATGGACCGCGACAGCGCCTATGAGCGCCTGGTCGGCCGCGCCACCACGGTGCCGGCCAACCCCGGGCCGCAGCAAGCCGCGCCGGCGCCGACCCGCAGCGACAACCCCTGGGGTAACATGGGCGGCGCCGTACCTGGCCAGCCCGCGGGCGGCGCTGGCAGCGTGCCCAGCACCGGCGGCGGCGCCCCGCGCCCCCTGCCGCAGCCGCGCATGCCCGCGCCGCGCCAGCAGGCGCCGCAGGCGCCGGCGCCCTCCGGCAGTTGGACGGATGTGTTCTCGGGCAGCGGCAAGCGGCAGGGCGTTGGCGAGGCCATTGCCAAATCGGTGGCGCGCAGCGTCGGCAGCACGGTGGGGCGGCAGCTCACCAATGCGGTGCTGCGCAACGTGCTGGGCGGTATCCTCCGGCGATAGGGAAAGCCCCGCCCAGCCCCTACGAAATCTTCCAGCGAGAGGCGTGCCCGCCTCGTCGCAGGGCTGGGCTGCGGCCTCGGGGCTTTTTTCCCGGGGTGGGGCGGTGCATATGGGGCGCAACATGATCCCCTTCCGCAAGATGCACGGCCTGGGCAACGACTTCTGCGTATTCGACGCGCGGAAAGCCGACCTCGGCATCACCCCCGAACGGGCGGCCCGCGTGGCCGACCGCCAGCGCGGCGTGGGCTGCGACCAGGTCATCATCCTGGAGCCGGGGAATGGTGCCGACGTGTTCATGCGCATCCGCAACCCCGATGGCTCCGAGGCCGGCGCCTGCGGCAATGCCACGCGCTGCGTCGCCAGCCTGGTGGCAGATGAGCTGGGGCGGGACCGCGTCACGGTACGGACCATCGCCGGCGACCTGCCGGTGCAGCGCCTGCCCGGCGGCCTCTGGTGCGCCGACATGGGCGCCCCGCGGCTGGACTGGCAGCAGGTGCCGCTGGCCGCGCCGGCGGATACGCTGCACGTGCCGCTCAGCCTCGGCCCGGTCAGCGACCCCGCGGCCTGTTCCATGGGCAATCCGCACGCCACTTTCTTCGTGGATGACCTGGCGGCGCTGGACATCCCCACGTTGGGCCCGCAGCTGGAACGCCACCCGATCTTCCCGGACCGCGCCAATATCGGCTTTGCCCAGGTGCTGGCGCCCGACCGCATCAAGCTCATCATCTGGGAACGCGGCGCCGGCATGACGCTGGCCTGCGGCTCTGGCGCCTGCGCCACCATCGTCAACGCCGCCCGCCGTGGCCTGACCGGCCGCCGCGCCAGCGTGGAGCTGCCCGGCGGCGTGCTGGAGATGGAGTGGCGCGCCGACAACCACGTGCTGATGACCGGCCCGGTCGCCACCAGCTTCCTCGGCGAGATCGCGCTGTGAGCGAACATGACCTGGCCGGCGCGGCCAGCGGCGGTGCCTCCGGCGTGCAGGTGCTGACCTTCGGCTGCCGGCTGAACACCTATGAGAGCGAGGCGATGCGCGCCCTGGCCACCGAGGCCGGGCACCAGCGCACCATCGTCTTCAACACCTGCGCCGTCACCGCCGAGGCCGAGCGCCAGGCGCGCCAGGCGATCCGCAAGGCAGCCCGGGAAAACCCGGAAGCGACCATCCTGGTCACCGGCTGCGCCGCGCAGATTGCGCCCGAGAAGTGGGCGGAAATCCCCGGCGTAACCCGCGTGCTGGGCAATGCCGAGAAGCTGAAGCCGGAAAGCTGGGTGCTGGGCGCGGCGCCGCCGGTCAGCGACATCATGGCCGCGACCGAGACCGCCGCCCACCTGGTGACCGAGTTCGCCAACCGCGCCCGCGCCTTTGTGCAGGTGCAGCAGGGCTGTGACCACCGCTGCACCTTCTGCGTCATCCCCTTCGGGCGCGGGCCGTCACGCAGCGTGCCCATCGGCGCCATCGTGGAGCAGGTGCGCGCGCTGGTGGCGCATGGCTACAACGAGGTGGTGCTGACCGGCGTGGACATCACCAGCTACGGGCCGGACCTGCCGGGGGCACCCAGCCTGGGCCAGATGGTCCGCCGGCTGCTGGCGCTGGTGCCGGAGCTGCCGCGGCTGCGCCTGTCCTCGCTGGACCCGGTGGAGGTGGATGCCGACCTGTGGCGGCTGATCGCCGAGGAGCCGCGGCTGATGCCGCATTTGCATCTCTCGGTGCAGCACGGCGCCGACCTGATTTTGAAGCGGATGAAGCGCCGCCACTTGCGCGCGGATGCGCTGGCCTTCGCCGAAAGGGCGCGGGCGCTGCGGCCGGGCATCGTCTTCGGTGCCGATCTGATCGCGGGCTTCCCGACCGAGGGCGAGGCCGAGTTCCAGCAGACGCTGGACCTGGTGGCGCAGATGGACCTGAGCTTCCTGCATGTCTTCCCGTATTCGCCGCGGCCCTCAACCCCGGCGGCGCGAATGCCGCAAGTGCCGGTGGCGCTGCGCAAGGAACGCGCGGCCAGGCTGCGCATCGCCGGGGCCGAGCAGGCCGCCCGGCTGTTTGCCGCCCGGGTGGGCGCCGAGGAAACCGTGCTGTTCGAACACGCCGACCGCGGCCACACCGCGCAATTCGCCCCGCTGCGGCTGACCGCGGGCAGCGCCAGCCCGGGTGAACTGCGCCGTCTCAGGGTGACCGGGGCGGATGCGAATGGCCTGTTGGCGGAGGCCGCCTGATGGCGCTGCGCGATTGGATCACCCGGCTGCGCGGCAAGGAGGAGGCCCGGCCGGAGCCGGCCGCGCCGCCGCCTGTCGCGCCGGAAGGCGCGCCTGCACCGGTCATATCGCCCCCGGACGTGACGCCCGCGCCGCCGGAGGCGACCAGCGCCGAGCCCGCCCCGGCCCCACCGCTGCCACCCCTGGCGCCGCTGCCGGCGGCGCCGCCGCCATTCTCCCCGCCCGACCTCGCTGAGCGGATCGAGGCCGACCGTGGCCAGCCACCACAGTCGCCGCCAGCGCTGCCGCCGACCGAGGCGCAGGCCAGCAGCGAGCCCGAGCCCGAGCCCGAGCCCGAACAGAAAGGCGGCTGGTTCTCCCGCCTGAAGGCCGGGCTGTCCCGCACCACGGCCAAGCTGACCGAAAGCCTCACCGCCGTCTTCAAGAAGCGCCGGCTGGATGATGCGGCGCTGGAGGAGTTGGAGGAGACGCTGATCAGCGCCGACCTCGGCGTCGCCGCCAGTCAGCGGATCGTGGAAGGCTTCCGCCGCACCCGCTTCGGCCGCGAGGTGACGGATGAGGAGGTCAAGGCCGCGCTGGCCGAGGCGCTGGCCGAAATCCTGGCGCCGGTGGCGCTGCCCATGCCGATCGACCCCGGCCACGCCCCGCATGTGGTGCTGGTGGTCGGCGTGAACGGCACCGGCAAGACCACCACCATCGCCAAGCTGGGCCAGCAATACCGGGCGGAGGGGCTGCGCTGTGCCTTCGTCGCCGGCGATACCTTCCGCGCCGCCGCGGTGGAGCAGTTGCAGATCTGGGGCGAGCGTACCGGCGCCCGGGTCCACGCCCCCGCCAAGCACGGCGCCGACGCCGCGGGCCTCGCCTTCGACGCGCTGACCACGGCCCGCACCGATGGCACCCAGGTGCTGCTGGTGGATACCGCGGGGCGGCTGCACAACAAATCCGCCCTGATGGAGGAACTGCGCAAGATCGTCCGGGTGATCCGCCGGGTGGACCCGACCGCGCCGCATTCCGTGCTGCTGACGCTGGACGCCACCACCGGCCAGAACGCCTTGCAACAAGTAAAGGTGTTCAAGGAGATGGTGGATGTCTCCGGCCTGGCGGTGACCAAGCTGGATGGCAGCGCCAAGGGCGGCGTGGTGGTGGCGCTGGCGCAGGAATTCGGGTTGCCGGTGCACTTTGTGGGTGTTGGCGAGAAAGCCGGCGACCTGCGGCCATTCGAGGCGCGCGATTTCGCCCGTGGGCTGGTGGGGCTGGAAGACTGACAGCACGGCGCGGGGCAAGGCCGCGCGCTGAGGCGCCGCATGGCGCCCGCCGGCGGTCCGGCGCTTGAGGGCTTGCATGGCCACGCCGCCGCCGCTATACGCCCCGCCTTCCCGCCGCTGGGGGTCAAACCCCGCCGGCACCCGCGCGACTGGCCTGTAGGGCATGCCAGGCCGCGGTTCCGCCCACCCTTGCGGTGGGCACCCACGACCGAATAGGAGGTCCGAAATGCCCAAGATCAAGACGAAGTCTTCTGCCAAGAAGCGCTTCAAGATTACCGCTACCGGCAAGGTTCTCGCCGGCCCTGGCAAGAAGCGGCATAACCTGTCCGCCCGTTCGTCCAAGGTGAAGCGGCAGAACACCGGCAACCAGGTGCTGCGCCACCAGGATGCGATCACGGTGATGCAGTGGCTGCCCTATGGGCTGAGCCGGTAAAGGGAGGGCTGAGACATGGCACGTGTAAAGCGCGGCGTAACCGCCCACGCCCGTCACAAGAAGGTCCTCAAGCTCGCCAAGGGCTATGTGGGCCGTTCGTCCAAGACATTCCGCCCCGCGCTGCAGCGGGTCGAGAAGGCGCTGCAATACGCCTATCGCGACCGCCGCAACAAGAAGCGCGAGTTCCGCGGGCTGTGGATCCAGCGCATCAACGCCGCGGTGCGTGAACACGGGCTGACCTACAGCCAGTTCATCGCCGGCGTGAAGGCCGCGGGGATTGAGATGGACCGCAAGGTGATGGCGACCATCGCCTTCGACGACCCCACCACCTTTGCCGCGCTGGTCGACAAGGCCCGCGCTGCGCGTGAGGCGGCCGTGGCCGCCTGACAACATAGGCCCTCAGTCGCCGGGCGGGCGCATCCGCGCCCTTGGCTACGCCGGACTACCGGCGGCCGCCGTTCGGCGGCTCGGCTGGCGGTAAACCGCCCGCCGGGTCTTCCCCGTGAGGGGTAACGCAGTTACGAGAGGGCCGCTTCCGCGAGGAGGCGGCCTTTTCCGTGTGCAGGACGCAGTAGCATGAGCGAAACCGACGACCTGGCCGCCCTGCGCGAGGGCACCGCCGCACAACTGGCCGCCGCCACCGACCTGCGCGCCTGGGACGCGGTGCGCGTGGCGGTGCTGGGCAAGTCCGGCAGTCTGACCGGGCTGCTGAAGGGCCTGGGCGCCATCGCCCCCGAGGCGCGCAAGGAACGCGGCGCCAGCCTCAACCGCCTGAAGGGCGAGTTGGAAGCGCTGGTGGAAGCCCGCCGCTCCGCGCTGGAAGAATCCGCGCTGGAAGCCCGCCTGCTGGCCGAACGCCTGGACGTGACCCTGCCGCCCCGCCCCTTCCCGCCCAGCGGCGCCGAGGCCGGCGGCATCCACCCGATCAGCCGCACCATGGAGGAGATCACCGCGATCTTCGGCGCCATGGGCTTCGCGGTGGCGGAAGGCCCGGACATCGAGAGCGACTGGCTGAACTTCGGCGCGCTGAACATTCCGGAACACCACCCGGCCCGGCAGGACCACGACACCTTCTATTTGCCCGCCGGCGCCGATGGCCGCCGCCCGGTGCTGCGGACGCATACCTCCCCGGTGCAGGCGCGCACCATGCTGGGGCAGGAACCGCCGATCCGCATCATCGCCCCCGGCCGCACCTGGCGCGCCGACCACGACGCCACGCACAGCCCGATGTTCCATCAGGTTGAAGGGCTGGTAATCGACCGCGGGATCACGCTGGGTCATCTGAAGGGCTGCCTGATCGATTTCCTGCGGGCTTTCTTCGACATCCGCGACCTGCCGGTGCGGTTCCGCGCTTCGTACTTCCCCTTCACCGAGCCTTCGATGGAAGTGGATATCGGCTGGAGCCGGAAGACCGGCGAACTCGGCAAGGGCAGCGATTGGCTGGAGATTTTGGGCAGCGGCATGGTCCACCCGAAGGTGCTGGCCAATTGCGGCATCGACCCGCGGGAGTGGCAGGGCTTTGCCTTCGGCATGGGGATCGAGCGGATCACCATGCTGAAGCACGGCATGCCCGACCTGCGGCCCTTCTATGAGAGCGATCTGCGCTGGCTGAAGCATTGGGCCAGCGATCCCTTGAGCCCGCCTTCCCTGGCGGAGGGTGTGTGAGATGAAGTTCCCACTTTCCTGGTTGAAGACGCATCTCGAAACCGAGGCGTCGCTGGACGAAATCCTGGCCTGCCTGAACACCATCGGGCTTGAGGTCGAGGGCGTGGAGGACAAGGCCCGCGCGCTGGCCAGCTTCCGCATCGCCCGCGTGGTGGAGGCGACGCAGCACCCCAATGCCGACCGGCTGCGCGCGCTGACGGTGGATGCCGGTGACGGCAAGTTTCTGTCAGTTGTCTGCGGCGCACCGAATGCGCGGACCGGCCTGGTCGGCGTGCTGGCCATGCCCGGCGACACCATCCCCGCCACCGGCACCGTGCTGAAGGTGGGCGAAATCCGCGGCGTGAAGAGCGAGGGCATGATGTGCTCGGCCCGCGAACTCGGCCTGGGCGAGGACCATAGCGGCATCATCGACCTGCCGGCGGATGCGCCGATCGGCGCAAGCTACGCCGCCTGGGCCGGCATGGACGACCCGGTCATCGAGATCAGCGTCACGCCCAACCGCGGCGACGCGCTTTCCGTGCATGGCGTGGCGCGCGACCTGGCCGCGGCCGGGCTGGGCCGGTTGAAGCCGCTGGTGCCGCCCAGCATTGCGCCCGCCTATCCCAGCCCGCTGGCCTGGCGCATCGAGGACCCGCGCGCCTGCCATTACGTGCTGGGCCGTGCCGTGCGCGGCGTGAAGAACGGCCCCTCGCCGAAGTGGCTGCAGGACTGGCTCTCCGCCATCGGCCAGCGCCCGATCAGCGCGCTGGTGGATGTGACCAACCTGTTCACCTATGGCCTCGGCCGGCCGCTGCACGTGTTCGACGTGGCCAAGGTGAAGGGCGGCACGCTGACCATGCGCATGGCGCAGGAAGGCGAGAGCCTGCTGGCGCTGAACGGCAAGACCTACGCGCTGACGGCCGAGGACGGCATCATCGCCGACGAAAGCGGCCCGGAGGCGCTGGGTGGCATCATCGGCGGCGAGCCGACCGGCTGCGACGCGGGCACCACCGAGTGCTTCATCGAATGCGCCATCTTCGACCCCGTGCGCATCGCGCTCTCGGGCCGGCGGCATGACGTGCGGACCGACGCCCGCGCCCGCTTCGAGCGTGGCGTGGACCAGGCGCTGCCCGCCCTGGCGCTGGAACTGGCGACGCAGACCATCCTGCAGCTCTGCGGTGGCGAGGCCAGCGAGGTGGCGGCGGCCGGCACGCCGCCGGCCTGGCAGCGCGAGGCGACCCTGCGGTTCGAGCGCCTGGCCAGCTATGGCGGCGACGCCGCGGTGCTGCCGGCGGAAGCGGTGGGCATTCTGGAACGGCTCGGCTTCACGGTGGTGGCGCGGGATGCGGCGCAGGTGACGGTGGCGGTGCCGTCCTGGCGCAACGACATCATAGCTGCTGGGGAGTTGACCCAGGCGCCGGAACTGGCGGCCGACCGCGCCGCCAAGGCGGCCGAGGGCTGCGCCGCCATTGAGCCGGAATGCGACCTGATCGAGGAAGTGCTGCGCATCAGGGGCCTGAACACCATCCCGCCGGTCTCGCTGCCGGTGTCCTCGGCGGTGCCGGCGGCGGCGCTGACCGCGCGGCAGTCCCGCGCCGTGCTGGCCCGCCGCACCCTGGCGGCAAGGGGCATGCTGGACTGCGTGACCTATGGCTTCATGGAGAGCCGGACGGCGGCGCTGTTCGGGGACACGCCCGATAGCCTGCGTGTCGAAAACCCCATCGCCGCCGACCTGGACCAGATGCGGCCGACCCCCGTCGCCAGCCTGCTGCTGGCCGCCAGCCGCAACGCCGCGCGCGGCTACCCGGATGTGGCGCTGAGCGAGCTGGGTGCGGCCTATCGGCCAGGCACCCAGTTGCAGGTGGCGGCCGGCGTGCGCACCGGCCACACGCCGCGCCATTGGGCCGAGCCCAGCCGCGCGGTGGATGCCATGGACGCCAAGGGCGACGTGCTGGCGGTGCTGGCGGGCCTCGGCGTGCCGATGGCCGGCGTGCAGGTCACCACCGATGCACCTGGCTTCTACCACCCCGGCCGGTCTGGCGTGCTGCGCCAGGGGCCGAAGACCGTGCTGGCCACCTTCGGCGAAATCCACCCCAGGGTGCGGGCCACGCTGGACCTGGCCGGCCCGGCGGTGGCGTTCGAGGTGTTCCTGGACGCCATTCCGGACCCCAAGCGCCGCAAGCGGGGCGCGCCGGATTTGCCGGCCTTCCAGCCGGTGCGGCGCGACTTTGCCTTCCTGGTGGACGCCACGGTACCGGCGGAAACGCTGCGCCGCGCCGCGCTGGGCGCGGACAAGGCGCTGATCGTGGAGGCCGCGGTGTTCGACCGCTATGCCGGCGACAAGCTGCCGGAGGGCAAGGTCTCCCTGGCCGTGCAGGTCACGCTGCAACCGCGCGACGCCACCCTGACCGATGCCGCCATCGAGGCGGTGGCGGAGAAGGTGGTGGCCGCGGTAGCCAAAGCCACCAGCGCGGTACTCAGGGGGTGAAAATCAGCGCCAACCGTCCTATATACGTAGGCCAGTAGAGGATTGCCGATGTCAGACGCGCTTCGGAAAGACTTAGCTGTAACGCTTGCCCCTGTGGCCAGCGCCAACGCCGCGGTCGGCATCAGCGTGCAGCGGTTGGCGAAGGCGGCGGCGCAAACCGATGATCCCGAGAAGTTGCGGGAAGCCATCATCGAAGCGGCGCATGATCTGATTGAAGCGACACAGCAGATCAACCATGCGCTCGAGCGCGCTACCGGCCCCCGGTAAGTGACAGATACTCAGACTTCGCTTGCTAGCTTGGCAGGGCAAGCCGGGGCTGAAGCACAGCGCGCCAAGGAGTATGGCGACACAATAGCGGAACAAGCCGCGCGCCAGGAGTTGGGTGACCGCGCCCTTATCACGCGGACGGTGACCACGGTTTTCTTCATCGCGGTGCCGCTGTCGCTGATCGCGCTACTGGTTTTGGCCTTCGTCAGCGCTGCGTCTGCAAAAGACGCCATAGCCGGCATCACGGATATCCTGAAATCAGTCCTGCTACCGGTCCTGACCCTGGTGCTTGGTTACTATTTCGGCCGTGGCCGGGGTTGATAACGACGCGCTTCCCCTCCGTCCCTGCCTGCCTTATCTGACGCTTGAGCGCCGGGATATCCTAGCCCCGGCCATCGGATTCCCATGACCGACACGCCGCTGCACCTGATCCGCAACTTCTCCATCATCGCGCATATCGACCACGGCAAGTCCACGCTGGCCGACCGGTTGATCCAGACCACCGGCACGGTGGCGGCGCGCGACATGAAGGAACAGCTGCTCGACAACATGGAGATCGAGCGCGAGCGCGGCATCACCATCAAGGCGCAGACGGTGCGCATCGACTATCCGGCCAAGGACGGCAACACCTACGTCCTCAACCTGATGGACACGCCCGGGCATGTCGACTTCGCCTATGAGGTGAGCCGCAGCCTGGCCGCCTGCGAGGGCAGCCTGCTGGTGGTGGATGCGTCCCAGGGAGTCGAGGCGCAGACGCTCGCCAACGTGTACCAGGCGATGGACGCGAACCACGAGATCGTGCCCGTCCTCAACAAGATCGACCTGCCGGCAGCCGAGCCGGACCGGGTGAAGCAGCAGATCGAGGACGTGATCGGGCTGGATGCGTCGGACGCCGTGATGATTTCGGCCAAGACCGGGCTGAATATCGAAGGCGTGCTGGAAGCCATCGTCACCCGCCTGCCGCCGCCGACCGGCGATGCCAGCAAGACCCTGACGGCGCTGCTGGTGGACAGCTGGTACGACGCCTATCTGGGCGTTGTCGTGCTGGTGCGGGTGCGCGACGGCCACCTGAAGAAGGGCATGAAGGTCCGCATGATGTCCAACGGTGCGACCCACACCGTGGAACAGGTGGGCGTGTTCCGGCCGAAGATGGTGCAGGTGGAGGCGCTCGGCCCGGGCGAGATGGGCTACATCACCGCCGCCATCAAGACGGTGGCCGACACCAATGTGGGCGACACCGTCACCGATGAGCGCAATCCCGCCACCGTGGCGCTGCCCGGCTTCAAGCCCAGCATCCCCGTGGTCTGGTGCGGGCTCTACCCGGTGGATGCCGACGACTTCGAGAAGCTGCGTGAATCCCTCGGCAAGCTGCGGCTGAACGACAGCTCCTTCCACTTCGAGGCCGAGCACAGCGCCGCGCTGGGCATGGGCTATCGCTGCGGCTTCCTCGGCCTGCTGCATCTGGAGATCGTGCAGGAGCGGCTGAGCCGCGAGTTCGACCTGGACCTGATCGCGACCGCACCTTCGGTGGTCTACAAGATCCGCCGCACCAACGGCACGCTGGAAGAACTGCACAACCCCGCCGACATGCCCGACCCCAGCCTGATCGAGGAGATCGAGGAGCCCTGGATCAAGGCCACCATCATGGTGCCGGACGAATACCTGGGCAGCATCCTGACGCTGTGCAGCGAGCGCCGCGGCCAGCAGGTGGAGCTGACCTATGTCGGCAGCCGCGCCATGGCGGTGTACCGGCTGCCGCTGAACGAGGTGGTGTTCGACTTCTACGACCGGCTGAAGAGCGTCTCCCGCGGCTATGCCAGCTTCGACTATTCGATCGACGGTTATGAGGCCGGCGACCTGGTGAAGATCGGCATCCTGGTGAATGCCGAGCCGGTGGATGCGCTCAGCTTCATGGCGCATCGCAGCCAGGCGGACCGGCGCGGGCGCTCCATCTGCGAGAAGCTGAAGGAGCTGATCCCCCGCCAGCTGTTCAAGATTCCGATCCAGGCGGCCATTGGCGGCCGTGTGATCGCGCGCGAGACGATCTCTGCGATGTCCAAGGACGTTACCGCCAAGTGCTATGGCGGCGACATCAGCCGCAAGCGCAAGCTGTTGGACAAGCAGAAGGAAGGCAAGAAGCGCATGCGCCAGTTCGGCAAGGTGGAGATTCCGCAGTCCGCCTTCATCGCCGCCTTGAAGATGGACGCTTGATCCTTCGCAAAGCGGTAACACTTAGGAACAGTTAACGGGACCGGAAACCGGCCCCGTCGCCCGGGAGGAATACCCCATGCTTCGCCTTGCCCGCCGCCTGCTGCTGGCGCTTGCCGCCGGCACTGCGCTCTCTGCCGTTCCGGCCGAAGCGCAGCCGAGCTTCCCCAACCGCACGCTGACCGTGATCGTGCCCTTCGCCGCCGGCGGGCCGACCGACACGGTGACGCGCCTGGTGGCGGAAGCCATGGGCCGCGACCTGGGCCAGACCATGGTGGTGGAGAATGTCGGCGGCGCCGGCGGCACGCTGGGCGCCCAGCGCGTGGCCAATGCCCGGCCGGATGGCCATACCCTGCTGCTGCACCACATCGGCATGGCCACCACGCCGACGCTGTATCGCCGCCTGGCCTACGACCCCGTCGGCGGGTTCGAGCCGGTGGGCCTGGTGACCGAGGTGCCGATGACGCTGGTGGCGCGCAACAACTTCCCGGCGACCACGCTGGCCGAAGCCGTCGCCATCATCCGCCGCGACCAGGACAAGCTGAACTACGCCAATGCCGGCATCGGCGCCGCCAGCCACCTGTGCGGCCTGCTGCTGATGAGCGCGGTCAACGCGCCGATGACCACCGTGCCGTTCCGCGGCACCGGCCCCGCCATGCAGGAACTGCTGGCCGGCCGCATCGACCTGATGTGCGACCAGACCACCAACACCACCGAGCAGATTCTCGGCCACCAGCTGAAGGTCTTCGCGGTGACCACGCAAAGCCGGATCGGCGCCCTGCCGAACGTGCCGACCAGCGCCGAAGGCGGGCTGCCGGCCTTCGAGGTCTCGGTCTGGCACGGCCTGTATGCGCCGAAGGCGACGCCGCCCGAGATCGTCAACCGGCTGTCGCAGTCGCTGCAGGTGGCCCTGCGCGACCCGCGCCTGGTGGCGCGCTTCCGCGAACTGGGCACCGAACCGGTGGCGCAGGACCGCGCCACGCCGGCGGCGCACCGCGCCTTCTGGACGGCCGATATCGCCAAGTGGCGGCCGATCATCCAGGCGGCGGGCCAGTTCGCCGACTGATACCGAGCATAGGCTGTTCTGACCTGCGGCCCGCTGCTTGCGGGCCTAGAGCAATATCCGTTCTGATGGAATCATCAGAACGGATTTCTTGCTCTGCAACCTCTTGAAGCTACAGCACGAAATCCGCTCACGCTGATTCAGCGTGAGCGGATAGTGCTGTAGCGCCCGAATGGGCGCCGCCGCTCATGAGGGGCGCGAAGGTGAAACCTTCGTGCGCTCGGCACGAGCCCTTGAGGGGGCCTCGCCCCCTCAAACTCCCCGACCAAGCGCCGAAAGGCCCTTGGAACCCTGGTGTTACTCCGCGCTGACGCCGGCTGCCGCGCGCAGCGCGGCCAGGGCCTCCGGCACGCCCAGCCAGGTCATCGCCTCGTGCCATTCCTCGGCCACGGCGATCATGGTTTCGGTGCCCGGCAAGGTGTCCAGCCCATAGGCGGCATCGACGATCTGCGCCGAGCGGCCCATGGCCAGCACCAGCGCACCCAGCGCCAGTCCCAGCGCCACCCCGCGCAGCCCATGCGTGACGCTGCGGCGCGAGAAGTCATCCGCCACCGGCAGCGGCTGGGCGCCGGGTAGCCAGGGTTGGTGGCGACTGTTGGGGTCGTGCTCCTGCATGCCACGCCAACGCGAGGAAGCGCGGCGCGTCGCGGGCAGGGGCGGAATCAGCAGGTCGTGCGGCATGGTCAGAACTGGAAGTAGATGAAGGGCGCCACGCCCACCGGGCCCAGCGTCAGGATCAGCAGAAGCGCCAGGCCGAAGGCCAGGCCATAGGCCGGGGCCGGCACGCGGGCCAGGCGCTGTTCCAGGCGTTCGGTCCAGTCACCGGGCAGCAGGTGCAGCGCCAGGGCCAGTGCGGTCAGCGCCGCCAGCTTGGGCGTTGCGGTCAGCGCCGCTTCGGTGCTGAACATGGCCGCCAGCAGGCCGCCGGCGCTGGCCAGGTCCGGCGCACGGAACAGCACCCAGCCAAGGCAGACCACATGGAAGGTGATGGCCATGCCGGCCCAGTGCCGCCAGCCAGGCTTCGCCCCCCGCCAGCCCAGCCAGCGTTCCAGCACCAGCCCGCCGCCATGCAGCGCACCCCAGGCGATGAAGCGCCAGGCCGCGCCATGCCACAGCCCGCCCAGCACCATGGTCAGCATCAGGTTGCGCCGGGTCAGCCATTCCCCGCCGCGCGAGCCGCCGAGCGGGATGAACAGGTAGTCGCGCAGCCAGGAACTGAGGGATATGTGCCAGCGGCGCCAGAACTCGGACAGGCTGGCGGCGCGGTAGGGTTGGTCGAAATTGCGCGGGAAGTGGTAGCCGAGCAGCGCGGCGACGCCGATCGCCATGTCCGAATAGGCCGAGAAGTCGCAGTAGATCTGTGCGGCATACCCGTAGAAGGCCAGCCAGGCATCCAGCGCGCCGGCGCCGGCGGGGTCGCGGTAGACCGGGTCCACCAGCTCCACCGCCAGCGTATTCGCCAGCAGCAGTTTTTTTGCGAGTCCACCGATGATGAGCAACCCCGCCATGACGAACGGAATGCGCGACGCGTCCGGCCGCTGTGCCACCTGTGGCAGGAAATGCGCGGCGCGCACGATGGGCCCAGCGGCGAGGTGCGGGAAGAAGCAGATATAGACCAGCACGTTCAGCGGGCTGCGCTCGGCCTCGGCGTCGCCGCGATGGACGTCCAGGATGTAGCTCAACGCCTGGAACACGAAGAAGGAGACGCCGACCGGCAGCACCACGCCGAGCAAAGCGGGCGGCTCCAGCCCCAGCCAGGCGAAGGCGCCGCCGGCCTCGGCGATGAAGAAGTCGGCGTATTTGAAGTAGGCCAGCACGCAGAGCGGCCCGGCGACCGCGCCCGGCAACAGCCGGCGATGCTCGGCCTGTGGCAGCGCGCCCAGCACCAGCCCCATCCACCAGGCCCAGAGGCCAAGCGCGATCAGCAACAGGCAGAAGCGGATGTCCCAGGCGGCGTAGAACACCATGCTGGCGCCCAGCAGCATGGCCCGGTCGGCCCACGGAGCGCCCCCGGGGGCGGCGCGGCGGAAGGCATGGCGCACCAGCAGCCAATGCGCCGCGAAGACCACCAGGAAGAACAGCGCGAAGGCGCCGGTGGGGAACAGCATGCGGCGTCGGCCTGGCTTGGAAAGTGATCTATGTCTGCGTATTCGCCAGCGTAGCAGGGCGCATCAGGTGCTGGAACAACCTCTCGGCACTGGCGCGGTAGCCATCCGCGGTCAGGTGGACATGGTCGTCCTGTACCAGGCGCGGCGCGCTGCGGGTCAGCGCGTCCAGCGCGCAGGTGTCGCCGCCGGTCACCTCGGCCCAGTCCCAGTAGCCCAGGCTTTCAGCGCGGGCGACGCGGCGCTGCGCCGCCTTCACCGCGGCCAGGCCAGGCAGCGGCTGCCAGCCGCGGCAGGCGGTGCTGCCGGCACCGCCACGCGCCCGGCGGGCCGAATCCGGCGCGCCCAGCAGCATGATGCCGCTGCGTGGCGCCATGCGCTTCAGCGCGCGGACGCGTTCGGTCAGCACGCTGGCATAGGCGTCCTCGGTCAAGGCGGGGTCAACCGCCTCGTTGGTGCCGTAGGCCAGCAGGATCAGCGCCGGCGGCCGGGCTGCCAGGTCGCCGCCCAGGATCTCCTGGTCCATGTTGCCGAGCATGTCGATGGTGGCGCCATTGATGCCATGGCCCTCCACCAGCACCCCGGCACCGCGGCGTTCCACGCCCCAGCCCAGCAGGTCCACCGGACCGTCACCGACCAGTTCCACCACCACCTCGCGGTAGCGATGCGGCAATTCCATCGGGATCGGCGCGCGGCGGCGCAGCGCCCCGGCGGCGCGCAGCTGCGGCCCGGTCTCGCCATCCAGCGCCAGGCGGAAGCTGCCGCCCTCGGGCTGCACCAGCACATCCAGCGTGAACCGATCAAACCCATCCGGTTCGGTGGAGCGCAGCACCAGGCGGCTGCCGGCGCCCTGGCCGCGCAGCCGCCAGCCGGCCACGCCGAACGGGCCAGGGGTGGAGGCCCGCAGCGCCGAGGCGGCCTGCCACTGGCCCTGCTGCTCCACCTGTACCTGCGGCGGCCGGGTGTAGCTGGGCGCGGCGCCGCCGGGCGACATCCGCCCCGGGCCAACCGCGCCGTAGCGCGCCTGGAACAGCGCGCGCAGCCGGCTGCTGAAGAAGTTGGCGGCGGTGTGGCTGTCTCCGAATTGCAGCACCAGCACCGGCTGCTGGGCGCGGCCTTGGGCCAGCTGCGCCAGTGCCTGGGCCAGCGGTGCCAGCGGCTGGCTGGGCGAGGCGGTCCAGGGCACGGTCTCCACCGCCGGCATCACGCTCCAGTCGGGGCGCCAGGCGGCGAGTTCGGTGACCGAGCGGAAGCTGCCCGCGACCGGCGCGGCCTTCCGGCCGCTGCCGGTGTCGCACGCGCTCAATGCCAGGCCGAGGCCCAACTGGGAAAGCACATCGCGCCGGCCTCGCACCGCGGCGATGGATTTCATATTGCCTCCAATGCCCGAGTCTCTACCCTTGCGGCGAAGCGTTGTCGTATAGCCAGAGTCCGCTCCGATTCGCCCATGACAAACACCTTAGCTCGACGCACCGTGCTGGGAAGCTTCCTGGCCGCTCCCTTCCTGATTCGCCAGGCCGCCGCGCAGCCAGGCCAGGCCAGCGCCACCGTGCCTTCCGCCGTGACCCTGCTGTACTGTGGGGATTCCCTGGCGCAGGGCCTGTATCTTTCCACCCAGCCACCCCTGCGCCGCCGCCCGGCGCTGCGCGTGGTCAATGGCACGCGCCATGCCACCGGGCTGACCCGTTCGGACGAATGGGACTGGGTGCAGGTGGCGCGCGACAATGTGGCGCGCAACGAGCCGGACCTGATGCTGGCCTGGATCGGCGCCAACGACTTCCGCCCCCTGGTCGACCGCGGCGCCCGCGCCCGCTACCAGTTCGGTACGCCGGCTTTTGCGGAGGCCTATGGCGCCAAGGTCTCCTTGATGACGCGCGACGCGCGCGAGAAGGGCGTGACGGTGGCCTGGATCGGCCTGCCCAACATGCGCGACAGCGCCTTTGCCGGGGCGGCGCGCAAGCTGAACGAGATCCAGGAAGCCGCGGCGCGCGACGCCGGGGCGCTGTGGGTGCCGAGCTGGGACGCCACCAGCGACCAGACCGGGCATTTCCGCCCCAGCCTGCCGGGGCCAGGCCAGACCGAACGGCGCTTCCGCGCCGATGACGGCGTGCATTTCTCCGATATCGGCTATCGCACCATTGCCCGCCTGGCCTTCGCTAGCATCGCCGACCAACTGCCGGCCTTCACCCAGCCGCTGACCGAGGCGGCGGAGGCGTTGGGAGTTTAGAGCCTGCCGGAGCCGCGTCAGGGCGCCAGGGCCGCTCGCCGGGCATAGGCCATGGCGGCCTGGGTACCCAGGGCCGGCAGCAGCATGCAGCAAGCGGTGGCCAGGCCGCTGCCATCCTCCAGGCTGCCGGCGATCACCGTCATGACAGCGCCGGCGGCCATTTGCGTGGAACCGACCAGGCCGGAGGCGGTGCCCGCCAGTGTCGGGCGCACACTCACCGCCGCCGCGATGGCGTTGGGCTGGGTGATGCCATTGCCATAGGCCACCAGCACCATGGGCAGGAAGAACAGCACGAGGTTCGTTGGCAGCAGCAGTTCGAGCAGCACCGCCAGGATGGCGCCGCCGGTACCGATGCCCACCCCCCAGTGCAGCAGCCGCATGGTGCCGCGCCTGGCCGCCAGCCGGGCGGTGGTGAAGGCGCCGGCGCTCCAGGCGACGGAGATGAACATCAGCGCCAGGGCGAAGCTGGTGGGCGCGTGGCCCAACCCCTCCACCACCACCAGCGGCGCCCCGGCAGCGAAGGCGAAGAAGATCGAGGTGGTGCAGGCGGTGATGGCGCAATAGCCACGGAAGGCCGGCACCCGCAGCAGGGCAAGATGGGCGCGGATGAAGCCTTCCAGCCCCGGCATGTCCACGCGCTGCGCCAGGGTTTCCGGCAGGCGCCAGCGCACCGCCAGCAGCAGCGGCAGGCCGAAGGCGAAGCAGGCAGCCATGGTGGCGCGCCAGCCGAACCATTCCTCCAGCAGGCTGCCCAGCAGCGGCGCCACCATCGGCGCCACCGACATGGCGGTGGAGACGATGCCCATGACGCTGGCGGATTGCTCGCGCGACCAGGCGTCGCGGATCATGGCGCGGCCCAGCACCAGGCCGGCGCAGCCGCCCAACGCCTGCATGACCCGCGCCACCACCAGCAGCCAGGCCCAAGGGCTGACCACCGCCAACGCGCTGCCGAACAGATAAAAGACCAGGCCGATGGAGAGCAGCGGCTTGCGGCCGAAGCGGTCCGAGATGGGACCGTAGAGCAACTGCCCGAAGGCGACGCCGATCAGGTAGATGGACAGCGTCAGCTGCGCCGTGGCGTAGGAGACGGCCAGCGCCGTCGCCAGCGCCGGCAGGCAGGGCATCAGGATCTGCATGGTGAAGGGGCCGAGCCCCGTCATCGCCACCAGCAGCCAGATGGGCGGTTTGGTCACCGGCATCGGCCGGCTACCAAGGTCCTAACGGCCCGCCCCTTTCCGTTTGCCTGCGCCACCCGGCCGACCGGCTGGTGGTTTGGCTTCGGGCGGCGGTGGCTCGGAACCGAGCGGCACGAGGTTCCGGCCTTTTATGAATACACCGGCCAAGGATGCGGCAGACGCCGCGCCTAGCGCTGCTGCGGCCCACTCGGCATTCAACTCGGCGCAGGCGACAGCGCCAAGGACCAGGATCAGAACTACCGATACGGCAGCGGGCATGCCGACTAGCCGGTAGCGACTTTCCGAACGTAATGTCTCGCGCTCCATCCAAATATCATGTTCTTGCTGGGCACGAGCCATTTCCAGAATCACCATCGGCGCGCTGGGCTCGATTTCGCCATAAGCCCGAAACGTTTGCGGGTCTGGCAGTGGGCCGGAATGGTGATGGCTGGACATGACCGCAAGCACATGCTCACCGTCTTCACGAGACATCAGTTCAACCCGGCGTGCGACCTGGTCATTATTCGGTGGTGAAGCAGGCAAAACAGGGCCGACGGGGGCGGACGGATGCCGAGTTGGCGCCTTAGCCACGCGACCGTTGGCCAAAGCGAGTCATAGCTCCATCAAGGTACTTCCCGGTGCTGGTCCACGCATGGGTCAAGCCGCGGCGCTCGATCGCCAACGGACTTTCCCATTTTCCGGTCATAAGCATCGACGGTGCGGCTAGCCCATCCAGCAATCCACGCCGAAATGCCTCTATGCGCAAACCACGCTGCGTGATGCGAAACTGCTTCATGTTCTCACTCCACCGGGATACTAGAGTCGTACTCGCGAATCGCGGTCAAGTATCTTCTTGTTGCATCGCCCGGCTACCAGCGCAGCCCCCGCACCGCGGCGCGGGGCCGCACGCCCTCATGCGCCGCCTCGGCCGCCAGCTTCGCCGGGTCCGGGTTCGGGCCATGCGCGGCTTCCGCCAGGCCGGTCATCGCCCAGAGCGAGTCGATGCCGGCGGCGTCGGCGCCGGCCAGGTCGGTATGCGGCGTGTCGCCGATGGCCAGCACGCGGCGGCGGTCGGTCAGGCCCAGCAGCGCCATGACCGGTTCATAGATGGTCGGGTCGGGCTTGCCGACCTCGAAGATGTCGTCATGCAGCGGCTTGTACAGGTCGGCCAGGGCGCCGGCGCAGATCAGCTTCTCGCCGCCGACCATGACGGCGCGGTCCGGGTTGACGCAGACCATCGGCAGCTTGTGACGCGCGCATTCCTCCAGCGCGGCCAGGTAGCGGTCGGCACTGTGCGAGCCTCGGTCCGGGTCGGGGCCGGTATTCAACAGGAAATCGGCCTCGGCCGGGGTGGCGACCAGCTCGGCCACGCCATCCTCGGCCACCGACAGGTCCCGCTCAGGCCCGATATGGAAGGCGCGGCGACCCAGCTTGGTGAACCAGGGGTGGCTGCGCGCGTGCAGCATCATCCAGGTGGCTTCGCCGGAGGACATGATGCCGTCGTACAGCGCGCGGTCCAGGCCCATGCGGTCCAGCATGCCCTGGATGAACCAGGACCGCCGCGGCGCATTGGTCAGGAAGACGATGCGCTTGCCGCGCGCCTTCAGCTGGGCCAGAGCGTCCGGCACCGGCGCGTAGGGGCGCTTGCCGTCATGCACCACGCCCCAGAGGTCCAGCACATAGCCGTCGTAGCGGTCGGCCAGGCCGGCGATGCCGTCGAGAATGTCCATGCTGCGATTCCTCAGGCGTCGACGCCAACGGCATCTGCCACAGATTTGTAGCCGCCGCGTTTCAGCAAGCCCGCCAGGTCGCGCTTGATGCGCGGGATCAGTGCCGGGCCGGCATAGGCGAAGGCGCTGTAGAGCTGCACCAGGCTGGCGCCGGCCTTGATTTTCGTCAGCGCCTCGGCACCGGAGGAGATGCCGCCCACGCCGATCAGCGTCAGCCGCCCCCCGGCCAGCCGGTACACCCGGCGGAGCATTTCCGTGGAACGCTCGAACAGCGGGGCGCCGGAGAGGCCGCCGGATTCGCTGCGTTGGGCGCTGCGCAAGGTGCCCGGCCGGGCGATGGTGGTATTGGAGACGATCAGCCCGGCGACCCCGTTGGCGATGCAGGTTTCTACCAGCGCCGGCAGGGCTTCGTTCGCCAGGTCCGGCGCGATCTTCACCAGCACCTGCGGCGCCCGGGCCACGGCCGCGCGGGCCGGCTGCATGGCCTGGAGGATCGACGCCAGCCGGCCTTCCGCCTGCAGATCCCGCAGCCCCGGCGTATTGGGGGAGGAGACGTTGACCACCACGTAGTCCACCAGCGGTGCCAGCGCGGTGTACAGCGCGGGGTAGTCGCGCTCGGGGTCGGCGCCTTCCTTGTTCACGCCGATATTGGCGCCGATCGGGGCCGGCAGCGGCCGGCGCAGCGCCGCCAGCTGCGCCAGGTAGGCGGCCAGCCCGGCATTGTTGAACCCAAGCCGGTTGATGACGGCGCGATCCTCGGTGAGGCGGAAGATGCGCGGGCGCGGATTGCCCACCTGCGGGCGCGGCGTGACGGTGCCGGCCTCGACGAAGCCGAAGCCGAGCCGCATCAGCGGGCGTATCGCGACCGCGTTCTTGTCGAAGCCGGCGGCCAGGCCGATGGGGTTGGCGAAGTGCAGGCCGAAGGCGCTGGTGGCCAGCACCGGGTCGTCCTTGCCACGGCCACGGCCGCCCAGCCCGGCGGCCAGGGCGCGCAGCGCCAGGGTATGCGCATCCTCGGGGTCGAGGCGACGCATGAAGGGCATCAGGGCGGAGGCGAGACCGGGGATCATGGCCGCGGTGAATGCCCCAGCGACGGGCGGATGGGAAGGGCGGCCGGCGGGTAATCCATCCCCGTGGCATTGACTTGCCCGCCCCAAGCGGGCACCGCAGGCACCGAAAATGGAGGAATGCCGCGTGAAGGGACCAGCGATGCTGCTGGCCGGCACGGTCAGCTTCAGCCTGCTGGATGCCACCACCAAGCTGGTCTCGGCGCATTATCCGCTGGCCCAGGCCATCGGCATTCGCTGGGTGGTGGTGCTGCTGCTGTTCGGCGCGCTGCGCGCCGTGGCGCCCGGCGCCGGCGGGCCGCTGCGGACGGCGCTGCCCGGGCTGCACCTGCTGCGCTCGGCGGTCATGGTGGTCTCGGCGGCCGGCTTCTTCATGGGCTTCCGCCGGGTGCCGCTGGCCGAGGGCTACCTGGTGTTCTTCACCGCGCCCTTCATGGTGCTGGCGCTGTCGCCGCTGCTGCTGAAGGAGAAGGTGCCGGCGGCCGCCTGGTTCTGGTCCGCGGTCGGCTTCGGCGGCGTGTTGGTCTCGGTGGCGCAGAAGCTGGGGGATGGCGGCTCGATCGTCGGCTACCTGTTCATCCTGATGGGCACTGCCTGCTTCGCGGTGACCCAGGCGCTGAACCGCATGCTGCGGGCCGAGGCCGGCTGGGCGCGGCTGCTGTTCTGGGGCGCGCTGTTCGGGCTATTGGTCTATGGCCCGGTGGCCGCGGTGCAGTGGGTGCCGCCCTCGGCCGGGGAGTTTGCGCTGCTGGCCGTGGCGGGGATTTTTGCCTCGGGCGGCGTGGTGCTCTCCGCCACCGCCTACCAGGTCTCAGACCCGGCGCGGCTGGGCCCCTATGGCTTCGCGGCGTTGCCGATCTCGGTGCTGCTGGACTGGGCGATCTGGGGCACGGCGCCGACCCTGGCGACGCTGGCCGGCGGCTGCATCGTGGTCTTCGCCTGCGTCATGAGCGAGCGGGCGCGGCGGCGTGCCGCCCTTCAGGGGATGCTGGCGGGGAACACATGCGCGCCATCTGCGCCCAAGGGCAGCGGCGTGACCGAGCGCACCGCCGAAAGCGGCAGCGCGCCGTAGAGATGCGGGAACAGCCCGGGGCGGGAGCCACCGGCGGCGGGTTCCCAGCGCAACGCGTCGCCACAGGCGGCGGCGTCCACCTCCACCAGCACCAAGTCTCGCTCCCCGGCGCGGTGCTTGGCCGCGCTGGCCCGCAGCTGCGCCGCGCTGGAGAAATGCAGGAAACCGTCGCGGCGGTCATCGGCGCTGCCGGTATAGGCGCCGGCGCGTTCGGCGGCCTGCCAGTCGGGGCCGCGTACCAGGGTGTAGATCAGGGCGTCCATGGCCGGCAGGGTTAGCGCCTGATCGCCCGAAGCGGAAGCGCCGAACGGGGTGAATCAGACATTGCCCAGCCGGTAGAATACCAGTCCGCCGATCTCGGCCAGCGCCTCCTGCCCCACCGCCCAGGCCGGCAGTTCTTCGGCCAGGTGCAGATGGGTGGCGCCGCCGGTCGGGTCCACCAGTGCACCGGCCGCGGCGCGGGCGGCGATGCGCCGGCACACCGCCAGCGCCGCATCCCCCACCGGCAGGTGCCGCAGCATCGCGTGGCGGGCATGGCGCGGGTTCCAGCACGGAAACTGGAACGGCGCGCGGCAGACCGGCCCCAGCAGCAGCGGCCACAGCGTGGCATGGCGCTGTTCCCGCTGCCACGGCGTCGGGTCCGCGGCGGCGGCATCTCCGGCGCGGTGAAGCGGTCGCTCCCATTTGATTCCGGGGGCGAAGCGCAGCCTGGCCTGGTCGTCGGCCAGCGCGGCGCGGGCGCGGTTCACCACCATGGCGGCCAGCGCCTCGATGGCGCGGACCGGGCGGGTGCCGGCTTCGGCGTAGAGGGTGAGCGCCAGGATCTCGGTGGCCTGGCCGGCGGCGGCCTGCATCTGCGCGGAAGCCATCAGCCCTACTCCCCACCACGGCGCGGGTGGCGCGCCACCTCGTCCAGCTTCTCCTCGATCCGCAGCAGCGCCTGCGACAGCCGGCGGTCGACATCGCGGATCAGCGACAGCGGCACATAGGTGCGCGCCACTTCCAGCTTGAAGTCGGCCAGGTCTTCCCGCGTGCGGTGCACCGCTTCCGAATCGCGCTGGTCACCATGGGTGATGCGCTGCTCGATATCCTTGCGCAGGCCGTTGATCATGTAGAACAGCGCACCGACGATGGGCGCCTCGACGGCCGTGATCCACCAGGCCAGGTCCATGTTGCTCATGCCGACCGCGCGGCCTCCTTGCAGGATGTGGGGGGAACAACCACCCTTCGGCATGGCCGAGGGATGGTGGCGGGAATGGTCTGGGACGATCCCTATCTGGAAACCTGCTGCCGGGCGGCGCTGCATCGGGTGATGCTGGCCGGTAGCCTCGGCCGCCCGGATGGGCTGAAGGACGGCGCCTGCCTGCATCGCCTGGCCGGCATGGGCCTGGTGATGCAGCGCGACGACGGGCGGTTCGGTGCCACGCCGGAGGGCGTGACGCGGCACGGCAGCGAGGTACTTGGTCGAGCGGCCGATTCACGCCGCCGGTAGGCGATCTGACGCTGTCCGAGCGGCCGATTCACGCCGCCGGTAGGCGATCGGACGCTAGCCGCCGCGCCAATTGGCCAGGCGCTGGCCCGGCGGCAGCACCGGCAGGCGCACCGGCTCGGCCAGCATGGCGCCGGCGAGCGCATCCAGCGCGTCGTCCTTCACCCCCGTCGCATCCGGCCGCCAAGCGGCCATCTCGGCCGGGAAGCGGGTGCGGAACACGCTCTCATGCGCATGCAGCCGGCGCGCCGCCAGCGCCGGGTCCAGCGCCGCCAATATGCGCTCCGCCTTGGAGCGATGGCTGGCGTGCTCCACCACGGTGCAGGCGGCATTGGCGCGGGACAGCGCCTGGCGCAGCAGCGCCGGCAGGAACTTGCCGATGCCATTCGTCTCCACCCGGATCACCGGTAGCAGCAGGTCGCGGGCGATGCCGGCCACCGCCTCGCATTGCTGCGTCGCCGGGTCGGTGGCGCTCTCCGGGTCGTGGGTCAGCCAGGCCAGCCGGTGCAGGTAGTGGTTGCCCTCGCCATCGGTGAAGGTCACCGCCAGCACCGAGTCATCGCCGGCACCGGGCTTGCCATAGGCCGGGTCCCAGAAGCCGCCGCCGGACAGCAACCGCCGCCCGAGCAATGACAGCTGCGCGCGACCACCAGCCTCGCGATAGTCCGGCTCCTCGGCGTAGCGGACCATGGCGCGCGGGTCCAACCGTGCGGCTTCGTCGCTGACGGGTTGCAGCAGCATCTGCCGGGTGAAATGGCGTGGCCCGGTGCGCGTCCGCAGCGCCTCAATCTCGGCGCGCGGGAAGCGCTCCGGCCAGGCACTGCGGCCGAGCGCATCCATCACCGGCACCACCAGGCGGCGATAGCCGGTGAGGAAGCCGCTGGTGTCGTACAGCGTCTCCGCGGTGTGCGGCGTGCCGACGAACAGGATGGAACCGCCGGGCACCAGCACGAACTCGCATTCGGTCAGCCGCTCGCGCAGTTCCTCGCGCTTGCCCGGCGTGTCGCAATTGCCGGCCACCTCGACATCGTCGCAGATGATCAGTTCGGCGCGCGCGCCGGTGATGTTGCCGCCAATGCCCTGCGCCAGCATGGAGGGATCGCGCAGCACCGCGTCGCGCGCGACGGTGAAGCGGTCCATCGCCCAGGCATCGGGCGTGTCGGGCCGCAGCGCCTCGCACAGCGGGTGTTTCTCGATGATGCGGCGGACATTGGCGACCATGCGGATGGCCAGCCACTGGTCCGCCGCCAGCACCAGGATGCGCGCCTCCGGCCGGGTGTGCAGGCACCAGGCGCAGTACAGCCCGACCAGCGTGGACTTGCCGCTGCCGCGGAACGCCATCAGCAGCAGGCGATGGTCGTTTGCCCCCTGCCGCGCCTGCAACCAGCGCGCCATGCGCCGATGCAGGCCGGGGGTGTTCAGGTTCTGCTGGTGGTTCCAGATCCAGAGGAATTCCAGGAAGTCAGCCTTGGCCCCCGACGGGATCATCGCTGTCGTTCTCCTCGTCGCTGTCATCGGCCCCAAGGTTCGCCCGCGCTTCGGCCACCAGCGCCGCCAGGTCCGGCGTGGCCGCGCTGCCGGCGCCGACCAGGCCGGCCACCTTCAGCAGGTGCTCGGCATGCGCCAGCACCGCGCGCCCGGCGGCGTGCAGGCCGACGACGGATTTCGGGTCCTCCGGGTCGTCGCCGGCCATGCGGTTGAGGTAGCGGTTGTAGCTCTGCATGATCAGCGCGACCGCCCGCTCGGCATCGAAATCCGGTGCCAGCAGGCGGGGACGAGCCGGCGCCGCCACTAGACCCGCGCCTTGACCACCCGCACGAAGGCGGTGCCGGCGGCGAGATCAACCGCCGCGCCGGTCGGGTTCCAGATCCTGAGGCCGACACTGGCGGGAGAGCTGGCATTCACCTGCGCCAGGAAGGGCAGCGTGGTGGCGCTGGACCAGGCCGCCTGGGCGAAGTCACCCGGCGCGGCATCGGCCAGCGAGACGGTCTGCGTCAGCGTGGCGCCGGCGGCGATGCTGGCGGGGTCGAAGTCCAGCGTCGCCGTCAGCTCCCGGTTGCCCCAGCGGCGGCCACCGCCGAACAGCAGCGGCGGCGCCTGGTGGGCCGCGGTGTACAGCCGCAGCGACCGCAGCTGCGCGGTGGAAACTCCGCCGCGCACGCCGATGACAGCATAGCGGCAGGCGGCGTTCAGCGAGACGCGTTGCAGCCGGTTCAGCGCCTGGCCGCCGGTCAGGCTGTCCAGGTCGGCATTGCCTTCCCACCAGAAGCTCGGGCTGTCCTGCCACACCGTATTCATGTTGGAGAACAGCAGCGGCGCGCTGCTGCCCAGCACGTTCTCGCTGGCGTCGAACTGCATCGCCATCGGCCGCAGCGAAACGCCTTCGGCCGCCAGGAAGAACTCGCGGCAGCGCTCGGCATCCACCACGAAGGCGATGGCGCGGGAGGTCGGCAGCGTCAGGCTGTCGCCGTTAAGGCCGATGGAATCGAGGCCCGGGAAGCAGAAGCCCGTCAGCGTGCCGGGCGGCCCCGCGGGGTTGGAGGACAGCACCGCCATGCCCTCGAACCCCGTACTGCCGGCGGCCCAGCGGAAGGCGCGGGCGCGGACATTCGGCGCGTCTGCCACCAGCCGCGGCGTGCCGATGGCCGCCGCCGCCTGGTGGCGCGGCACCACCGTGCCACCGGCGCGCGTGGCGGAGGAGGCGTATTCCACCTCGCAGCCGAGGAAGCCGTAGGTGCCGACATAGGCCACCTCGTACACGGCGTCCGAGAAGCCGCCGGTATGCCGCGCCACGAAGGGCGAGCACGCCTCCATGCGGATGCCCAGCGCGGTGACGGCGCGGCCATTCGCCACCTCCATCAGGAAGGGAATGGCGCTGACCGTGCCCGGCGTGCCCTGGCGCTGCAACTCGAAGGACGGCGCCAGGAAGACATGCGCGTTGTGCAGGTCATAGGCACCGGTCGCGGCTGAGAAGCGGATGCCGAAGCGGTCCTGCGTGATGTTGGTGCCGGACGAGCAGGCGAAGTGGCCGCCGATGTGGCGCAGGCTGTTGTTCCAGCCGCTCGCGGTCAGCGTGCGGATGTCCAGGCCGATCTTGTTGTCGACGATGCGGCCATAGCTGAGCGTGCTGTCCTCGAAGCCGCGCTGGTCGCCCAGCAGCTGCACGCCGATGGTAAAGCGCTCGGCCTGGCGCACCTCGACGATGCTTTCATCCAGGTTGCGCAGCAGGATGCCGATATCGCCCTCATTGCCCCAGTCGGCCTGGGTGGCGCGCTGCACGCGCAGCCCCTCGTAAAGCTTGGCCGCGTTGCGCGCGCCACCGCCATCGCCCAGCGTCAGCGCGGCACGACCAGCAGGACCCGCGTAAAGGATCAGGCCGCGCATGGTCAGCCCCGCCGCGGCGCCGGCCAGGGAAAGCGCCATGGTGGTGCGGAAGGTGCCCTCGCCGATCACCAGGTGCTTGCCCGCGGAAGCCGCCGCGTTCATCGCCGCCTGCAGGGCCGGGCCGTCATCGGTGCTGCCATCGCCGGTGGCGCCGAAATCGCGCGCCGTCAGCACCTCCGCCAGCTTGTCCTCCACCGTGCGCGGTACGCTCCCGGGAAAGGGCACGCCGAGCTGGCCATCATCGCGGCCATAGACCGTCACGCCGCCCACGGCATCGAAGCCGAGCAGCTTGTTGGACCGCGCGCTGCGCGCCGGCAGCACCACGCCGCTGCCGATCTCGGAGGGGTCGACCTGCAGGCTGGCACCGATCTCGTCGGCCAGCTCCTGCATGACCGCCACCTGGTAATCCAGCTCCGCATTCAGCGTGCGGGCACGCAGCACGCCATTGTCCTGGAACGCCGTGGTACGCTCGATGGCCAGGTGCCGGCGCAGCAACACCGCGGCGCCGGCGGCCGGCGCGACGCCGAAGCTGACAGCGCCGCCGGTCGGGTTGGTGGCGCCGGCCACGCTGAAGCCGGCGGCCTGCACCGCACCGTTGACGCGCACCTCAAGGTCATCGGCCTCAAAGATCGGAAAGGGATAGGTGAAGGCGGTCTGCACACCGTCCGCGACGTATTGCACGCGCGGCACGATGGCGCCGATGGAAACCTGTTCGGACATCGCTGGTTGCGCTCCAGAAGGGCAAGAGGTCGAGACGTTCAATCGAGCAGGCTGGTGGCCGAGGCACCGAAGCCGCGGGCAGAGCGCAGCAGCGCGTTCAGCGTGCCGTCCGGTTGCAGCAGGTTCGGCGCAATGGCGCGCGACTGCGCGGCGAAGCGCGCATTGGCCGCACCCTGCGCCGCCGCCGCTTCCTGCGCCTGGCCGCCGCTGATCGCCGCGGCCGAGCCGTCATAGGCGATCTGCCCGGAGGAGGCCGCGCGCGCCTGGGTGCTGGCCTGGCCGCGCAGCAGCTGCTGCTGCCGCGCCTGCGCATCGGCCTGCTGCTGCGCCGCAATCTCCTGCTGGCGCGCGGCGGATTGCTGCTGGTCGATCTGCAGCTGCGCCTGGTTGGTGGCGTTCTGCAGCTGCGCCTGGCGCAACCGGGCGACCGAATTGGCACTGGCGCCGAGGGCGGTGCCGAGTGAGCCGAGTTGCGACATCAGGGGGTGATCCTCGTCTCGGTGGTGACGGAAAGCAGGGTCATCGGCAGCGGCGTCGCATCCAGGATGCGCCACAGCGGCTTGCTCGCATCGCGGCTCCAGCCCAGTGCGCGCAACCGCACATCGCCGGTGAAGCTGGGCGGTGCCGCATCCAGCAGCGCGGTGTCCAGCCGACGGAACGGCACCGGCTGCGCGCGACGGCCGAGATCGACCGCGAGCGAGACGGTATCCAGCAGGCGGAAGGTCACGGAGACCAGGCGCAGCGGCGCGGCCGAAGCACCGGTGGCGCTGGCCAGGTCCGGCGGCAGCGGCACCACCTCATGCGCGAAGCCGAGCCCGGCCTGCACGCTGCTGGCGGCTTCGTCGAGCATGATGGCGCCACCGCTGACCAGGAAGTCGCCGGCCGGCGCGCCATCCGCCACCACGCCGACCACCTGGCCTTCCAGATGCGCCAGGCCGGACCAGTCGCGCTTCGGCGTGGTCGCGTTGCCGGTCAGCGCAGCATCCAATGCCAGGTCGTGGTCGAAGCGTTCCAGCCGGAAGCTGCCGAAGCGCCGCACCGCCAGCCAGACGGTGCCTTCCAGCTCCGCCACGGCGGTGACCAGGCCGTTGGTTTCCTGCCGGGTCCAGGCCGTCACCTCCTCGGCGCGGTACAGCGTCAGCGTGGCCATCGCGCCATCCGCCATCACCACGTGCAGCAGCCGGTTGACCTGGTCGTAGCCCATGTCCTGCGGGTTGTTGACCAGGTGGTGGGAGACCAGAGCCAGGTCGTTGGCCTGGTAGATCTGCTGCAGGCTGGTATAGGCGAACTCATAGATGCTGCGGCCGGAGCGCGAGGCGAACAGCGTGGAGCCGTCGACATCCACCGGCCGCAGCATGCGCGAGAGGGGACTGCCGATACGGGTCTGCAAGGTGAGCTGCACGGTGGCGGGCGTCAGCGGGCTGCCGCTGACCATCCATTCGCCGCCGCCGGTGAAGACCTGCAGGTTGTAGCCAGAGAAGACGCCGCGGATCGCATTCACCTGGTCCGACATCAGGCCGAATTCGATGCCCTGGTTGTCGAGGCCAGTGCCGAGGTCGAAGTTGAAGAGGTCGCCGACCTGGCTCATCCACAGCCGGTTCGGCAAATCGCGCGAGCCACCGACGACGAGCCGGTTCTGGTGGAAGCACAGGCTCACCGGCCAGCCATGCGCGGCGGAAAACGCCGCTTCCTGCCAGTCCTGCGTCGGGCCGACAATGCTCAGCGTTTCCAGTACGCTGGCGCTGGCACTGCTGCCGGAGGCGACGCCGGTGACCAGCAGGCGCTTGCCGCCCAGCCGCAGCTGCGTGCCGACATGCGCGGCGGTGAAGACGGCAGCCGAGGCGGTGAGGGTCACGCTGCCGGTGCTGCCACTGGCCGTCATGGTCACCGCCGCATCGGCGAAGCGATGAAACGGCAGGCTGGCAAAACTCCAGTCGGACACGCTCCAGCTGGTGTTGCTGCTGCGGGTGATGCGCTGCGGCACCATCGCGGGGTGGCACAGCAGCAGCGTATCGGCACTCTGCGTCCAGGCCAGCTGCGGCAGCATCGCCGCGGTCCAGGGGCCGGCCACCGTCGCCACCAGGGCGTCATTGACGAAGACCTGCATCTGCCCGGCGGTCAGCGCCAGCAGGTAGGTCTGCTCGGTGTTGAACTCGAAGGGCACCAGCCGCGCCGCCCCCGGCAGCGTGGCGACATGGCGCAGCCCGGGGCGGCGCGTGATGCCGCCGGTGGGCTGGATGAAGACATTGCGCAGCCTACTGGCGCCATTCGCCCAGGCGCGCAGGTCCGGCCTGCCCAGCAGTTCCGGCGCCACTTCGCCACCGGTGAAACTGGTCTTGATCTCGCGCGAGGCCTGCATGGCTCAGCGCACCGAAACCAGCGGGAAATCGGCGATCGCGCGCGGCGTGGACTGCTGGCTGTCGGCGCTGCGGGCCTGGCGCAGCAGGCTGTCAGCCAGGCTGTACAGCAGTTGCGCGCGCTGCGCGTCCTCGGTCAGCGGCAGGCAGAATTCGGCGGCCAGGCGAGCCACCAGGCTCTCGGCGAAATGCGGCGGGAAGCTGCTCTCGACCGGGCGGCGGATGTAGCTCAGCGTCACCTGCTCGGCATTGCAGTGCAACTGGTCGCCCAGCACATGGTACGCCAGCCCGCTGCCGAGATAGGGCGAGCCGGCGGAGAGCACGCGCAGCAGGTCGGCCGGCAGTTGGAAGGCGTTGTTCCAATCCGCCACCGGGGCCACCGCCAGGCGCGGCAGGGTGGCCTGGGTGGTGGCGAATCCCCAGGGGAAGCTGGCCAGCAGCCCGTCGCGCACGGCGGGGTACAGGTTGGCGGCAACCTCGGCTTCGGCGCTGCCCTCCTCCAGCGAGGCGACAGGCTGCGCGCCGATCTTCAGCAGGGCGCGCGAGCAGAGCGCGATGTCGGAGAGGACCATGACAAGCTCCGGTGAGGGCAACGAAAAACCCTCCCCCGCGGCAGCGAGGGAGGGCCCAGGACGTCGATGACGGCGCGCTCAACTTGCGAAGGCGCGCATCCGCCAACCTTCGAACGCGCGCATCCGCTAGCCTTCGAAGGCGCGCATCCGCACGACACCGGTGTTGTTCACCATCACCGAGCCCTGGCTCATCATGCTGTTGACGAAATGCGCCGCGCGGTCGCCGTGCCAGCTGATGTCGGTGGCGATCTCGCTGCCGACGGCGTGGCCGACGGCGGTGCGGTGGTAGAAGTAGCAGTAGCGCAGGTTGCCGTTCTTGGTCAGGCCGCTATGCGGCATCCACAGCGCGCCCAGCCAGCGCTTCGCCTGCGTGCCCTTCCACGGCAGCTCATCGGGGCCGATGTACTGCGTGTTGGCGAACTCGGGGATCTGCAGCAGGTCCGACCACTGGTGCCAGCCCACCACGGCGAAGCGGTTGCCGTCATCCGGCACGTCGGAGTTGCCCAGCATCTCGAAGGCCAGCAGCACCTTCGCCTTGGTCAGCGGGTCGGTGTCGGTGGTGCCCAGCTGGGTGCCGATGGCTTCCCGCGTGCCGCTGTCCAGCGCCGCCACGATCAGGTCGTCGGTCTTGCGACCCAGCGCATAGGCGCCGGCATTGGCCAGCACGGCGCGCTCGTCCATGTTGGTCTTCAGCTCGTCCAGCCGGTCGATCCAGTCGCCGGCGTAGTAGTCCTGCAGGAAGCACTCCACGGTGGAATGCTGCACGTTCATCACCGGCACCAGGCCGTCGCGCGCCTTGGAGGCAGCGGTGCCGGTGCCGACCTTCTGGAACACGCAGGAAGCGCCGCGCACGTCGTTGCGCACACGCACGGTCGGCCGCAGCTTGCTGCCATGGCGCTGATAGGCCTCGAACACCTCGGCATCGAACTGCTTGATGAAGGCCTGGTCGATCGTCGCAACCATCAGGTCGCTCCTTGTCGTCATGGGTGGGGGGAAAGCGCCCGGTCGCGGTTGCCCGGCAGGGCCGCTAGCGGGCACACGGCCGCGAGCCCGCAAGGGGTTGTCCGCGGCAAAGCCAGCGAATGCGGGGGCGGGCACCGCGCCACGCGCCACCGGCATCGATGCCAGCGGCCAGGTGTCGCGTTCAGGCCCGCCCCCGCCCAGCGCGGGGCGAGGGACGTGCGGGGGGAGACACGTCGCTCAAGCCCCGCCGCAGCTACATGCCGGAAGCGCCGACCAGCTTGCGGAAGCCCTCGGTCACCCGCTGCACGAAGGCCGGCTCGCGCGCCCGCCAGTAGCGCGGGTCGCGCATCATCGCGCGCAGCTCGGCTTCCGTGGTCGGCGTCGGCGCCGTCACGTCGCGGCCCAGCGTCGGCTCCGGCCGCTGCATCATCTGCTCCATCGCCAGCACGCCCTCGGCGGTGGAGGACAGCGCCTGGAACACCGGCGGCGGCAGGTTGGTGCGGCCCCAGGCGTTCAGCTGCGCCGCCACCTGGCCGAAGCGCTCGGGGCTGCCATAGTGCAGCGCCAGCTTCTCGCGCTGGCGGTCGGCCTCGTACTGCGCCGCGGCCTCGGCGATCAGCGGCAGCAGCTTGCGCGCCGCCAGGTCATAGACCATCTGCGCCTGCGGCTGGCTGAAATGCGCGGCGTGCAACTGCGCATTCACCTCGTGGTCGGCGCAGCACTGCTCGCAGGGCGGCTCGATGCAGTACTCCTCCGGCGTCGGCGGAATGCCCATGGCATCGCGGAAGCGGGCGATCTCCTCGGGCGCCGCATCGACGGTGGGCGGCGTCAGCTTCTGAGAGAGGCGCCGCTCCAGCTCACCATAGGATTTCAACAGGGCCTCCGTGCGCAGCGTGCCGCTCGCGGTGTCCCAGAACTTCGCCGGCACATCGGCGGGGCAGGGCATCGCGGCGGCATCGGGCAGGTCGGCGGGGCTCAGCAGGCTTTCGGACATCAGCGGGTCTCTCCCGGTTGGGGGTCGGCGGCGGGGGGGCGGGGCACCAGCACTTCGGCCGGCGCGCCCAGGCTGCGGGCCAGCCAGCGGGTGGCGGCGGCGACGTCCAGCTGGGCGGCGGCGGCACCGCCCAGGCTGCCGACGGCCTGCAGGAACAGCAGCGTATTCGCGGCATCGGCACGGCCCTGCACACGGGCCAGTGGGCTTTCGTAGCGCAGCTCATGGGCATCGCCATGCAGCAGCGCCGCCGGAATCTCGCCGCGCCGCTTCAGGATGGCCAGGCAGCGCGTCACCAGCGGCGTCAGCAGTTCCGACTGCAGCCGGCCATAGGTGGCGCCAAGCAGCCGCGCCGTCTGCGTGCTGCGCTCCAGCACCTCGGTCGCGGTCATCTTCGCCGTCTCCAGCGGCGCCAGGCGGTCCGCCAGCAGCGCACCACGGATTCGCGTCCGCAAATCTTGCAGCACCAGCTCGGAGACGTTGAAGTTGCCCGGCGCCGCCAACGGCGTAAGCCCCGCGCTGCCCGGCGCCTTCGGGATGATCGCACCAGGCACCAGCTTGATCGTCGCCGGGTTCAGCACGCCGTCATCCTCGGCCTGCCAGATGCCGGTGCAGGCGATGGAGGCGTTCTTCAACACCAGCTCCACCACCTTGTTGGCGGTGCGGATGTCCGGCAACGCCTTCATCACGGGGCCGCGGCCATAGACCTCGCCCGGCGCCTTCAGCCAGCGGAAGGCGATGAAGGGGTTCTCGGCGAAGCGGCCCTGGGCCAGCACCACCGGCCGGTCCGGCTCATCGGCCAGCACCGCCAGGTAGCGAATGCCCTGGTGGTCAGGCCACACCGCCTCCACCACCCGATGCACCGCCATCGGGTCCTGCGGCATGGCCAGCGGGTCATAGCCCGGCAGTTGCGGGCCATTCGCCTCGGCCGCCTGCTCGATGGCGCCGGGCAATTCCGCAGCCGGGTGGCGCTGGCGCAGTTGCGCCGCGGTCAGCCGCGCCTGGCGGAACACCGTGTCCAGCCGGCCGCTCGGGCCTTCCGCCAGCACGGCGTTGCGCAGCGGCACCGCGGCGAAGCGGAAGGCGGAGGCCTCGCCCAGCGGCGCTTCCTCCACCAGCAGCACGCCGGTGCCCGCCACCACCAGGTCCAGGAAGGCCTGGTGCACCTCGATGCCGAAGTTCGAGCGGTCGAAATGCCGTTGCAGCGTGGCGCTCGCCTGTTCCATGGCACGCAGCGTCGCCGGGTCCTCGGCGGCGCCAGCTGCCGGCGCCAGGCCGAACCAGCGCGACCAGGGCGGCGTCAGTTCCGCCAACAGGGAAGCGGCAAGCTGTTCCGCCGCATCCGCCGCCGTGGCGTCGAACACCTGCACGCCGCTGCCCGGGCGCGGCAGCGCCATGTCGTAGCAACCTTGCCACAAGGCCTCCAGCGGGCGCCGGGCGTCCAGCGCCTGGGCATAGCGGTGGAGCATCTGCTGCGGGGTCATGGCCTATTCCCCCAGCAAGGATTTGCGCGGCCGTGCGGCCGCCGGTGAGAGCACGCCGAGCGGCGAGGTCGCGATCAACCCCTGCAGGCCCTGCTGCGCCATGTTCTGCGCCTGGATGCGCTGCTGGCTGGCCGCCTGGTCGGGCGAGGCGACGGCCGCGGCGACAACCGGCGCGGGGGCCGGAGCCGGCGGCGCCGGCACGATCACCGGCTTCGGGGCGCTGTGAAGGCCACCCATGCGGTCACCACTCCTTCTGCTGGACGGGAAGCCGAAGCCCCGAAAAAGCCGCGGCCCCGTTCCAGCAAAGGAACGGGGCCGCGCAGTCGAGGGATCGGGAGGAGCCAGCGGACACAGTAGGGCCGCTGACAAGAAGGGGTTTAGCCCCCGGTCATGCCTGCGTCAAGACTTTTTTCCTATTTCCTGCATTTTCCTGCAACCGGCGGTAAAGCCCATGCGGCGTGACCGCGAAGGGCGCCTGCGGCCCCAGTACCGAACGGCACACGGCAACGCAGCTATGCGGCAGCAACGGCGGCAGCCAGCTGGCCCGCGGCGCCGCCGGCACATAGGGGCCCAGCACCGCCAGCCCGCTGCGCCGGTAGAAGGCCGGCAGGTCGAAGCCCTGCGGCAGGTCCAGCCGCACCACCAGCAGGCGGCCCGAAAGCGGGTCCAGCACGGTCCAGCCATCGGTGTCGTGCAGCACCGCGAAGCAATGGCGAAAGCCGCGCCGCAAGGGCCGCAGCCAGGCCTGGTCAGCGGCGCCGCCGAAGGCCAGCCACGCCAACTGCGGCTGCCGTTCGGCCGCCCTACGATGTGCCGGCCGCTGGCTCACGCGAAGGTCCCGGCGCTAGGAAAGGTGAGGATTTCCGCCTCATGCATCGCATCGGCCAGCTTGTCGCCCTCGACGATGCCCTTCACCCGCAGCGGCCATTCCAGCCGGCTCATCGCCTCCTGCCACAGCCGCGCATCGCCGCGCTCGCCGGGTACCCGCGCATCCGGCGCGCAGCCGCGTTCGCCCCAGATCCGCATGATCCGGGCATGCTGCAGGTCGATCCGCCGCTGGCGATACAGCCGGTCCAGCGCCTTGATCACATCATCGGGTTCGCAGGGCCGCTGCGTGGTGCCGGCACCGGCGACGATGCGCGCACCTTCGCGCCGCGCCATCAGCGCGGCCATGGTCCAGAACCAGGCCTCGTCGGCGCTGCGAAAGGCCACGGTGCGGTCCATGGTGGCCAGGACGGGGGCGCGGGTCGCACGCGGAGCAGTTGTCATCGGGGGGATTTCCTTCTCGCAAATCGTGAACGCAACAGGAACATAAACTCCTGGTTGCAGCCACGGCAAGCCCTCAATAGGAAATTTCGCCTGTTGCACTCCGACTCCACACCTAGGATGTTATGCCCATGATTCGCACCTACATCTGGTCCCCCCTTCCCCCGGCAGGATTGCGCGATGCGGCATGACGACATCTGGCGGGCGATCGATGCGCTCGCCGCCGAGCACGGGCTCTCCGCCTCCGGCCTAGCCAGGCGCGCCGGACTGGACCCCACCGCCTTCAACCCGTCCAAGCGCATCGGCGCGGATGGCCGGGCGCGCTGGCCCTCCACCGAAAGCGTGGCCAAGGTGCTGGGCGCCACCAGCACGGGCATCGAGAATTTCGCCGCCCTGGTCTCCGGCATGCCCGCCCTCTCCCGCGGTGGGCGCAGCACGGTCAACCGCCGCATCCCCCTCATCGGCCTGGCGCAGGCTGGCGGAGAGGGCTACTTCGACGATGGCGGCTACCCCGTCGGCGGCAGCTGGGACGAGATCTCGGTGCCCGAAGTCGGCGATCCCAATGCCTATGCGCTGGAGATCGCCGGCGATTCCATGGACCCGGTCTATCGCGACGGCGATGTCGTCATCATCTCCCCCGCCGCCCCGGTGCGCCGTGGCGACCGCGTGGTGGTGCGCAGCCAGCGCGGCGAGGTCATGGCCAAGGAGCTGCTGCGCCAATCCGCCCGCCGGATAGAGTTGCGCAGCCTGAACCCGGCCCACCCGAATTACGGCTTCGACCTGCCAGAGATCGCCTGGATGCACCGGATCGTCTGGGCCAGCCAATAAGTCTGGGCGGCCGATCCACGCCCCCGCCGGCGACCGGACGCCAACTATACCGACCGGACGGTTGACAAACCGTCCAGCCGGTATAGTTAGGTTGGCATGATCCCCGCCACCGAAACCGCCGCCCCTGCCGACGCGCCCACCCGCATCCTCGATGCCGCCGAGGCCATCGTCCGCCGTGCCGGCGTTGCCTCCCTGACACTGGAAGCCGCGGCGCGGGAGGCTGGCGTTTCCAAGGGCGGCCTGCTCTATCACTTCGCCAGCAAGGAAGCCCTGCTGGCCGGCCTGCTGAACCGCATGGCCCATTTCGTCGCCGAGGACTTCACCCAGGGCCTGGCCTGCCAACCGCCCGGCCCCGGACAGGTGGCCCGCGCCATGCTGGCCTGGGGGCTGGAGCTCTCGCAGGAAGCGATGAACGAGCGCTGCGACCGCGCAGCCGCCGTCTTCCTGGCCGCCTTCCACCAGGACCCCGCGCTGCTGGACCCGATGCGCGCCGTCATCGCCCACATGCGTGAAGCCGTCGCCGCCGATGGCCTGGCCCCCGGCGCCGGCATGGCCATCATGGCGGCCATGGACGGGCTGTTCATGGCCCGGATCTTCGGCCTCTACACCCTCACCGACCCTGAGCGGCAGGCCATGCGCACCGCCCTCGGCCACCTTCTGGAGCCACTGGCATGACCACCCGTACCTGGCTGCTGGGCGGCCTGGCCCTCATCGTCGTGGCCGGCGGCGGCTGGTGGCTGCGGCACGGCGCCGAAGCCCCGCCGCCGATCACGCCGGCCGCCGCGGCCACGCCACCCGGCGTCGGCGCGCTCGGCCGGGTGGACCCGGCCTCTCGTATCCGCAAGCTCTCGGCCCCCGGCGGCTTCAACGTCACCCGCATCCAGCGCGTGCTGGTGGCCGAGGGCGACCAGGTGCGCGAAGGCCAACTGTTGGCGGAGTTCAGCGACATCGCCCTGAAGGACGCCGCCGTCGCCCAGGCCGAGGCCGCCCTGGCGGAAGCCCAGGCGACACTCGCAAAGGTCCGCGCCGCCGGCCGCCCCTCCGAAATCGACGCCCAACGCGCTCGCATCCGCAACCTGCAGGCGACGGAAGCCATCAACCGCCGCGACGCCCAGCGCGCCGAAACCCTGGTACCTTCCGGCGCCGGTGCCGCCGCCGTGGCGGACCGCAACCGCGCCCAGGCCGATGCCGCTGGCGCCGCCCGCGCCGAGGCCGAGGCCGTGCTGGAAACCCTTTCGCACCCGCGTCCGGAGGATCTGGCGCTGGCCGAAGCCCAGGTGGCCAATGCCGCGGCCCTGCTGGCCAAGGCCCGGGCCGACGCCGCGCTCAGCCGCATCTTTGCCCCCATCGACGGCACCATCCTGAAGCTCTACGCCCGCGCCGGCGACCCGGTGGGCAGCGACGGCCTGCTGGAGATGGCCAATCTGGAGCGCCTCGACGTCCTGGCCGATGTCTACGAGACCGACCTCCCACGCCTGCGCCTGGGCGCCGAGGCCGAAGTCATCGTCCCCGGCGATCCCACCCGCTACGCCGCCACGGTGCGCGAACTCGGCTGGCTGGTCCGCCGCACCACCCAGGCCGGCACGGACCCGGTGGCAGCGGTGGACAGCCGCACGGTGGAAGTCCGCCTGACCCTGTCCGAAGCCGGCCGCCTGGCGCTGCTCCGCCGCAGCAACATGCAGGTGCAGGTGGCCATTCGGCCATGAACGAGCTGCGCCGACTAGAACTGCCGGCCGAGGTGCAGGCCCCGCGGCCCCCACGCCTGGTCAACCTGCTGCTGCCGGCCCGCCTGGCCTGGCGCCAGCTGCGGGCCGAACGCGCCCGGCTCTGGACCGCCATCGCCGGCGTGATGTTCGCCTGCGTGCTGGTGTTCATGCAGCTCGGCTTCCGCGCCGCCCTGTTCGACAGTGCCACCGCCCTGCCGCAGGCCATGCATGGCGAGCTGTTCCTGATCAACCCGCTGACCACCGCCATGTTCCGGCCCGAGCAGTTCCCCCGCGTCCGCGCCTTCCAGACCCTGGCGGACCCGGACGTGGCGCAGGCGGTGCCGATCTATCTGAGCTTCGGCACCTGGCGGAATCCGGTCACCGGCGTGCGCCGCACCATCCAGCTGGTCGGCTTCGACACCGCCACCGGCGCCGTCGTCTTCCCCGGGCTGGAAGCCGTGATCGAGGCCCTGAAGCGCCCGGACACCATCGCCTTCGACCGCAAGTCGCGCCCGGAATTCGGCCCGGTGCCGCAGCTGCTGGCGGAACGCGGTCCCTTCGAGGTGCAGATCGCCGACCGCCGGCTGGAACTGGTGGGCCTGATCGACATCGGCCCCAGCTTCGGCGCCGACGGCAATGCGGTGATGACCGAGACCAATTTCCGCCGCATCGTCACCCAGCGGAAGGCCTCCAACACCGACCTGGTGGCGCTGCGGCTGCACCCGGGCGTCGATATCCCGACGGTCGCGGCCCGGCTGCGGCAGTTGCTGCCCGCCGATGTCGCGGTGCTGACCTATGATGAACTGGTCGCCTGGGAGCGCAACTACTGGGAAACCGCCACGCCCATCGGCTTCATCTTCATGTTCGGCAGCCTGATGGGCCTCGTGGTCGGCATGGTCATCGTCTACCAGATCCTGTTCAGCGACATCGCCAGCCACATCCCGGAATACGCTACGCTGAAGGCCATGGGCTATGCCCATGCCTATCTGCGCCGCGCAGTGATGTCGGCGGCGCTGCTGCTCGCTGTGCTCGGCTTCATCCCGGGCATCCTGACCAGTATTGGCCTCTACCAGGTGGTGGCCCAGGCCACCTTCCTGCCGCTGGAGATGGACCCTGAGCGCGGCATGATGGTCTTCGGCATGATCTTCGCCATGTGCGCCGGCGCCGGCCTGCTGGCCGTGCGCAAGCTGCGCGACGCCAATCCGGCGGACATGTTCTGATGCCGCCCGAGGGTGCCACCCCACCAGTCGCCATCGCCGGCCTGACCTATGCCTTTGGCGAAGGCGAGTTGCGCCGGCCGGTGCTCCGCGACGTCTCGCTGCAAATCCGCGCTGGCGAGATCGTGCTGCTCACCGGCCCTTCCGGCAGCGGCAAGACCACGCTGCTGACGCTGATCGGCGCGCTGCGGGCCATGCAGGAAGGCCGCTGCACCGTGCTGGGCCAGGAACTGCTCGGCGCCACCGAGGACCAGCGCGTGCTGCTGCGCCGGCGCATCGGATTCATCTTCCAGCAGCACAACCTGCTGGGCTTCCTGACCGCGCGGCAGAACGTGGCGATGTCGCTGGAACTAGACCCGCGGACGACCGAGGCCGAGCGCCTGGCCCGCGCCGGCGCCCTGCTGGAAGCCGTCGGTCTGGCGGACCGTGCCGACGCGCTGCCCTCCAAGCTCTCGGGCGGCCAGCGCCAGCGCGTGGCGGTAGCCCGCGCCCTGGCCGGCAGCCCCGGCCTGATCCTGGCCGATGAGCCGACCGCCGCGCTCGACCGTGTTTCGGGCCAGGAGGTGGTGCACCTGCTGCGCGACCTGGCCCGCAGCCGCGGCGTGCCGATCCTGCTGGTCACCCACGACCCGCGCATCCTGGATATCGCCGACCGCATCATCGAGATGGAGGATGGCCGCATCCTCAGCGGTGCGCCGGTGGATTGAGCGCGGCGTGCCGCCGGGGGCTAGTCAGCCGCCCTGGCTGGCCGGCAGCAGCGGCTGCGGGTCCACCGCCGTGGCGTGCCAGTTCAGCCCCAGATGCAAATGCGGCCCGGTCACCCGCCCGGTGGCGCCGATCAGCGCAATCTGCTGCCCCTGCGCCACCACCGCACCTTCCGCCACATCCAGCCGCGACGCATGGGCGTAGAGCGACTGCACCCCATGCCCGTGGTCCAGGATCACGGTATTGCCGGTGAAGTACAGGTCCTCCGCCAGCAGCACCCGCCCGGCGCACATGGCATGCATCGGCGTGCCGACAGGCGCGGCGATATCCAACCCGACATGCGGCGCCCGCGCCTCGCCGTTCAGGATGCGCTGGCTGCCATAGACGCCGCTGATCCGCCCGCGCGCCGGCCAGGCGAAGCCCTGGGCGAAATACGGCACCGTGCCATCCGCCCGCCGCAGCTCGGCAATCCGCGCCCGCTCGCGCTGAATGCGCTCCATCGTCTCCGGCGGCGGCGAGACCATGGCGCCCGGCAGCCCTTCCAGCCGCTGAACCTGCCAGGCGCGCTTGGCCACCTCCAGCACGCGGTTCTCGGTGAGGCCCCGGGTGGTGATGGCCAGGGTCGCGCGCGGCCCGGCATCCCGCCCGAAGCCGAAGGCAAAATGTCCCTCCGGCGAAACCCTGACGGCGCGACCCTCCAGCGTCATCCGCGTGCCGGGCGCCGCGCGGCCAATCAGCAGCGCGCCCTGCGCCGGCGCGCCGCGCCATTCCACTGCCTGCGCCCCGCGCGCCAACAACAGCACCGGCATGGCCAGCAACCCGCGACGGATCACAGCAACGCTCCCTGTTCACCCAGTGCCCGAGGCTTGCGCCGCGCCGGCTTCACCCCATCCGCCGTCACGCCCAGTTGGCCATCGGCGAAGTGCAGCGCCAACGCCGCGCCGGGTGCCACACCGGCAGCGCTCACCACCGGTGCGCCCTCGGCATTCTGCACCAGCACAAAGCCGCGCTGCAGCGTGGCGGCGTAGGAAACCCCCTCCAACCGCGCCGCCAGCCCTTCCAGCCGGGCCTTGCGTTCCCGCAGCAGCGCCTGCATCGGCGCCGCCGTCAGCCGCCCCAGCGCCGGCTGCGAAGCCTTCAGCGCCAGGGCGCGCCGCAACGCCGCCTCGCCCCGCCCGACCGCCAGCGCCAGCGCATGGCGCTTGCCCGCCAGCTGCTCGCGCGGATGCGGCAGCCGCGGCGCCACCTCCGCCAAGGCGCGCCGCTTGCGCCCGAGCATCGCCGGCAAGGCCACTGCCAGTCGCTCGCCCCGGTCTTCCAGCCGCTGCCGCAGCCCGCCCAGCAGGTTCGGCAAATCCGGCAACTGCCGCTCGGCCTGCACCAGGCGCCGATGTGCCCGCTCCGTCACCGCCCGCGCCGCCTGCAACAGCCGGGCATTGCGCTGGGCCAGGTCTGCCAGCAAATCCGCCCGCGCCGGCACCGCCAGCTCGGCGGCGGCGGTCGGCGTCGGCGCCCGCTTGTCGCTGGCGAAGTCGATCAGCGTGGTATCGGTCTCATGCCCCACCGCCGAGATCAGCGGGATCGAACAGGCCGCCGCCGCCCGCACCACCACCTCCTCGTTGAAGGCCATCAGGTCTTCCAGGCTGCCGCCACCGCGCGCCACGATGATCACATCTGGCCGCGGCACCAGCCCGCCCGCGGGCAGCGCGGAAAATCCGTTGATGGCCGCGGCAATCTGTTCCGCCGCGCCGGTGCCCTGCACCGCCACTGGCCACAGGATCAGCCGGCGCGGAAACCGCCGCAGCAGCGTGGTGCGGATATCCTGGATGACTGCGCCGCTCTCGCTCGTCACCACGCCGATGACCGCCGGCAGCATCGGCAGCGCCCGCTTGCGTTCGGGCGCGAACAGCCCTTCCGCAAGCAGCTTGACGCGCAGCTTCTCGATCCGCGCCAGCAGCGCGCCCTCGCCGGCGTAGTCCAGCCGCTCGATGATCAGCTGGTAGGTGGAACGGTCGCCATAGGCGCTGATCCGCCCGGTGGCGATCACCTCCACCCCGTTCTCGGGTTGCAGGGAAAGCCCGCGCACGCTGGTCTTCCAGATCACCCCGGCCAGCTTGCCGCCCTCATCCTTCAGGCTCAGGTAGATATGCCCGGACGGGTAGCGCTTCACCTCGGTCAGCTCGCCACGCACCCGCACGCGACCAAAAGCCTGTTCCAGCGTGCGCTTGATGGCGCCGGAAATCTCCGAAACCGCGTATTCCGGAACGTTGTTGGTGGTGTCGGCCGGGTTGCTGTCCATCGGCCGACCATATGCTAGACCCCCGGCGTTGCGGAAGGAGCCTGGGGCATGAAGGTGTTGGTGGTTGGCGGCGGCGGGCGGGAACACGCGCTGTGCTGGGCCCTGGCCGCGTCCCCGCTGCTGGGCAAGCTGTGGTGCGCCCCGGGCAATGCCGGCATCGCCGAGGTGGCGGAATGCGTCGCCATTCCCGCCGAGGACATCGCCACCCTGGTCGCCTTTGCCACCGCCAACGGCGTCGATCTTGTCGTCGCCGGCCCGGAAGCCCCGCTGACCCTGGGCCTGGCCGATGCCTGCGCTGCCGCCGGCCTGCGCTGCTTCGGCCCCTCCGCTGCCGCCGCTCAACTTGAAGGCAGCAAGACCTTCACGAAACAGGTGGCGGACGCCGCAACGGCCCCAACCGCCGCCTGGGCCCGCTTCACCGATGCCGGCGCCGCCCGGGCCTACGTCCGCGCCCAGGGCGCCCCCATCGTGGTGAAGGCGGACGGTCTGGCCGCCGGCAAGGGCGTCGTCGTCGCCGCCACTTTGGCGGAAGCCGAGGCCGCCATCGCGGAAATCATGGAGGACCGCGTCCACGGCGCCGCCGGCGCCTCCGTGGTCATCGAGGAATGCCTGCTCGGCCAGGAAGTCAGCTTCTTCGCACTCTGCGACGGCGAGACCGCACTCCCCCTCGGCGCCGCGCAGGACCACAAGCGCGTCGGCGATGGCGATACCGGCCCCAATACCGGCGGCATGGGCGCCTACTCGCCGCCCCCGGTCTTCACCGCGGCCTTGCAGGACCAGGTGATGGCCGAGATCATCCTCCCCTGCCTGGCGGAAATGGCGGCGCGCGGCACCCCCTTCCGCGGCGTGCTCTTCGCCGGGCTGATGCTGACCGAAGCCGGCCCCAAGCTGATCGAGTTCAACGTCCGCTTCGGCGACCCGGAATGCCAGGCGCTGATGGTGCGGCTGAAGTCGGACCTGCTGCCCGCCCTGCTGGCCGCCTGCGACGGCACGCTGCACAGCCTGACGCTCGCCTGGGAAAAGCTACACAGCCTGGTGGTGGTCATGGCCGCGCGCGGCTACCCCGGCAGCTACGCGAAGGGCAGCGAAATCCGCGGCCTGGAACACGCGGCGCAGATCCCCGGCGTGCAGGTCTTCCACGCCGGCACCGCACGCCGAGACGATGGCGCACTGATCGCCACCGGCGGCCGCGTACTCGGCATCACCGCCACCGGCGCCACCCTGCGGGAAGCGCGCGACGCCGCCTATGCCGCGGTCGCCGCCATCGATTGGCCGGGCGGCTTCTGCCGGCAGGACATCGCCCACCGGGCGCTGTAGCCCCACGAGAGGGGCGCCGCCCCTCTCGCGCTCTCCCTGCCAAAGGCCGAAAGGCCTTTGGAAACCAGGTTACAGCAGCGTCGGCATCGCCACGCCACGGGCCGCGGCCACCTCAGCCAGCCGCGCCCAGGTGCCCTTGGCGATCGGAATGCCATCGCGCAGCCGCTTCGCCTTCACCGCATCGCCACGCTCACCCGGCATCAGCAGCTCCTCGGCCCCCGGCGCCTTCGGCTGCGCCTTGATGGTGTCGGCCAGCGCCGTCACCTCCCGCCGAATGGCCGCGCCATCGCCAAAAGCAGAAATATCCAGCGCAATCGCCACGCCGTTCATCCGGATATCGCCCTTTGGCAACTCGCCCCGCAGCGCCGGCCCGATCACCCCATTGCTCGCCGCCAGAGACGCCAAACACTCGATCATCAGCGAAAGCCCGGCCCCCTTCGGCCCGCCCATTGGCAGCAGCGTCGCCACCTTGGTCGCATCGGTCGTGTCGGCACCGTGCTCGTCCACGCCCCAACCGGTCGGGATAACTGTCGCAGCGTCCTTCGCCGCCAGCACCTTGCCGTTGGAAACCTGCGATGTCGCCATGTCCAGCAGCAGCGGCGCCCGGCCCTCGGCCGGCATCGCCACCGCAATGGGGTTGGTGGACAGCACCGCGCCCTTGCTGCCCGGCCAGGCCATCAGCGGAATGCTGGCGGTCATCACCATGCCCACCATGCCCTGCTCGGCCGCCCGCAGCGCGAAATGGCCAACGGCACCCGCATGGGTGATATCCCGCACCACCACCCAGCCGACATGCACATCGCGCGCCCGCGCAATCGCCTCGTCCATCGCCGCCACCATGGCCACCGGCCCCGGCGCACGATCAGCATCCAGCAGCGCAATGGCGCCGGCCCGCGTCAACCACTTCATCTCAGGCTGTGGGCGCAACTGGCCGAGTTCGATCAGTTCCAGGTAGCGCGGAATCCGCAGCACGCCGTGGCTCTCCACGCCGCGCAGATTGGCCCAGACCAGCACCTCCGCCCAGGCCCGCGCATGCTCGGGCGCAACCCCGGCACTGGCGAACAACGCCTCGCACAGCGCCTGCAAATCGGGCGCGGCAACCTTCATCCCGCTCACCCCGACGTCGCCGGCATATACATATCCAGCCAACCGCGGATCGCCGCCTGGTTGCGCGTATTGCCCGACGAGAACGGGATATGGTCGGTCCCGGTGAACAGGATCAGGTCCTTCGGCTGCCCCGCCAGTTCCCACATCCGCAAGGATTGCTCGGTCGGCGTCACGGTATCGTCCGCGCCGTGCAGGAACAGTACCGGCCTTGGCGCGATCATGTGCACCACGTCATCGGCGCGGAAGTCGTACATGCTCTGCGCGGTATCCCCGGCCACCGTCGTCTGCGCCAGCGGCGAGAGGTGCCCCTTCAGCGCCGTGCTCATCGGCACCACGTCGAAGCGCGGGATCATCAGCGTGTCGCCGGTCCTCGCCTTGTGTTCCCTGTTGGCTTCCAGGTAGCCGGTGAACTTGGCCCAGGCTTCCGGCGTCGGATGCTGGCCACGGAACTTGCGCTCGCCATGGCCCCAGCCGCAGGAGGACAGGCACACCGCGAAACGCTGGTCCACCGCCGCCGCATATACCGCCACCGCGGCGCCGAAGCTGTGCCCGGTGATCCCCACCCGCTGCGGGTCGATTTCCTCGCGCGTCAGCAGCCAGTTCAGCGCGTTCTTCGCATCCGCCACCTGGTCGTGGCACAGGATGTAGCCGCGCCGCCCCTCGGACTTGCCGCAACCCCGGAAATCAAACCGCAGCACCGCATAACCCCAGCTCTCGAACAGCCGGGCCATGATCTCGGCGGTGCTGTTGTCCTTGCTGCCCGCAAAGCCATGCTGCACCAGCAGCGCCGGCAGCTTCTGGCCGGGCTTGTAGCTGTCCGGAATGTGCAGGTTGCCGGCCAGCCTGATGCCGTCCGAGATGAAGGAAACTTCGCTGTCCATGGGGCTGCCTCCGGTTTGGCCCAAGCTTAGTCGCGAAGTGGCCAACCGGCCAACCAGCCCCGCCCTGCACCGCCGCATGGACAAGCATGCTCCGGGATGCCAGTTCCCGCCGCAGGAGAACCACATGCCGCATCTGACCCGCCGCGCCGCCCTCACCCTCGGCGCCGCCACCCTTGCCACGCCCACCCTGGCGCAAGCCGGCTTCCCCAACCGGCCCATCCGCGTTTTCATCCCCTGGGGTGCCGGCGGCACCACCGACGTGGAACTGCGCGCGCTGTGCCAGGCCGGCAGCCAACGCACCGGCCAACCCGTGATCCCGGAAAACACCCCCGGTGCCGGCGGCATCCTTGGCGCGCAGAAGCTGCTGAGCGAGCGGCCGGACGGCTATGCCGTGGCGCAGATGCCGGTCAGCGTCTTCCGCTACCCCATCATGGCGGCCCGCCCGCCCTTCGACCCGCTCACCGACTTCACCTACCTGATCCACCTGACCGGCTACCTGTTCGGCGTGGTGGTGCGGGCCGAGGCACCCTGGCAGACCTTCCAGGAGTTCCTGGCGCACGCGAAAGCCAACCCCGGCAAGGTCAATTACGGCACGCCCGGCGTCGGCACCTCGCTGCACATCACCATGGAACGCATCGCGGCCGAGCGCGAGCTGGACTGGACCCATGTGCCGTTCCGCGGCGTGGCGGAGAACATGCAGGCCCTGCTGGGCGGCCAGATCGACGCGGTGGCCGACAGCTCCGGCTGGTCCAAGCTGGTACAGGACGGCAAGCTGCGCCTGCTCTGCACCTGGGGCGAGAATCGCGCCACCCGCTTCCCCAACGTGCCGACGCTGCGCGAGACCGGCATCAACATCGTCAGCGCCTCGCCCTACGGCCTGGCCGGGCCGAAGAACATGGACCCCGGCGTGGTCCGCGCCCTGCACGACATCTTCAAGGCGGCACTGGAGGATCCGGCGCACCTGGCCGTGCTGGACCGGCTGGACATGCCGATGATGTACAAGAACACTGCCGACTACACCGCCTTCGTGCGGCAGCAATTCGAGGAGGACAAGGCCATGATCCAGAAGCTCGGGCTCCGCCTCTAACCATGCGCCGCCGCTGAATGCCCCCCATGCGCCGCCGCGCAATGCTCGCCACCGCGCTGCTGCCGGCACCGGCCCTGGCGCAACTGCCAGGGCGGCCGCTGCGACTGGTGGTGCCCTGGGCTGCCGGCGGCACCACGGATGTGCAGATGCGCGCCTTCGGCGAGGCGCTTACCCGCCACCTCGGCCAGCCGGTGGTGGTGGACAACAAGCCCGGCGCCGGCGGCATGCTGGGCCCCCAGGCGCTGCTGCTTGAAAAGCCGGATGGCAGCGTGCTGTGCCAAATGGCGGTCAGCGTGCTGCACCACGCCATCCTCGCGCCGCGCCCTTCCTTCGACGCGCTGCGCGACTTCACCTGGGTCATCGGCCTGACCGGCTACCTGTTCGGCGTGGTGGTGAAGCCGGACGCCCCCTGGACCACTTTCGCCGAGTTCATGGCCGACGCCGCGCGCAACCCGGGCAAGCGCAGCTACGGCACCTCGGGCATCGGCAGCACCCAGCACATCACCATGGAGCGGATCACCCGCGCCCGCGGGCTGGACTGGCTGCATGTGCCCTACAAGGGCGTGGCGGAAACCGTGCAGGCGGTGCTGGCCGGCCAGGTGGATGCCGCCGCCGCCAGCAGCGTCTGGTCCGCGGCGGTGCGGCAGGGCTCGCTGCGGCTGCTCTGCACCTGGGGCGCCGAGCGGGCGCCGCGCTTCGCCGACGTACCGACGCTGCGCGAAAGCGGCCTCGATATCGTCAGCGAGAGCCCCTACGGCCTGGCCGGGCCGCGCGGCATGGACCCCGGCCTGGTCCGCGCCCTGCACGAGGTGTTGAACGCCGCGCTGCACGACCCCACCCACCTGGCCGTGCTGGAACGGCTGGACATGCCGCTGCGCCCCATGGACCCCGCCGCCTACACCGCCTTCGTCCACCGCCAATTCGAGGAAGACCGCGCCATGTTCCGCGCCCTGGACATGGGCGCGCGGTAGCACAGCCGCCGCCGGCCCACCCTTCCCTGGCCGCGCATCCTGCTTGCCCCCGGCCCAGGCTTGGGCCGATGCTGCCCCCCGAGCGCGCCGGCGACAGATCGGCCGCCGGGAGAACGTCGATGCGCCTTGAAACCACCCGCCGGGCCTTGCTCGGCTCGGCCCTGGCGGCGCCAGCCTTGGCCGCGCCTGCCCTCGCCCAGTCCCGCTTCCCCGACAAGTCGATCAAGCTGATCGTCCCCTTCACCGCCGGCGGCACCACGGATGTGCAGATGCGCGCCCTGGCCGAAGCCGCGGGCCGCCGCTTCGGCCAGGCCGTGGTCATCGAGAACAAGCTCGGCGCCGGCGGCACGCTGGGTGCCCAGGCCATGCTGCATGAGCGGCCGGATGGCTACACCCTGGCCACCATGCCGGTCACCACCATCCGCTATCCCCTCATGCAGCAGCGCCCGGCCTGGAACCCGCTGACCGACTTCACCTGGATCATCCAGTGCACCGGCTACCTGTTCGGCGTGGTGGTGAAGGCGGACGCGCCCTGGCAGGATTTCGACCAGTTCATGGCCTTCGCCCGCGCCAACCCCGGCGTGGTCAACTACGGCACCCCCGGCGTCGGCGGCTCGCTCCACCTGACCATGGAACAGATCGCCCAGGAACGCGGCCTGGACTGGGTACATGTGCCGTTCCGCGGCGTGGCCGAGAACGTCCAGGCCCTGCTCGGCGGCCAGATCCACGCCACCGCGGACAGCTCCGGCTGGGCCGAGCTGGTGCAGTCCGGGACCGTCCGCCTGCTTTGCACATGGGGCGCCGAACGCGCCAAGCGCTTCCCCCAGGCCAAGACGCTGAAGGAGTACGGCTTCGACATCGTCAGCGTCTCGCCCTACGGCATCGCCGGCCCGCGCAACATGGACCCCGGCGTCGCCCGCGCCCTGCACGACGTGTTCAAGGCAGCGCTCTACGACCCGTCCCACCAGGCGGTGCTGGACCGCATGGACATGCAGGTGATGTATGCCGGCCTCAGCGACTACGGCGCCGAGGTGGCCCGCACGCTGGAGGCCGAGGCGCCGCTGGTGCGCCGCCTGGGCATCCGGCTGTGAGGCTCGGCCGCCGCGCCGCGTTGGCGCTGCCCTTCACCACCCCGGCGCTGGCGCAAAAGCGCTTCCCGGACCGCTCCATCCGCATGCTGGTCGGCTGGACCCCCGGCGGCGCCACCGATATCCAGATGCGCGCGATCTGCGAGGCCGCCAGCCGGCAATTCGGCCAGCAGGTGGTGGTGGAGAACAAGCCCGGCGCCTCTGGCACGCTTGGCGTTCAGTCAGTGGCGCGGGAAGCCCGGCCGGACGGCTATACCCTCAGCCAGGTGCCCAACGGCACCTTCCGCCTGCCCGCCATGGCGGCGCGGCCGAACTGGGACCCGCTGACGGATTTCACCTGGATCATCCGCCTGGTCGGCTACATGGGCGGCGTGGTGGTGCGGCGTGACAGCTCGTTCCAGACTCTGCACGACTTGGTGCAGTACGCTCGCGCCAACCCGGGCAAGGTCAGCTACGGCACCCCCGGCGCCAATACGACAGAGGTGCAGTTGCAGCGCTTCGCCCGCCAGGCCGGCATCGACTGGGTGCCGATACCGTTCCGCGGCGCCGCACCCAACCTTTCGGCGCTGCTGGCCGGCGACATCCACTTTTCCGCCGAAACCAGCGCCTGGTCCGACATGGCGGAGGAAGGCCGCGTCCGCCCGCTGGCGGTCTGGATGACCGAGCGCGCCGCCCGCTTCCCGGGCGTGCCGACCTTCCGGGAGCTCGGCTACGACGTGCTGGGGGAAAGCACCTACGGCATCGTCGGGCCGCGCGGCATGGACCCCGGCGTGGTCCAGGCGCTGCACGACGGCTTCAAGGCCGCGCTGCAGGACCCTTCCCACCTGGCGGTGCTGAAGCGCTTCGACATGCCGGTGCGCTACATGAACAGCGCCGACTACGCGGCGTTCGCCGTGGAACAATTTGCCGAGGAACGCCGCACCGTGCAGGAACTCGGGCTGAAGATGGAATAGCAGCGGCCGCACCACGACCAGGCCCGGCGGTGCACCACCGCAACCAGCGGCAGGCGCGGGGCACCCCGGCCTGGCATAACGCTGCCTAGAGTTTGAGCGCCTGATCGGCGCCGGTGACGCCACCGGCGACGATCAGACGCCACCCACAGGAGCCCGCACCATGACCGCCTTCCGCTGCGTCGCCATCCCCACCGAAATCGCCGAACGCTTCCGCCGCACCGGCTTGGACGACCGCGGCCAGCCCGTGCATCGCCGAGTCGTGGATGGCCCCGGCTTTCCCTGCCGCCACTGCCTGCGCCTGGGCGAACCCGGCGAGGTGATGCTGCTGGCCAGCTACGACCTGCCGCATCCCCAGGGCGTCTATTGGACCCCCAGCCCGATCTTCCTGCACGAACGCTCCTGCCAGCGCTTCGAGGCCGCCAACGAGATCGCCCCCATCGTGTTGGCCAACGGCATCGTTTCGGTCCGCAGCTACGACGCCGAGGAAATGTGCCTCTACGACCTCGGCGGCGTCGCCAACGGCCCGGAATCCGCGCCGCTGCTGGAGCGAGCGCTGGCCGACCCCCGCGTGCGCTACATCAACATCCACACCGCGCGGCCAGGTTGCCTGCTGACCGCGGTGGAGAAGCTTTAGCAGGCTGCGGAAAAGCGCGGCCACGCAGCGGTTTCGTCATCCCCGGGCTTGTCCCGCTGATCCCCAGAGCATCGATCTGGTGCGGTCCTTGGATGTCCGGCACAAGCCCGGGCATCACGCTTATGCAGAAAGGCCGCAGCCTGCTGCCTCAGGCCATCTCCAGCTTTTCGGTCAGCTCCAGCCACTCGGTTTCCAGCGGCGGCAAAATCTTGCTGATCGCCGCGCGCCGCGACGTCGCCCGGTTGATCAAATCGGTCTTGCTGTTGGCGTAGAGCCGCGGGTCGGCCAGCGCCTTGTCGATGGTTGCGGCTTCCTCGGTCAGCTTGGCGATCTGCGCCTCGATCTGCTTCAGCCGTTCCTTGATCGGCGCCAGCGCCTGGCGGTTTTCTGCCTTGCCGCGCCGCTCATTCGCCGTCTTGGAGCCGGCGGCAACCGCCGGCTCCGGCGCCCGGGCCGACCGGCGGCCTCCACCCAGCAGGGCCCGATAGTCGTCCAGGTCGCCGTCAAAACTGCTGACCTTGCCGCCGCCCACCAGCCACAACCTGTCGGCGACCAACTCCACCAGATGCGGGTCGTGGCTGATCAGGATCACCGCGCCGTTGTAGTCCGCCAGCGCTTTTACGAGTGCGTCGCGCGCGTCGATATCCAGATGGTTGGTCGGCTCATCCAGAATCAGCAGCTGCGGTGCCTCCCGCGTGCACAGCGCCAGCAGCAGCCGCGCCTTCTCGCCGCCGGAGCAGGACGAAATCCGCGTCGTCGCCCGGTCCACATCCAGCCCGAACCTGGCCAGCTGGCTGCGGCACTGCGTCACCGTCGCCTGCGGCAGCGCGTCCTGCATGTGGGAAAGCGGGGTGCCGTCCATGTCCAACTCCTCCGCCTGGTGCTGGGCGAAGTAGCCGATCTTCAGCTTGGGCGAGCGGAACTGGCTGCCGCGCATCAACTCCAACCGCCCGGCAAACAGTTTTGCCAGGGTGGACTTGCCGTTGCCGTTGGCGCCCAGCAGCGCGATCCGGTCGTCCTGGTCCAGCCGCAAATCCAGCCCGGTGAGAATGGCCTTGCCATCATAGCCGATCACGCCGCCGCTCACGGTCAGCACCGGCGGCGCCAGCGTCGCGGGTTCGGGGAAGGAGAAGCTGGTGGCATGGTCCTCGACCACGCTCTCGATCGCCGGCATCTTCTCCAGCGCCTTGATCCGGCTCTGCGCCTGGCGTGCTTTGCTGGCCTTGGCACGGAAGCGGTCGACGAAGCTCTGGATATGCGCCCGCTCGGCGGCCATCTTCTCGTTGGCGGCCTGCTGCTGCGCCTGGCGCTCGGTGCGCACTCTCACAAAGTTGTCGAAGGCACCGGGGTAGAGCGTCAGCTTGCCCTTGTCCAAATGCGCAATCGCATCGACGCAGCGTTCCAGCAGCCCGCGGTCATGGCTGACGATGATCGCGGCGCCGCTGAACCGTTGCAGCCAGCCCTCCAGCCACATCGTGGCTTCCAGGTCCAAATGGTTGGTCGGCTCGTCCAGCAGCAGCAGTTCGGGTTCCAGGAACAGCACGCGGGCCAGCGCCACGCGCATGCGCCAGCCGCCGGAGAACTCGGAGGAAGGCCGCGCCTGCGCCGCCGCATCGAACCCCAACCCGGCCAGTACGGTCGCGGCGCGGGACGGCGCGCTATCGGCACCGATGGCGATCAGCCGCTCATGGATCTCGCCCATGCGGTGGCCATCCGGCTGGCCCTCAGCCTCCGCCAACAGGGCGGCGCGTTCGGTATCCGCGGCCAGCACCGTCTCCAGCAGCGTCTCCGGCCCGCCCGGGGCCTCCTGCGCCACATGGCCCATGCGGGCGCGCTGCGCCAGGCGGATATCCCCGCCATCCGGCGCCAAGTCGCCGGTGATCGCCTTCAGCATGGTGGACTTGCCGGCGCCGTTGCGCCCCACCAGGCCCACCTTGCGGCCGGGGTCCACGACCAGGTTGGCCTGGTCCAGCAGCAGGCGGCCAGCGATGCGCAGCGACAGGTCGCGGATGGTGAGGACGGTCATGCACTAGGTTTAGCCCCTGATGCTGCGCCGCGGTAGGTTTCTCCTGGAAACCCAGCCCCGCGGGCGGCGGGACGCGCCATTTCCGCCCGCCCCCTTGCGCCGGGCCGCGTCCCCGCCTATCCGGCGGCCCATCTGTCGCACCGCAACAAGGAATGCCACCATGGCCACCGAACGCACCCTGTCGATCATCAAGCCCGACGCCACCCGCCGCAACCTGACCGGCAAGATCAACGCCAAGTTCGAGGATGCCGGCCTCAAGATCGTCGCGCAGAAGCGCATCCAGCTGTCTGACGCCCAGGCCGGCGCCTTCTACGCCGAGCACAAGGCCCGCCCGTTCTACGGCGACCTGGTCAGCTTCATGACCAGCGGCCCGGTGGTGGTGCAGGTGCTGGAAGGCGAGAACGCCATCGCCAAGAACCGCGAAATCATGGGCGCCACCAACCCGGCCAATGCCGCTGATGGCACCATCCGCAAGGAATTCGCCGAGAGCATCGAAGCCAACAGCGTGCACGGCTCGGACGGCCCGGAAGCCGCCGCCCGCGAGATCGGCTTCTTCTTCGCCGGCACCGAGATCGTCGGCTGAAGGCACTGCCCTCTCCCCCGACGACGGGGGAGAGGGCTACTCAGGGCGCCTCGAAGCAGGCTTCCACCTGTGCCAGCGCCGCGCGCGGGGTCGCCGCGACGTTGAACAGGCCGGCCTTCCGGTGCAGCAGGAAGTCCGTGTAGGAAATCCGCGAGATTTCAAACAGGCTGTTCAACACCGGCACGAAATTCTCGCGCGGGCGTTGAAACAGAATGGTCTGCCCATGGCCCGGGAAGGTCACATAGCTCCATAGCGGCATGAAGTCGTGCACGGCGATGACTATCTTGTAGACATCGCCCATCCAGGATTGATCGGGGATACCGGTTATGGTGCGCAGTTCCAGGTGCCTGGACAGCTCACTCTCGCCGGCGATGAAGTTGGTCGGCATGGTATCGTCGATCAGAATCAGGGACCGGTCGTGAATCAGGCTGATGCTGCAGAGCAGATCGCGGAACGTCTGTTCAAAGGTGTGCAGCCCGTCCAGATAGATCAGGTCGAACTTGCCGCATTCCCTGGAATGGCGGCTGAAATATTCATCGCTTGAACATTGAAAATAGCGGGTATTTCCAGCCTGTCGGGATTGAAAGTCAAACAGGAACCGGGGATCCACCGCCACCTTGAAATCCGCGGCGACCTTATGGAAGGTTTCGCCCTTGCTGACACCAATTTCCAGGTAACGGGTGCCCGCGTTGATCTGCAGCAGGGCGTTCAACCTCCCATTGCGCTGTGTCAGGTCAAGCGTCGAGAAATTGTTCATCTTTCGCCGCCCCAGCTGTCACGTTGGCCCGACTGCACCTCAGGTCCAAGGCCAGGCGGCCGACGCCGACAGCAGCCAAGCTCGATGCGCGGGCAGGCACCTGCGGATATCGTCCCATGGCCGGTCGCGGGCACTCGGGTGATTTGACCTGAACGCGGCCTGCCGCGGCGATATCCGTTCCGATGGACCCACCGGAAACCCGTCCTGCATTCACGTGGATGCACCGCGCGCGCGACGCCACGCCAGGGCGGCTGGTGCGCTGCGGCACTGGCCGCCCCGCTGACTCAGCGGGAGCAGATTGCGTGCTGTCGCTTCAATAGCTTGCAGAGCAGGAAATCCGTTCCGATGGCACCAGCAGAACGGGTTTGGCTCTAGACGATGAAGATCGCCATCGCCACCAGCACCGCCACCGTCAGGCCAATGCCCCAGGTGACGAACTGGGTGAAGCCTTCCCAGCCACGCTGGCGCTCGGCCAGGATGTCCTTCGCGCTCACCGCGACGAATTCATAGCTGCTCTGCTGTTCGGCCAAGGCACGGTCCTCGTATGGAAGGCTGTTTGCTGGGCGGAAGGTGTAGAAACTGCCGGGCGTTACGGCAAGGGGTTGGCCAAGGCGCCCTGGGCGCCATCGGCCACCACCAGGGCGCGGCCGCCCTCCAGCCGCACCCGCCCGGCCGCCAACCAGGCCAGCGCCGCCGGGTACAGCCGGTGTTCCTGCGCCAGCACCCGCGCCGCCAGGCTGTCGGCGTCGTCATCCGCCAGCACCGGCACCGCCGCCTGGGCCAGGATCGGCCCCTCATCCACGCCCGGCGAGACCAGGTGCACGGTGCAGCCATGCAGCCGAACCCCGGCGGCCAACGCTCGCTCATGCGTCTCCAGGCCCGGAAAGCTCGGCAGCAGGCTGGGGTGGATGTTCACCAGCCGGCCGAACCAGCTGAAAACGAACCCCTCGGTCAACACCCGCATGAAGCCGGCCAGCGCCACCAGTTCCACGCCATGGCGGTCCAGTTCGGCCTGCATGGCGGCTTCGAACCCCGCGCGGTCGCCCTTGAAGCCGCGGCTTTCCACCACAGCGGTCGCCACGCCGGCCGCCCGCGCCGTCTCAAGCCCGGCCGCCCCAGCCTTGTTGGCCAGCACCAGCACCACCTCGGCGGGGTAGGCGGGGTCCGCAGCGGCGGCCAGCAGCGCCGCCATGTTGCTGCCGCGGCCAGAGATCAGCACCGCCACCCGGGCCCGCCCCGGCCCGGCCGGCACGAAGGCCTGCTGCATCAGGCGCGCGGCCAGCCGGCGGGCAGGTTGTCCACCCGCAGCCCCGCCGCGCCGCTCGCGGCCTCCAGCGTGCCGATGCGGAACACCTGCTCACCAGCGGCGCCCAGCTGGGCCATGGCGGCATCCGTGTCGGCCGCGGCCACCACCAGCACCATGCCGATGCCGCAGTTGAACACGCGCAGCATCTCATCCGGCTGCACATTGCCGGCCGCCGCCAGCCAGGCGAACACGGGCGGCACCGGCCAGCTGGCGGCATCAACCACCGCTTCCACGCCTTCCGGCAGCACCCGCGGCAGGTTGCCCGGCAGGCCGCCACCGGTGATATGCGCCGCCGCCTTCAACAGCCCGGCTTTGTGCAGCGCCAGCATCGGCTGCACGTAGATCCGCGTCGGCGCCAGCAGCGCCTCGCCCAGGGTAGCGCCCGGCTGGAACGGGCAGGGCGCGTCCAGCGCCACCCCGGCCGCCACGGCAATGCGCCGCACCAGCGAAAATCCGTTGGAATGCACGCCCGCCGAGGCCAGCCCCAGCAGCACGTCGCCCGGGCCGACATCCGGCTTCGGCAGCAGGGTGCCGCGCTCGGCAGCGCCCACGCTGAAGCCCGCCAGGTCATAATCCTCAGCGGCGTACATGCCCGGCATCTCGGCGGTCTCGCCACCCACCAGGGCGCAGCCGGTGATCCGGCAGCCCTCGGCAATGCCGGAGATCACGGCGCGCGCGTGCTCGACGCTCAGCTTGCCGGTGGCAAAATAGTCCAGGAAGAACAGCGGCTCGGCGCCCGCCACCACCAGGTCGTTCACGCACATGGCCACCAGGTCGATCCCGACCGTGTCGTGCCTGCCGGTATCGATGGCCAGCTTCAGCTTGGTGCCGACGCCATCGGTGGAACTGACCAGCACGGGGTCCTGGAAGCCCGCGGCGCGCAGGTCGAACAGCGCACCGAAGCCGCCCAGGCCGCCCATCACGCCACGGCGAGAGGTGGCCTTGGCCAACGGCTTGATGGCATCGACCAGCGCATCGCCGGCGTCGATATCCACCCCGGCATCACGGTAGGTCAGGCTTTGGGAGGTGGAACTGGTCAGGATAGCCTCCAATCGGCTAAGGCTTGCGCTGGGCTGGCTGCGGGGATTGCCGATGCTTGGTTGCAGGACATGGCGTTCGCGGCGCGGCGCCACAAACCACAGGGGCGGGCTGACCGCAACCGGATTGCTGCTGGCCGCGTTGATCGTCGCCCTGCCGGGGGCGCGGATATTGATTACCCCTGCCAGCGCTCAATTCCTCGCCGCCCCGCCCGGCGCCACGCCCATCGCCCCGCCGGCGGGCGATGCCGGCCTGGCCTTCACCCAGCGCAATGTCCCGGCCGAGGCCACCGCCGCCGACGCGGTGCAGGCCAAGGAACGCGCCCTGGCGCAAGGCCGCCGCACCGCCTGGCAGGCCCTGGCCAGCACCGCCGGGCTGGGCGGGCAGCAACTCAACGACGCGCAGATCGACGACCTCGTCGCCTCGATCATCGTCGAGGAGGAGCGCCTGACCGCCACCCGCTACAGCGGACGAATCACCGTGAACTTCGCCCCCGACCGGGTCCGCGCCCTTATAGCCGGCCGCCCCATGGCCCCCGGCGGCGCCCCGGCGCCCTTGGCCGGCGGCGCGCTGCCGGCCACGCCGGCCTCCAACTGGGTGCAGGCCACCGCCACCTACCGCTCCATGGGCGAATGGCTGGAACTGCGCCGCCGCCTGCTCTCCGCCGCGCCGGTGGCGACGCTGGAGGTGCAATCCATCGCGGTGGATGCCGCCCGGCTGCGGCTCGGCCTGCGCGCCGACCCCACCGCCGCCACCGGCGACCTGGCCGCGCTGGGCGTGGCGCTGCAGCCCGGCGGTGCCGTGCCCGGCGCTGGCGACATCTGGCGGGTAGGCCTTGCCGGAGGGGGCTGACACGCGCCGGGAGCCGACCCGGGCGCCGCCCAGCGCGCTCTACGTCACGCTGCCCAACCTCATCACGGTGGCCAGGCTCTGTGCCGTGCCGGCTACCGTCTGGCTGATCCTGCATGGCCGGATGGACCTTGGCTTCGGCCTGTTCATCGGCGCCGGCATCTCGGATGCGGTGGATGGCTGGCTCGCCCGCATCCGCAACGCCCGCAGCAAGCTTGGCGCCATCCTGGATCCCCTGGCCGACAAGACCCTGCTGGTCTCGGTCTACGTGACCCTGGCGGCGGTCGGCGTGCTGCCGGACTGGCTGGCCATACTGGTGGTGTTCCGCGACATGCTGATCATCGGTGGCTTCCTGATGCTCTGGGTGCTGGAGGCGCCGCCCCGGGTCCGCCCGCTGCTGGTCTCCAAGCTCAACACCGCGCTGCAAATCGGCCTGGCCGCGCTGGCGCTGGGCCTGGCCGGCTTCAACCTGGCCGCGCCGCTGCTGCTGGAAGCCGGCATCTGGGCCACCGCCGCCTGCACCCTGGTCTCCGGCGCCGCCTATGTCTGGCTGGCGCTGCGGCGGGTGCCGGCATGAGGCTGCTGCCCGGCAAGGGTCGGCCGACGCCCCGCCCGTCGGCGCTGGAGGCGCCCCGCCCCGCCACCCAGCCCCCGGCTGCCACCGAGGCCGCGCCGCCGCCAGGTCGCGGCCGGGTTTCGCCGCCCATGCCGCGCGTGGCCACCCCGGTGCAGCGCGCTGCCCTGGCGCTGGGCGTGCTGGCGGCGCTGATGCTGGCGCTGTGGCTGTTCTCGCCGATCCTGACGCCCTTCGTGCTGGCCGCCGCCGTGGCCTATTTCCTCGACCCTTCCGCCAGCTACCTGGCCCGGCTTGGCGTACCGCGCGGCCTGGCCGCGCTGCTGCTGGTGCTGGCGCTGGCCGCGGTCTCGCTGCTGGCGCTGCTGCTGCTCTACCCGCTGCTGATCGCCCAGGTCACCGTGCTGCTGCAACGCCTGCCGGCCTATGTGCTCGGCGTCGGCCAGGCCGTGCGGGAAGCCCTGACCATGCTCTCCGAGCGCCTGGGGCCGGAGGTGGTGGATACCCGCCTGCAGGACCTGGCCGTCGGCCAGGCCGGCTCGATCATCAGCTTCTTCGGCTCGGCCCTGGCCCGGCTGATCGGCGGCGGCGTTGCCTTGTTCAACGTCTTCACGTTTGTCGCCGTCACACCGGTGGTCGCCTTCTACCTGCTGCGGGACTGGCCGCGCATGACCGCGCGGATGGACAGCTGGCTGCCGCGCCGGTCCGCCGGCGTGCTGCGGCAACTGGCGCGAGACGTCGACCGCGTGGTCTCCGCCTGGCTGCGTGGGCAGCTGCTGTGCTGCCTGCTGCTGGCGGCCATCTATGCCAGCGGGCTGACCTTGGTCGGGCTGGAACTTGGCCTGGCGGTTGGGCTGATGTCCGGACTGCTGTCCTTCATCCCCTATGTCGGCTCGCTGACCGGCATGCTCGCGGGGCTGCTGCTGGCGCTGGCGCAATTCGGCACCTGGCACGGCGTGGGCACGGTCTTGGCCATCTTCCTCACCGGCCAGATCGTGGAGGGCTACCTGATCTACCCCTACCTGCTCGGCAACCGGGTCGAGCTCCATGCCGTCTGGGTGATCTTCGCCCTCTTCGCCGGCGGCATCGCCTTCGGCTTCCTCGGCGTGCTGCTGGCAGTGCCCATGGCGGCCGCGCTGGGCGTCGTCGCCCGCTTCTGGCTGCGGCGCTACCTGGAAAGCCCGCTCTACCTGGACCCGCCGCGCACCGGCCGATAAGCAGATGGGCCGATGAAGCAATTGCCGCTGCCCTTCGCGCCCCAGCTTTCCTACGCCGCCGACGACCTGGTGCCCGACGCTTCCAACGCCGCCGCCCTGGCCTGGCTGGCCGAGCCGGCGCGCTGGCCGCTGGGCCGGCTGGCGCTGCATGGCCCGGCCGAGGTCGGCAAGACCCACATGCTGCACGCCACCGCCACCCGCTTCGGCTGGGCGCTGCTGGAGGTCGCGGCGCTGCGCGGCCTGCCGCCGCCGCCCGCCACCGGCCTGGTGCTGGACGACGCCGACCAGGCCCCCGACGAGGCCGCGCTGTTCCACCTGATCAACCTCTGTGCCGAGGCCGGCCTGCCCCTGCTGCTGGCCGGCCGCCAGCCCCCCGCCCGTTGGCCGGTCCGGCTGCCGGACCTGGCCAGCCGGCTGCGCGCCACCACGGCGGTGGCGGTGGAACCGCCCGGTGACGCGCTGTTGGCCCGGCTGCTGGAAAAGCATTTCGCCGACCGGCAGCTGCGCACCGAGCCCGGCTTCCGCGCCTGGCTGCTGCCACGTCTGCCGCGTACCGCCGGCGCCATCGCCGAAGCCGCCGCCCGGCTGGACCGCGCCGCCCTGGTGGCCGGCATGCCGGTCAGCCGCAGCCTGGCCCGCGCCTGCCTGGCCAACCTGCTGGACCCCGCGACGCCGTTGGAGGATCAAGACGATTATGTGACGCCCAAGCCACCACCCTCGCCGGACCCGGGGGCTCTGCTGTAGGCTGTCGGAATGTCAGCCGCCGAACACCTTCCCGCCCCGCCCGCCGCCAAGCCGGCCATCGCCATCGATAGCCCGGAGCGGTTCATCAACCGCGAATTGTCCTGGCTGGACTTCAACACCCGGGTGCTGGAGGAAGCCGCCAATCCGCGGCACCCGCTGCTGGAGCGGCTGCGCTTCATCTCGATCTCCGCCTCCAACCTCGACGAGTTCTATTCCGTTCGCGTGGCCGGCCTGATGGGCCAGGAACGCGCCGGCCTCGGCCATGTCTCGCCGGATGGCCGCACCCCCGGCCAGCAGCTCACCGCCATCCATGCCCGCGCCCAGGCCCTGATGAACGAGCAGCAGCGCAGCTGGCGCGAGCTGCGCCTGCTGCTGCGCGAGGCCGGCGTAGCGCTGACCGAGCCCGCCGAGCTGACCGACGCCGACCGCGAATGGCTGGCCGACTTCTTCATGGAACGCGTCTTCCCGGTGCTGACCCCGCTGGCGGTGGACCCGGCGCATCCCTTCCCCTTCATCGCCAACCTGGCGCTGTGCCTGGTGATGAAGCTGGTGCGGGAGGAGGATGGCGGCACCATGCGGGCGCTGCTGCCGCTGCCGCCGCAGATCGAGCGTTTCATCCGCCTGCCCGCCGCCACCGCGCCCGCCGGCAACCAGGCCGGCATCCGCTTCGTGCTGCTGGAAGACCTGGTCGGGCTGTTCCTGAACCGCGTCTTCCCGGGCTTCATCCCCGCCGAGGTCGGCCAGTTCCGCCTGATCCGCGACACCGACGTGGAGTTCGAGGAAGAGGCCGAGGACCTGGTCCGCAGCTACGAGACGGCGCTGAAGCGCCGCCGCCGCGGCAGCGCGATCCGGCTGGCGGTGGACGCGCACATGCCGCCCGACATCGTCGCCTTCGTCGCCGAGGAGATGGACGCCGACCGCAGCTGGATCTTCCCGGTGGATGGCTTCCTCGGCGTGGTCGACCTGAAGCAGTTGATCGTCGATGACCGGCCCGACCTGCTGTTCACGCCCTACACGCCGCGCTTCCCGGAACGCATCCTGGACTACGGCGGGGACTGCTTCGCCGCGATCCGCGCCAAGGACATCGTGGTTCACCACCCGTACGAGAGCTTCGACGTGGTGGTGCAGTTCCTGCGCCAGGCGGCACGCGACCCCAATGTGGTCGCGATCAAGCAGACGCTGTACCGCACCACCCGCGACAGCCCCATCGCCAAGGCGCTGATCGAGGCCGCCGATGCCGGCAAGAGCGTGACCGCGATGGTCGAGCTGAAGGCCCGCTTCGACGAGGAGCGCAACATTGCCCTGGCGCGCGAGCTTGAAGCCGCCGGCGTGCAGGTGGTCTATGGCTTCGTCGAGCTGAAGACCCACGCCAAGGTCAGCCTGGTGGTGCGGCGCGAAGGCAATACGCTGCGCAGCTACGCCCATTTCGGTACCGGCAACTACCACCCGATCACCGCGCGCATCTACACCGACATCAGCTTCTTCACCGCCGACCCCGGCCTGACGCGGGACGCCAGCAAGCTGTTCAACTTCATGACCGGCTATGCCCGGCCGGAAGCCATGCAGAGCCTGGCCTTCAGCCCGCTGACCACGCGGCCGACGCTGCTGGCGCTGATCGACAAGGAGATCGAGCACGCCAAGGCCGGCAAGCCCGCGGGCATCTGGCTGAAGATGAACAGCGTGGTCGACGAGACCCTGATCGACGCGCTGTACCGCGCCAGCCAGGCCGGCGTGAAGGTGGACTGCGTGGTACGCGGCATCTGCTGCCTGCGTCCCGGCGTGCCCGGCCTGTCCGAGAATATCCGGGTGAAGTCCATCGTCGGCCGCTTCCTGGAACACTCCCGCATCCTGGTCTTCGGCAACGGCCACAAGCTGCCCAGCCGCCGCGCCAAGGTCTATATTTCCTCGGCCGACTGGATGGCACGCAACATGGACTGGCGCGTTGAGACGCTGGTGCCGGTGGAGAACGCCACCGTGCATGCCCAGATCCTGGATCAGATCATGGTGGTTAACCTTAAGGACACCGCGCAGAGCTGGCAGCTGCGCCAGGACGGCAGCTGGCGGCGCCTGCATGCCGGGGCACACCCGGTTTCCGCCCATGAATACTTCATGACCAATCCCTCCCTCTCCGGCCGTGGCAGCGCGCTGCACCGGGCCGGCGCCGCCGTTCAACCCAAGCGTCAGCGGGCCGACCGTGTGGCGCAGGACTGACCGGGTGGGCACAGTTCTCCCGGACTGGTCGGCAGGCATGTCCTCGCCCGGCAACCAGCGTCGTTGTGGCGTGGTCGACCTCGGCTCCAACTCGGTCCGCCTGGTCGTGTTCGAAGGCAGCGGGCGAAACCCGCAGGCCATCTTCAACGAGAAGGCGGTGCTTGGCCTGGGCCGCGGCCTGCAGACCACGGGTCAGCTGAACCCCGACGCCATCGAGCCCGCCCTGACCGTATTGGCGCGCTACTATGCGGTCGCCACCGCCATGCAGGCGGCGCCGCTGGAGGTATTGGCCACGGCGGCAGTGCGCGATGCCGAGAATGGCCCCGCCTTCGTCGCCGCCCTGCAGGAGCGCATGCCCGGCGTTCCCGTGCGCATCCTGACCGGTGTCGAAGAGGCCGGCTTTTCGGCCGATGGCGTGCTGCTGGGCTTCCCCGGCGCCGATGGCATCCTGGCCGATCTCGGCGGTGGCAGCCTGGAGGCGGTGCGGCTGGACGCCGGCCGCGTAACCGAGGCTGCCTCGCTGCCGATCGGCTCGCTGCGGCTGGCCGACCGCTCCGGCGGCGACATCGCCCGGGCCCGCGCCGTGGCCGAGGCCGAGCTGACCAAGCTGCCCTGGCTGGCCAGTGGCGGCGGCCGGGACCTCTACCTGGTCGGCGGCGCCTGGCGCGCCCTGGCCCGCATCCATATCGCCCAGACCAACTACCCGCTGGCCATTGTCCACCACTATGTCCTGCGCCGGGACGAAGCGCGCGACCTGGCCGGAGTGGTCATGGCGGCCTCCAAGCGCAGCCTGGACCGGATGCCCGGGGCGCCGCAGAAACGCCTGAGCGACCTGCCCTATGCCGCGGTGGTGATGCGCCGGCTGTTGCGCGCCACCGGCGCGGGGCGGGTGGTGTTTTCCGCCAACGGCCTGCGCGAGGGCTGGTACAGCCGGATGCTGCCGGACCAGGTCCGCGCCGTGGACCCCATGCTGGAAGCCGGGCGCGAGTTGGCCCAGGGCTGGGGCCGCGACCCGCATTTGCCCGTCGCGCTGCTGGGCTGGACCGATTCGGTCTTTCCGCAGGACGATGCCGCCGCCCGGGTGCTGCGGGAAGCCGCCTGCCTGGTGTCCGACATCGGCAGCCACGACCACCCGGAATACCGCGCCGAGCAGGCCTTCCTGCGCGTGCTGCGCCAACACGGCGCCGGGCTGGACCATCCGGCCCGCGCCTTCCTCGCGCTCTGCGCCGCGCTGCGGTACGAGGCGGCGGCGGACAGCCCCTTCCTGGTGACCGCCCGGGCGCTGCTGGACAGCCAGGCGTTGGCCAGGGCCGAGGCCCTGGGGGCGGCGTTGCGCCTGGCCTATACGCTGTGCGGTGGCACCCCCGCGCTGCTGGTCGGCACCGCGCTGCTGCGCCGCGGCAGCCAACTGGTGCTGCAATTGCGGGAAGGCAGCGGCGTCTTCGCCGGCGAGAGTGTCGAGCGCCGCCTGGGCGCCCTGGCCCTGGCGCTGGGCCTGGACTGGGTGGTGGAACTGGCACCGTGACGGCGCAGGCCATGCTGGACTGCTTCTGCCGCGCGGTTGAAGCCCGCGACGGTGCCGCGGTGGCGGCCCAGTTCACGCCGGATGGCGTCTATCACGACGTCTTCTATGGCAGCTTCGCCGGCCGGGCGAAGGTGGCGGAGCTGATCAACGACTGGTTCTACCGCGACGCCACCGAGTTCCGCTGGGACATGGTTGACCCGGTCAGCGATGGCCGGCTGCTCTATGCCCGCTACCGCTTCAGCTACCGGTCGCTGCTGCCGGAGGCCCAGGGCGTCCGGGCCATGTTCCAGGGCGTCGCCATCCTGCGGCTGGAAGGCGGGCTGATCGCCGAATACCGCGAAGTGGCCGAGACCGCCCCGGCCTTCGTGCAGATGGGCTTCCCGGCCGAGCGCGTGGCGCGGATAGCCGCCAAGCAGGGCGCCGCCCTGCGGGCGCTGCCGGAGTGGCAGCGCCACCTGGACTGAGCCCCGGAGCGCCGGCCAAAACCACAGCGGAATCAAAGCGGTCGGTTTCGGACAAATTGCCAGCGCTGACTTTATTCCTGTAGCCCAGCGCGGCCCGCCGGTTCAACCGGGGAAGTTCAGCTCAATGGTGATGCCGTTGGGATCATCCACGAAAAGTTGGGTCAGGTTCAGGCTGGGCACCAGGCGTTCCCGGTAGGGCACGCCCAGGCCCTCGAACCGCGCCTTCATGCCCGGCACGTCCGCGGCGGTGAAGGCCAGGTGGTCCACGCTGCCGGAGTTGTCGGCCTGGGTCAGCGCCTTCTCGCCCAGGTAGGCGACGACCGGGCCGGGGTTGGCGTGGTCGATTTCCACCACATGCAGTTCCGACTTGCCGTTGCTGTACAGCCAGGCGCCGCCGAAGGCGAAGGGCGGGCGGTAGCCGTCCTCCATGCCCAGGACCTTCACGTAGAAGTCCCGGGTTTCCGCCAGGCGGGTGGTGCGGATGGAGAGGTGGTCGATGCGGGTCAGCGGCATGGCGGGCTCCGTTGCGGCGTTGGTGTCGCGAGCGTGGCTGCGTTGGGGCTGGCGGCGCCGGCCTGCGATGTAGGCGTCTTCGGCACCCCGCGCTGGCCGGGCGGGCAGGCTTCGGCCAGCAGCGTTGGGCGCTAGAGCATGATGCGTTTAGGTTCGGCTATATCCTGAATGGGTTAGGTAATTGGTGCACTCTGCTGGTGTGTAGGTGCCGAGGAGTGTGCCGATAGTCGCGCAGACCGCGTCGCTGGTCCTGGCTGCAGCCTTTCGGAG
>CAILMF010000002.1 GCA_903835235.1 uncultured Rhodospirillales bacterium
GCCCATGGCCTGGGCGTAGTCGCGGTGGTCCGGCGTCACCGCGCTGCGGATTTCGTTCTTGGTCTCGCCGCCGGCATCGGTGCCGTGCTCGATCTTGGCCACGAACTCCAGCCCATCGAGATCGGCAAAGCCGCTGATGCGACGCGCAGCCTGCGCCTGCGGCGAGACATCCTTGTCGGAGATGCCGCGGGCCGAGTTCAGCATGGCCCGAACGAAGCTACGGCCCATATTGCCCCAGTCCGGCCCCTTGGGGCTGTGCAGCCCGATCAGGGTGAAGATCTTGCGCTTGGCATAGGGCCCCTCCAGCACGGTGAATTCGCCGTTGAGATAGACGGCGCCGGTGCTGCCATGGGTGGCAAAGCCGCCGGTCCAGCCCTGGCTGGGGTCATCAAAGCCGCCCGGCCGGACGGTCAGGCGTACCTTGGCGATGGTGCCCTTGGGGATCAGGTTCGGGTTCTGCTGGGCGTCGTTGTAGTCGTTCCAGGAAGCCATGGTGGTCTCCGTCAGGTCGAGGGCGTGGTGGTGGAATCGGTGGGAGCCGCGAGGGGCAGGGCCAGGCGCTCGGCCAGCGGGCGGGCCGGGCCGGCGATCTTTTCGAAGAGCCGGCCGAGATGCGGCGGCTCCAACAGGTCGAGCCGGCCGGAGCGGTCCTTGGCCGGATAGCCCCACTGATTGATGGTCTGGCAGACCAGCGCCCGGTACGGCAGCAGGGGTTGCTGGCCCGCGACCGCTTCCGGCTTGATCTCGGCCATGGTGATGACCTGATCGACGATGCCGGGCAGCTCGAGGCCGGTCTTGCTGCCATCGATCTGCGGCACGAAGACCTTGCGGTTGAAGTCGTCGGTCCGCTCATCGAGGATGCCGACGAAGATCACGTTGCGGCCGCGGGCATGCTGCAGGTGGGTGAGCCAGGCCAGCATCTCTCGGCCATGCAGGCCATAGGCACCACGCACATCCGGCTTGCCGGTGCGCTCGGAGAAGGCCTCGGGCTGGCCGCGGCACCACTGGAAGCAGAGCCGGCCAGCCACCGTGATGCTGTCGATGAACAACGTGCGAAAGCCGTCGGCCTGCGCCGGGTCGCCATATTCCTGCACCACGCGGATGTGCTGGGCGACCGAATAGGGCTGCTCGTCACGTAGCGCCGGGTTGGGGCCTGCCAGGAACAGCGCCAGGTCACGGCATTCCTCCCAGGTGCGCGGCCGCACCGCAGCGCCAGGCCAGCCCTGCACGGCGAGGTCACCTGCCTCCAGATCGACGAAGAGGGTGCTCTCCGCCGGCACGGTCCACAGCAGCGAGGTCTTGCCGATGCCGCTCTTGCCGAAGATCACCGCCTTGACGCCGCGGGGTTCGGCCAGCCGCTCGTCGGCAGTGACGATGCGCAGCGCCATCACACACCCTCCGGCTTGAGGCTGAGCTTGAAGCTCTGCCGGCCAGTGCGGACGGTGCGCGCCGGCTCGAAGGCCAGCCGGATACGCTCGGGCCAGGCGGTATAGGCGCGTTCCGGCACCTTAAACGCGACCTCAACGTATTCGGCGGGGTTCTCGTCACCGCCGCGGATTTTCTCGGCCAGCGCGGCGAGGCGCGCCTGGTCCCATTCGATGCGCTTCGGCAGGTCGACGACGACCTCGACCGCACCATCCTCGAAGCGGACCGTGCCGGTGTCCTTGCCGGCGGCGGCGCGGGCGGCGATGGCGCGCTGCTCGTAGCGCAGGGCGATGGCGGCCTCGATCCAGTCCTGCAGCCGCTTTGCGGCGTCGAGCGCCTCGCGGGCATCAGCCTGGAGCAGGGCCAGGTGCTCAGCCGGCAGGACGATGATCTCGCCAACCGGCAACTGCCGGATCGTCGCCAGCGTCGGGCGATTGCTCAGCTGCGCCGCCATCACGCCGCCTCCGCCAGAAGCTGCGGCAGCAGGTTCGGGGCGCTGCGGCGCGGCCGGCGACGGGCGACGAGCAGGTACTCGAAGTCCTCAAAGCCATGGCGACGCTGCACCAGGTCGGCGAGCCCATCTTCGGCCAGCTTCCAGGCGCGAGCCGCCAGGCGCTGCAGCGTGGCGCGCTCATCATCGGGCAGGCATTGCAACTGTGGGCAGACCTGCCGGGCGAGCGCGCCGCGGTGATAGGTGATGCTGTCGCCGGGGGCTGCGGCGCCCAGCCAGGTGCAGAGCGACACCTCGGTGAGAGGCTTCGCCGTTGCGCGGATGTCGGGGATGGGTTTGTCCATGACTACTATTACTCAGCCACCTCCAAATCCGTATCAGGCGGCCGAGGGGATGCCGGCGGCGAGCAGCCGCAGGCGCATCTCGCGAATGCGCCGGTAGATCCGCATGCGTGGCATCGTCTTCTGCTCGCCGAACTCGTGCGGCGTGTGCTCGCTCAGCGCGGCGCAGAGCGGGAGATCCTCCGGGTCGATCGCGCTGGCCGCACGCTCCAGGTCGAGGCGGCGTTCCAGCGCAGCAATGCCGTCCATGGACTGGCCGCACCACGCGCCGTAGCCATCCGCCTCTGCGATCGTGTCGCCAAGCGTTAGCCCCTCGGTGTTCGGCAGCGCATCGTCGAGGGAGCGGGGATGGCGAGCGGCTCGCTCAGCCGTGACTCGGCGCGCGATGCGAGACGCGGCATGGCGAAAACACACCATGGCAAAGGCCGGGAGGTCTGCCTTGCTGGGGTCGAACGCCGGCAGCCGCGCCAGGAAGTCCAGCAGCAGGTCCTGGCGCAGATCCTCCCGCTCGTGTTCGGGCAGATGCAGGGTGCGGCAGAGGCGCTTCGCCTCCGCGGTAGCCAAGCGGTGGACCGGGGTGAGGTCGGGGAGGCGAGGCGATTGCGTCATGGGCGGGTCCATCCATCGTGTTGCGATGGCGGACCTTCGCGCCGATGGCCTGGGCGGGCCTCTCGGCTTCCTCCCGAAACCTCTCGGCTTCCTCTCGGTGTGCTGCGGCTACCTGATCAGGACCCGGACAGTAGGCGTCACCAGGCGATATCCGTGGCCTCGGACTGCGGCGATCAGGGTGGTTCCTGCCCCGCGCGGCAGGCCGCGCGCCTCGCAGAGTGCACCGCGAATGCTGCTGACCGCCTTGTCCACCTGCTCGTCGCCAATCGGGGCATCGGCGTCGTCCCTGCCCACGAGCGCGCGATACAAATCGTCGCGGGTCGCCGCAGCGCCGCCATCATCGGCTTCACGCGCCAGGACGTTCAGCACCCGCGCATGGCGTGGCTCCAGCTGCAACGCCCGTCCGCCGAACGCGGCAGTGAGGGCCATCGGATTCACCTCCAGCACATCGGGGTCGGACGTCTCTGTGACCATCATCAGCCGATTCATATTTAACCGTATCGGCCTTGTTGGCTCGCTCGGCATGAAGGCTTCGTCGGGGGGCACAACGTCGAAGCCTCGCTCCGCTAACGCGGCGAGGTCTACCGCCGATTTTACATCGGCGATCAGCGTGAAACGCACTGACCTGTCCAAGGTCTTCAGCCGATCGAAAACGCCCTCGCCACGCAGAGCCGAGGATGAAGTCGCCAGCAGCAGCACCCGGCCGCCGGCCAGCCGCCCCAAACGCCAGAGGCGAGGTGCGACCTGTTCGGGTCGGTCGTCCAAAGCCGCGGCACGACTCACCAACTCGGCCAAGCGGGTCAATGAAATTTGGAAAAGCTGCAGGTCCCCAGGGTCGAGAGCCTCATCATCCTCGCGGGAGAGCGGGCATATCGCGACCGGTGTTCCGTCGATCCACCTGACGTGGCGCTCCTCCACCCCGCAACTGCATGTGGCGCAGGGATCCCAAGTGTCGAGCACGCGGGCGTGCACGACTGCGCCGAGCGCCAGCAACCGCTGGAAGGCGGAAGAAGCAGTGGTCGAGAGGTCGGGGACGCCCAGCAGATACGCCGGATCGCCGCCTTCACTCTGCCGCAAGAGCAGTACGGCCAGGCTCTCGTTCACACAGCATCTCGTTCATGGCGAGCAGCGTCATAACGCGCCGCTGGTAGCGTTCCCGCGGGAAGCTCAGCATGTCGCTGGGCTTGATCTTGACGGTGATGACCGGCGGCCGCGGGCCTTCGACCTTCAGCGTGATCTTGAAGATCAGGTGGGCGAGGCGCCAGGTGCCGGACTGAAAGCTGATCTCCGGGCGGGTTTCGTGCAGCACCTGCAACGCATTGCCACCGGCCTCACGCGCGATCAGCGAGCGTATGACCTTCTCGCGGCCGCTCCTGCCGACCGCCACCTTGTTGGCCTGCGCCTCGTAGATCTGGATTCCGGCGATGCCGCCATCGTGCCCGTGCCGGAACTGGAACGCGGCGCCAGCCCGCTCCACAGCCTGTAATGTATAGAGGCGCCGCGACGCCGCTGCGCTGAACAGCCCCGGATTATCGAGGATGACCTCCGCGAAGGCCTTGGCCAAGGCGGCACGGCTGGCCTTGCTGCAGCCCCAAATCCGTAGGCGGCCGTCCATCGCAGAATAGGCCAGCACGGCATTGTCGATCTCGCGGAAGCTGCGGATGCGCTTGCGCCGGCCTTCCAGGACCTCGGTAATGGTGAGCACCGCGCCATGGCGGATGGAGACCTTCACGTCGTCCCCATCATGATACGCCAGCGCTTCGCAGAATTCATCGCGAAGCTCGGCCTGGAAGATCGCGCGGGCCTGCGCTTCCAGGGTGCGCAGGCGACCATCGCTGACGTCGGCCGGAATGCCCTCCTCCGGCGCCACGAATTCCATAACCGCTTGCGGCTGGAGGAATGCTAGGCTGTTCTCGGCATCTTCGAAGACTTCCGGCTGATCGATAAAGGCACGAAGGGCGAGGCTGCGCGTGCCGGTCTTCGCCAGGACGGCGGGCGGTACCAGTTCGACGCCGCGGCGCCGGGCCTCCTGCAGCAGGGCTTCCTGACCGACCGGCTTCCCAAGGCGCTCAATGCGGTGGAGATCGGCCGTCAGGCTTTCCGAGATCTCCTCCTTGGGCGTCTGGAGGAGGTAGGCGTTTACCGCCGCCCGGCCCTGGTCGGGAGACGTTTCCAGCAGCGACAAGTCGAGCCGTTCCGGCGCGATGCCATACCGCTCGAAGAAGGCGCGCAGGAGACCAGGCTCTACGGTTCGCAGGAACCTCTGGCTGGCAAATCGCTGGAAATCGTCCTTGCTCATGACGTACGGCCCGGCCATCTGTTCGCCGTCCGTTCTATCAACCAAGGCGGCCAAAAGTCGAATCCAATCTGCATCTCCGGCGTGATACGGATTGGCCGCTGGGTGAGTAATGGGAGGGGGTGGCACGCATCCCATCCTCGACCTCCGTCAACGCCCACCTCCCGCCGCACCTCCGGGAGGTCTGCGGCATCCTGGCCGCGGGCCTCGTGCGGCTGAGGAGCCGCACCGCCGAGGATCTTGCGCGGGATGCCGAGGAGGCCCGGGGGGCGGGAGAGGTTCGCCTACACTCCACCGCCCGCCAGCGCCGTCATGCGAACCCCAGGAGAAAGGGACTCGCATGACCAAACGATCGACCGCCACACCCGCAGCGGCACCCAGCGCTCCGAAGATTCCGCCGGCGCAGGTGCTGCCGCGGCTGGCGGCGTTGCCGACCACGCCAATCGCCCAGTTGAAGCAGCAGTGGCGCGAGATGTTCGGCAAGGAACCGCCGCCGTTCAACAAGGCGTACATCGTCAGCCGGCTGGCCTACCGCATCCAGGAATTAGCCTATGGCGGGCTGAAGCCCGAGACCCGCGCCCGGCTGGAAGCGCTGGGCGAACGGCTGGATGGTGGCAACGTGGTGCTGCGCCGGATCCGCGCCGATAGCCGGCCGCTACCTGGCACGCGCCTGGTGCGCGAGCATGACGGCGTGCAGCACGTGGTCACGGTGCGGGCCGATGACTTCGAATTCGAGGGGCGGCCGTACCAGTCGCTGTCGGCCATCGCACGCCACATCACCGGCACGCGCTGGAATGGCTGGACCTTCTTTGGCCTGAAAGGAGCCCGCCCATGACCCGCCGCGCGAGCACCGCGCCGGCCATGCCGGCCACCACGAAGAAGCTGCGCTGCGCCATCTACACCCGGAAATCCACCGACGAGGGGCTGGACAAGGAGTTCAACACCCTCGACGCGCAGCGCGCCGCTTGTGAGGCATATATCACCAGCCAGCGCGCCGAGGGCTGGGTCCTGGTCCGCGATCACTACGACGACGGAGGATACTCAGGCGGCACGCTGGAGCGGCCGGCGCTCAAGCGGCTCATGGCCGACATCGAGCAAGACCGGATCGACTGTATCCTGGTCTATAAGATTGATAGGCTCAGCCGCTCGCTGATGGATTTCGCCAAGCTGGTGGAGGTGATGGACGCGCACGGCGTCACCTTTGTTTCAATTACTCAGTCGTTTAATACCACCACCAGCATGGGTCGGCTGACGCTGAACATCCTGCTGAGCTTTGCGCAATATGAGCGCGAAATTATCGGCGAGCGCATCCGTGACAAATTCGCCGCCTCCCGCGCCCGCGGCATGTGGATGGGCGGCAAGGTGCCGCTCGGCTACGACGTGGTGGCGAGGAAGCTGGTGGTGAACGAGGACGAAGCACCTCGCGTCTGCCGCCTGTTCGAGATCTTCGCCGAGACAGGATCGGGCATCGAGACTGTCCGCCTGCTCCGGGCGGAGGGAGCCACCAGCAAGTCGGGCCGGCCCCTCGACAAGGGCGATGTCTATAAGGTGCTGAACAACCGGACCTATGTCGGCGAGGCCGCGCATAAGGGGCAGGTCTATCCCGGCGAGCACCAGGGCATCGTGCCGCGGGAGCTATGGGACCGGGCCCACGCCGTGCTCCAGGTCAGCCCACGCGTGCGCGCCAACCAGAACCGGGCGCAGACGCCGGCGCTGCTGAAGGGACTGATCTTTGGGGTGGATGGCAGAGCCATGTCGCCGACCCATTGCCGCAAGAATGGCCGGCTCTACCGCTATTACGTGGCCCAGCGCGTCCTGAAGGGGGACGCCGCCGGCGACGCCAGCATCCTGCGGCGCGTGTCGGCGGCAGAGATCGAGACGGCGGTGATCGACCAGGTGCGTGCGCTGCTGCGCCAGCCCGAGGTGGTGGTCGGTACCTGGCGGGCCGCGCGCTTAGAGGCGCCGGACCTGACCGAGGCCGAAGCTCACGACGCGTTGCACCGGTTCGACCCGCTATGGGATCAGCTATTCCCTGCCGAGCAGGTCAGGATCATCCGATCGCTAGTGGAACGGGTGGTGGTTGGTCCGGCCGGTGCAGACATTCGGCTGCGGCTGGATGGGCTCGGCGGCTTGGTCCGCGACCTGACCGCCATCGCGCCGGCTGCGCTGAGGGCCGCGGCATGACGGCCGCTACCAGCATCACGGTCCGGGTGCCGTTGAGGATCCGGCATCGGCCGGGGCGGAAGACTGTCGTGACACCAATGGCGCTGGCTGGCGTTCCGGCCGTCCCAACGCGCGCCGACCCGGCGCTGGTGAAGGCGATGGCACGGGCATTCCGCTACCAGCGCATGCTCGACCAGGGTCGCCACGAATCCTTGACCGAACTGGCGGCTGCCGAAAACCTAGACCGATCCTTCCTGGGCAAGCTCCTCAGCTTGACGCTGCTGGCGCCAGACCTAGTCGAGGCAGTGCTGGATGGCCGTTGCGATCCCGGGCTGCCGCGCCTGCTCCAGCCCCTTCCGGCATGCTGGCACGAGCAGGAGGCCGCCTTGGCCGCCGAACGCCGGCCGGCCACGTTGCAGATCGGCTGATCTAGAAAAATAAGTCGCCATCCGGCTGAGGGGCGTGTTGCTAGCCTACCTCGAGTTCGTGAAGACTTCTCGGCGCGCGCCATCTCGCAGGAAGCTCCCGACGGCCAACATCACCGACACTATGTATTGGCCGATGTAGGCGGCACGAGGTCGAGTGCTGCGAGCTACGAGTTTGTGCCCGATTGTCATCGCCAGGCGATGGCGAACGCAACTCTCAGCCCTGCCGCCCCCAAGAAAAGATCAAGAGATCAATGAATTATGGGGTTGGGAAAAAATCGTCCAAGTCCCGAGGTGCGGAGATAGCCGGCCTCTCAGAGAGAGAAACCACCGCCATATTTTAGGGACCACTCCCAAGCCTTCCGCGCAAATCGCGGCCAAACCTGCGCCACAGCGCGGTGCCCCCAGAGGGGGAGACTATCTGTGGTGATCTCGACTGGAGCGGGCGAAGGGATTCGAACCCTCGACCCCAACCTTGGCAAGGTTGTGCTCTACCCCTGAGCTACGCCCGCATTCCGTCGAGGGCGCGGCTTGTACCATGCCTCGCGGGGATTGCAAGCGGGCTCGGACAGATTGCGCAGATTTCTTGCCCGGCCTATCGCAGCAGCGTCCCCAGCCCACCGCACCGCGACGGAGCCCATGGAAACCAAGGAATCCCTGCTTGCCCAGCTGACCGCGTTGGGCATCGAAGCCCGCACCACCCAGCATGCCGCCGTCTTCACCGTGGCGGAATCCCAGGCGCTGCGCGGCCAGCTCCCGGGGGGCCATGCAAAGAACCTGTTCCTGAAGCCCAAGACCGGCCCCTTCCTGCTGGCGGTGCTGCAGGAGGACCGGCAGGTTTCGGTCAATGCCATCGGCCGCGCCGTCGGGGTGGGGCGGGTCAGCTTCGGCTCGGCCGAGGATTTGCTGGCCCAACTGGGGGTCACGCCGGGCTCCGTCACGCCCTTCGGCCTGGTCAATGCCGCCCCCGGCGCGGTGCAGGTGGTATTCGACCGTGGCCTGATGCACGACCATGACTGGGTGAATTTCCACCCGCTGGTGAACACGGCCACCACAACAATCCGCCCGGCGGACCTGCTGCGCTTCCTGGAAAGCCTGGGGCATCGGCCGGCGCTGCTGGACCTGGACAGCCTGGGCACCCCCGCCACATAGCTGCCCCGGCTTGCGCCGCGGCGCCGGAGGCGCATCTATCACCAAAGCCCACCCCGCCGGGGTGGCAACCGAACCACGCCCCCCCAGGGGTCAACGCCAACCGCACCCCCAAGGGGTGACCCGCCCAGGAACAGGACCGCCACGATGGAAGTGCTCTTCGACCCCGCCCGCCAACCGGCCCCAGGCGGCGCCGCGCCCAACGGTGCCGCGGGCGGCCCGGACCCGGTCTCCGACGGCAACCAGCAGACCTTCATGCAGGACGTCATCCAGGGCAGCCGGGAAGTCCCGATCCTGGTGGATTTCTGGGCCACCTGGTGCGGCCCCTGCAAAACCCTGACCCCGGCGCTGGAAAAGGTGGTGCGCTCGGCCGGCGGGCGGGTGCGGCTGGTCAAGATCGACATCGACCGCAACAAGCAACTGGTCGCCCAGCTGACCCAGATGGGCCTGCCGCTGCAATCCGTGCCCACGGTGGTCGCCTTCTGGCAGGGCCAGATCGCCGACCTGTTCCAGGGGGCCCTGCCGGAATCCGAAGTGAAGAAGTTCGTCGAAGGCCTGCTGAAGGTGGCCGGCGGCCAGATGCCCACCGCCGACCTGCTGGCCGAGGCCAAGCAGGCCGTCGAGCAGGGCGACCACCAGGGCGCCATCGAGATCTTCGGCGCGCTGATCGAGCAGGAGCCGGAGAACGCCGAGGCCTTCGCCGGCATTGCCCGCTGCCTGATGGCGCTGGGCGAGGAAGACCAGGCGCTTGAGGTCATCAACAACGTCCCGGCCAAGATCGCCGAGCACACCGAGATCGTCGGCGTCCGCAGCGCGCTGGAACTGGCCGCCGAAGGCCGCCGCGCGCGCGAAAAGTTCGGCGAGTTCGAGGCCCGCCTGGCCGCCGACGCCAATGACCATGCCGCCCGCATCGACCTGGCGGTGGCGCTGAACAGCGCCGATGAGCGCGACCAGGCGGTGGACCAGCTGATCGAGGCGATCAAGCGCGACCGCGCCTGGAACGAAGAGGCCGCCCGCAAGCAGCTGGTGAAGTTCTTCGAGGCCTGGGGCTTCTCGGACCCCGCCAGCGTGGCCGGCCGGCGCAAGCTGTCCTCGGTCCTGTTCCGCTAGGCCGCCGGCATGGCAGCCTTCCATCCGAGCCTGCGGGACCTGCCGACGGAGATCGGGATCTTCCCCCTCCCCGGCGCCCTGCTGCTGCCGCAGGGAAGGCTGCCGCTGAACATCTTCGAGCGGCGCTACCTGAACCTGGTGGAGGACGCGCTGGCGCAGGGCCGCATGTTCGGCATGCTCCAGCCGGACCCGGGCCAAGCCGCTGAGGAAACCGGGCCAGCCCTGTTCAAGGTCGGCTGCCTCGGGCGGCTCACCTCCTTCTCGGAAACCGATGACGGCCGCTTCCTGATCACGCTGTCCGGCGTCATCCGGTTCCGCGTGGCCGCCGAACGGCCGCTGGCCAGGCTGCACCGCGTGGTGCAGGCGGACTACGCGGGCTTCGAGGCCGACCTCAACCTGGTCGCCCGCGCCCCGCTGGCCGACCGCGCCGGTCTGCTGGCGGCGCTGCGGGCCTTCTTCCGCGCCCGCGGCATCGAGGCCAATTGGACCGCGGTGGAGCAGACGCCGGATGATGAACTGCTGACCACGCTCTGCATGGTCTGCCCGTTCGAGCCGCGCGAGAAGCAGGCGTTGCTGGAGGTGCCCAGCCCGCATGAACGCGCCCGGCTGCTGCTGGCCCTGCTGCTGATGGGCGGCCAGCACAATGCGCACAACGAACCCCCGCCGGGCAGCAAGCCAAGCTAGGCCAGGCTGCCCGGCACATCATGCCGCACCACCGGCCAAACGGGGGCAGCATCCGTTCCGGTCTTTCACTCACCATGGATATTGCTGCAGAGGACCGCACCATGAGCGACACCCAGGCGCCAGCCGGCGGCGCCGTCGACCCGCAGTTGCTGGAGATTCTGGTCTGCCCCGTGACCAAGGGGCCGCTGCGCTACGACCGTGCCCGCGGCGAGTTGATCAGCGACCGCGCCAGGCTGGCCTTCCCGATCCGCGATGGCATTCCGATCATGCTGCCGGATGAGGCCCGGCCGCTGGAGGACTGATGGCAGACTGCACCGAAATCCGCCTGAAGCGGTCCGAGCGGGCGCTGGAGGTGGCCTATGACGATGGCGCCCGCTTCCACCTGCCGGCGGAATACCTGCGGGTGGAAAGCCCCAGCGCCGAAGTCCAGGGCCATGGCCCCGGCCAGAAGACCACGGTCGGCGGCCGGCGAGAGGTCGGGATCATGCGGGTGGAGGCGGTCGGCCAATATGCGGTGCGGCTGATCTTCGACGACCTGCATGACAGCGGCATCTTCTCCTTCGCCTATCTGCGCACCCTGGGGGAGGAGCATGCCACCCGCTGGGCCGCCTATCAGGCCGACCTGGCCGCCAAGGGGCTGAGCCGCGACCCGCCACGGCGCGGCTGACCCCGGCCGGGCCATTTGACAGCGGCCTCCGGGTGGGCGACATGGCGGGTTGACAGCCTCTGCCGGTCCGCTCTGCCCACCCGGTGTGCTGGCGTCATGCAGGCCCCGCGCAAGTGGGGCCTTCTTCGTTTCCGGGCGCCCGCGGGCAAGACCCGGCCGGGCACGGCAGAGCCAGTTGGCCTACCATGCGTTGCGTGCCCGCCCTTCTCCCAGCCCGCTAAGGCGCGTGGCCAATCACAGGAACTGCCCCGTGGCCCAGCCCAACAACAAGCCCGCCGTGCTCGACCCCGAAGCCGCCGCGAAGGCCGAGACCGAGATCGCCTACATGGCCAAGCTGCATCGCGTCTCCCCCGCGATCATCCGCGAGATCGTCCGCACCACCGGCTCGATCGAGCGCAGCACGATCGAGCGCGAGATCGGCCGCGGCAAGGCGCGCCGCTGACACCACGAGGCCCCATGTCCGACAACCCGCTGCTGCAAGCCTGGACCACGCCGTTCGGCGTGCCGCCCTTCAACCTGATCCGGGCGGCGCATTTCCCGCCCGCCTTCGACCAGGCGATGGCGGCCCACCGGGCCGAGGTGGCGGCGATAGCGGGCACGGCGGCCGCGCCCAGCTTCGGCAATACGCTGGCGACGCTGGAAGGCGCCGGGCGGCTGCTGGACCGGGTGCGGTCCTGCTTCTCCAACCTGGTCAGCAGCCAGGCCAGCGAGGCGCTGCAGGCGGTGGAGCGCGACTATGCGCCACGGCTGGCGCGGCACCGCACCGAGATCACGCTGGACCCCGCGATCTTCGCCCGGATCGGCGCGCTGCATGCGGCACGGGACAGCCTGGACCTGGCGCCGGATGAGCGCCGCCTGCTGGAGCGGACCCATGCCGGCCTGGTGCGCGCCGGCGCCGGGCTGGACCCCGCCGCCCGCGCCAGGCTGACGGAACTCTCCACCCGGCTGGCGACGCTGCACACCGCCTTCGGCCAGAACGTGCTGCGCGACGAGACCGACTGGCAGATGCTGCTGGCCGAGGATGAGCTGGACGGGCTGCCCGGCTTCGCCCGCGACGCCGCACGGCAGGCGGCGGCGGAACGCGGGCTGGATGGCTGGGTCATCACCCTGTCGCGCTCCTCGGTGGAGCCCTTCCTGACCTTCTCCACCCGGCGGGAGCTGCGCGAGCGCGCCTGGCGCGGCTGGGTGGCGCGCGGCACCAATGCCGGCGCCCAGGACAATCGGCCGCTGATCCGCGCGATCCTGGCGCTGCGGGCCGAGCGCGCCCGGCTGCTGGGCCATGCCGACTTCGCCCAGTGGCGCCTGGCCGACAACATGGCGCGCGCGCCCGAAGCCGTGGACCGGCTGCTGCGCCAGGTCTGGGTGCCCGCCACGCGGCAGCTGGAGGCCGAGCGCGCCGAGCTGGAGAAGCTGGCCGGTGCGGCCGGCCACAACGGTCCGCTGGAAGCCTGGGACTGGCGGCATTGGGCCGAGCGCGCCTGCCGCGCGCTGCACGACTTCGACGAGAGCCTGCTGAAGCCGTATTTCCCGCTGGAAGGCATGCTGCGCGCCGCGTTTGACACGGCCGGCCGCCTGTTCGGCGTCAGCTTCACCGAGCGGCATGACATCCCGCTGTATCACCCGGATGTCCGCGCCTTCGAGATGCTGGGCGCCGATGGCCAGCATCGCGGCCTGTTCCTGCTGGACAGTTTTGCCCGGGCCGGCAAGCGCTCCGGCGCCTGGATGAGCAGCTACCGCGTGGCCGAGAGCTTTGCCGGGGAGGTCACGCCGATCATCGTCAACAACAACAACATCGCCAAGGCGACGCCGGCGCTGCTCTCCTTCGACGAGGCGCGCACGCTGTTCCATGAGTTCGGCCATGCGCTGCACGGGCTGCTCAGCACCGCGCGCTACCCGTCGCAGAGCGGCACCAACGTGCTGGCGGATTTCGTCGAATTCCCCAGCCAGGTGCTGGAACACTGGCTGACCGTGCCGGAGACGCTGCGCGCGCATGCCCGCCACCACGAGACCGGCGAGCCGTTGCCGGAGGCGCTGCTGCAACGGCTGCTGGCCTCGCGCAATTTCGGCCAGGGCTTCGCCACGGTGGAGTTCGTCTCCTCGGCGCTGATCGACCTGGCGCTGCACACCCATGCCGACCCGGCGGCGCTGGATATCGACGCCTTCGAGCAGGAATTCCTGGCCGGCATCGGCATGCCCCAGGCGATGGTGCTGCGCCACCGTCCCGCGCATTTCCAGCACCTGTTCGCCAGCGGCGGCTATGCGGCGGGCTACTACACCTACATGTGGGCGGAAGTGCTGGACGCCGATGCCTTCGACGCCTTCGAGGCCGCCGGCGATGCCTTCGACCCCGTGCTGGCGGCCGGGCTGCGCGACATCTACGAAGCCGGCGACACCCGCGACCCAATGGAGCTGTACCGCGCCTTCCGCGGCCGCGACCCCGAGGTGACGCCGCTGCTGCGCAAGCGCGGGCTGCTGGTGGCCTGATACTGCGGCCGATTGAAGCGGCCGCCGCCCTCAACGCGTCGTGCCGGAGGCACGCTCCCGGCGTGACGCGCGCGCCTGTGCGGGCCTGGCTTTCGCCGGACTTCGGGCCGCCATTCGGCGCCTCGGCAGGAGTCGAAGCCTCGGGCCGTTTGCAGGGTTCAGCGGGGCTGGCGGCGGCCCAGCCCATAGCGGGCGATCAGCTCGCCCTGGGTGCGCATTGTGGAGGCCACCAGCTCCCGCATCTCGGCGGCATCGAGGTAGCGCGGGTCCTGGTCGGCTTCCTGCAGCATGTGCCGCACGCTGGGCCGCTGCACCGCCACGCGCAGTGCTTCCTGCAAGGTGTGCACCACCTCCGGCGCCATGCCGGCAGGGCCGCCGACGCCGTAGAAGCTGCGGATCAGCGTGGAATAGCCAAGGTCGGCCAGCGTCGGCACCTCCGGCAGGCTGCGCGTGCGGCGGTCGCTGCCGATGGCCAGCAGCCGCACCCGCCCGGAGCGGACAAAGGGCAGCACGCTGACCATGGTGTCCATCGAGAAGGTCAGCTGGCCGCCCAGCAGCGCCACCATGCAATCCGCGCTGCCGCGGAACGGCACGACGGTCCAGGCCAGGTTCTCCCGCGTCGCGACCTCCGAGATCAGCAGATGCGGGGTCTGCGCCAGGCCGCTGGCGGAGCCGTAGAACACCTGTTCCGGATGGGCGCGGCCGAAGGTCATCAAATCCGCCCAGCTCTTGATCGGGCTTTCCGCCGGGACGGTGGCGGCGAAGGGAATCTCCACCAGGCTGGAGATGTAGGTGAAGTCCTTGAGGGGATCGTAGGGCACGTTCTCCAGCAGGGCGGAGCTGACCACGGCGGTGGACAGGCCGCCCAGCGTATAGCCATCCGGCGCGGCGGCCTTGACCGCAGTGAAAGCGACCGCGCCACCGGCACCGGAGCGGGTTTCCAGCACCACGTTCTGGCCCAGCAGCTCGCGCAGCTCGGCTGAGACCACCCGCAGCAGGCTGTCGAAGGTGCCGCCGGCGGGAAAGCCGACGATGATCTTGATCGGCTGGGTCGGGAAGCGCAGCGACTGGGCCAGCACGGCCGGGGAAGCCAGCAAGGTAGCGCTGCCGGCCAGCAATGCCCGGCGCCCAAGGGTCTGGCTCAAGGTGGTGACCTCCCGAAATGCGGCGAATTGGCTTCGCGCTGGGGCGGAGACTAGGCAGCGCGGCAAAGCAGCGTCAATCGCCCCGGCGGCTGCCGCGATTGACAGCGGCCGCCAGCTGAAATCCTAATACGAGTGTCAGCTGCCGCGCCTCCTGCGGGGCGGCTGGCCATGAAGCGCCCGGTACGGTGGCGGCGGAGACGCTGCCCGTAGCCCGGCCCCAAGGGAGTGACGCCCATGATGACCCGCGAGGAAAACGACCGCCTGTGCCGGATCGGCCCCGGTACGCCGATGGGCGCGTTGTTCCGCCGCTACTGGATGCCGATCGCGCTGGCCGAGAAGCTGCCGGAACCCGGTGGTGCGCCGCGGCATGAACGGCTGCTGGGCCAGGATTTCGTGGTGTTCCGCAGCCAGCAGGGCAAGGTCGGCGTATTGGACGAACTCTGCATGCATCGCGGCGCCTCCCTGGTGCTGGGGCGCGTGGAGGATTGCGGCATCCGCTGCCTGTACCATGGCTGGAAGTTCGGCACCGATGGCGAGATCCTCGACATCATGAACATGCCCCCGGGCAAGCGGCCGCCGAAGTTGAAGGCCAATGCCTATCCGGTGGTGGAAGCCGGCGGGATCATCTGGACCTATCTCGGCCCGGCCGAGAAGCAGCCGCCCTTTCCGCATTGGCAATACCTGGACGTGCCGGACACCCACCGCGTGGTGATGCGCGTGGACAGCCATTACAACTGGGTGCAGGCGACCGAGGGCGGGCTGGACAGCAGCCACGTCTCCATCCTGCACACCAATGGCGCGCGGCCGGGCTGGCTGGGGCAGAGCACCGATCAGGTCGGCGCCTTCGACGATACCGGCCCGCAGCTGGAGCTGGAGGAGACCGAGTTCGGCTACCATTACGCCGCCTTCCGCCGCCCGGCACGGCCAGGCGAGCCGGAGAATTGCCGCATCGTCCCCTTCGTGATGCCGAGCGGCCGGATCATCCCCGGCGGGGCGCTGCAAGGCGCCAGCAACGCCACGCTGGTGCTGGAGATTCCGCTGGATGACGAGCACACCGCAACCTATTCGGTGCGCTACAGCAGCAAGCCGGTCGACCCGGCGGAGCGGCACCGCGAGACCGGCTTCGACGACCCCGAGATCTACAGCTTCGAAGACAACAAGCTGAAGATGTCGCGCGGCGACTACAAGCAGAACCGCGCGATCATGGCGACCAACTTCTCGGGGTTGCGCGGCATCGCCACCGAGGACGCGGCCATCGCCACCTCCCAGGGGCCGATCTACGACCGCAGTACGGAACACCTGATCGCCTCCGACATGGCGGTGGTGAGGTTCCGCCGGCGGCTGCTGGATTCGGTGGATGACATGGAACGCGGTGGCGACCCGGTGGGCGTGCAGGCCGACCACCGGCTGATCCAGGCGATTGATGCGCCACGCCCGGCCGGCGCGCATTGGCGCACGCTGATCCCGAGCCATAGGGTCAGCGCGGTGGACCAGGCTGCCGAATAGGCCGCCATTCATGCGCGGCTTCGCCGATGCTGCGACAGTGCGGCGGATGACATCGAGTGGTGTTCGACAATCGGTTTCCAAAGGCCTCCCGGCCTTTGGCAGGGAGAGCCCGAGAGGGACGGCGTCCCTCTCGGCCACGCCGCGCGCCGATTTGCCAGCACGAACCAGCCGCGTTCTACTCCCGGCCGAACACGTGGGGGAATGATGATGGCGGGTGCGCTGGATGGTCTGCTGGTACTGGACCTGACGAATTTTCTCTCGGGCCCCTACTGCACGATGCTGCTGGGCGACATGGGCGCCGATGTCATCAAGGTGGAGCGGCCGGATGGCGGCGATGACGCGCGGCGGATGCCACCCTTCGTCGATGGGCGCGGCGCGCCGTTCAGCGTGTGGAACCGCAACAAGCGCAGCATCACCGCGGACCTGAAGAACCCGGACGATGTCGCCGTGGTGCGCAAGCTGGCGGCACGGGCGGATGTGCTGGTGGAGAACTTCCGGCCCGGCACGCTCGTAAAACTGGGCCTGGGGTATGCGGCGCTGCGAGAGGTGAATCCGCGGCTGGTCTATTGCTCCATCAGCGGCTTCGGCCAGACCGGGCCTTGGGCCGGGCATGGTGGCCTGGACATGATGGCGCAAGGCATGAGCGGGCTGATGTTCGGCAATGGCCCACCGGAGGGCGAGCCGTACCGGCTGCCCATAGCCATCACCGACGTGACCGCTGGCATGTACAGCGCCATCGCGGTGCTGGGGGCGTTGCAGGCGCGGCACCGCACCGGGGAAGGCCAGTTGATCGACCAGAGCCTGCTGGAGGCCGGCATCTCCCTGGGGGTGTATGAGGCGGCGCATGTGCTGACGCATGGCACCAGGCCGGCGCGGATGGGGCAGCTGCATCGCGGCAGCGCGCCGTACCGGGTGTTCCAGACGCGGGATGGCTGGCTGACGCTTGGTGCTTCCAAGGAAAAATTCTTTCAGGCGCTCTGCGGTATCATCGGCCGGCCGGAACTGCGCGACGACCCGCGCTTTGCCAGCAATGCGCAGCGTGTCGCGAACAATGCGGTGCTGATCCCGATCATCCAGGCGGAGCTGCTGAAGGGCGATACCGCGGATTGGCTGGCCGCCATGGGCCAGCACGGCATCCCCAGCGAGCCGGTGCTTTCCTATGACGAGGCGCTGGCGCATCCGCAGGCGCAGGCCCGCGGTACGGTGATGGAATACGAGGACCCCAAGCATGGCAGGCAGCGGGCGCTGCGCCCGCCGGTGCGGCTGGAGGGCACACCGGCCACGGTGCGGCGCCGGGCACCGGACCTGGGCGAACACAACGCGGAAATCCGCGCCTGGCTGCAGGAGGGCTAGATGCTGAAGGTTCTCGGGCGGCCGAATTCGTTCAATGTGCGCAAGGTGCTGTGGCTTTGCGAGGAGCTGGGCATTCCGTATGACCGGGAGAATTGGGGGCGCGGCTATGCCCCGACCAGCACGCCGGAATTCCTGAAGCTCAATCCGGTGGCGCAGATCCCCGTGGTGATCGACGGCGAGCTGGTGATGCGGGAGAGCAATGCGATCATCCGCTACCTCGCCGCCAAGCATGGCGCCGAACAGCTTTACCCCAGCGACCTGGCGGCGCGGTTCAACGTAGAAAAATGGATGGACTGGGTGGCCTACGACCTGACCCATGCCATGCGCGGCGCTTTCCTCGGTGGCCAGTTGCAGGAAGCGCCGTGGAACAATGAATGGTTCGTTGGCCAGGGGCGGCGCGATTTTACGGATTGCATCGCGCTGGTGGAGGATGAGCTGGCGCGGAGCGGTGGGCCGCACATCCTCGGCGGGTTCACCCTCGCAGACATTCCGCTGGGGCTGGTGGTGAACCGCTGGTTCAGTGTGAAGGGGTTCGACAAGCCGGCCTTCCCGGCGGTGGCGGCCTATTATGAAAAACTGACGGAGCGGCCGGGCTACCGGGCGCATGGCCGCAATGGGATGCCGTGACATGTGGCGTGCACTGATGGCGTTGCTGCTGCTGGCCGGGCCGGCAGCGGCGCAAGGCTTTCCCGACCGGCCCATTCGCGTGGTGGTGGTGTTCGGCCCTGGCGGTGGCGCCGATACCACGGTGCGCCTGCTGGCCGCGCCGATGGCGCAGGTGCTGGGGCAGCAGGTGCTGATCGAGAACCGCTCGGGCGCCGGCGGGACCCAGGGCGGCCAGGTGGTCGCGCAGTCGCCGCCGGATGGCTACACGCTGATGGCGGATGCTTCGGCGCTGGTGGTGCGCCACAAGCTGCACCCGAACCTGGGCTTTGATTACCTGCGCGACTTTGCGCCCGTCGCGCGGCTCAGCGTGATGCCGCTGCTGCTGGTGGTGCCGCCTGGGGAGCGGGCGGAGGGGCTGCGCGAGTATATCGCCGAGCTGAAGCGCCAGGCGCTGCCGGTGCAATATGCGGTGGCGGGCGTGGGCTCGGCCTCGCACTTCGCCGGGCTGTATTTTTTGCAGCGCGCGGGGGTGCGGGGCGAGGCAGTGGCGTATCGGGGCGGCAGTACCGGCGCGATGGCGGTGGTGACCGGGGATACGCGGCTGAACTTCGCCACCACGCCCAGTGCCGTGGCGCTGGTGCAGGGCGGGCGGCTGCGGGCGATGGCGGTTTCCAGCGAGCGTCGGATGGCGGTGCTGCCGGAGGTGCCGGCGGTGGCGGAAACGCTGCCGGGCTTCGCGCTGACCGAGTGGATTGGGCTTTATGCGCCGGCCGGCACGCCGCAGCCGGTGCTGGCCCGGCTGCACCAGGCGCTGCGGCACGCGCTGGCGGTGCCGGAAGTGGTGGCGCGGCTGGCCGATGTCGGCGCCGAACCGGCGCTGCTGGAGGGCGCGGCGTTTGGGCAGTTCATCGACGCCCAGCGCAGCCTGATGACCGGGCTGGCCGATGCCGCGGGGATGAAGCCGGAATAGCGTCGGCGGCGGGAGGGGCGGGGAAGGCGCCCCCGACGGGGCGCCGGCGGCCGCAGCAAACCAGCCGCGCGGCTGCCGGCCGCGTTGTTAAGCGCGCGGCTGCCGGCCGCGACGCATCGCGCCGGCAACCTGCCACCGCGGCGCATCGGCCACGCGCTGCCGGCGGCGGGCGGCGGCTTCGGTGCCCTGGACCGAATCATCGACCGGCAGGCTCAGCGTATGTTCCGTGGCGACATGCCCCGGCTCGGGTTCCGGCGGCGGGGAGAACAGTTCCTCCGCGCGTTCCACCATGGTGCGGCGGCGGGCCGGTTTGCGGGTCTCGCCCTCGGCTTCCGGCTTGGCGGACAGGCGGCGGCGCGGCGCGCGGCGGGGAGCACCCTCCTCGGCCGGCTCGGCGCTGGCATCGGCGGCCAGCGGCAGTTCCGGAGAGGCAAGGCTGGGGGCGGCCTCGGCCGGGACAGGCAAGGCGACCACGGGGGCAACGGGCTGCGGCTCCGCAGGCGCCGGCGGGCGCGGCGCGGCTTCAGCCGGTTCCGGCGCGGCGGCAGCCGGCGCAGCGGCGAAGCTGTCGGCGTCGGCAATCACCGGTGCCAGGGTCGCGTGGGTTTCAAAGTAAAGGCCGTCGCGCGAAACAACATGCGGCCGGCCATCCACGTCGAATACCCGGCGCTGCATGGTCATCCGGTCGATCTGGCCCTGGGTCGCCGGGAACATGACGAAACCGCGGGCCTTCGCAGCCGCGACCTGCTGAGGGGTAAGCTTCAAACGGATACTCCAAGGACATGGCCGCGCACCTGCGGCTGCAACGCGGAGGAAAAGGGCGCCCGGATATGCGGAACCAGCGGCAACAGGCCGCGACTCGGGCGCAGGGAACTGGGTGACGCCCTGGCGTGTACCACGGCGCGGGTTGCCGGTTCAAATGCCGAGTGCCGGCGCCGGTTCCCCGACCGCCAAGATAAACGCATGGACATCTCGTAATGGCGCCGCGCTGGCCCTATATCCCGGCGGAATGGTGCCAAAGGAAGCCCGTCCCATGTCTCGCCCGTCCCTTATCGTCGCTGCCCTGGCCGCTGGCCTGATGGCGCTCGCGCCCGTGTTGGCCGAAGCCCGGCCGGGTGGCGGCACCTCCGCTGGCAGCCGCGGTAGCCATACCTACTCCGCGCCGCCGGCGACCAATACCGCCCCTTCGGCCGCCGCGCCGATGCAGCGCAGCATGACCGAGCCGAGCCGCCCCGGCGTGGGCGCGCCGCAGACCGCCATGCCGCAGACCGCGGCCCGCCCCGGCATGTTCGGCGGCGGCTTCATGTCCGGCCTGATGGGCGGGATCATCGGCGTCGGCATCGGTGGCCTGCTGTTCGGCCATGGCCTGTTCGGCGGTGGCGGCTTCGGCGGCGGCGCCGGCATCCTCGGCCTGCTGCTGCAGATCGCGCTGATCGGCGGCCTGGTCTGGCTGGTGCTGGGCTTCATCCGGCGCCGGTCGGCGCAGCCGGCCCTGGCCGGCATGCCCGCCGGCATGGCGCGGCAGATGGAAGACCGCCCGGCCTTCGGCGCCAATGGCGGCGGCGGTGCCCCGGTGAGCCAGCCGGTGAACCTGACCGAGGCCGATTTCCAGGGCTTCGAGCGGACCCTGCAGGGCGTCAACGCCGCCTGGTCCAAGCAGGACCTGCGCGGCATCCAGGCGCTGTGCACGCCGGAAATGGTGCAGTACTTCGCCGACGACCTGGCCGACCTGGCCAGCCGCGGCCTGCGCAATGAGACCCGCGACGTGAAGCTGGACCAGGGCGACCTGGCCGAGGCCTGGGGCGAGAATGGCCGCGAATACGCGACCGTGGCGATGCGCTTCAGCCTGCTGGATGCGACCTTCCGCGTGGCCGACAACGCCGTTGTGGAGGGCAGCACCACCCAGCGCACCCAGGCGACCGAGACCTGGACCTTCGTGCGTAGCCGCGGTGGCCAGTGGCTGCTCAGCGCGGTGCAGCAGAACGGCTGAACGCAAAACGCCCGGCCCCTTCCGGGACCGGGCGCTTTCATAGCGGAATGGGGCGGCGCACCGGGCTGGTGCGCCGCCCCTTTTCGTTTCAGGCCGTGACCGCGGTGGCCTGGCGGGCGCCGGGGCTGACGGTGAAGGTCTTCGTCGTGGTGGTGTAGCTGGTCGAGAAGGCGGTGCTGACGAAGACGAAGCTGGCGGTCAGCTGCGTGGTGCTGGCCGAGACCTTCAAGAAGCCACGGTTGGCCAGCTCGCACCAGGCCAGCTTGTCGGTCTGCGACTTGGCCTGCGACGAGTAGGTGATCAGCGCCGCCAGCGTGGCCGCGGGCAGGCCCGGGAAGGTCTGCTCATAGCCCGGCGAGGTCACCGAGGTGGCGCCGAACTCGACGCCGACCTTGGTCGGGCCGACCGCCAGGTTGGCGGCCCATGCATTGTGGCTGTCGCCGGTCAGCACCACCGGGTTCTTCGCCTTGAGCAGGGAGGCGTAGAAGCGGTTGCGGGCGGTCGGGTAGCCGTTCCAGCTGTCGTTGGTCGCCGGGTTGGGCAGGCCGAGCGCACCGAGCTGGCCGAACTGGGCACCGGCGCCGGCGCCGAAGATGGAGTCCACCGTGCCGGAGATGCCGGCGCGCTGCGCGTCGGTCAGCCCCGGGGCGTTCAGGAAGTCCGGCGCGATCTGGTAGTGCAGCAGGGTCTGGTTGCCGATCAGCTGCCAGGTCTGCTTCGACGCCGCCAGCGTGGTGTCGACCCAGGCTTCCTGCTGGCTGCCCAGCAGGCTGCGCGGGCGGCCGCCGACGCTGTCCAGCGCCCAGCTGCCGGTCTGCGCGTAGTAGCCATAGGCCTGGCCCATGGCGGTGGAGCTGAGCTGCTGGTCACGGCCGGCCAGGCGGCTGTCCAGCAGCACCAGGCGGGCGACCTTGCCGAAGTCGACATAGCGGAACAGCGTCTCGGGGTTGCCGTTGGCGTCGACGCGTGGGTTGACGCTGCGCACCGGCATCCATTCGTACCAGGCCTGCAACGCCGCCTGCTTGCGGGCCTGCCAGTCGCCCTCGGTGCCCGGGGTGTGGTTCTCGGCGCCGCCGGTCCAGCTGTCATTCGCGGACTCGTGGTCGTCGTAGATCGCGAACCACGGGAAGTTCTGGTGGGCGGCCTGCAGCTGCGGGTCGGTGTGGTACAGCGCCTGGCGGGTGCGGTAGGCGGCCAGGGTGGTGGTTTCCGTGGTCGGCTGCAGCTGGTCCTTGCGCGGCTCGGTCACCAGGTTCAGCGCCAGCGCCGTGGTCTGGTAGCCGCCCAGGCCGTATTCATAGGTGTAGTCGCCCAGGTGGATCATGCCGAACAGGCTGTCGTCCTTGGCGGCTTCGCCATAGGCGTTGAAGTAGCCCTTCTCGAACATGCTGCACGAGAAGACGGCCAGGTTGACGTCGGCGGTGCTGGTCGCGGCCGGCATGGTGCGGGTGCGGCCAACCGGCGAGGCGACGCCGTTGCAGGTGAACTGGTAGAAGTAGGTCGCGCCGGCGGTCAGGCCGGTGGGGAGGACCTTCACGGTCCAGTCGATGCCGGCATTGGTGCGGGCGGTGCCCTGGGCGACGATGGTCGCCATGTCGGCGCTGCTGGAGAGCTTCCAGTCCACGGCGAGCGGACGGGTGCCGGTCTGGGTCACGCGGGTCCACAACACCACGCTGGTGGTGCGCGGGTCGCCGCTGGCGACGCCATGCAGGAATTGCGGGCTGACGCTGGGCAGCGCCATGGCTTCCAGCCCGACCAGGCTGGCGGCGGCGGCACCGAAGACGGCGCGGAAGGCGTCGCGGCGGCGCAGTTCCAGCGCGGTGCCGGCTTCGGCCGGCAGCGGCGCGGTATGGGCAGGACGGATCATGTGGCGTTAACCCCAGGGTAAGAGAGGCTGCTCTCCTGCCAGGGGTTTGTTGCGTCGCGGTGTCAGCTCAACCGCAGCGGGATGGCAATTGCATGCCCGCGGCGGATTGCCACCACCTGTGGCACTGGCGCGGGCCCTTTGGGAGTACCGGCTTGGTCACAGCACCATGCCGCGCACCATCTGCGCGGCGCTGGCCCGTACCGCGACCACCGCGCCCTGAAGCGATGGCCACGGCCCAGCCGCTTTCGAGCGGCTGATGCACGGCTCTCGGCGATGCCGCCTCAGCCCATCAGGCGCTACAGGTCCTTCAGCACGGCCCAGAGCGCCGACTTCTGCTCGAAGCCGATGCCCGGGGCGTCGGGCATGCGGATGCGGCTGTCCTGCACCGGCGTGGCGTCGGCGAAACCGCCGAAGGGGGCGAAGACCTCCGGGTAGCTTTCATTGCCGCCCAGGCCCAGGCCCACCGCGATGTTCAGCGCGAATTGGTGGCCGCCATGCGGCACGCAGCGCCGCGGGCTCCAGCCGTGTTCGGCCAGCATGGTCAGGGTGCGCAGGTACTCTACCAGTCCGTAGGACAAAGCGGGGTCGAATTGCAGGATGTCGCGGTCCGGGCGCAGGCCGCCATGGCGGATCAGGTTGCGGGCGTCCTGCATGCTGAACAGGTTTTCGCCGGTGGCGATGGGGCCCTTGTAGTGTTCCGCGAGCGTCGCGTGCGTGGAGAAATCCAGCGGGTCCAGCGGTTCCTCGTACCAGCGCAGGCCGTAGCGCTCCAACGCCGCGGCATAGGCCAGCGCGGCATGCAGGCCGAAGCGGCCATTGACGTCCACGCACAGCCGAGCGCCATCGCCGCCGAGCAGCTTGAGCACGGCCTCGATGCGGCCGATGTCCTCCTTCAGCGCGTCGCGCACCGAGGTGCCGGGGGCGCCGCCGATCTTCATCTTCACCACGCTGTAGCCCAGGCCAAGGTAGCGCTTCATCTCCTCGACCAGCGCCTCCACCCCCTTGCCGGGGTAGTAGTAGCCGCCGGCGGCGTAGATCCAGGCGCTGTCGTCGGCCTGGCCCTGGCGGTAGCGGTTGGCCAGCAGCTTCCACAGCGGCACGCCTTCCAGCTTGGCCGCAGCGTCCCACAGCGCCATGTCCAGCACGCCGACAGCGACGCTGCGCTCGCCATGGCCGCCGGGCTTTTCGTTCTTCATCATCGCCGCCCAGCCGCCGGCGGGTTCCAGCCCGCCATCGCCGTGTTCCAGCGCCGGGCCAGCGGCTTCCAGCAGGCGGGGGATGAAGCGTTCCTTCAACAGGCCGGGCTGGGCGTAGCGGCCGTTGCTGTTGAAGCCATAGCCGGTGGCCGACTTGCCGTTGCCGTCCTCCACCGTGACCGCGACGACCGAGGCGGTCATCTTCGAGAAGTCGATGAAGGCGTTGGCGATATCTGAGGCGATGGGGACGACCCCGTCGCGGATGGAGGCGATGCGCATGCTGGAGCCGGCCTTGTGTGAGAGACTGCTATGGCAGATTGCTGCCGCAGGGGCGGCGCGGGGTCAAGCGCCCCGCCCCGGCCTCAGATCGCGCCCTTGGCCTTCAGCGCGGCGATCTCGGCCGCATCCAGGCCGAACTCGGCCAAAATCTCGTCGGTCTGCTCGCCGCGTTCCGGCGTGGGGCGGCGCGGGTTCTCCACGCCCTCGATGTTGGTGGGGTGGCGCACCAGGTTCACGGTCCCGAGCGTCGGATGCTCCACCGGCCATTGCAGGCCCAGATGCTGCACCTGCGGATCAGCAAAGACCTGGTCCATGGCGTAGACCGGGCCACTGGGCACGCCGGCCTTGTTCAGCTTCTCGATCCAATAGGCGCTGGTGTTGGTCTCCAGCACCGCCTGCAGCACGGCGTTGGTCTTGGCGCGGTTGGCGGCGCGCAGCTTGTCGGTGGCCAGGTCCGGGTCTTTTGCCTGTTCGAAGATGCCCAGCGTCTCGACGATGCGGTTCCACATCTCCTGGCCGCCGCCGGCCAGGTTCATCAGCCCGTCCTTTGTGTTGAACAGGCCGGTCGGCACCGTGGTCGGGTGGTCGTTGCCGGCCTGCCCGGGGACATCGCCCTTCATGGTCCAGCGGGTGGCCTGGAAGTCCATCATCGCCACCATGGCTTCCAGCAGGCTGGTATGGACCCAGCGGCCCTTGCCCGTGGTCTCCCGCTCCAGCAGCGCCACCAGAATGCCAATGGCGCAGTAGAGACCGGCGGTCAGGTCCGCCACGGGAATGCCGACACGCACCGGGCCCTGGCCGGGCAGGCCGGTCACGCTCATCAGCCCGCCCATACCCTGGGCGATCTGGTCGAAGCCGGGCCGCCGCGCATAGGGGCCGGTCTGGCCAAAGCCACCGATGCTGCCCAGCACGATGCGCGGGTTGATCGCGCTCAGTGCCTCGAAGTTGATGCCCAGGCGATCCTTCACGTCCGGGCGGTAATTCTCCACCACCACATCGGCTTTGGCGACCATGCGGTGGAACAGCTTCAGGCCGTCCGGGTCCTTCAGGTTCAGCGTCATGCTGCGCTTGTTGCGGTGCACGTGTTGGAAATCCGGCCCGTGGCGGTCGCCGCCCAGGCCGCCGCCGGTATCCACCGCTTCGGTCGCCTCGATCTTGATGACGTTGGCGCCCCAATCCGCCAGCTGGCGCACGCAGGTGGGGCCGGAGCGGACGCGGGTGAGGTCGAGCACGGTGAAGCGGGACAAGGGCAGCATCGGGGGCTCCTGGCGCTGGGTTGCCGGCAGACTTGCCCCGATGCGGCGCGGCGGGCAAGGGTGCGGGGATGATCAAGCCGCCGCAGGATTGCGGCAACGGAGGATGCGCCATGGAAGACCTGCTGTACGAGATCCGCGACGGCGTTGGCTTCATCACGCTGAACCGGCCCCAGGCGCGCAACGCCATGACCTTCCCGATGTATGCGCGGCTGAAGGAGATCGCGGAGACGGTGGGCGACGACCCGCTGGTAAAAGTGCTGGTCATCACCGGCGCCGGCGAGAAGGCCTTCGCCGCCGGCACCGACATTTCGCAGTTCCGCGAGTTCCGCACGCCCGAGGACGCCCTGGCCTATGAGGAGCGGATCGACGCCGTGCTGGTGGCGCTGGAGATGTGCCCCAAGCCCACCATCGCGGCGATCAGCGGCGCCTGCACCGGCGGTGGCGGCGCCATTGCCGGCGTCTGCGACATGAGGATTGCGGCGGCCAACATGCGCTTCGGCTTCCCCATCGCGAAGACGCTGGGCAACTGCCTGAGCATGGCGAATTACGGGCGGCTGGTGGCGCTGCTGGGGCCGGCCAAGGTGCTGGACCTGGTCTATACCGCGCGGCTGGTGGAGGCCGAGGAGGCCAAGGCGATCGGCCTGGTCAGCGAGGTGCTGCCCGACCATCAGGCGTTGCAGGCCCGCGCCGAGGCCCTGGCCCGCCAGGTTGCGGCCAATGCGCCGCTGACCATGCGCGCCACCAAGGAAGCCCTGCGCCGGCTGCGCGTGGCGGCGCGCCAGGTGGATGGCGATGACCTGGTGACCATGTGTTTTACGAGTAACGACTTCCGCAACGGGGTGCAGAACTTCCTGGCCAAGAAGCCGGCGGCGTGGACGGGTACCTGACGGCGCGGTGAGAGGAGCGCTGCCCCTCTCACACTCTCCCCGCCAAAGGCCGGGGGGCCTTTGGAAACCATGTGTTTGAACACCTGGGGTGCAGGGGCCTTTCGGCCCTTGCTGGGAGAGTTTGAGAGGGCAAAGCCCTCTCAAGGCAACGGCGGTGGTTTGACGGGGCTAAGCCCCCTTCATCCCCGCGCGGCGCGGGCTGCGCGCAGCCGCTTCCAGCCGGCCATCAGCGCGAAGGCCAGCCCAATGACCAGCGCGGAGACACCGGTGGTCAGCGTGCCCAGCGCGAAGATTTCCGGCGTCGTCACCGTGGTGTCCAGGCAAGGGGTCTCCGGTTGCCGGAGGGTGGGACAGCGGGAAGCATGCCGCGCGGGGATGTCGGCCGGATTGCGGAGCGGCGGCGCCGGCGCTGCCACGGGAATGTGCAAAGACTGCGTCGGGCACGGGCAGCCGGCACCGCCGCCGCGGCGCTGGCGCTGGCATGGCCGCTGCATACCGGCGCGGCCAGCCCCGGAGGATAACCGCCATGACCCGTCGTACCCTGCTGTTCCGCGTGCCCGCCCGTCACCCCGGCGACGCCGCCGCCGTGGGCGCCCTGTTCGACAGCGGCGCGCTGGCGCCGGGCGAGGTGGTGGCGATCCTCGGCAAGACCGAGGGCAATGGCTGCGTCAACGATTTTACCAGAGCCTACGCGGTGGAGGCGCTGAGCCACATGCTGGCGGCGCGCGCCGGGGAGAGTGTGGCCGCGGTGCAGGCACGGGTGGCGCTGGTGATGTCCGGCGGCACCGAGGGCGGGCTCTCCCCGCACTTCCTGGTCTTCGGCGTGCGGTCGGAAGCGGTGGCGCCGAACGCGGCGGGCGCGCTGGCCATCGGTACGGCCTTCACCCCGGAATTCGCGCCGGAGGAGCAGGGGCGGATGGCGCAGGTGCTGGCCACGGCCGGCGCAGTGCGCACGGCGATGGCCGCCGCCGGCCTCAGCGACCCCGTGCAGGTGCACTACGTACAGGTAAAATGCCCGCTGCTGACCAATGACCGCATCGCCGTGGCCAAGGCGCGCGGTGGCACTGTGGCGACCGAAGACACCTATCACTCCATGAGCCTGTCGCGCGGCGCCTCCGCGTTGGGCGTTTCGCTCGCGCTGGGGGAGGTGGAGGCGGCAGCGCTGCATGATGGCGTGGTCGGCGCCGACTGGTCGCTGTTCTCCGGCCGCGCGAGCTGCTCGGCCGGGGTGGAGCTGACCCGGGGCGAGGTGGTGGTACTCGGCAACAGCCCCGCCTGGTCCGGCGACCTGGCGATTGCGCACGACGTGATGGCCGATGCCATCGACCTGCCGGCGGTGCAGCGCGCCCTGGCCAGCGCCGGGCTGGGCAGCGGCGGCGGCCAGTTGGACGCGGCGGCGCGCGACCGCCTGGTGGCGGTGCTGGCCAAGGCGGAACCCTCCTCCACCGGCCGCATCCGTGGCAGCCGGCACATCATGTGGGACGACAGCGACATCAACGCCACGCGCCACGCCCGTGCGCTGGTCGGCGGCGTCATCGCCGCAGCGGTGGGGCGGACGGAGCTGTTCGTCTCCGGCGGGGCGGAACACCAGGGGCCGGATGGCGGCGGGCCAGTGGCGGTGGTGGTGCGGCGCTGAGCTGCCTTGAAAGGGCTCCGCCCCCTCAAACTCAAGTCGCCAACTTGAGGGGGCGCTGCCCCCTCAAACTCAAGTCGCTAACTTGAAAGGGCGCTGCCCCCTCAAACTCAAGTCGCTAACTTGAGGGGGCTCTGCCCCCTCAAACTCCCCGGCCAAGGGCCGAAAGGCCCCTGGACCCCAGGTTTTAAACCCATGCTTTCCAAAGGCCCCTCGGCCTTTGGTGGGGAGAGCGCGAGAGGGGCAACGCCCCTCTCGGCTATTCCGGCTTCAGCCCGGCAATCCCGATGGCGCGCTGGGCCTTCTCGCGTTCGCTGCGCAGGAAGGCCTGCATCCCCGGCGTGGTGAGTTCCTCGGGCGTCGCCAGGTCGGCACCAAAGCCGCGCATGCGCGCCTTGACCTCGGGGTCCTGCGTCGCCTCCGCCATCACGCGCTGCACCGTGGCCAGCACCCCCTCCGGCGTGCCGGCGGGGGCGAAGAGCGCGACGAAGCTGGCAGCGAGGAAGCCGGGAAAGCCCTGCTCGATGAAGGTGGGGATTTCCGGCAGCAGCGGCGACCGCGCCGGAGAGGCGACGCCGAGGATGCGGCCGCGACCATCCTTGTGCAGGTCCACCACGGTGGAAAGCTCGATCAGCGTGCCATCCAGATTGCCGGCGAGGAAATCCGGCAGCGTGGCGCCACCGCCGCGGAACGGCACGTGCACCAGGTTGGCGCCGGTGGCGGCCTTGAACAGCTCCAGCGGCAGGTGGTGCGCGCCACCGATGCCGGACGTGCCGATGCTGACGCCCTGCGGATGCTCGCGGCTGTAGCGAACCAGCTCGGCCAGCGTGCGGATCGGCAGCGCGGGGCGGGTGATGATCACCAGCGGCACCTGGCCCAACATCGCCACCGGCGTGAGGTCGGCGAGCGGGTCGAAGCGCGGCTGCGCCGTCAGCAGCGGGCCGTTGATGATGGAGCCAGGGCTGCCGAGCAGCATGGTGTACCCATCCGGCCGGGAGCGGACCACGGCTTCGGTGCCGATGGCGCCGGCCGCGCCGGTGCGGTTTTCCACCACCACCGGCTGGCCCAGCCGGCGGCTGATGAAGGCGCCATAGAGCCTGGCCATCGCATCCGTATTGCCGCCGGCGGCAAAGGGCACGACGAAGCGCATGGGGCGCGACGGGAAGACTTCCTGGGCACGCGCTGCCGTGGCCAGGAAGGGCAGCGCGAGGAGCGAGCGGCGCTGCATCACGAGCACCAGTGCGGGTAGCCGCTGCGGGGCTGCTCGGCTTCCAGCCGGCGCAGCATGGCGTGCCATTCCAGCACGCCATAGGGGCGGCGGGTGCCGGGCTGGTACAGGTCGGCGGTCTTTTCCAGAATTGCGGTGGAGGGCAGCGTCAGTTCGGTGCGCGCGGCCATGGCGTCCACCTGGGCGCGGCAGCTGAGTTCCAGCTGGTACATGGTGTTGAAGGCCTGCTGGATGGTGGCGCCGCAGGTCAGCAGGCCGTGGTTCGCCATCACCAACGCATCGTGCTGGCCCAGGTCGGCGACGATGCTCTCGCGCTCGGCCAGGTCCACCGCCGGGCCTTCATAGCCGTGATAGCCGATATGCCCGACGAAGCGCATGGAGGTCTGCGACATCGGCAGCAGGCCGCACTTCATCGCGCTGACCGCCATGCCCGCGCGGGTGTGGGTGTGGATGACAGCCGCCACGTCGGGCCGCGCGGTGTGGATGGCGCCATGGATGACGTAGCCGGATTTGTTGATGCCGTATTCGGTTTCCGGCTTGCTGATGATGTTGCCCTCGACATCGATCTTGGCCAGTGAGGTCGCGGTGATTTCCCCGTAGAGCAGGCCGTAGAGGTTGATCAGCAGGTGTTCGGTGCCGGGGATGCGCAGCGTGATGTGGTTGTAGATCAGGTCGGTCATGCCGTAGCTCTCGACCAAGCGGTAGCAGGCGGCCAGGTCGCAGCGGGCCTGCCATTCCTCGGCGCTGACATGCTGCTGCACGCTGGCCCAGCCGGTGGCGAAGGCGGCGGGTATATTGCCCATGTTGGTTTCCTCGGTGGGTGTTGACTGATGCCGGTCCAGGGGGCGCCTGCCCCCTGGTGGGGAGCGCGAGGGGTGAGGCCCCTCGCTGGAGTTTGAGCGGCTGATTCACACCCTTCGGCGCAAGCGCCTCGGGCGATCAGTATTGAGTTTGAGCGGCTGATTCACGCCCTTCTGCGCAAGCGCCTCGGGCGATCAGACGCTACCTGATCCTCGGCATGATCTCGGCGGCGAAGTGGCGCATCTCCGCCATGGCCTTCGCGGCGTCGCGGCCTTCGAAGTCGAAGTCGATGCCGGTGACGCCCAGCGCGCGCAGCGCGTGGACATCGGCGATGACGTTGTCCAGCCCGTTGGTGAACAGGCGGCGGTTGCCGTCGCTGGCAGGTGGTGCTTCGTGGCCGTGGCGCTTGACCCTGTAGACCACGCCAATGGCGTCCGGGTCGCGCCCGGCGCCGGCGGTCAGCTTGCGCAGGCGGGCGATGCCGGCTTCCAGCCGCGGCAGCGTGTCCAGCAGGTGGGCGTTGTTGCTGCCGATGGGGTACCAGGCGTCGCCGAGGCGCGCGGCGCGGCGCATGGAGGGGCCGCTTTCGCCGCCGACCCAGATGGGCGGGTGCGGGCGCTGCACCGGCTTGGGGTCGAAGACCAGGCCTTCGAACTGCACGTACTTGCCATGGATGACCGGTTTCGCTTCGGTCCACAGGGTGCGGATGGCGTCGAGGTATTCGTCCGTCACCGCGCCACGTTCGGCGAAGGGCGTGGTGACCACGGCGTCGAATTCGGCCTGCAGCCAGCCGGCGCCGACGCCGAGCGTGAGGCGGCCGGCGGACATCACGTCCAGCGTGGTCAGCATCTTGGCCGCCAGCACGGCGGGGCGATGCGGCACCACCATGACGGCCAGCACCAGGCGGATGCGGCTGGTGCGGGCGGCGACGAAGCTGGCGGCGATCAGCTGTTCGTGGCGGTGGCCGGGTTCCGGCGAGTAGAAGCTGCCGCTCTCCGAGTAGGGGTAGCCGTGCACGCTGGCATCCGGCAGGGCGATGTGGTCGGTCAGCGTCAGGTAGTCGAAGCCGAGCTGCTCGCCGAGCAGGGCGACCTCCGCCATGGTTTCCGGCGCGGCCATGGGGCCGCTGACCGGCAGGTTGAACCCGATCTGCATCTGCTGCGTCTCCATCAGCTTTGCGCCATGTCTTGCGCCGCCAGCCAGCCGAAGGTGAGGCCGGAGGCGAGGGAATAGCCGGTCTGGTAGCCGGCGCCGGTTTCGGTGCGCGCGGCGGCGTTGCCGACGGCGTAGAGGCCGGGGATGGCGTGGCCGCGCACATGCAGCACGCGCGCACTGGCATCGGCCAGCAACCCGGCGGAGGCGAGCGCGGTGGGGTGCAGCTCCACGCCGTAGAAGGGCGCGCGGGCGATGGCGCCGAGCGTGGCGGCGGGGCCGAGGCGGGACAGGCCCCAGGGCGTGTCGCCGCGCTGGAATTCGCTGTCGTGCAACGCCCGCGCATCGGCGCTGAAGCGGGCGGCTGTGGCAGCCAGGCCCGCGGGGTCGATGCCGAGTTGGGCGGCCAGGACTTCCAGCGTTTCCGCGCGCGGCACCCAGTCCGGGATGTCCGCGCCAGGCGGCCGGCCGGCGAAGGACTGGCCGGCGGCGTAGTCGGCATCGAAGATCAGGAAGGCCGGCAGGTTGGGGTATTCGCCGCGCGCGGGGTCGAAGGCGCGCAGGGCGGGCGCGACGGCCTGGAAGAAGCTTTCATCGGCGAAGCGTCGGCCGGCGCGGTTCACCACCATGGTGTGCGGCGCGACAAGCTCGGCGTTGCCGGAGAGGCGGCAGAGGTCGGGCGCTTCCTCCGGGTTGCGAAAGCCGAGGAACACCGAGAGGTTGTTGCCGATGTGGTGGATGGCGGCGCCGATTTCCTGCCCCATGGTGAGGGCGTCTCCGGTGAGGCTGGGCGGGAACATGGACTGCCAGCCGGGCAGGTTTTCGAAGCGGGCGACCAGCTCGGCGCTGCTTTCATAGCCGCCACTGGCCAGCACCACGCCGCGCTTGGCGTGCAGGCGTTCTCCGCTGGCGGTGACCACGCCAGTGACGCGCCCGGCTTCCTGCAACAGCCGCTTTGCCGGGGTGCCGACGCGGAGCGTGACGCCCTGCGCCAGTGCGGTGCCGACCAGCCAGGTGACCAGGCCAGCACCGGCGCCGCGGCGGCCGGGGGATTCGCGCGCCAGCACCAGGGCTGCGTCCCAGGCGGCCTGGCTGTTGGCGCCGCCCAGCTTGACCGCTTCGCTACCGCCGAGGCGATGCAGCGGGCCGGCAGGCACGGCGACGCGGTCGGCCCAAGCGTCCAGTACCGCGGCGTCGATCGGCGGCGTGTCCAGGATGCGGCCGCCCGCCATGGCACCAGGCGCCATGCCGTAGTGGTCGATCCGCGGTGACAGCCGGAACGGGATGCCGGCGGCGATGAAGAAGCGCAGCGCTTCCGGCGCTTGCGTCGCAAAGGCTTCCAGTCGCGCCGGGTCGGCCGCGCCGGCGGCGACGTAAGTCAGGTAGGCGCGGACGGCATCCGGCGTGTCGTTGCCGCCGGCCGCGGCGTGCAGCTGGTTGGCGCCGACCCACAGGAAGCCGCTGGAATTGGCGGTGCCGCCGCCGAGCTGCGGCGCGGCTTCCAGCAGCGTGACGTCCAGCCCCAGCACGGCGGCGGCAATGGCGGTGGCCAGGCCGGCACAGCCGCCACCCAATACGATCACGTCGCTCATTGTGGGCGAATCCCTGCGGCGGCGACCACCTGGCGCCAGCGGGTGGTTTCCTCGGCCAGTTGGCGCTCTGCGGCCTCGGGCGGCATGCCGCCGGGGATGCTGGCGATCTGCGCCAGGAACGCCTTGATGTCCGGCGCGGCCAGCGCCTCGGCGGCGGCGCTGTAGAGGCGCTGCACGACGGTGTCCGGCGTGGCGCGCGGCACGGCCAGGCCGGACCAGTGCAGGATGTCGTAGCCGGGCAGGCCGGCCTCGGCGAAGGTGGGCGTCTCCGGCAGCATCGCCAGCCGGCCGGGGCCGCTGATGGCCAGCGGGCGCAGCACCGAATTGGCGCCGCCCATGGCCGCGCTGGGGGAGGCGAAGACCACATCCACCTGCTTGGCCATGGTCGCCGTCACGGCCTCGCCACCGCCGCGATAGGGCACGTGGAACAGCCGCACATCGGCGGCGAGTTCATAGGCGACGGTGGCGAATTGCACGCTGCTGCCGACGCCACCGCTGCCATAGGTGATGGCTTGTGGCCGGCGCCGCGCGTCCTCGGTCAGGTCGCGGAGCGTCTGCCACGGACTGTCGCGGTGGACGGCAGCGACGACGGGGGTGAAGGCGCTGATGGTGATCAGGCGGAAGGCGTTCGCGTGGTCGAAGGGCAGGCTGTTCACCAGGAAGGGCATCATGCCGTAGGTGCTGTCCAGCGCCAGCAAGGTGTGGCCATCCGGTGCGGCGCGCGCGACTTCGGCGGCGCCGATGCTGCCGGAGGCGCCGGAGCGGTTCTCCACCACCACGGACTGGCCAAGGGACTCTGTCAGCTTCACCGCCAGCCGGCGGGCGATGGTGTCGATGGCGCCCGACGGCGCCCAGGCCACCACCAGCCGCAGCGGGTGCGTCGGGAAGCCCTGCGCCAGCGCGGGTGTTGCCAGCGCGGAGGCGAGCAGCGCGCGGCGCGGCAGCCTCACGCGCCCAACTCCCGGCGGACGATGGCGGCGCCATCGGCCAGGGCGCGCAGCTTGGCGAAGGCGCGCTCGCGCGGCAGGTACTTCATGCCGCAATCCGGCGCCGGCACCAGGCGTTCCGCCGGCAGCACGGCCAGACCGGCGCGGATGCGGGCGGCGACGGTCTCGGCGCTCTCGACTTCTGGGCTGCCCAGGTCCAGCACGCCGAGCATGATGGTCTTGCCCGGCAGCTCCTTCAAAATAGCCAGGTCCAGCTTCGGCTGCGCGGCCTCGATGCTGATCTGCGGGGCGATGCAGGCATCCAGCTCCGGCAGGAAGGAATAGCCGGCGGGCTTGTCGTTGCCGACCATGGCGGCGTAGCCGAAGCACATGTGCACCACGGTGGTGCCGGCGATCCCCTCAAGGGCCCGGTTGATGCCAGGCACCGCCATGGCGCGGGCCTTCTCGGGGAAGGCCTGCATCCAAGGTTCGTCGAGTTGGATCACATCGGCGCCGGCGGCCTTGAGCTCGCGGATTTCGGTGTTCAGCGCATCGGCATAGGCCATCACCAGCTCGGCCTCGTCGGCGTAGAACTCGTTGTGGCATTGCCGCGCCATGGTGAAGGGGCCGGGCAGCGTGATTTTTACGAGTCGGTCGGTGTTGGCGCGGGCGAAGGCGACATCGCGCACCTCCACCGAATGGGCGCGACGGATCGGGCCGACCACGCGGGGGACCACCGTCTTGGCGCCGGTGCGGCCCACCACCTCCGCGGGGTTGGCGATGTCGACGCCCTCCAGCGCGTTGGAGAAGTGGTTGGAGTAGCTCTCGCGCCTGATTTCTCCATCGGTGATGATGTCGATGCCCGCGCGCTCCATGTCGCGCATCGCCAGCAGGGTGGCGTCGTCCTGCGCCATCTCCAGCAGCGGCGGCGCGATGCGCCACAGCTCCGGCGCACGCACGCGGGGCACCAGGCGGTTGCGCAGCGCGCCGTGGTCCACCAGCCAGAGTGGCTGCGGGTAGCTGCCGACGACGGTGGTGGGCAAAAGCGGCAGCTTGGCCATGGCGGTTTCCTCGGACGGTTGCGCCGAGCCTAGCGCCGCCGGGACGGCTTGCCGAGAGGGCGCGGCCCCCGGCATGCTGGCGGCAACGACGCAACGACAGGAACGTCCCCGGATGCAGCCCACCCGTAGCAGCCATGGCATTGGCGCCCCCATGCGGCGCGTGGAGGATGCGCGCTTTCTGCGCGGGGCCGGGCGCTTCGTGGATGACGTGCAGGTGGTCGGCGCGGCGCGGCTGTACGTGCTGCGCTCGCCGCATGCGGCGGCGCGGATTGCCAGGCTGGATGCCAACAAGGCCAGGGCCATGCCGGGCGTGCTGCTGGTGCTGGCGGGCGAGGATATCGAGGGCTTGGGCGTGCTGCGCTGCGTCACCCCGCGGCTGCGGCGCGACGGCAAGCCGCTGACCCAGACGCCCTGGCGCATGCTGGCCCAGTGCCAGGTGCGCTACGTCGGCGATGCCGTGGCCGCGGTGGTGGCGGAAAGCCTGGCAGCGGCGCAGGACGCGGCCGAGGCCATTGAGGTGGAGTACGAGGTGCTGCCCTGCGTCACCGACGTGGCGGAGGCGGTGCAGCCTGGCGCCCCGGCGGTCTGGGACTTTGCGCCGGATAACGAGAGCGTGTTCTTCAAGCTGGGCGATGCCGCGGCGGTGCAGGCCGCCTTCGCCCGCGCCGCGCATGTGGCCCGGCTGGAGTTCCGCGTCACCCGGGTTTCCGCCAACCCGATGGAGCCGCGCAACGCGCTGGCCACCCATGATCCCATCGAGGATCGGTACACGCTGACCACCGGCACCCAGCTGCCGCATGTGATGCGCAACGAGATCGCCGAGTTCGCACTGGGCGTGCCGAGCAACCGGCTGCGGGTGATCTCGCCGGATGTCGGCGGCGGCTTCGGCATGAAGGAAAGCCCATTCCAGGAATACGTGCTGTGCCTGCATGCGGCGAAGCTGCTGGGCCGGCCGGTGCGCTGGACCGCCACCCGGACCGAGAGTTTTCTCAGTGACAGCCATGCGCGGGACAACCTCTCCACCGCCGAACTGGCACTGGATGCCGAGGGGCATTTCCTGGCGCTGCGGGTCGAGACGCTGTGCAACCTGGGCGCCTACCTGGCCTGGCAGGGGCCGGTTTCCTCCACCAACAATGTCGGCGGCCTGGCCGGCGTGTACCGCACGCCGCATATCTTCACCCAGGTGCGCTGCATCTTCACCCATACCCAGCCCACCGCGCCGTATCGCGGCGCCGGCCGGCCGGAGGCGATCTACGCGATCGAGCGGATGATCGACCTGGCCGCCGATGAGATGGGGCTGGACCGGGTTGAGCTGCGCCGGCGGAATATGATCACGCCGGAGCAGATGCCGTTCCAGACCGGGTTGGACTATCGCTATGACAGTGGCGACTTCCCGAAGAATCAGGCGATAGCGCTGGAGGCGACAGATTGGGCCGGGTTTGCGGCGCGCAGGGCCGCGGCTGCCAAGCGCGGCAAGCTGCTGGGCATCGGCATCGCCAATGCCATCGAGAGCGCCGGCGGGCCGCATCGCGGGCCGATGGAGGAAGCCGCCGAAATCCGCTTCGACAATGGCGGCAGCGTGACCCTGCTGATGGGCAGCCACAACCACGGCCAGGGGCACGAGACGGTGTTCCGCCAGGTGGCCAGCGAGAAGCTGGGCATCCCGCCGGATCGCATCCGCTTCCTGATGGGCGACACCGACGTGGTGACGCATGGCCGCGGCACCATCGGCTCCCGCAGCATGATGGCGGCGGGCGGCGCACTGGTCGGCGCGGCCGCGCGCATCGTGGAGCGGGGCAAGCGGATCGCCTCGCATTTCCTCGAAGCCTCGGTGGAGGATATCGAGTTCGAGGATGGCCAATTCCGCGTCGCCGGCACCGACAAGGGCATCGGGATAGAGGCACTGGCGAAGCGCAGCTACGTGCCGGGGCAATTGCCGATGGGCGAGGAGCTGGGGCTTTCGGCGCTGCTGATCACCCGGCCGGGCGATGCGACCTTTCCGAATGGCTGCCACATCTGCGAGGTGGAGGTGGACCCCGAGACCGGCGAATGCGCGCTGCTGCGCTATGTGGTGGTGGATGACGTCGGCACGGTGGTGAACCCGGCACTCGTAAAAGGACAGATCCATGGCGGCATCGCCCAGGGGCTGGGCCAGGTCTTCGGCGAGAACATCCTGTACCGCGACGGCCAGTTGCTGACCGCCAGCTTCGCCGACTACCCGATGCCGCGCGCCAGCGATTTTTGTGGGCTGGAGGTGCTGAGCAACCCGGTGCCGACAACGACCAACCCGCTGGGCGTGAAGGGCGCCGGCGAGGCCGGCACGGTCGGCGCGCTGCCGGCGCTGATGGGCGCGGTGGTGGACGCGCTGCGCCCCTTGGGCGTGCGCCACATGGATATGCCGGCGACGCCGGAGCGGGTCTGGGCCGCAATCCGCGCCGCGCAGTCGGGGTCCGCTACTCCGGCCTGACCCCGGCGGCGCGCAGCACCGGCACCCAGCGCGCGGTTTCCGCGGCCAGGTGCTGCGCCAGGCGTTCCGGCGGGCCGCCAATGGGCGTGGTGCCCTGCTGCTGCAGCAGGGCCGCCTGGAATTCCGGCACCGCCAGCACCTGGTTGAACACCGCGTTCATGCGCTGCACCAGCGCGGGGGGCATGCCAGCCGGGCCAACCAGGCCATACCACAGCGTGGAAACCAGGCCGGGCACGGTCGACGCCAGCGGCGGCAGATGCGGCAGGGCCGGCAGGCGCTCCGCCGTGGTCACGGCGATGGCGCGGACGCTGCCGCCCTGCACGCCGGGCATGCCGGAGGTCATCGACAGGATGGAGAAGTCGATGTCGCCACGGGCCAGGGCGGTCAGCACCTCGGCGCCGCTGCGATAGGTGACGGGCACGACGCGGCCGCCGGCCTGGTTGACCATCACCTCCCCGGTCAGCTGGCCGATATGCCCGGCGCCGACGGTGCCATAGGTGACGCCGCCGGCCTTGCCGCGGGCATAGGCGAGGAATTCCGGCACGTTTTCCGCCGGCAGGTCCTTGCGCACCGTCACCAGCATCGGCAGCGCGGCCAGGAAGATCACCGGCGTCAGCGCGCGGGGGTCGTAGGGCAGGCTGCGATACAGCTCGGTGGCCAGCACGGTGGTGCCGAGTTCGCCGATCAGCAGGGTGTGGCCATCCGGCCGGGCCTGGGCCGTGGTGGCGCCGCCGATGGTGCCGCCGGCGCCTGGGCGGTTCTCCACCAGCAGCGGCTGGCCATGTGCCACAGCGGGGAAGTGCTGCGACATCAGCCGGGCCTGGATATCCGGCGCGCCGCCGGGGCCGAAGGGCACGATGATGCGCACCGGGCGGTCCGGCCATTCGGGTTGCGCCTGGGCGGGTTGCGCCTGGGCGGGCAGGGCGCAGAAGGGGGCGAGCAGGCCAAGGGCGCGGCGCGTCAGCATGGGGGTTCCTCCGCTATCAGGGCGGCTCTGGCGGCCGATGCCGGCAGGCTAGCCCGGGTTTACGGCCGACAGAAGCGGTCAACCTGCGCAGCCGCGGGGTGATTGGGCTCCGCCAAGGTCGCGCGTCCCGGGCGACGGAACATGGCGCCGCTGCCGCTGCCACCGCCGGGCAAACCCGCGCGCGCCCATGTTTGCATTTCCTTTTGGTAATCTTTCTGGCAGACCCGAAGCGGATGGCGGCGGGAGGCTTCACTGGCGGCGTGGTTGGCGGAATGGGGTAGCCTGGCCTACCTGGTGGCGGCAGTCTGGGCCTTCTTTGAAGGCGAGAGCTTCGTACTGGCCGCCGCCGCCTTGGGCGCCGTGGCCGGCGGCGTGGACCCCTGGCTGCTGCTGGGCGCGGCCTGGTTGGGCGCCTTCGTCTCAGACCAGGTGTGGTTCGGCGCCGGGCGGCGCTGGGGGCCGGCCATGCTGAAGCGATCCCCCCGCACCGCGCGGCTGGTGGCGGCGATGCAGGCGCCCTTGGCTAAGCATGGCGCGCTGTTCGTGCTGGGGCTGAGGTTCCTGTACGGCGTGCGGAATTTCGGCGCGGCGGCCTGCGGCATGGCGACGATGCCCTGGGCGCGCTTCGCCCTGCTGGACGCGGTGGCGGCGGCGCTATGGGCCGGCACGCTGGTGGCCGCCGGCTGGTTCCTGGGGGAATGGCTGGGGCCGGCCGGCCTGGGCTGGGGCATTCTGGCCGTGGTGGTGGCAGTGCTGGGAACGCTGGCCTTCCGTCACTGGCGCCTGCGCGCGCGGTTGCCGGGCTGACGCCGCGCGGGCACCATGGCGGCAAGGCTGTCGCGCCCATCAAGGCGCGTGGGGCCACCGCGCCCATCAGGGCGCGTGGGGCCATTAGGGGGAAGCGCGGGCGATGGATGAGTTCGACTATGTGGTGGTGGGTGCGGGCGCGGCCGGCTGCGTCATGGCGTATCGGCTGAGCGCCAGCGGCCGCTACAGCGTGGCGGTGCTGGAAGCCGGCGGCCCCGACCGCAACATCTTCATCAAGATCCCCGCCGGCTTCAACAAGACGGTTTACAACCCGAAGCTCAACTGGGGCTACGAGACCGCGCCGGGGCCGCATATCGATGGCCGCAGGATCGCCTTTCCGCGCGGCAAGGTCATCGGCGGCTCGGGCTCCATCAATGGCCACCTGTACGTGCGCGGGCAGAGCGCGGACTACGACATGTGGGCGCAGCTGGGCTGCCGCGGTTGGTCGTGGGACGACGTGCTGCCCTACTTCAAGAAGGCGGAGACCCGCGGCAATGGCGGCGGCGACCCATCGGTGCGCGGCCAGGACGGGCCGCTGAACATCCAGGACCAGCGCGACCCGCATCCGCTCAGCGACGCCTATATCGCGGCCAACCAAGCGCTGGGGCTGCCGCGCACGCCGGACTACAACAGCGGCAACCAGGAAGGTACCTTCCTGTACCAGCAGATGATGAAGGATGGCCGCCGCTGGTCGCCGGCCGACGCCTATCTGCGCCCTGCCCTGCAACGGCCGAACGTGACGTTGATTCAGCACGCGCTGGCCGAGGCGATTCTGTTTGATGGCAAGCGCGCCACCGGCATTCGCTACCAGCGTGGCGGTACACAAGTAGAGGTGCGGGCGCGGCGCGACGTGGTGCTGTGCGGTGGCGCCATCAACACGCCGCAGCTTTTGCAGATCAGCGGCGTCGGCGACCCGGACTGGCTGCGCGATATCGGCGTGGCGGTGCAGCACGCGCTGCCCGGCGTGGGCAAGAACCTGCGCGACCACTACGCGGTGCGCGTCTCCGCGCTGGTGCGGGGGACGGGGTCGTTGAACGAACGCTCGCGCGGGTTGCGCCTGGTGGCGGAGGTGCTGCGCTACGCGATCTCCCGCAAGGGGCTGCTGACCGCCAGCCCGAGCCATGCCGGTGGCTACATGAAGACGCGGGAGGGGCTGGAGACGCCAGACATGCAGCTGTACTTCGCCCCGGCCAGCTATGCCGCCGGCGCCTATGGCGTGACCGACCTGGATACCAGGCCGGGCATGACCCTGGGCTGCGCGCAGCTGCGGCCGGAGAGCAAGGGCTGGCTGAAGGCACTTTCGGCCGACCCGCGCGCCAAGCCGGAAATCCAGCCGAACTACCTGGCGGACCAGATGGACCGCGACGCGCTGCTGGCGGCAATGAAATACATGCGGGAATTGCTGCACACCCCGCCGCTGAAGGACTACGTGCTGGAGGAGAATTTTCCGGGGCCGCGGGTGCAGACCGATGAGCAGTGGATGGCGCATGCCCGGGCGACCGGCAGCACCACATACCACCCGATCGGCAGCTGCAAGCTGGGCACCGACCCCATGGCGGTGGTGGACCCGCTGAACATGCGCGTGCACGGGTTGGACGGGCTGCGGGTGGCGGATGCCTCCTGCATGCCGACGATGGTCAGCGGCAATACCTACGCCGCGACCAACATGATCGCCGAGAAGGGCGCCGACTTGATTCTGCGGGAGGCAGCGTGACCATGCGGTTCCAGGGACAGGCGGTGCTGGTCACCGGCGGCGGCAGCGGCATCGGGCAGCAGGTCTGCTACGCCGCGGCGCGGGAAGGCGCCCGCGTGGCGGTGGGCGACCTGGACCAGGCGCAGGCCGAGAAGACCGCGGCGGCCATTCGTGCCGAGGGCGGCGAGGCGCATGGCTTCGCGCTGGATGTGACCGATGCGGGTTCCGTGACGGCCTTCGTGCAGGCCGCCGAGACCACGTTGGGCCGGCTGGACGTGCTGGTGAACTCGGCCGGCATCCGCGAGATCGTCAGCGTGCTCGACCTCTCGCTGGAGGAATGGAGCCGCGTGCTGGCAGTGAACCTGACCGGCACCTTCCTGGCCAGCCAAGCCTTCGCGCGGCGCCTGGTGGCGCTGGGCCAGGGCGGGCGGATCGTCAACCTGGCCTCCACGCTGGGCATCTCGGCTTCGCCGAACCGCGCCGCCTATGTGGCCAGCAAGCATGGCGTGGTCGGCATCACCAAGGAGATGGCGCTGGAACTGGGCGACCGCGGCATCCGCGTGAACGCGGTGGCGCCGGGCGTGGTGCGGACGCCGATGACCGAGCGCTACTTCCAGGACCCGGTGCAGAGCCAGGTGATCCGCGACATCCACGCCGTCGGCCGCTGGGCCGAGCCGGCGGAGGTGGCGCACGCGATCCTGTTCCTGGCGGAGGAGCGCAACGGCTTCATCACCGGCGCGATCCTGACCGTGGATGGCGGCTGGACCATCGGCAAGAAGATGTAGCGAGAGGCCGTTCCGCGGCGTCCGGCGATGGAGCCCAGGACCTGATCCGTGAAGGCGGTATCGCCAGTGCGGTTGAGCAATATCTCGAACAGCCGCTGGAGCGTGATCCCTCCGAACGGATCACGCTCCAGCCGCTCGGGCGCTACTCGATCCGCAGCAGCTCGACGTCGAAATCCAGCTCGGCATTCGGCGGGATCACGCCGCCGGCGCCGCGCGTGCCATAGGCGTCGGCGGCCGGGCAATGCAGCTTGACGCGCTCACCCACGGACATGCGGGCCACGCCGACATCCCAGCAGCGGATCACCTGGCCGGTGCCGATGGTGAAGGTGAAGGGCTGGCCGCGGGTGCGGCTGCTGTCGAAGGTGGCGCCGCCATTGGTCAGCGTGCCGGTGTAGTGCACCACCACGCGCTGGCCGCGCTGCGGGTAGGTCTTGCCGTCACCGGGGCGCAGCGTGGTCACGGTGGGTTCAGCCTGGGCCGGCGCAAAGGCGAGCGGCAGGAGCAGGGCGGCGAGCAGGGCAGGACGGCGCATGGGGCAACCTGTGGCTGGGTGTGGCAACGCGTTCTACAGCAGTTTCCGCCCCGGCTGAATCGGGGTTGGCGCCGGTTCAGTATTCTCCGGCGCGTTCATCCCGTGCGGCGGGGCCGGCTCAGCGCGAGGGGGCGATGACCCGCTCGCCGAACTCGGCCAGCTTCTCCTCGATATCAGGCAGGAAGGCGGTCATCGGCAGCACCACGCGGCCGACCCCGCGCGCCGCGCGTTCCGCCACCGCCGCCAGCGGGTCTTCCCCCAGCGCACCGGGGCAGCCGGTGATGCGCTCGATCTCAGCGGGGTCGCGGCCTGCGGCCTCGGCGGCGCGGGCGACCGTGTCGAACAGCGGGAAGATGTCCTGCTGCGCGCCGATGGAGGGGAAGAAGCCCTGGCCCAACCGGCCGGCCCGCCGCGCCGCGGCTTCCGAATGGCCGCCGATGATGATCGGCACCTGGCCCCGCACCGGCTTGGGGTTGCTGTTGACGCCCTGGAAGTTGACGAACTCCCCGGCATGGCTGGCGCCGTCGCTGGCCCAGAGCGCGCGCATGGCGGCCAGGTATTCATCGGCGCGCTTGCCGCGCTTCTCGAACGGCACGCCGATGGCGGCGAATTCCTCGCGCAGCCAGCCGACGCCGATGCCGAGTTCGACGCGACCGCCGCTCATGCTGTCCAGCGTCGCCACCTGCTTGGCCAGCACCAGCGGCTCGCGCTGCGGCAGGATGATGACGCCGGTCATCAGCTTCAGCCGTGTGGTGGCGGCCAGGGCGAAGGCCATCCAGATCAGCGGGTCCGGATAGGCAGCGGTGTTCGCCGCGGGCATGCGGCCATTGGCGGAGTAGGGATAGACGCTGTCGTAGCTCTGCGGCAGCACCACATGGTCGATGGCGAGCAGCGTGTCGAACCCCGCCTGCTCCGCCGCACGCGCCACGCGGGCGGCGCCGGCAGCGTCGGGGAAGTTGATGTTGCCGAAATGCAGCGCGAATTTCATCGCTGTTTCCCTTCCCTGAAGTCCTGGTCGTCGCCAGAGCGGTGAATGCCGCCCGGGCCACGCGCCACCGCGATGGCGCGCGGCCGGATGCGTCAAGCCAGCGGGGCGACCGAGAGGCCCTGCACCTTGTGCTCGGCAATGAAGCGCGCGACCAGGCCGCTGCGCTTGGCTTCCTCGACGAAGTCGCGCAGGAAGACAAAGGCGGCGTCGTTGCCCTTGGCGCAGCCGATGGCCTGCTGCACCGCCATGTACTGGCCATCAAGGATCCGCGCGCCCGGCAGCTTGGCCAGGTCGCCCAGCAGGCCGGGACGCAGGCCGGCATAGACCTCCAGCTTGTCGTCGACGAACTTCTGCATCGCCGCGCCGCCGCCGCCGGGCACCAGCACCAGCTGCGCCTGCTTGATGTTCCGCTCCAGCCACAGCGTATAGGCGGCGCCGGCCGAGGTGGCGATGCGCACGCCCGGGCGGTCGACTTCAGCCAAGCTGGTGATGGGCGAGCCGGCCGGCACCAGGTAGGTCGCCTCGATCTCGCAGTACGCGGCGGTGAAGCTGATCTTGGCGGCGCGCTGCGGCTCGGCGCCGATCAGCGCGATGTCCCAGTCGCCGACGGCGTCGGCCACCTCGTTCGGCCGCGCATAGGGTTTGGGCTGCATCGGCACGCCCAGCCGGTCCGCGATGGCCTTGGCCATGCTGGGGGAGACACCGGTCGGGTCGCCATTGGGCGCCCGGCCGGTCACCAGCAAGAAGTTGCCCATGTTGACGCCGGCGCGCAGCACGCCGGTGGGGGCCAGCTGGCCGACAATGGCTGAGGACATGCGGGTTCTCCGTGAAAGATCAGGCCGCTTCGGCCAGGGGTGTTGCAAGGGCGTCGTAGCCATAGACCCAGTCGGGGTCGGTGCGCGTGCTCATCCACTCGTTGCGATGCGACGTCAGCTGGATTTCGGAGGCGCGGGCGTGGCGCGTCGCGGTGTAGCGGGCGAAGGCACGCTCGGGGTCGCTCTCGGCTTCCAGGCAGCGCGCCAGCACGGCGGCGTCCTCGATGGCGGAGGTCGCGCCCTGCGCCATGTAGGGCACCATCGGGTGGCAGGCGTCGCCCAGCAGCGCGACGCGGCCCTGGTGCCAGCGCGGCAGTGGGTCGCGTTCCACCAGCGCCCATTTATGCACCTCCGGGCAGGCGTCCAGCACGGCGCGAACGCGCGGGTGGAAGCCGGCGAAGGCGGCGCGGAGTTCGGTGAGGTCGCCCTTGCTGGACCAGCTTTCGGTGCGCCAGTTTGGCTCGGGCACGCTGGTCACGAAGTAGACTTCGCTGCGGTCCGGCTTGGTGTAGTACATCACGATGTGCCGGTCCGGCCCCCACCACTTGGTGCAGTCGTCCAGCAATGGCTCGGCCATCAAGGCGGCCGGGAAGGTGGCGCGGTAGGCGACGCGGCCGTTGAAGCGCGGTGCCTCGGCCCCGAACAACTGCGTGCGCACCGGGGAATGCACGCCATCCGCGGCCACCACGGCATCGGCGCTGGCGGTGCCGCCGCAGGTGAAGTGCAGCGTGGTGCCGTCCACCCGCTCCACCGCATGGCCCAGGTGCAGGCAGGCGGCGGGCAGCGCGCTTTCCAGCGCCGCATGCAGGTCGCCACGATGCAGCAGCAGGTAGGGCGCGCCGTAGCGCTGCTCGAACCGCGCGCCCAGCGTCAGCGTGTGCTTGACCGCGCCGCTGTCCCATTCGCGGTTGTTCCAGACCTCCGGCGCGAAGGCCGTCGCGCGCAGGCGGTCTTCCAGCCCCAGCGCGCGCAGCACCTTCAGCGCATTGCTGCTCTGCTGGATGCCGGCGCCGACGCGGGCGAAGCGCTGCGCTTGCTCGTAAACCTCCACCGCGAAGCCACGGCGGGACAGCAGGCCGGCCAGCGTCAGCCCGCCGATGCCGGCGCCGATGATGGCAATGCGCATCAGTCGCCCATCCGGATATTGGCGCGGCGCACCACCTCGCCCCATTTGGCGATCTCGGCGTGGATCATGGCGCTGAACTCGGCGGGCGTGCCGGGCTTGGGTTCGGCGCCGATCTTCAGCATCCGCTCGCGCACGGCGGGGTCGTGCATCAGGCGGACCAGCTCAGTGTTCAGGCGGGTCACGATCTCGGGCGGCGTGCCGGTCTTCACCGAGACCCCGCCCCAGCTATAGGCGCCGTAGCCGGGCAGGCCCTGCTCGGCGATGGTCGGCAGCGCCGGCATCAGGGCAGAGCGTTGCGGCGTGGAGATACCGAGCGGGCGCAGCAGCCCGGCCTGCACCGGCTGCACCGCGGTCGGCGCGTCGGAGAACATCATGTCGACATGCCCGCCCAGCAGGTCGGCCATGGCCGGCGCGCTGCCGCGATACGGCACCTGGCGCAGCTGCACCCCGGCCTGCATGGCGAACAACTCGCCAGCCAGGTGCGTGCCGCCGCCATAGCCTGAATGGCTGTAGCTGAGCGACCCCGGCGCCGCCTTGGCCTTGGCGATCAGTTCCGCAATCGAGCGGATCGGCGTCTCCGGCTTCACGACAAGTATGATTGGGTAGTAGGCCGAGAGCGTGACGTGCACGAAGTCGCGCTCGATGTCGTAGCTCAGGTTGGGCTGCAGGCTGGGCAGCACGCTGAGGTGGATGACGCTGAACAACAACGTATAACCATCGGCCGGGGCGCGCTGCACGGTCTCGGCGGCGACGACGCCATTGGCCCCCGTGCGGTTCTCGATCACCACCGGCTGGCCCAGCGCCTCGCTGAGCGGTTGCGCCACGATGCGGGCATTCTGGTCGATCGGCCCGCCCGGCGCGAAGGGCACGATGATGCGGAGCGGCCGGTTGGGCCAGGGCGCCTGGGCCAACGCGGGCGCGGCGAGCAGCCCCGCGGGCGCGGCCAGCAGCGTGCGGCGGCGGATGGTTGAGGGCATGGACGTTCCCGTTGCTTGCCGGCGCTGTGGCCGGGGCGGCAAGTGTAGGACGCGTCTCGCGCTGCTGGCCAGCCGGCGCGACGGCGATTGTTTCCGCGCCGGCGGAGGCGCTAGGCTGGGCGCAACAGGCGGCCAAGACCGCCGGGAGGAACCGCCGATGCTGCAACGTCTCAGCCTTGCCCTGGCCCTGTTCGCCGCCCTGCCCGCCGCCCAGGCGCAGGAGGCGTTTCCCACCCGGCCGATCCGCTTCGTGGTGCCCTTCGCGCCTGGTGGCTCCAACGACTTCGTCGCCCGGCTGATGGCGCCGCGCATGGCCGCCACGCTGGGCCAGCCCGTGGTGATCGAGACGCGGTCCGGCGCCGGCGGCGTCACCGGCGTGGAGCTGGCGGCCAAGGCGCCGGCCGATGGCCATACCGTGGCGCTGGGCACCACCGGTGCCATCGTGATCGGGCCGAGCCTGATGGCGCCGCCGCCGTTCAACCCGCAGCGCGACCTGGCGCCGATCACGCTGGCGATGAACGTGCAGGTGCCGGTGGTGGTGCCGGCGCGCTCGCCCTTCCGCAGCCTGGGCGACCTGATCGCGGCCGCGAAGGCGCGGCCGGGCACCATCACCTTCGGCTCCTCCGGCGCCGGCAGCATGCCGCATCTGACCGGGGAGTTGATCGCGCAGATGGCCGGGGTGCGGCTGGTGCATGTGCCCTACCGCGGCGGCGGGCCGGTGGGCACCGCGCTGCTGGCGGCGGAGGTGGATAGCGGGCTGTCGGACATGCCGGTCTTCCTGCCGCATCACCGCGCCGGCACGCTGCGGATCATCGCCGTCGGCAGCCCGCAGCGGCTGCCCTTCCTGCCGGAGGTGCCGACGCTGGCGGAAAGCGGGCTGGGGCAGATCGAGACCAGCAACTGGCATGGGCTGGTCACCGCCGGCGCGGTGCCGGAAGCGGTGCTGGTGAAGCTGCACGCCGCCGCCGCCGCCGCGCTGCATGAGCCGGAGGTGGTGCGGGTCATCACCGAACAGGGCATGGAGCCGGTGGGCGGCAGCCGCGCCGATTTCGCCGCGCTGATCCGCGCCGATACGTTGAAATGGGCCGAGGTGATCCGGCGCGGCAACATTCGGCCGGAGTAGCCGCCGGGGGGAGCACCCCCGGCCCGTATTCAGCGGCCCGCACGGCGCGGGCCGAGCCGCCGGATGGCGGCCGCGGCCTTGTGGCCGCGCACTCAAGGGCCACAGAGGCGGCCGGCATCACGCAAATGCGTGCCTTCGCAAGGCGCGACCGAGGGGCACGCGAAGGCATTGCCTTCGCGCGCGCCATTTCACGTGGTGATCTTCAGCAGCTTCGCCGCCGTCTCGCCCAGCACGGCACGCTTCTGCGCGTCGTTCAGCGAGTTGGACGCCATGATGTGGTCGACCGGATCGAGCACCCAGGGGTAGGGCCAGTCGCTGCCCATGACCATCTGCATGGCGCCGGTGACGGCCTGCTGGTGGCGGATGGCTTCCGGCGTGAATACCAGGCTGTCGAACCAGATCTGCTTCAGATACTCGGTCGGCTTCTTCTTCAGCGTGATCGAGCTGTCGCAGCCCGCCGGGTTCAGCCGGCAGCCATGGTCGAAGCGGTCGGCATAATGGGTCAGGAAGCCGCCGCCATGCGCCGCAATGACCTTCAGGCCCGGCGCCTTGTCGAAGACGCCCTCGAAGATCAGGTGCGCCAGCGCGATGGTGGTGCCCAGCGGGTTGCCGATGACGTTGGTCAGGTAGCCATTGCCGGCCAGGCGCTGGTTCAGCTGCGGCACGCCCTGCGGGTGGATGAACACCACGGCGCCCAGCTCATCGGCCTTCTGCCAGACCGGGTCGAAGCGCTTGTCGGAAAGCTCCAGCGCACCGACTTCGGCGCCCACCGCAATGCCCTTCAGGCCCTGGCTGCGGATGGCCTTTTCCATCTCGCGCACCGCCAGCTGCGGGTCCTGCATGGTCAGGCCGGCGAAGCCCGCGAAGCGGTCCGGATGCGCGGCGCAGAGCGCGGCCATGCTCTCATTGGTCTTCTCGACCACGCGGGCGGCGGTATCCCGCGGCACGCCGTACCAGTGCGGGTTCACCGAGAGCACCTCCATGTCCACCTTCTGGCGGTCCATGGCGGCGAAGCGTTCCTCGACGCTGTCGATGGGGCTTTCGCGCGCGCCGGGTGGGCCGGCGTAGATGTTGTCGCGCGTCATGCCCTGCAGCGCCGCCGCTTCCGGGAAGATGCAATGGGCGTGCACGTCGATGGTCTTGACCCGGCGGCCGCCGACCGAGACGGCCTGGCGGCGCGGGGCGGTGCCTTGGGCGTGCGCGTCGTGCAGCAGGCCGCAGCCGCAGAACAAGGCGCCGGCCGCGGCGCCGAACAGGTTTCTACGCGTTTTCATGGACGACATTCCCCCGAGCTTCTTGGTCCCCGGAGGCTGGCGCGATTTGCTGGGTCGCGCCAGGGGTTATTCAATGCTGCAACGCAAGATTTACGTGGCTGTGACCAGCAGGCTCAGCGCCGCTCACGCCGGACGTTCCAGAAGATCGGCACCGGGTTCTCAATGAGACCGGTGAGGTTGCTGCGCCAGGCCGGCGGCACGGTGAACTGCCCGGCCAGCGAGAGGCTGACCGCGGCATGGGCGCGGCCCTGGATTTCCGCCGCCACTGCGCGCTGCGCCGGCAGGCCGATGGCGGCGCCGAAGCGGGCCAGCAGCCCGGTCGTCGCCTCGTCGCAGGCCCAGCCCGGGAAGTTCTGGCAGTTGTTGGCAATGGGGTAGTTGCTGAGCGGCGTGGCCAGGTCCTCGGCGGCCCAGATCAGCGGCAGCACCGACCAGCCGCCATTGCCCACGGGGCTGCGGCTCCAGCGCTGCTGCGCCACCGAGGACCAGTCGGTCGCGCGGACCTGCACGTTGAAGCCAGCCTGGCGCAGCCGGTCGATGGTGACCAGCGAAATGGTGTTGATGACCGGCACGTCGGTACTTTGCAGCACGACGATCGGCTCATTCGCATAGCCGGCTTCCCGCAGCAGGGCGCGGGCACGGGCCAGGCTGGGCTGGCGCAGCGGCTCGGCGCCGGCGGCGTTGTCGTAGGGCGAGCCGCAGGTGAAGACCGAGAGGCATTGCGCCATGTGCATGTCGGCGGGCAGGCCCAGCGCCGCCATGAACTCCGACTGGTCCATCAGCTGCTGCACCGCCTGGCGGACCAGCGGCTTGTCGAAGGGCGGCTGCGACTGGTTCAGCACCACCACGCCCATGAATTGCGGCGCGCCGGCACCCCGGGCGACGCGAATATTGGGGTCACGGCGCATCGCCGCCAGGTAGTCGAAGGGGGCGCGCTGGATGTAGTCCACCTCGCCCCGCTGCAACGCCGCCACCTTGGTCGCGACATCGGGGATGGAGACGAAGTCGGCGCGGGCGAAATGCACCACCTTGCCGCCGGCGGTGCCGTCCGCCGGTTCGGCGCGCGGCCGATAGCGCGGGTTGTGCAGGAACACCGCGCGGTCGCCGGGGCGGAACTCGGCGGCAGCGAAGCGATAGGGGCCGGAGCCGATGACCTCGGGGATCGGCTTGGTCGGGTCGGTCGCGGCCAGCCGGGCCGGCATCATCACGGGGATGTTGCTGCTGGACTTGCCCAGCGCCTGGATGACGAAGCCGAAGGGGCGGGCGAGGGTCAGGCGGAAGCGCTTGCTGTCCACCACCTCCAGCGAGGCAGTGGCGGCCAGCATCAGCCTGCCCATGCCGTCGCGTGCGCCCCAGCGGCGGATGCTGGCGACGCAGTCCTCCGCCGTCACCGGCGTGCCGTCATGCCATTCCAGCCCGTCGCGCAGGGTGAAGTCGTAGCGCATATTGTCGGGGCTGACGGTCCAGCCTTCCAGCATCTGCGGCTTGTACGCGCCGGTGCTGTCCTGCGCGATCAGCTGGTCGAACACCATCAGCGCGAAATTGCGGGTCAGGTAAGCGCTGGTGATGACGGGGTCGAGGATCTGCAACTCGCCATCCAGCGAGATGCGCAGCGGTGCCGGGTCCAGCGCTGGCTGCGCCTGGGCGGGCTGGGCCTGGGCCGGCGCGGCCAGCAGCAGCAGGCCGAGGAGGAGGCGCTTCATGCCTCGCGGGCCATCAGCGCGGTGCGGCGCAGCGTGCGCGGCTGGCTGTTGTCGAAGGGTTCCCGCGCATGTTGCAGCGTGCGGTTGTTCCACAGCACCAGGTCATCAGGGCGCCATTTATGGCGGTAGATGGCGGTGCTGGCGTTGATGCAGGCGCGCACCTGATCCAACAGCGCCTGGGCCGCGTCATCTGCCATGCCGGCGATGCTGCGGGTCAGCTCCCGCCGGCCGATCCAGAGCGACCGGCGGCCCGTCTCGGGTTCCTGCCAGACCAGCTTGTGGTCGTTGTGGACGATCGTCTCCGGCGCGATGGAGACGTTGTAGCGTTGGGCGGTCTCGGCATCGTAGTGGCGGCCGGTGCGGGCGGTGAGGGTGGCGATGCGGTCGCGCAGCGCGGCGGGCATGGCGGCGAGCACCTGCGAGGTGTCGCAGAACAGCGTGTCGCCACCCTCGGCAGGGATATCGATGGCATAGAGCATCAGCGCCGCCAGCGGTTCGGGGAAGAACAGCTGGTCCATGTGCAGCCGCAGTTCGCCCTGGCCGAAGACGCCATCCGGCAGCACGTTGGAGACGTGGGAGGAATATCCGTCCTTCGGCTGCACCTTGTTGTACTCGCGGATTTCGGTGGTGCCGAAGACTTCGCCGAAGCGCTGCTGCTGGTCCGGCGAGACGGGCTGGCCACGCAGCACCAGCACCTGGTACTGGCGATAGGCGGCGCGCAGGGTCTCGGCGGCGTCGGGCGTGATCGGCGCGGCGATATCGAAGCCGATGATCTCGGCGGCGAAACCTGGTCCAACAGGGCGGAAGGCAAGGCGGCCCGTGGCGGTGCTGACGCTGGCGCTCATGTCCCGGCCTCCTGTCCAGGTCGGGATCATCGCGCCGAAGCGGCGGCGGCTGCAACCTTCGTTGCCAGAGCCCGATCCGCGGGGGCGGCATCGGCGGGGCGGTGAAGCCGTCGCTCGGACCAAGGCTAGCGCCCGCTGAGCGAGAAGTTCAGCGGCACCGCCAGGTTGAGCAGGTCGCCCGGCATGTCGGCTGGCGGCGGCGGCAGCGGCTGGGCGCGATGGGCCAGGGCCAATGCTTCGGCATCCAATGCGGCAGAGCCGGAGCTGCGCAGGATGGTGGCGCCGAGCACATGGCCTGCGCGGTCCATGGTGAAGCCCAGCTGGGCGACGCCTTCCTCCCGCCGGTAGCGGGCGCTTTCGGGGTAGCGCTTGTAGCGCTGCAGGCGGGCCAGCACCTGGCCCTGCCAGTTGGCAATGGCCTGCGGATTGCCGGGCGGCACGGCGGCGGCGGCGGCCGGCGCAGATGTGGGTGTGGCCGCCGAGGCTGGCGCGGGCGCCGGGGTTGCCGCGGCAGCGGCTGGGCGCGGGCGCGGCAGCGGCGGGCGGCGCAC
>CAILMF010000003.1 GCA_903835235.1 uncultured Rhodospirillales bacterium
ACGTCTCCGGCGATTCCGCCTTCGACGATCACACTCTGGAGTCTGTCAGGCGCAGATCAGGAGCGCCCGACAGACTCCAGGTCTTCGTTTTGCCGTGTGATTCACGTCTCCGGCGATTCCGCCTTCGACGATCACACTCTACCCGAAGCGCACCTGGCGCTTGGCGTCGCCGCGGTGGTCCAGCAGGCTGAGGCCGAGCATCAGCACCAGGCCGGCCAGGCCGGCGGCGAAGCCGGCGAAGAGCGGCGGCAGGCGGGCGGGGGCAAAGCTGTCCCCCAGCAGCATGGCGCCGAGGGCGATGTAGACGATCAGGGCCAGGGCGATCAGCGAGCAGGCCGTGCGTTGCATTTGGGGGTGATCTCCGTTCCCCATCCTTAAACACCCGGCGTCGGGCAGCTTCGGGCCGCTGCCGGGGCGATTTCGTGGCAGCGGCGGCGCCGCGGCGACTTCCTGGCAGCCGCGGCGCCGCGGCGCCTTCCTGGTAGCGGCGGCGCCGCAGCGCCGACGGGGCAGCCGCGGCGCCGCAGCGCCGACGCCGCCCGCGCCCTCAATGCACCAGGTGCCAGTCGCTGCCGACATTGCCGATGCCGCCGCCGCCGGTGATCTGCGCGCCGTTCATCTGCCAGGTCCACAGCGTGCCGTCCTGGCCCCGGAACACCAGGTCGGCCTTGCCATCGCCGCTGAGGTCGGCGGCGCCGATCAGGCTCCACCAGGTGCCAACATTGCCCAGCGAGAGATAGGCGCTGGGCGCCAGGCCGGCCATTTCCCACAGGTAGAGGTTGCCGATCTGGTCCTGCCAGACCAGGTCGTCGGTGCCGTTGCCGTCCAGGTCCGCAATGGCCTTCACCGCCCAGCTGCCGCCATTGGCCACGCCGCCGGTGTAGTTGGGGTCGGCCATGGCGGCCTGGGCGGCGCCACCGTTCTTGATGGCCGTGCCGTCCATTTCCCAGATGTAGTAGGTGGCGGCGGCGGCGGGCACGCCCGGCGCGGTGTGGAACAGGATGTCGGCGCGGCCGTCGCCGTCGAAGTCGCCGGTGCCGATGACCACCCAACCGAGGCCGGGATTCGCGATCTCGGTGATGATCGCAGCCTGACCATTCTGGGCGACCACGTCAGGAGCGCTCACCGTGACCATCCGCAACCCACCGTTGAAGCTGGATCGTTGCAGGATGCTGTCCTGGCCGGTGCCGGCGAAATCGTCCAGGCCGACGACATCCCAGGTGAAGCTGGGCAGGGATGGCACCACCGGGGTGCCGAGGGTCGCGCCATCCGTGGTGGCGTATTCGACGCCGTCGTCACCGTCCTGCGCCACCACCTGCCGCGTGGCCAGGCCCAGCAGGTTGCCGCTGAACAGCGCCTGGTAGTGGTGCAGCCCGTGGTAAATGTTGCCAAGGTCGACCCAGCCGGAGCTGCCGTAGGACCACAGCTCGCCAGTGGTGTCGTTCTGGAACAGCAGCTCCGCCCTGTGGTCGCCGTTCAGGTCGCCCCGCGTCGGCGCCTCGGGGTCGAAGTGGCCATCGGCGAAGCGGACCAGGGTGGCGCCGGTCAGCAGGTCGGTGCCGCCGGGGCCGGTGACGCTCAGGCTGCCATCGGGGTTGCGGTGGATGCCGTACCGGTTGAAGGCGCCACTGTAGCTGACGGTCTCGGCGCCGGTCACGGTCTCGCCGCCGCCCAGCCCCAGGGCCACGCGGTCGTTGCCGCCGCCGGTGGCGATGACGTTGTTGCCGCCGGCGAGCACGGTGACGAGGTCGGCGCCGCTGCCGGTGGTGACGTGGTTGCCCCAGCCGCTGATGGTCACCTGGTTGGCGCCGTCGCCCAGGGTGATGCTGGCGCCGCCGGTCGGGCCGTCGACGATGTTGCCGTCATTGCCGCCGGTGATGGTCTCGCCCCAGCCATTGGCGTGGATGGTGTTGCGGCCGGCGCCGCCCTCGATGCTGGCGCTGTCGGCGTTGACGGTGATCAGGTCGTCGCCGGGGCCGCCCCGGATGATGCTGCCCCAGCCGGACGCGGTGATGCTGTCATTGCCCTCGCCACCATCCAGCAGGGAGGAAGAGCCGGTGGCGGAGAGGATGTCATTGCCGGCGCCGCCAAGGAGGCTGTCGGCCCAGCCAGTGGCGGAGAGGCTGTCGGCGCCACCGAGGCCGTTGAGGGTGGCGGAGGAGAAGGCGCTGGTCAGGGTGTCGTTGCCGTTGTTGCCACTGACGGTGCCGGCCCATCCGGTGGCGCTGGCGGTGACGGGGTCGGCGGCGAGGATGGTGAAGTTGAAGAACTGAACGGTGCCGAACAGGTCGTAATAGGGAATGTCCCAGACGATCATCTCGTAGGTGCCCGGTAGCAGCCCGGTCAGCGTCGCGGTCCAGTTATCGCCGGTGACGGTGGTCTGCGGGAAATCCCCCCCTGCAGAGAAAGCGACAATGAAGGGGTCGCCGTTGGTCGTGCCGAACAGCGTGATGTCACTGGCCGAGGTGATGTTGTCCCCGGGGATGCCGGTGTCCGGCGTAATGCCGGTGAAGAGCACTCTATCCGCCATGCTGCCGCTCCGCGCCGTCGGGGCGCGCTGCACATCAGGCGCGCGCCGGGTTCATTCGCGGTAGCCTTGCGGTCTGGTCAGCCCGGATGAAACCAACCCAAGGTTGAAACGTTGTGCACGCGTTGTTTAAAAACAAGACTCGCTGGAAAGATCGCAAACCAAGTGTCGTTCCATGGAAATATTACGCATGCATGAGACGACTGCATGCGGAGACATGGTAATCCCGGATGGTTCGGCGCTTTCCGGCACCAGGTCCTTGATTCGCGGCCTGCCCAGGGGCGGCGCAACTTTCGGGCGCCTCGCCTATTTGCGCGCCACTTTCGGCCCAGAAACGCGGCACCTGGCCCGCCCCCCCGGTTGCGCTCGCCGCTTGAATCCCCGAACCTCCGCGCCTTGCTCGGGACAAGGGGACCCAACCCATGCGTCGCTTCATGCTTGCCATTGCACTGGCCGCCGGCCTTGGTGCCACCGCCCAGGCGCAGACCGTCGTCGGCGCCGTGAACTCCACCCTGCCGCCCTGGCGCTGCGGCGTGGACGGCACCTTCGCGCCGCACGCCTTCCCGACCATGGACGGCAAGACCCAGGGCTTCCAGGTCGACCTGTTCGACGAGATCGGCAAGCGCATGGGCCGGCGGATCGAGATCACCTCGGCCAGCTTCTCCGGCCTGATCCCGGCGCTGAATGCCGGGCGCTACGACTTCCTGTGCGCGCCGACCACGGTGACGCCGGAGCGGGCCGCCAGCCTGCTGTTCACCGAAGGCGCGCTGTACACCGAGCTGCAATTCGGCATCCGCCGCGGCACGCCGCCGATCCGCAGCGAGGAAGACCTGCGCGGCAAGACCATCAGCGTGAACAAGGGCACGCCGTACGAGGCCTGGGTGAACAACAACCGCGAGCGGCTGAACCTGACGCTGCTCGCCTTCGACACCCAGCCGGACGCGGTGCAGGCGGTGCTGCAGGGCCGTGCCTATGCCAACCTGAGCGGCAACACGGTGATCAAGTACAGCGCCGCGCGCACGCCGCAGTACATTGCGGACTTCGCGCTGCCGGGCACGCGCTTCCACTGGGGCACGCCGTTCCGCCAGGGCGAAACCGCCGCGCGCGACGCGATGGAGCGGGTGCTGGAATGCATGAAGCGGGACGGCACGGTGGCGCGGCTGAGCGAGAAGTGGTTCGGGCAGGCGCCGAAGCCGGATGATGGCGAGGTGACGATCTTCCCGGGCTTCGGCGTGCCGGGGCTGCCGGGCTACGACCCGACTCCGCATCAGCTGCAGTGCAGCTGATGCTTTTTGTTTGCCCTCAGGCGCCGGGCGCGGCCGTCCGGCCGCTTGGCTTGCGCGGGCATAAGCCCGCGTCGGCCATTCGGCCTCTCGCCCCTGGCGGGGCGCCTGAGTCCGCGCCACAGCCTTCGCGTCCGCGGGCCAGGGGTCAGCGCATTTTGATGGCAGGCGCCTGATGGCGATTGTCGAAGCGACCGGCATCCACAAGCATTTCGGCGCGCTGCACGTGCTGAAGGGCGTCGACCTGGTGGTGCAGGAGAAGGAGCTGGTCTTCGTGATCGGGCCGTCAGGCTCGGGCAAGTCCACGCTGCTGCGCTGCCTGAACCGGCTGGAGGAACCCTCCGGCGGGGCCATTGTGGTGGATGGCGTGGACATGCTTTCGCCGCGCACCGACATCAACAAGGCGCGGCAGCGCATCGGCATGGTGTTCCAGAGCTTCAACCTGTACCCGCACATGACCGCGTTGGGGAATGTGACGCTGGCCCTGCGGAAAGTGCTGGGGCTGGGCCGGGCCGAGGCCGAGAAGCGCGGCCAGGCCGCGCTGGACCGGGTGCATCTGGCGGACCGCGCCGGGCATTTCCCCGGCCAGCTTTCCGGCGGGCAGCAGCAGCGCGTGGCGATTGCCCGCGCCATTGCGCTGGAGCCGCGGGTGATGCTGTTCGACGAGCCGACATCGGCGCTGGACCCGGAGCTGGTGGGCGGCGTGCTGGAAGCGATGCGCGAGCTGCGGCAGGACGGCATGACCATGGTGGTGGTGAGCCACGAGATGGCCTTCGCCCGCGCCGCGGCGGACCGCGTGGTGTTCATGGCGGATGGCGCCATCGTGGAGCAGGGCACGCCGGACCAGGTCTTCGGCAACCCGCAGCATGAGCGGACGAAAGCCTTCATCGGCCAGATCGGGCGGCACTGATGGCCCGCGACGAAACCCTGACCGACGCGGCATTGGGCGCGCTGGTGGGCGCGCTGCCCTTCCCCTGCATCAGCGTCCCCGGGGAACAGGCGCTGGCGACATGGGAGAGGATGCGGGCCGAAGGCGGCGGCTGGCCGGTGATTCTGGGCAGCGACCAGGACCTGCGGAAGCTGGCGCTGCGGGACCGCCTGGCGGCCGGGCGGCTGGCGGCGAACCTGACGGAAGCGGCGGGGCTGGAATTGCCCCAGGCGTTGCAGGCGTTCTGCGCCAGCCGCCAGGCGGAGGACGCGGACGACTTCGACGACGAGGCGATGGCGCCGCTGGAGCGCGGGGAATGGCCGGCCGAGGCCACGCCGCAGAGCGGCCCCGTCATGGTCAGGCATGGCAGCGGCGGCTTCCATCCGCGCGTTCACCTGGCGAGTTTGCCGGTCCGCGACGGGGCCGAGGCCTTGGCCTTGCTGGATTGGGGCGGCTGGAACGATGTTCCCCCGGCGCCGCTGCTGGTTGCCGCGCTGCGCGACTGGCAGGCGCGCTTCGGCGCGGAATTGGTGGCGGTGAACCAGGATACGCTGGAATTGCGGGTCGCCCGGCCGCCCGCAACGCGCGACGCCGCAATGGCCCTGGCCGAGGAGCAAGCCGCCTGGTGCGAGGACATCGTGACCCAAGGGACGGAGACGGTCGCCGCTTTGGCCGCGGGGTTGCTGGACAGCCCCTGGTGGTTCTTCTGGTGGGATTGAGCCTTTGACCAACTGGGACCGCTTCGTCGACAGTTTCTTCAACGCCCGCGTGGCCGCGGAGTATTTTCCGAAGATCGTCGAGGGCTTCTGGCTGACCATCGTGCTGGCAGCCTGCATCATCGTGACAGGCCTGGCAGCGGGGCTGGGGCTGGCGGTGATCCGCGCCTTCGGGCTGCGGGTGGTGAACTGGGTCATCATCTTCGTGGTGGACCTGTTCCGCGCGCTGCCGCCGCTGGTGATCATCGCGCTGCTGTATTTCGGGCTGCCGGCGGCCGGGCTTTCCATGGACGGCTTTGTTTGCGCCTGGATCGCGCTGGCGGCGGTGCTGATGGCGTTCTCTGAGGAAATCTTCTGGGCCGGGATAACCGCGGTGCCGAAGGGCCAGTGGGAGGCGGCGCGGTCCACCGGGCTCGGGTTTCTGCAGACGCTGGGCCATGTGGTGCTGCCGCAGGCGCTGCGGATGACGATACCGCCGCTGACCAACCGGACCATCGCGATCACCAAGGGCACCGCGCTGGCTTCCGTGGTGGCGGTGCCGGATATTCTGGGCGCGGCGAATGCGGGGGTGAGCTTCAGCTTCAACCCGACGCCGCTGACCATGGGGGCCGCCGCATATCTGGTGCTGTTTTTGCCGGTGGTGATCTTCGGCCGCTGGGTCGAAACCCGGTTTGCCTGGAAGCGCTGAGCGATGACCTGGGACGACTTCGTTCTCGCCTTCTTCTCCTGGCAGATCGTCAGCGAGGCTTGGCCGATTCTGTGGGACGGCTTGCAGCGCACCATCCTGATGTCGGTCATGGTGGTGCCGCTGGGGCTGATCGGCGGCACCGTGCTGGCGCTGCTTTCCACCGTTGATAACCCGTGGATACGCTGGCCGGCGGCGGTGTGGACCGACGTGTTCCGCGCGCTGCCGCCGCTGGTGCTGCTGATCTTCCTCTATGCCGGCGTGCCGTTCACGGGGTTGGAGATCAGCGCCTGGGGCGCGGTGGCCATCGGCTTCTTCCTGAATACCGGCAGCTACTACGGGGAAATCCTGCGCGCGGGCATTGAGAGCGTGCCGCGCGGCCAGCAGGAGGCGGCGCGCAGCACCGGCCTGACGCGGTGGCAGACCATGCAGTACATCGTGCTGCCGCAGGCGTTCCGGAACGTGCTGCCGGACCTCATCTCCAACACGCTGGAGGTGGTGAAGCTGACCAGCATTGCCTCCGTGGTGGCGCTGCCGGAGTTGCTGTTCCAGGCGCGGCAGGCGCAGAGCGTGACCTACAACGCCACGCCGATCGTGGCGGCGGCGGTGATCTACTTCATCCTGCTGTGGCCGATGGTGCGGGTGCTGAGCCGGCTGGAGAACAAGGCGCTGGCGGGGCGGCGCTGAAGCCCGCGCCTGCGGGACGCAGGTAGCATCCGCCGGCGCATGGTGGCAGAACCCGGGCCAATGCCGCCGGAGGATGCCGCCATGACCACCCGCCGTGCCCTGCTGGGGGCCTCGCTCGCCGCGGGCGCCACCGCAACCACCCTGGCCTGGCCCGCCTTAGCGCAGCAGCGCGCCGTGACCATCGTGGTGCCCTTCGCGCCAGGTGGCTCCACCGACATCCTCTCCCGCCTGATGGCGGAGCGGATGACCGCGCTGCTGGGCCAGGCGGTGCAGGTGGAGAACCGCGCGGGCGGCAATACCATCGTCGGCGGCGAGTATGTCGCGCGGGCGCAGCCGGATGGGCATACCATCCTGATGTCCTCGGGCACGACGCTCAGCATCAATCCCCTCGTGGTGCCCAACCTGCCCTACAAGGTCAGCGACTTCGCGCCGATCAGCCTGGCCACGACCTATCCGTTTGCCGTCATCGCGCAGAATCGCGGGCCGCAGGACGTGGCGGCCTGGATCGCCGAGGCCAAGCGCCGCCCGGGAGCGATGACCTATGGCACCAACGGGCCGACCACGCTGACCAATGTGGCCATGCTGATGGTGCTGGAAAAGCTCGGCATCACCATGCAGGACGTGACCTACCGGGGCGACGCGGCGGCGCTGAACGACTTCGTCGCCGGCAATCTCGACATGCTGGTGGTGGCCGGCGGCACGGCGCTGCCGGTGCGGGAAAACCGCCAGGGCAAGCTGCTGATCTGGACAGCCAAGCAGCGCATGCCCAGCACGCCCGAAGTGCCCTGCACCGGCGAATACGCCGCGGGGCTGGAGGCGCTGAGCTGGTTCGGCCTGCTGGCGCCGGCGCGCACGCCGGATGCGGCGGTGCGCCGGCTGCACGGCGCGGCGGCGGAATCGCTGAAGGACCAACGCATCCGCGAGCGGCTGCTGAACGACGCGCAGTTCATCATCGGCAATACGCCGGAGGAATTCGCCCAGTTCCTGCGCGACCAGGAGGCGCAGTGGCGGCCGATCCTGGCCAAGATGAACGTGCAGAACAACTGAGGCGGCGAGCGCCACCGATGGTGTAGGGTTACCCCCAACGCGGCGCCGGCCAACGGCGCCCGGAATGGGAGAACGCCATGACCAGCCGTCGCCAGTTGCTTGCCGGGGCCGCCGCCTTCACGCTTGCCGCGCCGCGCCTGGCGCGGGCCGCCTGGCCGGCGGACCGGCCGATCGAGGTGATCGTGCCCTATCCGCCCGGCGGCGGGGTGGATGCCATGGCCCGCCTGGTGACCCAGGCGGTGGTGCCGCACCTGGAAGGGGCGCGCTTCGTCATCACCAACAAGGCCGGCGCCGGCGGGCAGCTGGGGTTCGAGGCCGGGCAGCTGGCCGCGCCGGACGGCTATACCCTGGTGGCCACCAGCGTGCCGGCGCTGGTGACCTACCCGATCGAGCGGGCGACGCGCTATCGGGCGGCCGACTTCACCTATATCGCCAATGTGGTGGACGACCCCGGCGGGCTGTTCGTCGCCGCGGCCTCGCCGTGGAAGACGCTGGACGACCTGCTGCGCGCGGCACGGGAGAAGCCGGGCGAGGTGACCTATGGCACCACCGGCATCGGCTCGGACGACCACCTGCTGGTGATTGCGGTGGAGGAGGCGGCGCGGCTGCGGCCGATGAACCACGCGCCGTTCAATGGCAGCGCGCCGCTGCAGACCTCGCTGCTGGGCGGGCACCTGCAGCTGGGGGCCTTCAACATGAGCGAGGGGCTGGCGCAGCTGCGCGCCGGCGCCATTCGCTGCCTGGGCCAGGCCGCCGCCACGCGCTGGCGGCAGACGGCCGCGGTGCCGACGCTGAAGGAGCAGGGGCTGGACGTGATCAGCGGCGCGACGCGCGGCATTGCGGCGCCGGGCGGGCTGCCGGCCGAGGTGACGGCGCGGCTGGAACGCGCCTTCGCCGCGGCGATGGCGGACCCGGCCTTCGTGCGCGAGGCGGAGCGCGTCGGTTTGCCCTTGGCGCCGGAGATCGGTGCCGAGTACCGTGCCGATGTGCTGCGCGAGGAAGCCCAGCTGCGCGCCCTGTGGCAGCGGCGCCCCTGGCAGGAGAAGTAGCATGGCCCGGCTTGAGGACATCCCGCTGCCGACGCGGACCGCGGTGGACACCATCGAATGCCCGGTCTTCACCACCACGCCCTTCGTCACCGGTAGGCCGCTGAACCAGCGCAAGGTCGCCATTGTCAGCAGCGCCGCCCTGGTGCAGCGCGGCGAGCCGCCCTTCCCCTTCGGCAGCACGGAGGCGCGCTTCCTGCCCGCCAGCCTGCCGCCCGGCGACCTGCTGATGAGCCATGTCTCGATCAACTACGACCGGCAGGGCTTCGGCCGCGACGCCAACGTGGCCTTCCCGCTGGAGCGGCTGCGGGCGCTGGCGGCCGAGGGCCTGGTCGGCGGCCTGGCCGAGACCAACTACACCGTCATGGGCTCTTCGGACCCCGTGGGCATGGTGGCGGCGGCGGACCAGATCAGCGGCCAGCTGAAGCAGGAAAACGTCGACGCGGTGCTGCTGACCCCGGTCTGACCGCTCTGCACGCGCGCCGTGAGCGCGCTCGCACACATGCTTGAGGAACGCGGGACGCCGACGGTCGCCATCGCCATTGCGCGGGGCCAGGCCGAACGCACCAGGCCGCCGCGCGCGCTGTTCGTGCCGTTCCAGCTTGGGCGCCCCATGGGGCATCCGGGGGATGCGGCGTTCCAGCGGCGGGTGCTGCTGGCGGCGCTGGGCCTGCTGGAACGCACCGACGGGCCGGTGATTTTGGCCGACCATGCCGAGGAAGACCCCAACTGGCAGGATACGCCGGGCTGGGCGCCGCCGCTGCCCGCTGCTACCGCGCCGTTCAGCGTGGCGGGCTTCGGCGCCGAGCTGGCGGCGCTGCGCCCGGCCTGGGCGCGGGCGCAGGCGCGGTATGGCGGGCGGACCACGGTGGGGTTGGCGGGGCAGGCGCCGGAAGCCTGGCCGGCCTTCGCCGCCGCGGTGCTGGCCGGCGGGCTGCCCAGCGTGGCGCTGCACCAGACCACCGCGCTGGCGGTGCGCTTCCTGTGCGACGACATCAAGGCGATGTACGGCGAGGCCGCGGCGGCCGATGGCGCACCGCCTTCCGCCCGGCAGGCCGACCAGTGGTTCTGGCGGCAGACCCAGGCCGGTGCCCTGCTGCTGGCGCTGCGCGACGTGGCGATGGCCAGCGACAACAACGCGCTGAAGACGGTGGGCGGGCGCTTCTTCGTGCCGGCGCCCTGGCTGCCGGCGGCGGGGTGAAACCACTGCCGGCGCATGCGCGCCGGCAGCGGGCGACTAGAATCCCTCAGGCGCAGATGAAAGCGCCTGACAACTTGTAGCGCATTGTTTTGTCGGGTGATTCACGCCTGCGACCATCACACTCCAGGTGCTACCTCACCACATATACATCATAGGTCGGCCCCGCCGGCGGGCGCTGGCCGACGCCCACGGCGACCACCTTGTTCAGCCAGGCCAGGTCGGCGTCGCCGGTCTCGAAGCGCACGGCGATGCGGAAGTAGTAGCTGGCGGGGTCCACCGCCTCGCCACGACCGAGCGCGGCGATGACATTAGCGGGGCCGTGGCGGACGCCGCTGTAGTTCATGAAGAAGTGCTGGCCCTTGTCCGTCTTCATCACCAGGCGGACATCCATGCGGCTGGTGCCGTCGGCCTCCACGCGCAGCCAGTCCGCCGTCGTGCCGGGGACCAGTTCGCCCTTCAGGCTGGGGCCTTCGAAGGTGCCGCCGGTGACGGGGACCACGCGCAGGTCGGGCGTGGTCATCTGCGGCGCGCCGGCGTGCAGCACCATGCGGAACAGGAATTCGGTATTCAGCGGCAAGGGCGTCATGGCGCGGTTTCCTCCGGTTTGGCGGGCAGAGCAATATCCGTTCTGAGGGAATCATCAGAACGGATTTCTTGCTCTGCAACCTATTGAAGCTACAGCACGAAATCCGCTCACGCTGATCAAGCGTGAGCGGATGCTGCGGCAGGTTAGCGCCGGAATGGCGCCGGGGGAACGGCGCAGCTCAGCGCTGGCGCCAGGGCAGGCCGGCGGCCTTCCAGCCCGCCACCTGGCCCCTGTGCCCTTCCCCGTCGGGCGGGCCCTCGAAGCCATCGGCCACGTTGAAGGCGTGGACGAAGCCGGCGGCCTGGGCGGCGGCGCCGGCGGCCATGCTGCGCACGCCACTGCGGCAGATGTAGAACACCTTGTGCTCCGGCGTGACGCCGGCCTGCTTCAGATGCTCGGCGAAGGCGCCGTTGACCTGCATGCTCGGGTAGACCTGCCAGGGGATCAGCAGCGGCTGCTTGCCGGCGGCGGAAAGGTCGGCCAGGCCGACGAAGTTCCATTCGGCATCGGTGCGGACATCCACCAGCACGGCCTGTGGGTCGGCCTGCAGGGCCTGCCAGGTTTCCTCGGGGCTGATGTCGGGCACATAGGTCATGGGCTTTATGCTTCTCCTCGGCCGGCGGAGAATGGGGGCGGTGCGCGGCGGCGACAATGGCCCGGCGGCGCCTTGAGACGAAAGGTGACGTTGATGCGCTTGGGCATGCTGACCCCCTCCTCCAACACGGTGCTGGAGCCGATGACGGCGGAGATGCTGGCGGGCACCGACCACACCGCGCATTTCGGCCGGTTCCGGGTGCTGAGCATCGGGCTGGATGCCGGGGCCAACGCGCAGTTCAGCGGCGGGCCGGTGGTGGTGGCGGCGGAGCTGCTGGCGGATGCCAAGGTGGAGTCGCTGTGCTGGAACGGCACCTCTGGCTCCTGGCTGGGGCTGGCGGCGGACCGCGAGCTGGCGGCGGCCTGCACCGCGGCCACCGGCATTCCCGCCACCACCTGCACCCTGGCGCTGATGCAGGCGCTGGCGCTGCTGGGCGCCCGGCGGGTGGCGCTGGTGACGCCCTACCTGGGCAGCGTGCAGCAGGCCATCATCGCCAACCTGGGCGCGGCCGGGCTGGACTGCGTGGCCGAGCGCCACCTGGAAGACCCCGGCAACTACAGCTTTGCCGAGCACAGCGAAGCCACGGTGGAGCGGCTGGTGCGGGAAGCCGCGGCGGCGGGGCCGGAGGCGATCATCATCCACTGCACCAATTTCCGCGGCACCCGCCTGGCGGCGCGGCTGGAAGCCGAGCTGGGCTGCGTGATCCTGGACAGCATCGCCGTCTCGTTATGGGGCGGGCTGCGCGCGGCGGGGGCGGAAACGCGCGGCTTGTCTGGCTGGGGAAGGCTGTTTACTATTTAACCAATGCTGTACCAAAAAGTATTCTTAACCTCTTTTCTGTTGCGTTAAGAGTTAGCGGGGCGTTAGCACTCCGGTCATGCCAGCCGTTGCCAATCCTGAAGCCCTGCTGAGCTTCGCCACCTGGGGCGTTGGCAATGGCACGCCGATGGTGGTGACCTACAGCTTCGCGGCCGATGGCGGCGGCGGCCTGGGCGCGCCGCTGGCGGCCGGGAACTGGGCCAGCTTCTCGGCGGCGCAGCAGGCTTCGGCCCGGCAGGCGCTGGACCGATGGGCGGCGGTCTGCGGCGTGCAGTTCGTCGAGGTGCCGGACACCACCAATGGCGCGGGGGTGGATATCCGCTTCCGGCTGGATGACCTGGGCAGCCTTTCCGTCGCCGGGCTGAGCTATTTCCCGCCCCTGGGCAATGTGGCGATGAACCTGGCGCTGTTCGGCAACGCCCCGCTGGCGCCGAGCGACCACAACATCGGCTTCACCGTGCTGCTGCATGAGATCGGCCATGCGCTGGGGCTGAAGCACCCGTGGGATGGCACCATCCAGCTGGACCCGGCGCTGTGGAATACCGACACGACTGTGATGGCCTACCAGGCCGGCCGTGCCGGGGTGGCGGAAGTGCCGCGGGCGCTGGACGCGCTGGCGGCGCAGGAGCTTTACGGCATGCACGGCGCTTCGCCCGTGGCGTGGACGTTCGACGAAGCCCGGCAGGCGGTGTTCGGCCAGGGCACGTTGGCCGATGAGGTGCTGGCGGCGCCGGCGCTTGGCGCGGTGCTGGCCGGCGGCGGCGGCAACGACACGCTGCTGGGCGGCGCAGGGGTGGATACCGCGCTGTTCGACACGCGGCGGGCCGATGTGGTGGTGAACCTGGGCGCCGGGACGGTGACCCGGGGCGCGGACGCCACCAGCTTTGCCGGGATCGAGGCGCTGGACTTCCGCGATGGCCACCTGGCGGTGGATGCGGCGGACCCCGCGGCAGTGCTGGCGCGGCTGTACCAGGTGGCGCTGGGCCGCGCGCCGGATACGCCGGGGCTGGTGGATTGGCTCGGCCGGGTGGAGGCGGGGCTTTCCCTGCATGACGCCGCCGGGCTGTTCCTGCGCAGCCAGGAATATGTCTCGGCCCATGGCGGGCTGGACGATGCCGGCTTCGCCGCGCTGCTGGCGGCGCATGGCGGCGGCGAGGCGGTGGCGGCGGCGCAGTTGGCGGCGGGCTGGGACCGCGGCGCGGTGCTGCTGGCGGCGGCCAATGCCGACCCGGTGAAGGCGGCGACCGACGGGCTGCTGGCGGAGGGGCTGTGGGTGCCGACCGGCGCCGGCGCCGACGTGGCGCGGCTGTACCAGGTGGTGCTGGGCCGCGCGCCGGATGCGCCAGGTTGGGCGCATTGGGTCGGCGCCTTGCAGCATGGCGAGATGCTGGCCGAGGTGGCGCAGGATTTCCTGGACAGCGCCGAGTTCCGCCAGGCGCATGCCGGCGCTTCGGCGCCGGAGGTGGTGGCGCTGGCGCTGGGGCATGTGGGCGAGGCCGACCAGGCGGCGGCGTGGCAGGGGCTGCTGGACGCGGGCGCTTCCCTGGCCTGGGTGCTGACCGAGCTGGCGCAGGACAGCACGGTGACGGCGGCGCTGCCTTGGGTATCGGCGGCGGGGATTGTCTTCGCCTGAGGGCTGTTGCGGGCGCGGGCCTGGCGTATGGTTCCGGGCATGGCAGACGTAACCAACTGGCGGGTGGTGCTGGAGCAGGCGGGGTTCGGCGGGCCGAGCTTTGCCGAGGTGGCGCTGTGCGCGGCGGTGGCGCGGGGTGACTGGGCCGTTCTCGGCGCGGTGAAGCTGGGCGGGGTGGAATTGCCGGGCTTCGCGCTGGGCGCGGGCCCCGGCCGGGTGACGGTGCCGCCCGAGCATTTGGGCACCGTGCGCGGCGCGGTGCTGCGGGCGCTGCTGCTGGGCGCGGTGCCGGGGCTGACGCTTTCGCCGAGCGGGCTGCGGGTGCAGGGCGCAAGGATCAGCGGCGAGCTGAACCTGGCAGACCAAGGCAGCCGCGACCAGCCCTTGCCGCCGCTGGTGCTGGTAGGCTGCACCGGCGAGACGGAGACGGCGGGCTTCACGCTTGCACTTCGCGATGCCTGCCTGCGCGGGCTGAACCTGATAGGCGGCACGCTGGCCGGGTTGGAGGGCCTGCGGCTGCATGTGCAGGGGGAGACCAACCTGCACGGCGTGACGGTGCTGCCTGGCGGGGCGATCAACCTGATCCGCGCCGACCTGGCCGGGGCGCTGATTGTGCGCGACGCGGACCTGGCCTGGGGCAGGGACGCGGCCGACGCATGGCTGGTGGCGCCGCCCGCCGCCGGCACGGTGCTGAACTGCAACGGCGCCCGCATCGGCGCCAGCGTGTACCTGCGGCAAACCCGCGCGGCGGGCCTGCTGGATTTCGTCGGCGCCAGCATCGGCGGCACCCTGGATGCCGATGACGCGGTGCTGCAGGCGCCGGGCGGCGAGGCGCTGAACGCCGACGGCGCCAGCGTGGCGGGCGGCGTGTTCCTGCGCCGGCTGAAGGCCGAGGGCGCGTTACGCTTCGTCGGCGCCCGCATCGGCGGCGACCTGGCACTTCTCAGCGCCGATCTGCGGCAGCCCAAGGGCTACGCGCTGAGCTGCGACGGGATGCGGCTCGGCGGCGCTCTGTTCCTCTCGCCGGACGGGCAGCGCAGCCGTGTTCAGGGGCAAATCCGGCTGCTGGGCGCGGAGATCGGCGGCAACTGCGTGCTGAACGGCGCCGCGCTGACCGGCCCGCCCGGCCAGCCGGCGGTGGATGCGCACAGCGCGCGGATCGGCGGCAGCCTGCTCGCCTACCCTGCAGACGGCGAAGTCTGCACCATACAGGGCGGGCTGCATGCCCTCGGCGCGCGGATCGAGGGCTGGCTGAACCTGCGACAGGCCGTGCTAACGCCGCACCCCGAGGCGCCCAACGACCCGGTGCTGGACCTCCGCCACACCAGCATCGGCAACCGCCTCCACCTCCCCGGCCTCGGCGCCGAAAGCCGCGGCGTGGTGGACCTCTCCCACGCCAGCGTCACCCTGCTCGATGACCAGGACGGCCTGGCCTGGGGTCCCGCCAGCCACGGCGAACCCTCGCGCGACGCCGCCGGCCATCTCACCGGGCTGAAGCTGGTGCTGGACGGCTTCACCTACCAGCGCATCCCGGACCCCGAGCGGGGCGACTGGGCCGGCCGCGAAGCCTTCCTCAAGCGCCAGTTCGAGGGCACGAGGCCCGAGCCGCGCGACTTCAAGCCGCAGCCCTGGGAGCAACTGATCAAAACGCTGCGCATCCAGGGCCATGCCGAACAGGCCGAGCGCTTCGCCCGGATGAAGCGCGACTTCGCCATCGAATGCCGCGCCGAGCACTGGCTGCGGCGCGGCTGGGGGCGGTTCGTCGGGGTGTTCTTCGGGCATTACTACCATCCGCTCCGCGCGCTGGGCTCCGCCGCCGGCTATGCGCTGCTGGGCATGTTGTTGCTGGGCGTTGCCAATTACTGCGGGCAGCTGACGAAGAAGCGCAACGACGTGGACCTGACCGCGGCCTCGCTGGGGGTGCTGGCGCCCTTCCCCAGCTATCCGCCCGGCGCCGCGCCGGCACAGTCCCGCCCGCCGGCCATCCTGGGCGCGGCCGAGGCCTGCTGGGATGGCGTGTCCTTCGGCACGGTGGCGGAGGCGCTGGGCAGCGCGCTGGACATGATGCTGCCGGTGGTGGACCTGCATCAGGACCAGCGCTGCGAGGTGACCGAGAAGGCCAGCGCGCACGGCTTCTGGGCCTTCCTGCTGCTGTTCTACAGCGTGTTCGGCTGGGTGGTGTCCTCGCTGGCGGTCATTACCTTCTCGGGCGTGGCGAAGAAGGATTAGCGCGGGCGGGGCTTTCGCACCCGGCCGGGGGCGGGCAGGCTGTGGCGAAAGCAGCGGAGACCGCCCCAGATGACCCAGCCGCAGGATTGGCGCAGCCGCGCCGGCACGCCCTTCACGCCCGAAAAGCAGCCGGCGCGCGGCAGCCGCGGCATGGTGGTGACCAACCATCCGCTGGCCAGCGCCGCGGGGGCGGAGATGCTGGCCGCCGGCGGCAATGCGGTGGATGCCGGCGTGGCCAGCCTGTTCGCGCTGACGGTGGTGGAGCCGATGATGGTCGGGCTGCTCGGCGGCGGCATGGCGCATCTGCGGCTGCCCGGCGGCGAGCACCTGGTGCTGGACAACATGGCGCATGCGCCGCGGGCGGCGACGCCGGGGATGTACAAGCCGGTGAGCCAGGAGTGGCCGGCAGCGCTGGTGACGGAGGGGCGGGAGAACGAGGTCGGCGCGACCTCCATCGCCGCGCCGGGCAACCTGCTGGGCTGGACCCAGGCCTTGGCGCGCTTCGGCACGCTGCCGCTTGGGGATGTGATGGCGCCGGCGATCAGGCTGGCCAGGCGCGGCTTTGCCGCGACGCCGTATCTGGTGGAATGCGTGCGCGAGGCGTCGCGCGACATGGTGAAGGACGCCGCCATCAGCGCGATCTACCTGCCGGGCGGCGAGCCGATTGCGGTGGGGCATCGGGTGGTGCAGGCCGAATACGCCGCAGCGCTGGAGGTGATTGCCGCCGAGGGTGCCGGGGCGGTGCATGGCGGCGCGTTGGGCGCCGCGGTGGTGGCGCATGTGCGCAAGCTGGGCGGCGTGCTGGGGGAGGATGACCTCGCTGGGTTCCAGGTGCTGGACCGCCAGCCGGTGCGCGGGACGTATCGCGGCGTGGAGGTGGTGGGGCCGCCGCCGCCTTCCTCCGGCGGGGTGCATGTGGTGCAGATGCTGAACATCCTGGAGGGGTTCGACATCGGCGCGCTTGGCTTCGGCACCGCGGCGACGCTGCATTTGGTGGCGGAGGCGCTGAAGATCGCCTTTGCCGACCGCGCGGCGGCCACGGCGGACCCGGCCTTCGTGGATGTGCCGGTGGGGCGGTTGCTGTCCAAGGACTACGCGGCGGAACGGCGCGCGGCGATTGACCCGGCGCGGGCGCAGCACTGGAAGGCCGCGGTGGCGGCGGGCGAGAGCGCCAACACCACCCATGTGACCGTGGCCGACAACGAGGGCCGGGTGTGGTGCGCGACGCAGACCATCAACAGCCTGTTCGGCGCCCGCATCTTGATCCCCGGGCTGGGGATGGTGCCGAACAACTACATGGCGCTGTTTGATCCTCGGCCGGGGAATGCGCTTTCGATTCTGCCGGGCAAGCGGCTGACGACGAGCATGGCGCCGCTGATTCTGCTGAAGGGCGCCAAGCCCTGGGCGGCGCTGGGGCTGCCGGGGGGCTTGCGGATTTTCGGCAGTGCCATGCAGGCGGTGCTGAACCTGGTGGACCACGGGATGAGCTTGCAGGAAGCGGTGGAAGCACCGCGCGTGTGGACCCAGGGCCAGGCGCTGGAGGTGGAAGCCGCGGTGCCGGAGGCGGTGCGTGCGGCCTTGGCCGCGATGGGGCACGACGTGGTGGCGCTGCCGCATGTGGCCGGCGGGATGAACGCGGTGCGGTTTCTCGAAGATGGCGGGCTGGAGGGCGCGGCGTGCTGGCGGGCGGATGGCACCGCCATTGGGCTGGGCGGCGGGCTGGCGCGGGCGGGGGTGCGGTTCTGGCCGGATGTGCGGCGGGGGTAGCGCCGAAATTCCGTCGCGGTTACCGGGGGCGGCGGGTTAGGATGCTGATATGAGCGACCTTCCTCCCCTTACCAAAGCCGAATTGGTCGAGTTGGAACGCCAGGCGCTTGAAGCGGCGGTGGCGGAGGCGCGCGCCTCGGCCGCGGCCGGCCGGTTGATCCCGCATGAGGAGATCCATCGGGAAACTGTGGCCTTTGTCCGCCGCATGGATGAGCGCATCCGTGCCGATGCGGCGAAGCGGCGGCGACTGGCCGGCGAGTGAGGCAGGTTGCCTGGACCACGGATGCGGCGGGCGACCGCTTGCGCCTCGTCGCCTACCTGGCGGAAGACAATCCCTACGCGGCGCGCCGGCTGGCGATGGAATTGGACCAGGCCGCCGCGAGCCTGACCGACTTTCCCCATCGCGGCCGCCCTGGTCAGGTCGCCGGCACGCGGGAGCTGGTGACGGTGCCGCCCTACATCATGGTCTATGAAATGGACCCCGCCATGTCGGCCGTGGTGATCCTGCGCGTGTGGCACGCCGCGCAGGACCGGTAGCGGCATCGGCGCCGGTGCGGCCGGATGCCGCTGGCGCGGCGCCGCGCGAGGGCAACCGCCCTACGGCCGCACCCAGGTCTCCGCAAACGCCAGCATCGCCGTGCTGATGGGGTGCCCCGCCACCATCCGCGGCACCGGGGCGCCGGGCAGGCGTTCGCCGTTGACCGTGATGCTCGCGGTCTCGCAGCCGACGAACAGGCTGGGCATCCAGTGCGCGCCCGTCGCCGAGTTTTCCGGCGGGTGGGCGAAGCAGAACGGCGCGCCGAGGCCGGACCAGGTCAGCGCCACCGTCAGGTCGTCGCCGCGCACCGTCTCGCTGTAGCTGGGTCCCGCGGGGTCGCCGCTGGGGCTGACCTTGTCGGCCTTCGCGTAGCGCAGCCCGTCCAGGCAGGGCAGGCCGCGCCAGGCGGCGAAGTGGCTGAGGTAATTCGCCACCAGCCAGCGCGCCATCGGCTCGTTGTCGGTCAGCACCAGGGCGCCACCGGCCTGGCCGGGTTGGCGCGCCAGCACCAGCGCATGGCCGCGCCCGTGCGGGGAGAGGATGACGCGGAAGAAGCTGGCCATGGCGGTGAAGGGGCCGTTGGGGTCCAGCTTCAGGGAGATGCCGGGGTTTTCGCCCGACCATTCCACCTGGCCGGGGACGACGAAGCTTTCGGTCATGTCACGTCTACCTTGCCGGTGTGCAGCCGCATGCGGATGTGGTCGGGGGCTTCCTGGCCGGCATCCTCGAAGGCCTTCTTGATGGCGCCGATGGAAGGCCCGAAGATGCCGTTGCGGTTGGCGCTGGCCCATTCGCGGCTGGCATGGGTGGTGATGGTGCTGCCCTGGAAGCGCGGCATCACCCAGCGGGCGAAGAGCTCGTAGCTGCGCAGCGTGTCTTCCCGGTTGGCCCAGTCGTTGGCGCGGAACAGCACGCCGCCGGCGCCGTAGGCCCCGTTGATCTCGCCATCCTGGCCGGTATGGGCCAGCAGGCGCTCGATGCCTGCCGCCACCGTCTCCGGGCTGCCGACCAGGGTGGTGCCGGCGCGCAGGCCATCGCCCAACGGGTCCTCGCTGCGCATCGGCGGGCGGCCGAGAGTCTCGGAGAAGTAGGACAGGGTTTCCGCGGGTTCGCCGATGGCGACGTCGCGGCGAGCGCGTTCATCGGTTTCGGCGACATGGACGTTGATGACCAGGCGCCAGCCCTCGCGGCTGAAGGTGGCGCCGGTCTTGGCGGCCTCGGCCTCGCCGGTCTTCCATTGCTCGTGCAGCTTCTGCGGGCCGCCGGGCAGGCCGGCGCCGATGCTGAGCAGGCCGAGGCCGTGCTTGCCGGCGACCATGACGCCGGCCGGGGTGGTGACGCTGGCCACCGCAATGGGGAAGTGCGGGTAGGTATAGGGCGCCAGGTGCAGCCGGGCGTCCTTCAGCTCGAACCAGTCGGTCTTCATCGTCACGGGTTCGTCGCACTTCAGCAGCGCCATGATGGCGTCGAGCGATTCCTCCATGCGGCGGCGCTGGGTTTCGGCGGGGATGCCCATCATGTAGGCGTCGCTCACCAGCGCGCCCGGCCCGCATCCGAGCATGACGCGGCCGCGCGTCATGTGGTCCAGCTGGACGAAGCGCTGCGCCACCAGCAGCGGGTGGTGGTAGGGCAGGCTGGTAACGCCGGAGCCGAGCATGATGTGCTTGGTGCGCTCGGCCGCCGCGGCGATGAAGATTTCCGGGGAGGCGATGATCTCCCAGCCCGCGGAGTGGTGCTCGCCGATCCAGGCTTCGTCGTAGCCGAGTTCGTCGAGCTTCTCGATCACTTCCATGTCGCGGCGCATGGCGTAGCCGGGGTTGTCGCCGGGCTTGTGGAAGGGGGCGAGGAAGATGCCGAATTTGAGGCCGCGATGCGCCATGTGGATGGGTTTCCCAGGTTCTGGCCGGGAGCCTAGCCCCGGTGTGGCGCATTGGCCAAGGCGCTCAACGCGGCGGCGCGGCGGCGTTGGCCCCTGCCCTGCCGGCGGTCATGCCGCCATCGATCACCAGCTCCGCCCCGGTCATGTGGCTGGAATGGTCGCTGGCCAGGAAGACGATGCCGTCGGCGATCTCGGCCGCGGTGCCGTGGTGGCCCATCGGCACCACGGCGCTGCCCAGCGCCTTGGCATCGATACCGGCATTGCTGCCGCGGCGGCTGTCGCCGGCGCTGGGCATCTTGGTCCAGATCGCGGTTTCGATGATTCCGGGGTGGACGCTGTTGCAGCGCACGCCATTGCGCGCCTGGGCGCAGGCGAGTGCGACGGATTTGCTGAACAGTCGCACGCCGCCCTTGGTGGCGCTGTAGCCGGCCAGGTTGGGGCTGCCCTGCAGGCCCGCGACGCTGGAGATCATCACCAGCGACCCGCCGCCGGCCCGCGCCATGGCGGGGACGCAATGCTTGGCGGTCAGGAAGACGCCGTCCAGATTGACAGCCGTCTGCTTGCGCCAGTCGGCCAGGCTCATGCTGAACAGGTCGCACATGATGGCGATGCCGGCATTGGCCACCGCCACGTCCAGCTTGCCGAAGCGCGCCTCGGCTTCGGCCACCACGGCGGGCCAGGCGTCTTCATCCGTCACATCCTGGCGCATGAAGTGCGCTTGGCCGCCGCTGGCGCGGATGCCGGCGGCGGTCTGTTCGCCGGTGGCGGTGTCCACGTCGGTCAGCAGCACCGCGGCGCCTTCGCGCGCCAGCGCAATGGCGGTGGCGGCACCGATGCCCATGGCCGCGCCGGTGACCAGCGCGACCTTATCCTGAACGAGACCGGCCATCAGCGGTTGGCCGAGCCGCGCAGCGCCGCCGAGCCGCCGAAGATGCGGATCGGGCGGCCGGTGTCGGCCAGCTGGCCTTCGTCGTTGATGCGGAAGACCTGGATGGTGTGCTCGATCATGTTGCCGGCCAGGATGGTGCGGCCGTCTCGGCTGAAGGCGGCGCCCTGCGCCCAGGTGCCGATGCGGGCTGACGAGACGATGCGGAGCCGCCCGTTGTCGATGCGGAGCAGGCGCAGCTGGCCGGGGCCGCGGAAGGGCGAGGCGTCCGGCTTGTTGGAGCCGTTCATCACCGTGACGGCGATGTGGCGGTTGTCCGGGGAGACCATCATGCCCTCCGGCGTCTGGCCCACCGCGATGCTGTCCACCAGGCGGAACGGCTCGGTCCGCAGGTCGATCAGCGAGACGGTGTCGGTATCGCCCTGGCCGCTGCCCATGTTGGCGCTGACCGCCCATTTGCCGTCATTGGTGATGGCCACCGCATAGGGGCTGACCCCCGGCGTGATCTGGCGCGGCGTGTTGGTCACGGTCTCCCCGTTGATGGCCAGCACGTTGATGCGGTTGTCGCCGTAGCGGCTGACCAGGGCGTGCTTGCCGTCCGGGGTAACAGCGACATGGCTGACCAGGCTGGCCGCGTTGCCGAGGCTGAGCTTGGCGAGTTCCGTGATGGTCTGGCCGGCGACGCGATAGACCCAGACCGAGCCATCCCCGCGATGGGCAACAAGTAAAAGCTTGCCATCGGGGGTGAAGGACAGGCCGGCCGGGGCCGGGCCGGTGGGGACGCGGCCGAGGGCACGCGGGGTGGCGCCCAGTTCCACCACGGTCATGAAGTTGCCGTTGACCGTCTTCGTCCGGTCGTTCGGGTCGATGACCTGGTTGGCGGTGACCACGGCCAGCTTCTCGTCCGGGCTGATGGCCACGGTCAGCGGCGGGCCGACCACGCTGGTGGGCACCGCCACCTGGCCGCGGACGCGGACCTGGCCGCCCTGGATGTCCATGACCGTGATGCTGTCCGGCACCGGGTTGGGCAGCACGGTGGCAACGCCGTTGACCAGCGTGACCTTGGCGTCGTTGGCGGAAATGACGACCTGGGCCCCCGCAGGGGTGGCCAGCAGGCCGAGTGCGGCGGCACCGGCAAGCAGCAGCGTCTTCATGGGTGTCCCTCTCCCCGGGGTCATTGCCCCGTCGGCGGCAGTTTCGGCGGGACGGCGGCGGCAGGCAAGCCGGCAATGGGTGCGACGGCGGCATGACGAATGGCGCGGCGGGGATGCTCACGGGCGCGTGACGTGTTAACCCGGGGTTGATAACTGCCTAGGCGCCCCCTCCGATGGCCGATGTGACCACGCCTGCCCTGCCCTCTCCCGCCAGCCGTGGCGAGACGCTGCTGATCGCGGCCGCGCGCGCCGGCACCGAAGCCCAGCTGGCGGCGCTAAAGCCGGCCGAGCGGGTGGTGCGCGGCGCGCTGCTGCGGGCGCTGCTGGAGGGCGACAACGCCGATGGCCGGCGCACCCCGGCCGGCCTGCGGCTCAGCGGCGCGCTGGTGGCCGGGCCGGTGCTGCTGGACGGGCTGGGCGGTGGCGGGGCGCCGGCGGCGCCGCTGTGGCTGCGGCACTGCGCCCCGGCCGAGGGGGCGGGCATTCCCTTCTTGGCGCGCGGCGCCGGCTTTGCCGAGCTGGACCTTTCGCACAGCCGCCTGGCCCGGCTGGAGGCGCGCGGGCTGCACTGCGCCGCGCTGACCCTGACCGGGCTGGCGATTGCCACCGGGGATGGCCGGGTGGACCTGGAGGGCGCCCGGCTGACCGGGCCGGCCTTCCTGGCCGGGATAGGGCCGGCGCGCGACGGTCAAGGCTGGCCGCTGCTGAACCTGGCCGGCGCCCGGATCGCCGGGCATCTGCGCCTGGCCGGGGCGCGGCTGCGGGAGCTGGTGCTGGTCAGCACCGTGGTGCATGGCGACGTGCAGCTGGATGGCGCGCAGCTGCATGCGGCGGGCGAGGAGCCAGCGCTGCTGGGCAATACCGCACGCATCTCCGGCGCGCTGCGGCTGCATGGAGTGCAGGTGCAGGGGCAGCTGCGGCTGCTGAAGGCCGAGGTCGGCGGCGCCGTGCTGCTGGGCCATGGCGCGCGGCTGCACCTGGCCGGCGGCGTGGCGCTGCTGGCGGATGGCGCGACGCTGGGCGGGCTGCTGCTGCAGGACGGCGCCGAGGTGGTCGGCGAAATCCGCGCGCTGGGCGCGAAGCTCAGCGGCGACGTGGTGCTGGATGCCGGGGCGCGGCTGGCGATGCCCGGCGGCGATGCGCTGGCGCTGGATGGCGCCACCCTGGCCGGCGGCGTGCTGCTGGCCGGGGCGCGGCTGGAAGGTAGCCTGAGCCTGCGCCGTGCGAAGCTGGGCGGCGACCTGGCGCTGACCGCGGGCAGCCTGGTGCAGGCGCCGCATCACGCCGCGGTGGCGGCGGGGGAGGCTGCCATCGGCGGCAACCTGCTGTTGCAGGGCGCCACGCTGCTGGGGCGGCTGGACCTGGCCGGGGCCAGCATCGGCGGGGCGCTGCGGGCCGAGGGGCTGGACCTGGCCGCCGGGCCAGGGCTGCTGACCGCGCTGGATGGCGCCGGGCTGCGCGCCGGGGCGGTAACGCTGGGCGGGGCGCGGGTCAGTGGCCAAATTCGGCTGGACCGCGCCATGCTGGCCGAGGGGCTGGAGCTTTCCGGCCTGGCGCTGGCGGCGGCGCCGGCGGCGGCGGGCGCAGTGCCGCTGGCCGACCCGGAAGTGCTGCTTTCCCTGCGTGATGCCGGGCTGGGCCAGCGCCTGGCGGTGGCGGGGCTGCCGGCGGAAACCGAGGGCGTGTTCGACCTGCGCGGCGCCGCGGTGGCGGTGCTGGCGGATGCCGGCGGCGCCGGCTGGGGGGTTGCGGCCGGGCGCGGCGGGGTGCGGCTGCGGCTGGATGGCTTCGGCTTTCAGCGGCTGGCGGAGATACCCGGCGGGCGCCGGGCGGCGCGCGACCTGCGGCTGGGCTTCCTGCTGCGGCAGTTCCGCGGTGGCCGGCCGAATGCGGCGGAGTTCTGCGGCCCGGCCTTCACCCAGGTGGCGCAGGCGCTGCGGCGGGACGGCCATGGCGCCGATGCCGACTGGTTCGCCCGCGCCCGGCGGCGGGTGCGGCGCCAGGCCGGGGTGACGGAACGGCCGCTGGGCGCCTGGGCGGATGGCTTGGCCGGGATGTTCTTCGGCGATTTCTATTCGGCGCGGCGCACGCTGGTGACCTTCGCGCTGTTCCTGCTGCTGGGCGCCGGCGGGCTGTGGGCGGCGAATATCCAGGGCGTGCTGCTGAACCGCGGCGCCGATGCCTCGCCCTGCTGGATGCCGGCGGAGCTGCCGCAGGTGCAGGTGATGGACGCCGCCTGGCCCATGCCGGACCGCAGCGCGGGGCTGGAGGCGCTGCGCATGGCGGTGGACCTGGCGGTGCCGGGGATTCCGCTGCATTGGGCGGAACGCTGCGAGGTGGCCGGCGATAGCATCCAGGCGGTGGCCTGGGGCTGGGCCTGGCGGCTGTACCAGGTGTTGGGCGGCGCGCTGCTGCTGCTGGGCGCGGCGGGGCTGACCGGGCTGTTCCGGCGGGATTGAGCGCCTCCCCGCCCCGGCCCAAGGGGGGACGACGATGATCGGCATCGACTGGGGCACCAGCAGCCTGCGCGCCTATCGGCTGGCGGCGGATGGCGCGGTGCGGGAAAAGCGCGACGGCGCGGATGGCATCCTGACCGTGGCGGAGGGTGGCTTCCCAGCCGTGCTGCACCGCGTGGTCGGCGACTGGCTGGCGGCGGGCGAGCGCCAGGTGCTGCTGTGCGGCATGGTCGGCAGCCGCCAGGGCTGGGTGGAGGCGCCCTACCTGCCCTGCCCCGCCGGCCCGGCCGAGATTGCCGCGCAGCTGACCCGGGTGCCGTTCGCCGGCGCCGATATACGCCTGGTGCCGGGGCTGGTGACGCGCGACGCCGGCGGCGTGCCGGATGTGATGCGGGGCGAGGAGACCAAGCTCATCGGCCTGCTGGCCGCCGGCGTGGAGGGGCAGGTCTGCCTGCCGGGCACCCACAGCAAGTGGGTGCGGCTGGAGGCTGGGCGCATCACCGGCTTCGGCACCCACATGACCGGGGAGGTTCGGGCGGTGCTGCTGGGGCACAGCATCCTCGGCCGGCTGGTGCAACCGGGCGAAAGTGCGGCGGCCTTTGCACGCGGTGTGGTGCGCAGCGGGCAGGCCGGCGGGCTGCTGCATCACGCCTTCGGCACCCGCGGCCTGGGGCTGCTGGGGGAACTGGCGGAGAGCGAGACGGCCAGCTACCTCTCGGGATTGTTGATCGGGCATGAAATCCGCGCGGCGCATCGGCCGGGCGAGGCGGTGCACCTGGCGGCGGCCGAGACGCTGGCGGCGCCCTATGCCACCGCGCTGCGGCTGCTGGGCGTGGCGGTGCAGGAGCACGACCCGGACATTGTGGTGCGCGGGCTGGTCGAGATCGGGAGGCATTGGGCATGAAGCTGACGGCATGGCTGGCGCGCTGCCCGCTGGTGGCGATTCTGCGCGGGGTGACGCCGGAGCAGGCCGAGGCCGTCGGCAGCGCGCTGATGGAGGCGGGCATCCGCATCATCGAGGTGCCCTTGAACTCGCCGCGGCCGCTGGAGAGCATCCGCCGGCTGGCGGCCATGTATGGCGACCGGGCGCTGATCGGCGCCGGCACTGTCATGACCACGACCGAGGTGCGCGAGGTGGCGGCGGCCGGCGGCAAGCTGCTGGTGACGCCGCATGCCGCGCCGCAGCTGGTGCGGGAGGCCAAGGGCGTGGGCATGCTGGCCTGCCCCGGCTTCTTCACCCCGGCCGAAGCCTTCGCCTGCCTGGAGGCCGGCGCCGATGGGCTGAAGCTGTTTCCGGCCGAGGGGTCATCGCCCGCGGTGCTGCGGGCGCTGGCGGCGGTGCTGCCGAAGGGCACCCCGGTGCTGCCGGTGGGCGGCATGACGCCCGACACCATCGGCCCCTGGCGGGCGGCGGGCGCGGCCGGGTTCGGCATCGGCAGTGCGATCTATCGGCCGGGCGACACCGAGGAGGTGGTGGCGGCCAAAGCGAAAGCCTTGCTTATGGCGATCGGTTGCGGTTGAAACCAAAGAGAAGGGCGCGGCGAAGCGCCTGAACCGCCACTGGGAGACGCCTGCCATGACCACTCGCCGCGACCTTGGGCGCCTCGGCGCCGCCGCCATGCTTGCCACCCCGGCCCTGCTGAGCGAGGGCCATGCGCAGACGCCGGAAGTGACGCTGAAGCTGCACCACTTCCTGCCGGCCGTGTCCAACGTGCACCGCTACTTCCTGATGCCCTGGGCCGAGAAGATCAGCAAGGAAAGCAACGGCCGGCTGCGCATCCAGCTGTTTCCCTCCATGCAGCTGGGCGGCGCCCCGCCGCAGCTGTTCGACCAGGCGCGGGACGGCATTGCCGACATCACCTGGACCCTGCCGGGCAACACGCCGGGCCGTTTCCCGCGGATCGAGGTGTTCGAGCTGCCCTTCGTCTCCCACAAGCGGGCGATCGTGAATTGCCTGGCGGTGCAGGAATACGCCGACCGGCATTGCGTGCAGGAGTTCTCCGAGGTGCATCCGCTGTGCATCTGGGGCCATGGTGAAGGGCTGATCCATTCGCGCCGCGAGGTGACGAAGATGGAGGACCTCAACGGCCTGAAGCTGCGCTTCCCCAGCCGGCTGAATGGCGAGGCGCTGCGCGCGCTGGGCGCCAGCCCCGTCGGCATGCCGGTGCCGCAGATTCCGGAGGCGATGAGCCAGGGCGTGATCGACGGCGCCGTGGTGCCGTGGGAAGTGGTGCCGAGCATCCGGCTGGCCGAGATGGTGCGCAACCATACGGAAATCCCGGGCAGCCCGACGCTGTACATCACCACCTTCATCCTGGGCATGAACAAGGCGAAGTACGCCAGCCTGCCGGCCGACCTGCGGGCGGTGCTGGACGCCAATTCCGGCCTGGCCGCGGCGCGCATGGCGGCGGTGCCGTGGGATGAGCGCGGGCCGGTGGTGGAAGCCGATGTGCGGCGGCGCGGCAACAAGATCGTGGTGATCTCGGAAGCCGAGAAGGAGCGCTGGCAGATCGCCACCCGCCCGGTGCTGGACAACTGGCTGAAGACCGCCGCCGAGAAGGGGCTGGACAGCCAGGCCCTGCTGGCCGATGCGCGCAGCCTGGTGGCGCGGCACGCCAGCGCGGCCTGAGGCACCCATGGTCGAGCACGCGCCGAAAGGGGCCCTGGCCAGCCTGGCGCGCGTGCTGGCCGTGCTGGGCGGCCTGCTGATGCTGCTGGTGGCGCTGATCTCCAGCTACAGCGTGGTGCAGCGCTGGCTGACCACCAACCCGGTGCAGGGCGACTTCGAGATCGTCAGCATCGGCGGTGGGCTGGCGGTGTTCCTGTGCCTGCCCTGGGCGCAGCAGCGCGGCGCGAACATATTGGTGGACAGCTTCACCTCCTGGGCGCCGGCCTGGTTCAACCGCTGCCTGGATGGGCTGTGGAGCCTGGTCTATGCCGGGTTCTGCGGCGTGCTGGCCTGGCGGATGACGCTGGGGGCGCAGGATACCGTCACCAGCAACACGTCTTCCATGGTGCTGGGCATTCCCTTCGGCTGGGCCATGGCGCTGGCGGCCGGATGCTTTGCCGTGACCTCCGTGGTGGCGCTGGCCACCGCCTTCAAACCCGCGCCGCAGCGCCAGGAATAAGCCCGCATGTCCGAGCCGATCATGGCCGCCTTCGGGTTCGGCTGCATGCTGGTGCTGATTGCGCTGCGCATGCCCGTGGGGCTGGCGATGATGGTGGTGGGCGCGGTCGGCTACTATGAGCTGGCCGGCATGGACGTGCTGCTGAACTGGGCGCGGGCGACGCCCTGGCACCTGTTTGCCAACTACACGCTGACGACGATTCCGCTGTTCATCCTGATGGGTGCGCTGATGGAGCGCGGCGGGCTGGCGCGCGACCTGTTCGAGGCGGCGAATGCGTTTCTCGGGCATCGGCGCGGCGGGCTGGCGCAGGGGGCGATGGTGGGCTGCACCGTGTTCGGCGCGGTGTGCGGCAGCAGCGTTGCGACCACCGCCACCATGGGGCGGGCGTGTTTGCCGGAGCTGACCGGGCGCGGCTATCCCGTCGGCACCTCGGCGGGGATGCTGGCGGTGGGCGGGACGCTGGGGATTTTGATCCCGCCTTCGACCATTCTGGTGATCTACGCGATCACCACGGAACAGAACATCGCCAAGCTGTTCGCGGCTTCGATGATCCCGGGCTGCATCGCCGCGGCGCTGTACATGCTGGTGATCTGGCTGCTGGCGCGGCGCAACCCGGCGCAATGGCCCAGCATGGAGCGGGCTTCCTGGGCGGCACGCTGGAAGGCGCTGCGCGGGGTCTGGGCGATTGTCGCGATCACCGTCATCGTGGTGCTGGGGCTCTACCTCGGCATCTTCACCCCGACCGAAAGCGCGGCGGTGGGCTGCGCGCTGACCCTGGCCATGGGCGTGGCGCGCGGCGACCTGAAGGGTGGCGACATTGCCCAGGCGCTGCGGGCCACCGCCGAGACCACCGGGATGATCTTTGCCATTCTGCTGGGCGCCGAGATGTTCAACGGCTTCCTGGCGCTGTCCGGCCTGCCGGACCTGGCCGCCGAGTGGGTGGCGAATAGCGGCCTGCCGCCCTATGGCGTGCTGATTGCGCTGCTGCTGTTCTACGTGCTGCTGGGCGCCGTGATGGACGAGTTGGCGATGATTCTGCTGACGCTGCCGGTATTCTTCCCGGTGGTGACGGCGCTGGATTTCGGGCTTTCCGGCACCGAGGACGTGGCGATCTGGTTCGGCGTGCTGGTGCTGACGGTGGTGGGCATCGGGCTGACGGCGCCGCCGATTGGGCTGAACGTGTTCGTCATCGCCAGCATGGCGCGGGGCGCGCCGATCTCGGCGATCTACAAGGGCGTGCTGCCGTTTTTGGCGACGGATTTCGTCCGGCTGGGGCTTTGCCTGGCGTTTCCGGGGCTGAGCCTCTGGCTGGTGCACCTGATGGCGCAGTAGTCGCGCTGGTCTGCCAACCAGGGCGTTGATACGCTGCCCCGCTGGCAACCGCGGGGTGGGCGACGGCATGCTCAATGGGCTGAAGGTGCTGCTGCGCTGGGTGCTGGCCTTGGCCATTCTGGCCGGCCTGGGCTACGGCGGCTGGCGGCTGTTCGGGCATCTCTGGGCCTCGGCGCTGCTGGCCTGCCATATCGGCATCGGCGTGTTGTGCCTGGTGATTTCGGTCTGGAGCTGGCGCGAGGCGCACCGGATGCCGGAGCAGGCCTCCTACATGGCCGTGCTGGACGCGCATACCCAGCAGCGCTGGCCCGCCGGGCTTGGCATGCTGCCGCTCATCGTCGGCTGGGTGCAGTTCTCGCTGGGTGGCTGGCTGTTCTTCCCGCTGGTGATGCTGACAGTCTCGAACTTGGATGAGGAGCGGCCCGGCACCTACCGCCGCATCGCGATGGACCTGGAGAGCAGCGGCATCCAGTTCCTGCTGGTGCCGTGGATGCTGGCGCTGGTGCTGGTGGCCTATGCGGTGGAATGGCATTGGCCCGGGCAGGAAACCCCGATCCGCATCTTCCTCGGCATGTGCCTGGCGAATGTGGCGCTGCGCCATGTGCTCTACAGCATCGGCGAAGTCTCCTTCATCGACCTGCTGAAGCGGCCGAGCCGCAATGCCTATGTGCTGTTCCTGCTGATCGGCGCGGCCGACTTCACCACCCTGTTGCTGTGCGCCAATGGCCTGTTCGGCTGGCCCGAGGCCGGGGTGCTGGACCCGCAGACGCTGTGGACGCTGGCGGATTCGCTGTGGTTCGGCGACCTGTTCGAGCTGGGGCGGCTGTTGCGGGCCGGGCAATGGCCGGGGGCGCAGGAATGGACCATCGGCCTGGCCGGGGCGCTGTTCAACTGGACCATCATCCGGTCGCTATGGAATTTCCGCCGCTTCGCCCGGCATGACAGCGACTATGTCGCGCTGGCGCGGCTGAAGGCGCACCAGGGCGATGTGGCCGCGGCCATGGACCTGCTGAAGCAGGTGAAGAGCTTCGTGCCGGATTTCCATGCGCTGCGGGCGGCGCTGAACGTGCAGCTGGCCAGCCTGGCGGACGCCTGGGAGGACACGGTGCGGGCGCTGGACCCGGGCATGCGCGACAATGCCGACAACCGCTTCCTGGTGCTGCACCGGGAAGCCGCGGGCTTCGACCTGCCGCGACCGCTGCTGGCGGACCTGGTACGCTTCGGCATGGCCCGGGGCGCCGGGGACTTCGCGGTCTACCCCGCGCTGAACGGACTGATGTCCGATGCCGAGGGGATGCAGCTGGCGGCGGGGATTTTCCAGGACGAGACGGCGCAGCAGGAATACCGCATCTGCTTCGCGCTGTTCCTGATGCGGGGTGGCCGGCGCGACGAGGCCGAGGCCCTGCTCGGCGACGTCGATGTAGCCGGTGACCGGGAGTTCCTGCGGGCGGCCATGGTGCTGCTGTTCATCCAGCTGGGTCGGCTGGAAAAGGGCGTGGCCGACATGGCGGAGCGGCGCCGGGTGCTGGATGCATGGACCGCCGGCCATATCGACCCGATGACCAGGGCGCTGGGCGCCCTGGCGGCGACCACCGACCTGCGCTTCCTGGCCGGGGACCTGCACCTGCTGCGCGACTGGGCGGAGGAGTACGGCTCGGCCTACCAGCAGGCCTGGCGGCACCGCGAGCAGGAGGTGCGGCGGGCGCTGGCCGGCGTGCCGGGGGCCAGCTTCAACTTCGCGGTGCATGACGCGATGAAGCGGCTGCAAAATGCCGAGGCGCGGGGCTGACGCGGCCGGCGCGGCTGGCGGATTCGCCGCCGTGGTTGCATCCTTCCGGGCAAAGCCAGGGGGGAAGCTGCTGTGGACTGGGACTTCATCATCGTCGGCGGCGGCTCGGCCGGGTCAGTGCTGGCCAACCGGCTTTCCGCGCGCAGCGGCAACCGCGTGCTGGTGCTGGAGGCCGGGCAGGATACGCCGCCGGGCAAGGAGCCTGGTCCGATCAAGGACAGCTACCCCGGCACCGCCTATTTCGACCCGCGCTTCCATTGGACCGAGTTGAAGGTCCGCACCCAGGTCGTTTCCCACAACAACCCCACCGCCGCGCCGCCGCCGCTGCGCAAGTACGAGCAGGCGCGGGTGCTGGGCGGCGGGTCCAGCATCAACGGGCAGTTGGCCAATCGCGGTGCGCCGACCGACTACGACGACTGGGAAGCCCGCGGCGCCGCCGGCTGGAACTGGGACAGCGTGCTGCCCTATTTCCGCAAGGTGGAGACGGACCTGGATTTCGATGGCCCGTACCATGGCAAGGAAGGCCACATCCCGGTGCGGCGGATCATGCCGGCGGACTGGAACGGCCATGCGCTGGCGGCCGGGCGGGCCTTCTCGGCGGCGGGTTATGAGTACCTGCCGGACCAGAATGGCGAGTTCCGCGACGGCTGGTTCCCCATCACCATCAGCAACGCGCAGGAACAGCGCGTCTCGGCGGCGATGGGCTACCTGAATGCGCAGGTGCGGGCGCGGCCGAACCTGACCATCCAGACTGACACGCAAGTAAAAGCGCTGGATTTCGAGGGCACGCGCTGCGTCGGCGTGACGGCCATGGTGGCGGGGCGGGAGGAAAAGTACCGCGCGGCGCAGGTGATCATGAGCTGCGGCGCCATCCATTCGCCGGCGCATCTGATGCGCGCGGGCATCGGGCCGGTCGGGCATCTGCGGGAGCATGGGATCGAGGTGCGCTCGGCGCTGGCAGGCGTCGGGCAGCGGCTGATGGATCATCCCTCCATCGCGCTGTCGTCGTTCATTCGGCCGGAGGCACGGATCAACGACCGCACGCGGCGGCACCTGCTGCTGGGGCTGCGCTATTCGTCAGGCATTCCGGAGACGGCTGATGGCGACATGTTCGTCGCCGTGCTGTCGAAATCCGTCTGGCACAAGGTGGGGGAGCAGGTCGCCTCCATGCTGACCTTCATCAACAAGACCTGGTCGGAAACCGGCCAGGTGCGGCTTTCCAGCGCGGATTGGCGGGCCGAGCCGGAGGTGGAGTTCAACCTGCTGAGCGACCGCCGCGACGTGGAGCGGCTGATGAGCGGCTTCCGCATGATGGGCCAGGTGCAGCTATCAGCGGAGATGCAGGCGGTGACCAGCGACCCCTTCCCGGCCAGCTACAGCGACCGGGTGCGCAAGGTGGGCGTGGTCAATACCAAGAACCGCATCCTCACCAGCGTGATGGCGAAGTTGCTGGACGGGCCGGCGGCGCTGCGGCGCGCCTTGATCGAGAAGTTCATCATCGAGGGCTACAGCTTCCAGCAGTTGATGACCGATGACGAGGCGCTGGAGGATTTCGTGCGCACCGCCAGCATCGGCGTGTGGCACGCCAGTTGTTCCTGCCGCATGGGGGCCGAGGACGACCCGATGGCGGTGGTGGACAATGCCGGCCGGGTGCGCGGCGTGCAGGGGCTGCGGGTGGTGGATGCCAGCATCTTCCCGGTGGTGCCCTGCGCCAACACCAACTTCCCGACCATGATGACGGCGGAGCGGATTGCCGACGCGATTCTGGCGGAGGGTTAGAGCCTGATCCGCGCAGGGGGCATCGCCGGAGCGGTGAATCAGTCTCTCAAGCAAGAGCCCTGATCCGCGCAGGCGGCATCGCCGAAGCGGTGAATCAGTCTCTCTGGCTCAGCTCCCCCGCCAGCGCCTGGCGCAGCGCCTCCTCCCGCCGGGGCTTGCCCGTCGCGGTGCGGGGCAGCGCCGGGGTGGCCAGTAGCCGGAACGGCCCGACCACCGGCGACAGCATGGCCTGCACCCGCGGCAGCAGCGCCGTGGCCGCCGCGGGGTCGGCGCTTTCCAGCAGCACCAGCAACTCGCCCTGGCCCAGCGCATCCTCCTGCCGCAGCAGCAGTGCCTCGTTCACGCCGGGCAGCGCGGCCAGCTCCTGCTCCAGCGGGTAGGGGGCCAGCTTGATGCCGGCGATGTTCAGCATGTCGTCGGCGCGGCCCAGCACGTGCAGCACGCCCGGCGCCGGCATGCTGGCCAGGTCGCTCATCAGGAACCAGCCGTCGTGGAAATGCCGCGCGGTCAGCGCTTCGTCCCACAGATAGCGCTCGATCACGCGGGGGCCGCGGACCGAGACGCGCCCGGCCTGGCCGGGGGGCACCGGCTGGCCGGCCTCGTCCAGGATGCGCACCTCGCAGTCCGGCACCACGCGGGCGCGGCCGTCGGGCGCCACCAGCGCCACCGAGTTGGTCTCGTTGCTGGAATAGACGCTGAAGACATGCGGGGTCAGCGTGCGATGCAGCAGGCCCAGCATGGCCGGCGCCAGCATGCTGCCGATGACGTCGATGTAGTACAGGTTGAGGAAGCGGCCGGCTTCCGCGCATGCGCGGGCCAGCATCTCGCCCTCGCGCGGCAGCAGCAGCGCATAGGCCCGGTCGACCCGGCCGGCGGTGCCGAAGTCGCCGCTGCCATCCTCCACCATGAAGACCAGGTTGCCTTCGTGCAGCGCGCGCATCACGTCCAGGTACATGCCGCGCACCGTCAGCGGGTAGAAGCTGAGGCAGATATGGTCGGGCGTGACGGGGCGGCAGACCGCGTCGAACTGCCGCAGGATGGCGCTGACCTGGCCGCGCGTGTTCAGCATGAATTTCGGCGTGCCGGTGGTGCCGGAGGTCCAGCCGAGCCGCACCCCCTCGGCCGGCGGGCTGGGCCGCTCCAGCACCGCAGGGTCGGCCGGGCCGGCGAAGCTGGCGGCAAGCCAGGCCTGGTCCACCCGCAGCAGCCGGGGGTCGGCGGCCAGCGCCGGGGGCGGGTCCGTCACCGCCAGCAGCTGGGCGTGCCGCACCGCTTGGTGGTCCGGCACCAGGTCGGTGGAGGCCAGCGTGGCGTGGATGGCGCCCAGCGCCTCCGCCGCCAGCACCAGCACCAGGGCCAGGTAGCGGTTGGGGCAGTGCAGCACCACCATCTGGCCGGGCGCCAGGCCGGCCGCGGCCAGGGCCTGGCGGGCCAGCGCGACATGGCTGGCCAGCGCCGCCCAGGAATAGGCCTGGCCCCGCGCCATCACCGCGGTGCGGTCCGGCGTCTGCCGAGCCCAGCGCAGCACGGCCTGGGTGGTGGTCGGGATGGGCAGCGGGATCATGCGGGCAGCCCCGGTGGTTCGGCCGGCGCGTAGCCCGGCGGCGGCGGCGGCACAATGGTGGGTGCATCCCGGGTGCCCCCTGGCGTGGCGGGCGTGAATCCCGCGCCATTGATCCATCGGCCGGCGCCGGGGCAAGCCAGCCGCGCCCGGTGATTGACCGCGTGCCGGCATCGCGCGAGGTTCGGCCCAAGGGGGCAACCCCGAAGCAAACCTGGGAGAGCGCCGCCATGGCCGAAGCCTTCATCTGTGATGCCGTCCGCACCGCCATTGGCCGCTACGCCGGCGGCCTGGCCCCGGTGCGCACCGACGATCTGGGCGCCGTGCCGCTGGCCGCGCTGATGGCGCGCAACCCCGGCGTGGACTGGGCCGCGGTGGAGGACGTGATCTACGGCTGCGCCAACCAGGCCGGCGAGGACAACCGCAACGTGGCGCGCATGGCGCTGCTGCTGGCGGGGCTGCCGGGGACGATTGGCGGTTCCACCGTCAACCGGCTCTGCGGCTCGGGCATGGATGCGGTGGGCATTGCCGGCCGCGCGATCAAGGCCGGGGAGACCGAGTTCATGATCGCCGGCGGCGTCGAGAGCATGACCCGCGCGCCCTATGTGCAGGGCAAGCAGAGCGAGGCGTTCGGCCGGGCGCCGGACATCTACGACACCACCATCGGCTGGCGCTTCGTCAACCCGAAGATGAAGAAGGAACACGGCGTCGATTCCATGCCGGAGACGGCGGAGAACGTGGCGCAGGACTTCCAGATCAACCGCGCCGACCAGGACGCCTTTGCCTTCCGCAGCCAGCAGCGCGCCGGGCGGGCGCAGCGCGAGGGGCGGTTTGCGCAGGAGATCGTCGATGTGGTGATCCCGAAGCGGAAGGGCGACCCGGCGGTGGTGAACCAGGACGAGCATCTGCGCCCGGATACGACGCTGGAGGCGCTGATGAAGCTGCCGGCGCCGTTCCGCAAGGAAGGCGGCAGCGTGACCGCGGGCAATGCGAGCGGCGTGAATGACGGCGCGGCGGCGATCCTGGTGGCCAGCGAGAAGGCGGCCAGGCAGCACGGGCTGACCCCGCGGGCGCGGATTGTGGCCGTCGCGACGGCGGGCGTGGCGCCGCGCATCATGGGCTTCGGCCCGGCGCCGGCGACGCGGCGCGTGCTGGAGAAGGCGGGCCTCAAGCTCAGCGACATGGATGTGATCGAGCTGAACGAGGCCTTTGCCGCGCAGGCGCTGGCCGTCACGCGCGACCTGGGCCTGCCTGACGATGCGGAGTTCGTGAACCCGAATGGCGGGGCGATCGCGCTCGGGCATCCGCTGGGGATGAGCGGTGCGCGCCTGGTGCTGACGGCGACGCAGGAATTGCACAATCGCAAGGGCCGCTACGCGCTCTGCACCATGTGCATCGGCGTCGGCCAGGGCATCGCCATGATCATCGAGCGGGTCTGAGCCGATGTTCGTCCAGCTTGGCACGGTGATGGTGCATGCGCAGGTGCGGGGGGCGGCTTCGGCCCCCGCGGTGCTGCTGCTGCATTCCATGGCGACGGACTTGCACATGTGGGACCCGCAGGCCGAGGCGATGGCCCAGCGCTACCGCGTGGTGGCGATGGACATGCGTGGCCATGGCCTGACCACCGCGCCGGCTGGCGACTACAGCATGGCGGACCTGGCGAATGACGGCTTCGCCCTGCTGGATGCGCTGGGGATTGCCAAGGCGCATGTGGCCGGGGTTTCCATCGGCGGGCGCATTGCCTTGCAGATGGCGGCGATGCGGCCGGAGCGGGTGCTGAGCCTGATGCCCTGCGACACCGCGCTGGACTTCCAGCCGGCGGCCAACTGGTCGGAGCGGATTGCGCAAGTGCGGGCGCAGGGCATGGCCTCGGTGGCGGAGGCGACGCTGGGGCGCTGGGTGCTGGACAAGTCCCTGCCCTCCTCCCGCGCGCTGATGCAGATGATCCTGACCACCACGGTGGACGGTTTCTGCGGCTGCGGCGCGGCGCTGCGCGATTGCAGCGCGGATGAGGTGAAGGGCATCACGGTGCCGACGACGATTCTGGGCGGCGAGCAGGACCCGGGCACCACGCCGGCCAAGGCGCGGGAGATCCAGGCGGTGATCCCCGGCAGCACGCTGCACGTGCTGCCCGATGCCGCGCATATCCCGAATTTCGAGCAGGAGGCGCAGATGACGCGGCTGCTGCTGGCGCATCTGGATGCGGTGAGCCTGCCAGCGGACCGGCGCGAGGCCGGGATGGCGGTGCGGAAGCGCGTGCTGGGCGAGGCGCATGTGGCGCGCAGCGAGGCGGCGTTGACGCCGATGGATGCGCCGTTCCGCGACTTCATTTTGGATGGCGCCTGGGGCGGGGTGTGGACGCGGCCGGGGTTGTCGCATCGCGACCGTTCGTTGCTGTGCCTCGGCATGCTGGCGGCGCTGGGCCACCATGACGAGTTCAAGCTGCATGTGCGTGCCACGCGCAATACCGGCGTGACGCCGGAGGAGATTGCGGAAGTGCTGTTGCAGGTGGCCGTCTATGGCGGCGTGCCGGCGGCGAATACCGCGTTGAAGCTTGCCAAGGACATCCTGAAGGAGGACGCATGAGCGACCCCGTTGGCTACCTGAAGGTAGCACCTGGTTCCCAACCGCCGCTGAACAGCCCGGGCTATGGCAGCACCCACAAGCGCCACCCGAAGCAGGCGCCGATCCGCATTGCGCCGACGCTGACCGAGAGCTTGGCGCCGCGGATGCTGGAGCGCGACTACCCCAGCTTCGCTGACATGTCCGTGCATGAAGGGCGGCAGGCGCAGGGCGAGCGGATCATCGTCGGCGGCCGCGTGCTGGATGAGAACGGCAGGCCGGTGCCGCATTGCATGGTGGAGATCTGGCAGGCGTGCAGCACCGGGCGCTACCACCATCCGCTGGATACGCATGACGCGCCGATGGACCCGAACTTCAAGGGCGAGGGCCGGGTGTTCACGGATGCGGAGGGCAACTACCAGTTCGTCAGCATCAAGCCGGGTGCGTATCCGTGGCGCAACCACAGGAACGCCTGGCGGCCCAACCACATCCACTACAGCCTGTTCGGCCAGGGCTTCGCGCAGCGGCTGGTGACGCAGATGTATTTTCCGGGCGACCCGCTGCTGGCGCTGGACCCGGTGTTCAACGCCACGCCGGATGTGGCGGCGCGGAACCGCCTGATCTGCACGCTGGACATGGATATCGGCAAGGAGGAGTGGGCGCTGGGCTATCGCTTCGACTTCGTGCTGCGTGGGCGGGATGCGACGCCGATGGAGAACCCGCAATGAGCAAGCCGTCCGATGATCGGAGCGCCGCAGGGCGCGGAGAGCTGAATCGGCCGGCCCAATTGGTTGCGACCGCGGCGCAGACCATCGGGCCGTATTGGGCACTGATAGAACACCCGGAATGGGCGGACCTGCTGCGCGCCGACGGGCCGAATGCCGGCTATGCCGGGGGCGAGCGGATTACGCTGACCGGTCAGCTCACCGATGGCGATGGCGCCACCTGCCCCGATGCGGTGGTGGAGCTGTGGCAGGCCGACCCGAATGGCGAGTACGAGGCCGGCTTCCACGGCTATGGCCGCAGCCGCTGCGACGCCGAGGGGCGCTTCCACTTCACCACGGTGAAACCGGGGGCGGTGAAGGGGCGCGGCAATGCGACGCAGGCGCCGCATGTCACGCTGAGCATCTTCGCGCGCGGCCTGATGAACCATGTCTCCACCCGGCTGTACTTCAGCGGCGAGGCGCTGAACGAGACCGACCCGGTGCTGGCGCAGGTGCCGGAAGCGCGGCGCGGGACCTTGATCGCGCGGCCGGCGGGGTCTGGCGTGTGGAACCTGGACATCCGTTTGCAGGGCGAGGGCGAGACCGTCTTCCTGGAGGTGTAGGAAGCCCCCCACCCAGCCGCGGGCTATAGCGGCAGGGCGACGCGGAAGCCTATCTTCGGGTTGGCCACCATGGGTGAATCCCCGTTGCGATAGGCCGACCGGGAATAGGATGGGCGGTTGTACCAGGAGCCACCGCGCAGCACGCGGCGTATCGGGTCGCCACCCTGTTCCCAAACGGAGCCATCGGCCGGGGCGCCCTGATAATTGGCGTGCCAGGGGTCGGCGACCCATTGGGTCAGGTTGCCGGCCATGTCGAACAGGCCGAAGGGGTTTGGCCTGAAGGAGCCGACCGGCGCCGTCTGCCGGTCGTCATAGGGGCTGCCGCAGCTGGCGCAATTGGCCAGTCCCGAGACCGGGTCATCGCCCCACCAATAGGTTGTGCTGGTGCCGCCCCGCGCGGCGTATTCCCACTCCGCCTCGGACGGCAGGCGGTAGGGCCGGCCGGTCTTGCGGGCCAGCCAGGCGGCGAAGGCGGCGGCCTGTTCCCAATTGACGTTGATGACCGGGCGGCGGCCACGGCCCCAGCCCTGGTCGGGCAGCCGCAACAGGCCGCAGCCGCCCTCGGCGACGCAGGCATCCCATTCCTCGAAGGTGACCAGGTTGAGGCCGATGGCGAAGGGCCTGGCGATGACCACCGCATGGCGCGGCGTGGTGCGCCCGCTGCCCTCCTCCCCCATGATGAACTGGCCGGGTGGAACTACCCGCATCTCCGGGCAGGTGGTGCAGTCGCGGAAGGTGGTGCCGGGGGCGGCCGGTGCCGGCTTGGGCTGGGCGGTCTGGGCCATCGCGGCAGGTGCGGCGAGGAACAGCAGCAGGGCGAGACAACGGGGCAGCATGGCGTTCGACTCCAGTGGCCTGGGCATGGATCACCCGTGCGAAGCCTTGCCTCGGCGGGCCAGGGCGGCCGGCAGGATGGCTTTCTGCCGGGCATCATTACGCTGTCGAGGTATCAGGGCAATACCGAAGTGCCGGGGCGGGCGGCAGCCGGCGCCGGGGCAAGACTTGACATCCGGCCGCAGGGTGACAACCAGACGAGGTTCCAGGGAGGTCTGAATACCATGTCCGTCAACCCAGCTGATTCGCCGGTTCTCGGCGCCCTCTACGGCACCGACGCGATGCGCGCCGCGATGGGCGAGCGCGCCTTCCTGCAACGCATGCTGGACGTGGAAGCGGCGCTGGCCCGGGCGCAGGCGCGGCTGGGGATTGTGCCGCCGGATGCCGCCGCCGCCATCACCCAGGCGGCGATGGTGGACCGGCTGGACTTTGCCGAGCTGGCGGCGGCGACGCGCAATACCGGGTATCCCGTTGTCGGCCTGGTGCGGCAGCTTTCCATGCTGGCGGGGCCGGAAGCCGGCAAGTGGACGCATTGGGGCGCCACCACGCAGGACATCATGGACACCGCCGTGGTGTTGCAGGTGCGCCAGGCGCTTTCCCTGATCCGCGCCGACCTGATGGGGCTGAACGCGGCACTTGGAAAACTGGCCTATGCGCAGCGGCATACGGTGATGGCCGGGCGCACCCACCTGCAGCAGGCGCTGCCGGTGACCTTTGGCTACAAGGTGGCGGTGTGGCTTTCGCCGCTGATCACCATGCAGGAACGGCTGGAGCAGTTGCGCCCGCGCGTCGAGAAGCTGCAATTCGGTGGCGCCGCGGGCACGCTGGCCAGCCTGGGCGATGCCGGTATCGCGGTGCAGCAGGAGCTGGGCAATGAGCTGGGGTTGGCGGTGCCGGATATCCCCTGGCACGTCTCCCGCGATGGGCTGGCCGAGGCGGTGTGTTTTCTCGGTTTGCTGACCGGCAGCCTGTCCAAGCTGGCGACCGACGTCATGCTGATGATGCAGACCGAGGTGGCCGAGGTGGCGGAGCCGCATGTGGATGGCCGCGGCGGTTCCTCCACCATGCCACAAAAGAGAAACCCGATCAGCTGCGAGTACATCCTGGCGCAGAGCCGTGGCGTGCAGGCGCTGGTGCCGCAGATGCTCGGCGCCATGGCGCAGGACCAGGAGCGCGGCACCGGCCCCTGGCAGGCCGAGCCGCTGGCGATCGGCCAGGCCTTCCTGCTGACCCATGGCGCGCTGGTGCAGGCGCGCGTGATCGCCGAAGGGCTGACGGTGGATGCGCAGCGCATGCGCCGCAACCTGGAGAGCACCGGCGGGCTGATCGTGGCCGAGCAGGTAATGATGGGGCTGGCGCCGGCGTTGGGCCGGGGGGAGGCGCATCACGTGGTGCACCATGCCTGCGACCTGGCGCTGGCGCAGGGGCTGCCGCTGGCCAATGCGCTGCTGCAGGACCAGCAGGTGGCGGCCCGGCTGACGCCGCAGCAGGTGCAGGCGCTGTGCGACCCCAGCGCCTATCTGGGCAGCACGCAGGCCTTCATCGACAACGTGCTGCGGCGCATCAGCGGCTGATCTTCGCTTGTCCAGGCATGGCGGGCAGCGGCACCATGGCGCCCGGCGCCGGGGCATCACGGCGCCCGTCGCTGCGACAAGTTGAAGCTGCACCACGACATCCGCCCCCACTGACGCAGCCTGGGGCGGATGCTGCCGAACGGGGACCGGGCCATGCTGGGACGCGCGTTGAAGGGGATGGCCGGCACGCTGCTGGCCGGCGTGGTGGCCTTCCTGCCGCTGATGCTGACCGCCCTGCTGCTGGGCTGGCTGGGGGAGACCGCGCACGACTATATCGGCCCCGGCAGCCAGGTGGGGGAATGGCTGCGCCGGCTGGGGCTTTCGGTGGTGACGACGGAGGCTTTCGCCTACCTGGCGGGGATCGCGCTGCTGCTGGCGGCCTTCTGGGTCACCGGCCTGCTGGTGAAGGCCAGCCTGCTGGACTGGCTGTTCGGGCTGCTGGAGGGCCTGGTGCTGCGGATACCCCTGGTCGGGCCGATCTATGGCCTGGCCGGGCGCTTCGCCAAGCTGCTGGGGCCGCACAAGGCCGGGGATCTGCAGGCCATGGCGCCGGTGTGGTGCTGGTTCGGCGGGCCGAAGCCGGAGGGCAGCGCGGTGGTGCTGGCGCTGCTGCCCAGCCCGGAGGTGGTGACGATAGAGGGCGTGCGCTACCGGGCGGTGCTGGTGCCCTCGGCACCGGTGCCGGTGGGCGGCGGGTTGCTGTTCCTGCCGGAGGACTGGGTGAAGCCGGCGGCACTGGGCATGGATGAGCTGACCAGCCTGTACGTCTCCATGGGGGTGGCGCTGCCACCCAAGCTCACCACGGGCTGAATGAACCGGCAGCGGCCTGGAGCACCATGCGCCCTGTCGGGCGCATGGTGCTCGATAACTCGTTGAAACCAGAGCAAGAAATCCGTTCCGATGATTCCATCGGAACGGATATTGCTCTGGCGCGCTGGCGTTCCTCGGATAACCGAGGAGAGCGACGATGCGTGTCTTCATGGCCTTGCTGCTGCTGGCGACCCTGGGGCTGGCGGCCTGTGACAAGCCCGGGCCGGCCGAACGCACCGGGCGCAGCCTGGACCGCGCAGGCGAGCGCGTGCGCGACGCGGTGGACCCGCCGGGCCCGACCGAGCGTGTGGGCCGCGCGGTGGACCGGACGCTGAACTGAAGCGGGGCGCCGCGGCGAGGGTGGCAGGGCATCGCCGCGGCTATCGCCGCGTTCCGCACTTCGGATTGGCCGGCACCCTGGGCGCGGTGGCAGGCTGGCCGCCGGAACGGAGGGCCCGCGATGCGTGACACCAACCTGGCGCTTGAGCTGCTGCTGCGGCAGTTCCTGGCCGAGCTTGCCGCGGGGCCGCGTGGCTACGCCGCGACCATGGAAGCCTGGCGTACCCATTGCCCGCGGCTGGCGGTGTGGGAGGAAGCCACCGAGCGCGGCCTGGTGACGCTTTCGCCCGGGCGCGGCGGCATGCGGGAGATCGAGGTTTCCCTGAGCCAGGCCGGGCGGGACTGGCTCGCGGCTGGCTGACACGGCCCCCGGGGCCTGGCGCCTTGCCTGGCGCCCTGGCCGCGACCTTCGGGCGATCCTCCGGGAACGCGGCGGACAAGCAGGCCCCCGCAAGCAACGGCGGGTGGCCGCGGGATGCCGGGATCAAGCCAGCCTACCCGCGGCGCCAGCCTTTGACCCGTGCCGAGCCGCCGCCTGGCGGCGCAGGCAAGGGCCACCGACGCGGCCCGCCCGGCGATCGGGGCGCCCGAGGGCTCGTCCCCCGTGCGCTCGGGTTCAGTACTGCGCCAGCTTCGGCGCCGGTCCCGCCGGCCGGGGCGGCTGCTGCACGGGCGGGAGGATCAATTCCCGCAGCGCCATGGCAGCCAGCGAGGGGGTGAAGGGCTTGGCGAGGAACCGGGAGCCGCTGACCGCCCTGCCCGCCTCCATCGCGCTGTAGCGGCCGGAGGCATAGACCACCGGCAGGCCCGGCCGCACCACCCGCGCCGCCTGGGCCAGCGCGAAGCCATCGGCGCCGCCGGGCAGGTTGATGTCGGTCAGCATGGCCGCGATCTCCGGCCTGGTGCAGATCAGGTCCAGCGCCTGCGCCGCGTCCTCGGCCTCCAGCACCGCGAAGCCGTCATCGGTGAGGACGTCGACCAGGGTCATGCGCACCAGGGCATCATCCTCCACCACCAGCAGCGCGGGTCCGCTCAGGGTATGTGCCTGGGGCATGGAACTCTCCTTCAGTCCCGCTGCAACTGGCCCGGCGGCCCCGGCGTTGCGCCGTGCCGCGGTGACGACTCCGTGACGCCGATGCTGTGACCGGCCAGCGACCAAGCCCACGCCACGGCGTTGATGCGGCCAGTCGCGAAGGAATGGCGCGGTGGCGGGAGCGCATGTTGGAGACTGACAAGTACGGCGATGCCGGCGAGTTCTTTGCGGCGCTGGCGGCGGCGGGGCTGCCGATCACCATTGCCGACCCGCACCGGCCGGATACGCCGGTGGTCTTCGCCAACCAGGCCTTCGCCGACCTGACCGGCTATGCGGTGGCGGAGGTGATCGGCCGCAACTGCCGCTTCCTGCAAGGGCCGGAGACCGACCCGGCGGCCTGCGCCACGCTGCGCCAGGCGATGACGCAGGAACGCGCCGTCACGGTGGAGCTGCGCAACTATCGGCGCGACGGCAGCGCCTTCTGGAATGCGCTGTCGGTCAGCCCGGTGCATGGGCCGGATGGCCGGCTGCGGCACTTCGTGGGCACCCAGCGGGACGTGACGCAGCGGCGCGACGGCGAGGCGGCGCTGCGCCAAGCGCAGAAGATGCAGGCGGTGGGCGAGCTGACCGGCGGCGTGGCGCATGACCTGAACAACCTGCTGACCGTGCTGGTGGGCGCGGTGGAGGTGCTGGGCGGCGACGCGCCGGCGGATCGGCGCCAGCGCAGCGCGGCCCTGACGCGGGAGGCGCTGAGCCGGGCGAAGCGGCTGACCGGGCAGTTGCTGGCCTTCGCCAGCCGGCAGCAGCTGGACCCGCGGGCGGAGGAGCTGAACGGCCTGGTGCGCGGCTTCGACGGCCTGGCGCGGCACAGCCTGGGGCCGGCGATCCTGCTGGAGCTGGAGCTGCACCCGCAGCCCTGCCCGGTGCAGGTGGACCGCAGCCAGGTGCAGGCCGCGCTGGCGGCGCTGCTGGCCAATGCGCGGGACGCCATGCCCGATGGCGGACGGGCGGTGATCCGCACCGGGCCGCTGCATGTGGAGGTGCTGGGCCCGCCGCACGGCCAGATCGGCGCCGGCCGCTGGTGCGCACTGACGGTGCAGGACACCGGCCATGGCATGACGCCGGAAGTGATGCGGCGCGCCGCCGAGCCGTTCTTCAGCACCCGGCAGCAGATGCCGGGGCGCGGCGGCGCCGGGCTGGGGCTTGCCGGGGTCCATGGCTTCATGCGGCAGTCGCTCGGCCACCTGACGCTGGAATCCGCGCCGGGCCAGGGTAGCCAGGTGCGGCTGCTGTTCCCGGCCGGGCATGGCGCGGCTTGACGCCACCGGCGGTGGACGTTGCGCCGCGCCGCGCCTCCGCCAGCCAGCGGCGGCGCGGCACCACAACCCTTCACCCTGACGTGGTGGGGGCGGATTTCGCGCTGCAGCTTCAATGGGTTGCAGGGCAAGAAATCCGTCCTGATGCTTCGATCAGAACGGATAGGGCGCTAATCCTCGGCGCGGACCGTGGCCAGCATGGTGGCGTCGCCGGCGCGGTCCGGATATTCCGCCACTTCCAGAATGCCGCGGCCCTGGCGGCGCACCTTGGCCACTTCCGATTCCGTGCAGGCGTAGTTGCGCAGCATGTCGTTTTCCGGATTGGCCACTTCCAGCTTGGCGCGCACCCGGCACAGCACCGCGTGTTCGGTGCGGGCGGAACCGCCATGCCAGCGGCGCAGCGCCTGGACCCAGTCGCCGGTTTCCTGGTGCCAGCGGCGCAGCATGCCGCCGGCCCAGTCGGTGGAGCGCAACGGGTCCAGCGGCCAGTCGCTGCCCTTGGCGTGCACCCGGGCATTGACCTGCACGCAGCCGACCATCGGCGAGGCCCGGCGCGGCGCATGGGCCAGGATTTCCCGCGCCCGCTCAAGGTCGCGCGGGTGGTAGCTGTGGCTGCCGAGCTTGATGGCGTGGGCGTGCAGGCTGCTCTCGCTCATCGCCACCGCCACCAGCAGGCCGGGCGGCAGTTCGTGCACCTGTTCGGCGCGGCGGGCGGCGGCCAGGCAGGCGGCGCGCGGCGTGCTGGGCAGGGAGGCGCGGGCCAGGTCCATGCTCTCCGGCGCCGGCAGCAGCTCCTGCGGGGCGTCGCGCAGGATCGGCGGGCTGCCGGGGGCGCGGGGCTGGCGCGGCTTGCGGCCCTGGCTGGCGCCGTGGGCGGCGGGGCGGCCAGCGCGGGCCGGGCGAGAGCCGGCGCGGTCGGTCGATTCGGTGGCGCGGGCGGCGTGGCGAGGCGCCGTGGCATCCGGCCGGGGCCGGGCGGCCGGGCGTTCCCGCAGGCGTTCGGCGGTGCCTTCGGCGCGGGCGCGCTCGGCGCGGCGCTCGGCTGCCGGCGGGGTGCGGTCGGCGTGGCGCTGCGGGCGCTCCACGGCCACGCGCTCAACGGCGGCGCGTTCGGCCAGCGGGGTGCGGTCCACCGCGCGGATCACCCGGGCGGCGGGCACCCGGGCGGCGCCAGGTTCGGCCACTAGCCGGGGCACCGGCTTGGGGCGGGGTGGTTCGGCGGCGGAAGCTGCCGGCCAGGGCAGCAGGAACGTGGCCGCAAGCAGCAGGGCGGACAGCCTTCCGGCCCGCCAGATGGCAGGTCGGTTCGGGCCCCCGGGGGGAAGGGCGCCCCGCGCGATCATGCACGGGAACGCCGCTGAGCGTCGAACGGGGGCAACCCCGAACGGATCGTTAGCGGGCGTCATGGCCTCTGCGTTAGCACGGGCGGAACGACCAGGGCAACCAAAGCCGGTGTCGCCGACAAATCCCGACCGCCGGCGACACCCCGCCCGCCGTTTTGTGAGCGGGACCGGCACCGGGGGACGCATTCCTGCCGCAGTGTGGGTGCAATCATCGCCCTCGCCTCGCCGGGAGGAAGAGATGACATCCAGCTTCGGCCCCTCGCGCCGCGGGCTGCTGGCCGCCCTGCCCTGGCTGGCGGTGCCGGCGGCGCGTGCCGAGGCCGCCTATCCCGACCACGCCATCACGCTGGTGGTGCCGTTTTCCGCCGGCGGTGCCGCGGACCTGGCGGCGCGCATCCTGGCGGCGCAGGCGCCCCGGCTGCTGGGCACGCCGCAGGTGATGGTGGTGGAGAACCGGGTCGGTGCCTCCGGCGCCATCGGCACCAGCCATGTCCAGCGCGCCAGGCCGGATGGCCATACGCTGCTGCTGGCGCGCGTCGGCTCCTCTGCGATATTGCCGGCGACGGACCCGCGCACGCCCTATGCCTGGGACGAGTTCACCATGCTGGGCCTGCTGGACGAGAACCCCTTCGTGGTCTGCGTGCGGGCGGACAGCCCGTTCCGCAAGCTGGAGGAGTTGATCGCGGCGCTGCGCGACCAGCCGGGCAAGCTGAACTTCGCCACCACGGGGCCGGCGACGATCCTGGACCTGGGGGTGCGGCAGATGTTCATCGCCGCTGGGCTGCCGCTGGATGCCGGCACCGCCGTGCCGTTCCGCGGCGGCGGGGAGGCGGTGGCGGCGCTGGTGGGCGGCCAGGTGCAGTTCATCGGCAACAACCTGACGGATACCAGCACGGCCATTGCCAACCGCCAGCTGCGGGCGCTGGTGGTGGGCACGCCGGCGCGGCTGGCCTCCCTGCCCGGGGTGCCGACGGCGAAGGAGCTGGAGCTGCCGGCGATGCAGAACCTGGCGGGGTGGAACGCGCTGTTCGGGCCGCCCGGGCTTACGGCCGAGGTGACCGCGGCGTGGGAACGCTGCCTGGCCCGGCTGGCGCAGGACCGCGACTGGCTGGCGGCGGTGCGGCGGCTGGGCGGCGTGCCCAAGGTGCTGAACGGCGCGGCGACGCGCGACTACGTGCAGGCGCAGGTGGCGCTGTATCGGGACCTGGCGAAGCGGCTGGGGCTGGTCTGACGCACGACACCTGGCGCCGGAAGCCGGCGCCCGGGGGACCCATGGCATCCGGCCACCGGAGCCTGATCGGCTAGAGCAATATCCGTTCTGATGGAATCATCAGAACGGATTTCTTGCTCTGCAACCTATTGAAGCTACAGCACGAAATCCGCTCACGCTGATTCAGCGTGAGCGGATAGTGCTGTAGGGCGACATCGCCGCGAGCCGTGGATCAGCCTCTGGCAGCGGCCGGAGCATCATTCGCACTTCAGTAATCGATGATCCTGCCCTGCTGATCGGGCGCATTTTCCCGCTTTTTTGCTGCGCCTCTGGCAGAATTCATGAAGTAAGCCAGCAACACACCAACGCCAGCTTGCGGGCAACGACATTCCCGCTTGCAGTCGCCGCGCATGCTGCCACTTATGCGTGAGGGTGCTGCAATGCGAAATAAATGATCGGGAAATGTCCATGTCCGACCTATATTGGACAAGCCAGCTAGCGATTTGTGTGTGGCAAATGGAGGACATGACCTGTCCGACCCGCCGATCGACCACCCAAACGACCCTGCCCTCATGTTGAGGCAGCAGACCATCATGGCCCAATTTGGCCATTTCGCCCTGGAATCGGAGAGCCTGGACGCGATCCTGAACGAGGCCTGCCGCCTGGTGGGGGGCGCGCTGGGCACCGAACTTTCCAAGGTGGTGGAGGTATTGCCGGACCGCGACACGCTGCTGGTGCGGGCCGGCGTGGGCTGGCGGCCCGGCGTAGTCGGGTTCAAGTCCTCGCCGATCGACCCGGCCTCCTCCGAGGGTTTTGCGCTGCACAGCGGCAAGCCGATGATCTCGGTGGATGTGGAGCATGAGCATCGCTTCACCTACGCCGACTTCCTGAAGAGCCACGGCGTCAAGGCCATCGTCAACGTGCCGATCCCCGGGATGCGCGGGCGCCTGGCCTTCGGCCTGCTGCAGGTGGACAGCCGGGTGCCGCGCGCCTTCGACGAGAACGACATCCAGTTCCTCACCGGCTATGCCAACCTGCTGGCCTCGGCGGTGGACCGGCTGCTGGTGTTCGACAACATGCAGGACGCCAACCGGGAGCTGGAGCGCCGGGTGGCGCTGCGCACCGCGGAGCTGACGGCGACCAATGCCCGGCTGCAGGCGGAGCTGGTGGAGCGCGGCCGGGCGCTGCAACTGCTGCAGCATGCCACCCGGCTGGAGACGGTGGTGCAGAACCTGCCCTTCGGCGCCGCGCTGGTGGGCCGGGACGGCCGGGTGATGGTGGCGAACCCGGAGTTCAACCGGATGATGCCGCGCGGCCTGGTGCCCTCGGCCGATACCGAGAAGGGCGTCGAATGGCGCTGCTTCGACCTGACGGGCAAGCTGGTGGCGCCCTACGACTATCCTTCCGCCCGGGCGCTGCGCGGGGAGAACGGGCCGCCGCAGGACTTCGAATACACCAGCGGCAACCAGGAACCGCTGTGGCGCCGGCTCAGCGGCATTCCCGTGTTCAACGACACCGGCGAGGTTACCTCCGCCCTGGTGGTGCTGGTGGATATCGACGCCGACCGGCGGTTGGCGCAGCGGCAGCTGCTGCTGGCGCGGGAAGTGGACCACCGCGCCAAGAACATGCTGAGCGTGGTGCTGGCGGCGCTGCGGTTGACCAAGGCGGACAGCATGCCGCACTTCGTCAAGGCGATAGAAGGCCGGGTGATGGCGCTGGCGCGGGCGCAGTCGCTGCTGGCCGCCGACAAATGGGCCGGGGCCGACCTGCACACGCTGCTGCGCGGGGAGATGAACGGCTTTCTGACCGCCGAGGCGCCGGAGCCACGGGTGAGCCTGGACGGGCCAGCGGTGGCGCTGCCGCCGGGCGCGGCGCAACCGCTTTCCATGGCGATCCATGAACTCGCGACCAATGCGATCAAGTACGGCGCGCTGTCCACCCGCGGCGGCCTGGTCAGCATCGGCTGGCAGCCGCTGCGCCTGGCGGACCAGGTGCCGGCGCTGCGGCTGACCTGGACCGAGACCGGCGGCCCGGCGCCCGAACCGCAGCCCGGCCGCCGCGGCTTCGGCTCCCGCGTGTTGAGCGGCACGCTGCGGGACCAGATGGGCGGCCGGTGCAGCATGGATTGGCAGACGACCGGCCTGGTCTGCATCATCGAGGTGCCGCTGGTGGCGGACCGGCCGCTGCCGGGGCCGGCGGGGGAGGAACCGGGGGAGTTGGGTTAGCCCCGGCTATTCCGCCTTCATGCCGGTGGACCGGATGATCGGCGGGAACAGCGCCATCTCCGCCGCGATCTGCTGCGCCAGCACCTCCGGCGCGCCGCCGACGCTCTCAAAGCCCTGGCGGGCCAGGCTGTCCTGCACCTCGGTGGCGGCCAGGGCCTGGCGGAAGGCGGCGTTCAGCCGTTCGAGGATCGGCGCCGGAGTGCCGGCGGGGGCGAGGACGCCCTGCCAGCTCTCGACCGAAAGCCCCGGGAGCTGCTCGGCCAGGGCGGGAATGCCCGGCAGGAAGCGCGACCGCGCGGCCGAGGTGACCGCCACCGCCCGCACCGCGCCGCTGCGGATGAAGTTGAGGCAGGAGGGCAGCGACTGGATGGCGGATTGGCATTCGCCGCTGACCACCGCCGCGGTGGAAGGCCCGCCGCCGCGATAGGGCACATGCGTCACCGGCACGCCGGCGCGGTTCAGCATGGCCACCGTGAGGTGCCCGGTGGAGCCGATGCCGGCCGAGGCGGTGGTGACCGGGGCCTGCCAGCTGCGCGCGGCGCCGAGGAAGCTGGCCAGGTCGGCCAGCGGCAGGCGGGGGTCGACGATCAGCGCCTGGGTCATCCGCGCCAACAGGATGACGGGGGCGAAGTCGCGCTGCGGGTCGTAGCGGACATTCTGGTACAGCGTCGGGTTGATCGTCATCGGCTCGCTGCAGATCATCAGCGAATAGCCGTCGGCCGCGCTGCGGGCGGTGGCGTCGATGCCGATATTGCCGCCGGCGCCGCTGCGGTTCTCCACCACCAGGGTCTGGCCCAGCAGCGCGGAGACGCGCGGCGCGAGCGAGCGGCCGAGCAGGTCCAGGCTGCCGCCGGGGGCGAAGGGCACGACCAGGCGGATGGAACGCGCCGGCCAGGCTTGCGCCAACGCAGGGGTGGCGAGCGCGGTGAGGAGGACGGCGCGGCGCTTCATCGGGCCAGCTCCGCCAGCACCAGGCCGCGGCAGAGTTCCACCATGGCCTGGTGGGTGGCGAGCGGGATGCCGTCCACATTGGGGTCGATGATGCCGTGGACGGAGTTGATCAGGCCGATCTCGGTGCCGCGCAGCAACAGGCGTTCCTCCAGCTCAGGGGTGTGCAGCAGGGCGGGGTTGCGTTCCAGCGCCGCGAAGGCGGCGGCGATGGCGGTGCAGCCCCAGTTGGAGACGGCGGCGGTGACCAGCACGTCGGTGCCGGTGATGGCGCCCAAGCCGCCGCCGCAGCCGCAGGCGCATTGCTTGCCGAAGGGGACGTGGGCGGTGACGGCCTCGGCGACCAGGCCCATGCCGATCTCGTTGCCGCCATCGCCGACGGCGACGCTGGGGATGCCGCGGGCCAGCGCCAGGTCGAACAGGTGGTCGATGCGGGCGCGGCCCATGCCGAAATCGACGCCGCGCATGTTGTGGTAGATGCCGCGGGCGTTGCGGCCGACGCGTTCGGTGGAAAACGCCAGGGCGGGGGCGAGCTGGTCCAGCAGCGGGCCGGCGGCGGCCTGCGCGGCGGCGTCCTCCAGCGGGTAGGGGTGCAGCACGGCCACGGCCAGGCGGCCGCCGGGCATGGCGGTGCGGCGGGCTTCTTCGAGCGTGACGATGGCCAGGCCGGCGGCGCGCAGGATGGCGCCGATGCCCGGCAGCAGCGCTTCTTCCGCCACCACCACGGGAATGGCGCGGCGGGCCAGCGAGAGCGCGCGGCAGATGGCGGCCAGCCCGGCGGGGCCGTCATTCTCGCCGATCTCGGCGCTGATCCAGGCGCGACTGACCGAGCCGGTGGTGGCCAGCACCACGGCACCCTCCGGCACGGCGGCCAGCTTTGCGGCGGCGGCCATGGTCAGCGAGGTGCCGATGCGGGCGCGGGCGGCCTCGTAGAGGTGCTCGATGCCGCGGCCGCCGATGTCGATGTTCACGAGCCGGTCCAGCCGGTCGCCGAGGGTCATGCCGCGCGTCCCTTTCGCAGGTGAAGCAAGGTGCAGGCAAACCGCGTGCCGGGGGAAGCGGCGATTTGGGCGATGTGTTGCGCGCGGGGTGGCGGGGTCGCAGGATTGCGGCCAACGAAACGGAGGGACCGCCCGATGCCGACACGCAGGCTGTTGCTGACCGGGGGCGCCGCCGTGTTGGCCTGCCCTGCCCTCGCCGCTTTCCCCGAGCGGCCGGTGCGGCTGGTGGTGCCCTATGCCGCCGGCGGCAATGCCGACCTGGTGGCGCGGATGCTGGCGCCGGGCATGCAGCAGCGGCTGGGCCAGCCGGTGGTGGTGGAAAACCGCGTCGGCGGCGGCGGCACGCTGGGGGCGGAGGGGATCGCGCGCAGCCGGGCGGATGGGTATTCGCTGCTGGTCGGCAGCAACGGGCCGCTGAGCGTGAACCCGGTGCTGCAGTCCCTGCCCTATGACGCGCTGCGCGACTTCGCGCCCATAGCCATGGCCAGCCGGGTGCCGCTGACGCTGACCGTGGGGCGCGCTGTGCCGGCGACGACGCTGGCGGAGTTCGTCGCGCTGGCCAAGGCGCGGCCGGGCGGGCTGAATGTCGGCTCCACGGGCGTTGGCAGCGGCACGCACCTGACGCTGGCGCGGCTCGGGCATGCCACCGGGGCGCCGCTGGTGCATGTGCCGTTCCGCGGTGGCGGGGCGCTGGGGGCGGACCTCATTTCCGGCACCGTGGATGGCGTGGTGGTGGAGCTGAATACCGCGCTGGGCCTGGCGCAAGGTGGGCAAGCACGGATCCTGGCGGTGGCGGCCGGGCGGCGGGCGGTGGCGGCGCCCGAGGTGCCGACGATGATCGAGGCCGGGCTGGCCGGCTTCACCGCGGCCAGCTTCGTCGGGTTGGTGGCGCCGACGGGCACGCCGCCGGAGGTGATGGCGGCGCTGCGCGCGGCGATGCTGGCGGCGCTGGACAGTGCGGAGGTGCGGGCGCGGATCATCGAGGGCGGTGGCGAGCCGTCCGGCCCGGATGACCGCACCGAGGCCGGCTTCGGCGCCTTTCTGCGGGACGAGCTGGCGCGGACGCGGGACGCCGCCAGGCTGGCCGGGCTGAGTGCCGGCTGATGCGGCGGCTGTATGTGCAGGGCGCGGATGGGCAGTTGCACGTCACCATGGCGGGCAGCGGGCCGGCGCTGCTGCTGGTCGGCTCGGCCGGGCGCAGTGCGCGGGTGTTCGACGGGCTGATCCAGCTGCTGGCGGCGGATTTCACCGTGGTGGCGCCGGACCTGCCGGGCAGCGGCAACAGCGATGCGCCGAAGCCCGGCTTCACCATGCGCGACTTCGCTGGGAATCTGGTGGAGGTGCTGGACGGGCTGGGGCTGGAGCGTGCGCACTTTTATGGGTTCCAGACCGGCAACAAGGTGGGCGCGGCGCTGGCGGTGGACTGGCCGGGGCGGGTGGACCGGGTGGTGCTGGCGGGGCAGTCGCACAGCCTGGTGCCGGACAAGCATGCGCGCGACGGCGCGATCCTGGGCAATGTGGCGCACTACTTCGACGAAGCTGACATGGATGCGCGGGCGCGCCAGGCGCAGCTCTGGGCCACCGGGTTCAAGCGGGTGAGTGACATCTGGTGGGATGGCGGGCTGTACAGCGACCCCGCGGGCGAGGCGGCCTTCGAGCGGGCGCGGCTGGCGGTGGTGGACCGGGTGCAGGCGCTGCCCCATGCGCGGGCGACCTATGAGGCGAATTTCGCCTATGACCTGGGGGCGGATATCGCGCGCATTGCGGCGCCGCTGATGTTCATCGAAGTCGCGACGGCGGCGGAGGATGCGTCGCTGGGGCGGCAGGGCGCCAAGCTGCTGGCGCTGCAACCCGGCGCGCGGCTGGAGACGCTGGTGGAGCCGGACGGGCCGAGCCATGCGGTGACGCTGGCGCGGCAATATCCGCGGCTGGCGGCGCTGCTGCGAGGGTTTCTGCTGGCTACTCCACCTTGATGTCAGCGGTGCGGATGATGTGGGCGAAGCTTTCCTTCTGCGCCTTCAGGTAGGTGCCGAAGGCGTCCAGCGCGCGGCCATCCACCTCGATCCCCACGCCGGCGAAGCGCTCGCGCACCTCCGGCCTGGCCAGGCCGCGCTGCACGCCCTGGGCCAGGCGTTCCTGAATGGCGCGCGGCGTGGCGGCGGGGGCCATGATGCCGAACCAGCTGCCGACATCGAAGCCCGGCAGGTTGGCTTCGCGCGAGAGCGGCGGCTGGCCGGGGGCCAGCGGGCTTTCCCGGTCCACCGAAATGCCGAAGGATTTCAGCTGGCCGCCGCGCAGCAGCGGGCCGGTCGCGGCCAGGGTTTCGATGGTGTAGTCGACCTGTCCGGCGACCACGGCGGTGAGGCTGGGCGCGCTGCCGCTGAACGGCACATGCACGGCCTGCACGCCGGCGCGGATGTTGAACAGCTCCACGATCAGGTGCGTGGTGGCGCCGGTGCCCGAGGAGCTGAAGGTGTACTTGCCCGGGTTGGCCTTCAGCAGCGCGATGAACTCGGCGGCGTTGCGCGCGGGGAAGCCGGGCTTCACCACCAGCGAATAGGCGGAGACGCCGAGCATGGCGACCGGGGCGAGATCGCGCTCGGGGTCGTAGCTGGCGCGGCCGAACAGCGGGTTGATGCTGATGGGGCCGGAGGACGCCGCGAGGATGGTGTAGCCATCCGGCGCGGCCTTCACCACGGCGTCGGTGCCGATCATGCCGCCGGCGCCGGGCTTGTTTTCCGGGACCACGTTCTGGCCCAGATCCTCCCCCAGCACCTGGGCCGAAAGGCGGCCGGCCAGGTCCGTCGCCTGGCCGGGCGGCCAGGGGATGACGATGCGCAGCGGGCGCGTCGGCCAGGCCGCAGGCTGGGCGAGCGCGGGGGTGGCCAGCAGGGCTGGCGTGGCGAGCAGAAGCGAGCGGCGGTGCATGGCGTTTTCTCCGGGCGCGCGGCGTATCATGACGGCGCCCGCCGCACCACCGGTGCCGGCTGCGGGCAGAGCGGCGAAGGCGTGTTCCCACGCGCGGGCCTGGACGGGTAGTTCGGCCGCTTCGCCGTTGCCTTGCGCCCTGCCATGCCGTTTCCTTGGCGCGATAATTTGCCGCAACGCGCTCAAAACCTCTTGATAATCCGGTCGGACTAAGCAACTAGTTTCTTCCGTCGCGCTGTTACGGACTGCTTGCAGCCCCTTCAGCGAGGCCATCGGGCGGTCTTATTCCAGGCTCGGCCCGCGGACGAGGGGAAAGCTTCATGCACCATTTTGAGCAGCACCCCAGAAATTGGTGCTGACGTGACGGCCTTGCCTGCCCCGGGAACGCCGAACGAGCCCACGCCGGAAGAACTTGCCACCGCACCTGCTCGCCTGATCGAGCGAATGATCTCGTTCGGCAACTCGGGTTTTGTGGAGCCGGTGCCAAACCAGCGCGTTCACAGTTCTGGCGGTACGTTGGCGGCGCTGGAGGAGCGGTTGGCTGCGGTCGCGCCGAGTTTGGTCCCCGCTGCCACCCAGCCCGCAGGGCCTACGGGCGTCATGGGTTGGTTGAACCGGCACTTCGGCCTCTAGCGCCAATATCGTCCAAGAAGGGCAATATCGGTGTCGGAAGCCGCTGTCGCGCCAAATGCTGACCGGACGACGCCGTTAACGTTTTTTAACAGATATTATACCGAGTACCCATATTGGGTCGAACGCTTCCTGGCAGATGGCCTCGCCAGCGGGCGTATTCCGTTCGACTACAAGCCCTATCTCGTCTTCACCCAGCCCGACAATGCGATCCGCAATGCCCTGGACCATGCGAGCCGGGCACATGCCATCCAGACCCGCCCCGGCATGTTGCGGGACCTGCACGAACAGCGCGCCGCTCCCGATGTGCGGCTGACGGATTGGGGCTTGGCACGGCTGGTTCGTATCGGCCACCCGCAGGGCTGGGACAGGTTGGCAATCCTGCTGATCGAGGATGAGGCAGGACTGGCGCATTGGCACCTGGACCAGGCAGCCATCCTGATCCTGGAGGACCTCGCCAAGGACTACTTCGCCATGCTGAGCGACATGGAAAAGTGGACCTTGGCGTTCACTCCAAGCCTCCCCGCGTGGAACACCCTGCTGGTTCGGCGCCAAGCCTGCGAAGCTCGTTGGTCCGCCTGCCTGCCCATGTTGCGGGCGCTGAAGGAAACCCTGCGGCAAATCGACACGGACCGCCGCCCGCCGCAACCGAATGAAGTGGCAGCGACGCGGTCACTCTGGGAAACCCTTGCGGCAGCCGCGATACCGCTCTTCGATCTCATCAGGGATTGGCGGCTGGAGGCTTACGCCATGCCTGCGCACCGGGAACTCCGGCAGGATTTGGTCCGGCGGGAAGAAACCAGGCGCGACGATGACCGACGCGAAGCCGCACGCCAGGCGCGGCAGATGCGGCAGACGCAGCAGCGGAACATTTGGTTCTTCGTCATGGCCCTGGTCGCCGCAAGCGTCGGTTGCTGGCTGACCCAGGCATACCAGGCCTGGGCCATGCTCACCGGCTTCGTTGGCTGTGGCGTGGCGGGGCTTGTCTTCGCGCGTTCACCCACCTTCGCCGCAATCTTTTCCGGCATCGGGGCCTTGCTTGGGAACCTGCTGGCAAGCCAGATCGACCGCTTGCTGAATTAGCGCGGGAATGCGGCGCCAGGCCCGCCGCAGCGATTAATGCGATACCGCCGCAACCCTTAGCCGGGCGCTCTCCGCACCCTTCACCCGGGCGCCCTCCGCACCCCTATCCGGGCGCCCGCCGCACCCTTCAGCCGGGTGCTCTCCGCACCACCGGTGCCGGCTGCCCCGCGATGATCACATTGACCAGCGCCGGCCGGCCAGCGGCGAAGGCCCGCGCCAGCGCCGGGGCCAGGTCTTCCGCGCGCTCCACGAACTCGGCATGCGCGCCGAAGGCGGCGGCGGCCAGGTCGTAGCGCGTCGCCGGGGCCAGGGTGCAGCCATGGGTGCGGCCGCCGAAGTCGCGCAGCTGGATCTGGTGTTCGGCGTTCCAGCGGCTGTCATTCCCCACCACGGCGACGAAGGGCAGGTTGTGCCGAACGGCCGTGTCGAATTCGGCGATGTGGAAGCCGCAGGTGCCATCCCCCAGCACCGCCAGCACCGGCGCATTCTGCCGTGCCCGGCTGGCGGCCATGGCGAAGGGGATGGACGGCCCGATGGCGCCGGCGACACCGTTGATGATGCGCGTCGGCGCCGCAAGCACGGCCTGCGCCCATTGGCCGATCTCGCCACCATCGCTCACCAGCACGGCGTCCGGCGTGGCCAGGTACGGCGCCAGGGCGCGCAGCAGCGTGACGGGGTGGATGGCGCCATCCTGCGGCAGGTCGTTCCAGGCGGCGGGGCGATGGCTGGTGGCGGCCAGCACCTCGGCCAGCCAGCCGGCCTGGGCCGGGTTGGGGCTGATACCCGCGGCCAGGCGGGTGGCGGCGGCCAGCGGGGCGCAGGCTTCGGCCAGGGCCAGCTTGGCGCCCAGGCCCTTTCGCGCGCGGGCGATCAGCGCGGCATCGGGTTCCAGCAGCAGCCATTGCGCCTGGGGCGCCGCCTTGCCGAAGCGCAGCGTGAAGTCCAGCGCCTTGCCCAGCAGGCAGATGACATCGGCCTGGGCCAGAACCTCGGCGAAGGCGCCGAGCGACGGGTCGTTCATGCCGCGCGGGCTTTCCATGGCCAGCACCGGCACGCCCAGCGCGCTTTGCAGGGCGGCCAGCGCATGCTTGCCCGTGGGGGTGCAGAGCGCCGGCGGGGCCAGCACCAGCGGGCGCGCGGCGGCCTGCAGCGCGGCGCGGATGCTGGCAATGGCCGCGGCGCCGGGCGGCTGCGGGGCGGGGGTGAAGTCCAGCGCCGGTTCGGGCTGGGTGATGCTCGCGTCCAGCACATCCGTCGGCAGGGAGAGATGCACCGGGCCGGGGCGGCCTTCCCGCGCCAGGCGGATCGCGGCGGCGACGTCCTGCGCCAGGGTCTCGGCGGAGTGCAGCGTCAGGCTGGCCTTGCACAGCGGCGCGGCGATGCGGGCCTGCTCGATTTCCTGGAAGGCGCCCAGGCCCAGTTCGGCCAGCGGTGCATGGCCGGAAAGCAGCAGCAGCGGCACTTCCCCGGCCAGGGCGGTGCACAGCGCGCCGACGGCATTGGCGTGGCCCTGCCCGCCCGTCACCAGCGCCACGCCGACCTGGCCGGTCAGCCGCGCGAAGGCGTCGGCCATGTGGACCGCGGCGGCCTCGTGCCTGGTGTGGATCAGCTCGATGCCGGCGGCGGGCGCGGCGTCGAACACGCTCATGATGTGGTTGCCGGACAGGGTGAAGATGGTGCCGGTGCCGGCGCGGGCCAGCGTGCGCAACAGGATCTCGGCGCCGCGGATGGGCTGGGTCATGTCGGGTTCCTCCTCGGCGGCTGCGGTTGCCGCATGCTTGGCATGGCCGCGCGCTTCCCGCCACTGGGGCGCGGGCAGGGGCAAGGCGGGGCTTGGGGCGGGCGCGGTCAGCGCGGTCGCGGGGCTGGTCGGCACCGGCTTGACAGCCTGGGAGGCACTTGGCCATCCTTCGCTCAAGGGGTGCCGCGATGGCCCCGTGAGGCGTCAGCCGAAGTATCGCGTCCTGAAAACCTCCGACCCCTGGAGAGGACGCCCATGCCGGCTCCCGATGAAATCACCGTTGCCCAATTGTCCCGCCTGCTCGGCCTGCCGGATGCGCCCTGCGTCATCGACGTGCGCATCCCCGAGGACAAGGCCGCCGACCAGCGCTGCATCCCCACCGCGGTGTGGCGCAACTGGCGGGAGGTGGCGGCCTGGGGCGCCAGCTTCCGCGGCCGCCGCGTGGTGGTTTCCTGCCAGCGCGGGCTGAAGCTGAGCCAGGGCGTCGCCGCCTGGCTGCGCCACATGGGCGTTGAGGCCGAGAGCCTGGAAGGCGGGCACGAAGCCTGGGTGGCAGCCAAGGCGCCGCTGGTGGTGCCTGGCCATGTGCCGGCGCGGGACGCCGAGGGCCGCACGCTGTGGGTCACCAGGCATCGGCCGAAGGTTGACCGCATCGCCTGCCCCTGGCTGATCCGCCGCTTCGTCGACCCATCAGCTGTGTTCCTGTTCGTCAGCCCGGGCGAGGTGGCCAATGTGGCGGACCGCTTCGGCGCCACCCCCTTCGATATCGAGGGGGTGTTCTGGAGCCATCGCGGGCCGCTCTGCACGTTTGACGTGATGCTGGCGGAATTCGGCCTGCAGACCGAGGCGCTGGCGCGGCTGGCCACGATTGTGCGCGGGGCGGATACCGCCGACCTGGCGCTGGCGCCGGAAAGTGCCGGGTTGCTGGCGGCCTCGCTGGGGCTTTCCCGCATGTACCGGGACGACCTCCAGCAGCTGGAAGCGGGGCTGGCGCTGTACGACGCCTTCTACCGCTGGTGCCGGGATGCTACGGCGGAAGCGCATAACTGGCCCGCAGGACGCAGCGCATGAGCGACACGCCATTCCCGACCTTCGCCCAGGCGGTGAAGGTGTGGTTCCGCATCGGCTGCCTCAGCTTCGGCGGGCCGGCCGGGCAGATTGCGCTGATGCACCGGGAGGTGGTGGATGAGCGCGCTTGGGTTTCCGACGAACGGTTTCTGCACGCGCTGAACTTCTGCACGCTGCTGCCGGGGCCGGAGGCGCAGCAGCTGGCGACCTACCTCGGCTGGCTGATGCATGGGGTGAAGGGCGGCGTGGCGGCCGGGCTGCTCTTCGTGGTGCCCGGCGCGCTGGTCATGCTGGGGCTGAGCGCGATCTACGCCGCCTTCGGCCAGGTGCCCTTCGTGGATGCGCTGTTCTTCGGGCTGAAGGCCGCCGTGCTGGTGCTGGTGGTGGAGGCGCTGCTGCGCGTGGCGAAGCGGGCGCTGAAGGGCAGCATTCCCTGGGTGGTGGCGGGGCTGGCCTTTGTTTGCCTGTTCCTGCTGAACCTGCCCTTTCCGGTGGTGGTGCTGGCGGCGGGGCTGCTGGGCTATGCGCTGCCCACCGCCTTCGCCGGGGGCGGGCATGGCAAGGCCAAGGCCGGCCCCCCTGCCCTGCTGGACGCGCTGCTGGCGCGCGAGCCCGGGCGGATCGGCGCCATGGCCGCCGGCGCGCGCCGCGCGGGGTTGCTGGCGGTGGCGCTGTGGCTGTGGCCGGTGGTGCTGCTGGCCGATGTGCCGGTGTTCGGCGACATCGCCTGGTTCTTTTCCAAGATGGCGGTGGTGACCTTCGGCGGCGCCTATGCGGTGCTGGCCTATGTGACGCAGGAGGCGGTGGAGCACTATCACTGGGTGACCGCGCCGGAGATGCTGGCGGGCCTGGGCCTGGCCGAGACCACGCCGGGGCCGCTGATCCTGGTGCTGCAATTCGTCGGCTTCCTGGCCGCCTGGCCGCTGGGCTGGGGCGCCGCGGTGGCGGGCAGCCTGCTGACGATATGGGTGACCTTCGCGCCCTGCTTCGCCTGGATCTTCCTGGGCGCGCCCTATGTTGAGAAGCTGCACGACCAGCCGCGGCTGAAGGGCGCACTGGCAGGCGTGACCGCGGCGGTGGTGGGCGTGATCGCCAACCTGGCGCTGTGGTTCGGCCTGCGGGTGCTGTTCCAGCAGATGGCGCCGGGGCCGCTGGGGCTGGAACTGCCGGTGCCGGAGAGCCTGGACATGCACGCGCTGCTGCTGGCGCTGCTGGCCGCGGTGTGCCTGTTCCGGCTGAAGCTGGGCGTGGTGAAGACGCTGGGCGTGGCCGCGCTGGCGGGGTTGGTGGTGCGGCTGGCGCTGGCGGCGTAGCGGGTTGGAGGGGGCCGCAGCCCCCTCCGTGCCGGTCAGGCGAACAGGAAGTCGCTGGCCACCAGCGCCGCGACGTTGTTCACCTTGATCGAGTTGAAGCCACTGAAATGGATGGTGCTGCTGCCGGCCTCTGAGGTGATCGTCAGGCCCAAGGCGTTGTGCGTCACGTCGTAGGGCAGGCCGGGGTTCCCGAAGGCGCGCAGGTCGATCCGGTCATTGCCCTGCACGAAGTCGCGGATTTCGTCATTGCCATTGCCCAGGGCGAAGACGAAGACGTTGTGCCCCCGCATCGCGTTGGCGCTGATTTCCAGCGCATCGCCGTACATCACGTCGTCGGTATGGGCGGCGCTGACCAGCGTATCATTGCCGGCCACCGCATGGCCGTCGAGCGCATAGCCATCGCCGAACATCGCGCTGCGTCCGCCGACGCCCCAGGCGTCAGCGCCAAGGCTGGTGCTGCCGACGCCGGCATAGAGCCGGTCGTTGCCGCCGACCGCGTTGTCATGCAGCCTGAGATCGTCGCCGAACAGGAAGTTGACGGCGCCGGTCCCGCCGCGCAGCACGTCATTGCCGCCCTTGGCGTTGAACACCATGTTGCCGTCACCGACCATGGTATTGACCTCGATGGCCGCGCCATTCGAGTTGCCGCCGACCAGCGAATCATTGCCGCCGACCGCGTGGTTCTGGTTCGTGGCGTCCGCCACCGTCAAGCCATCGCCAAACATGCTGTTGACGTTGAGGCCGCCGGCGACCGCGTTGCCGCCGATCAGCGTGTCGTTGCCGCCATGGCTGCTGTCATGCAGCACGCCGTCGCCGACCATGCTGTTGCTGGCGCCATTGCCGCCGACCAACCGATCCGCGCCGCCGGTCGCGCGGTCATGCAGGTCCTGCGCGTCGCCGAACATGGTGTTCCGGGCGGATTGCTGCATGCCGCCTGCGCCGAGGAAGGACGCGGTGAAGGCGCCGCCCACCAGCGAGTCGTTGCCGCCCAGCGCATCGTCCCACAGGAATGCGCCGGCATCGCCGTACAGGGCGTTGGACGCGTCGCGCCCGCCTGTGATGGAGTCATTGCCGCCAATGGCGCCTTCCAGCAGGCCACCCGCGTCGCCTACCAGCACATTGGCGATGAAGCCCCCGCCGCTGACATCCGCAGGGCCGTAGCCGCGGCTGATCCAGTAGGAATCCTCGCCAGCCCTCGCAGCCCCAATCAACGTGTCGTTGCCGCCGGTCATGACCCCGCCCAGCACGCCGTTCACGTCGCCCCAGAGGTGGTTCTCGGCCGTACTGGTTGCGGTCAGCCTCTGGTCGCCCAGCGCGTAGGCGCCGTCCAATTCGACAACTGAGAAAGGATTGGAATCACCGGCACGAAAATTCGGGCCCGCCTTGGTCGCCATCGTTTGCCTCCATGGTTAGAGGCAGGAAACCTATAGACCTCCCCCAAGATGGGAACGAATTTATTAATGAAATAATTTTCAGTCGATGACCCCTGCCTATTTCCGCCCGATCAGCAGGCTGAACAGCCCCTTGGTGCGGCTGACCGGCTTGGCGGCCGGCGCCACCACCGGCGGCGGCGGCGCGCTGGCATCGGCGGCGACACGGCGGATGAAGGCATATTCCTCCCCGCCATTGCCGGCGCGGGCGGCGTCCACCACCGCCTGGGCCAGGTCGGGGTCGTCGTGGAACTCGCGCGCCAGGGTGCGCTCGAACACCGGGGTGGCCGCGACATGCACGTCGCCCACCGCCTCGACGATCGCCGCGGGGTTGCCGCGCAGGATGAAGGCGGCGTGGCGCGCGGCCAGGTAGTCGGCCAGGAATTCGTGGGTGAAGTCGACCGTGTCCCGCTGCGGCCCCAGGCTGAACAGCGCCACCTGCTGCAGGATCAGCATGGCGCGGAAGCGCTCATCCTCGGTCAGTTCGGCGCTGCCGCGATGTGCCTGGAAGATGTCGCGCAGCGTCTCCACCGCCAGGCCGGAGCCCGCGACCTTCAGCGCCTGGTTGCGGCGGAAGGCGTGCGCGGCGGCGGCCAGCAGGTCGATCATGCCCTGCATGCCCAGCTCGCTGCGGAAGGCGCTGGCCTTGCGCACCGCGTCCTGGGTCATCTGGCCCAGATTGGCGCGGTCACGCAGCTTCTCCAGGGTCAGGATCTGGTCTTCCTGAAGGAAATCGTCGAAGGGGAAGGCCAGTTCCTCGTCGAACTCGGTCTGCGCGCGCTGGGTCTCCAGCGCCTCCTCCTGCTCGCGCGCCGAGAGCTTGACGCGCTCGCGTTCCAGCAGGGCCATGACGGCGCGGTCCAGCAGCACCAGGTCGTCATCCGGCAGCGGTTGGCCACCGCCATCGACGAACTCGTCCAGCAGCAGCTTGCAGTAGAACGGCGTGCCCGAAAGCTGCTCCAGCGCCGGGGACTTGGCCAGCTCGGCCTCGAAGGCCTCGACCTCCCGCGCCACCGCGGCTTCATTGGCGGAGGGCATGCGGCGGTCGAGTTCCAGATAGGCCAGGCCGCGCCGGGCGGTGGCGTCCCAGGGCTTCAGCCGCCAGGCCTGCACCGCCTGCGGCCCCTTGCGGTCGCGCACATGGGTCAGGAACTCCACCAGCCGCTTGTTGGTGCTCAGCAGGCTGTCGCGGGCGCAGATGACCACCTGGGCGCGGCTGCCGGTGGCCAGCAGGTTCTCCCCCAGCACGTCGAACAGGTCCGACTGGCGGGCGAAGAACTCGTCCATGCCGTCGAACATCAGCATGGCGTGGCCGTTCACGTGCAGCCAGTCCATGAAGCCGCGGGTGACGGGCTCGGCGCCCACCGTCTCGAACAGCGCATCCATCAGCTGGTCGAAGCTGTAGTGCCGGCTGCGGCGCAGCGCTTCCGGCAGGAAGAAGACCGGGCGCGGGAACAGCCCGGCGGTGTGGCGGCGCTTGTGCACCTGGAAGCGGTCGAACAGCCGGGCGTAGAGCGCGTTGAACAGGATGGACTTGCCGCCGCCGGCCTGGCCAATGATGAGGTGTACGCAGGGGCTGGTGGGGTAGCCCTGCATCGAGCCGTCGAGCAGCGCGAAGAGATCGCCCGCGGCGGGCTGGCCGATGGGCTGGCCATCCAGCCCCACGGGTTCGAAGGCCTGCGGCACGCGCTGTTCGATCAAATGGTGGTTGACCGCGGCAAACGCCTTCAGCGGGTCGCGCGAGCGCCCGGCGACGCGGTTCTCCACCTTGTAGAAGCGGTCGAAGAACTCGATCGGGCCGTTCAGGGTGAAGCCGGTGCGGGCCAGCTGGGCGCGGAAGGCGCTGGAGATGCCCTTGCCGCTTTCCACCACCAGGTAGGCTTCGTCCGGCTTGTGGCGGGCCTGGGCAATGCGGCAGGCGTCCAGCAGGGTGGCATGGCGGGGGGCGGGAATGCCTTCCTCTCCGGGGACCACCATGGTCAGGGTGGACATCTCCCGCGCCGGTCCCTTGGCCCAGCGGCGCGACAGCATGAAGCCGTCGCCGACCGATTCCGTCTGGTTCCGGTCGGCCGCCAGGCTGTCTTCCACTGCGCGCAACAAAACACTCATGCGGCCTCCGCTGCCGGCGATGAGCCAAGCCGGCACCCGATTCGTAGGATGGCATATTGTGCGGAGCCGGTCGCGAAAAGGCGAGCGATTAACTGATGGTTAGATGCGCCCGCGCAAAGCTTGGCCAAGTTGGGCCAGCCCGGCCCATTGCTGCCGCCACCAGCCGCCCCGCGCCAGCACCGCGGGTGCCGCCGGGTCGCCAGTGGGCGGGAAGCGGTCGCGGTGCCAGTCCGCGGTGCCGAACACCCAGTCCCACACCGGCAGCAGCACCGCGTAGTTGCGGCCGTCCTGGCCGGCCGAAAGCTCGCCATGGTGCAGCCGGTGGAAGCGCGGCGAGACCAGCAGCCGTTCCCCCAGCCGGCCGAAATGCAGCCGGACATTGGCGTGGGACAGGCTTTCCACCAGGCGCAGCAGCAGGATGATCAGTGGGAACTGCGCCGGCGGCACGCCGATCAGCAGCGCGATGGCGCCGAACCACAGCGCCGCCAGCACGTCGTCCAGGATGTGGTTCCGGTCGTCGGTCCAGAACGTCATCTTCTGCTGGGCATGGTGGATGGCGTGCAGCGCGTACCACCAGCGCAGGCCGTGCTGGGCGCGGTGGCGCCAGTATTCGAAGAAGTCCAGCACCACGACATAGACGAAGAAGGCCACCACCGGGCGGTCCAGCAGCCAGGGGATCAGCTGCTCCAGCGTGGGCGGCAGCAGCTCGTGTTCGGTCAGGAAGCCTTCCCAGGCGCCCTGCACCTCCGCCAGCAGCACGAAGGCGACCAGCGGCAGCAGGCCGATGCGGCTGATCAGCGCGTAGATGACGTCGGTGCGCACCGCCGCCCGGTCCGGCCAGCGTTCCACCGGGCGCCAGGCTTCCAGCGGGCGGCAGACCAGCCAGGCCACCACCAGCTGCAGCAGGCCGAGGATGGCGAAGTCCAGCCATTGCTGGCCGTCCTCCACCAGGTCCATCAGGCCCAGCGCATAGGCCGCGGGTTCGATGGCGGTGGCGAAGATCCAGCCGCTGAACTGCGATTCCAGGTCGAGCAGGTGGTCGAGCATCGTCAGCGCCCGATCGCTTGAGGCGCTGGCGCCGAGAAGCGTGAATCGGTCGCGCCAGCCACGCGCCCGATCGCTTGAGGCGCTGGCGCCGAAAAGCGTGAATCGGTCGCGCGCATCTCAGGCCACGCCGGCAGCCGGCAGCGGCGCGAAGCAGAGGCCGCGCGCCTTCAGCCCGGCGATGATCTCGTCCAGCACATGGGCCAACGGGTCTCGGCGGCTGCGCACGCCCCAGTGCAGGACCACGACCTCACCGGGGCGGGTAGTGGCGATGGCGCGGCGGGCCAGCACGGCGTTGGGGTGGGCGGCGCTGTCCAGCTCGTCGCCCCAGAAGCCGTTGGCCGTCCAGCCCTGGTGGCGCAGGCCGCAGGCGGCGGCCATGGCCAGGGCGCCCGGCGTGGTGATGCCGCCGGGGGCGCGCCACAGCGGCAGCACCTCGGCGCCCGGGGCCAGCTGGCGCAGGCGTTCCATCGGGCGGGCCAGTTCGGCGCAGAGCGTGGCCTGGGTCAGCGTCTCCGCCCCCGGGCCGGTGCGGTTGACGTAGCGGGTCTGGCCCGGGCCGGCGTCTCCGCGAAAATACCAGTGGCGCCAGGTGTGGCTGGCGAAGTTGTGGCCCTCCGCCACCCGGGCGCGCCAGAACGGCGCCCAGCTGTCGTCCAGCGTGCGGTCGCCGCGGAAGGTGGGTTCGTCGGCCAGGAACAGCGTGGCGCGCACCTGGTGGCGGCGCAGCGTGGCGGCGATGGCCTCGGCCTCGCGGCTCCAGCCGGTGTCGATGGTCAGGTGGACGGTGCCGCGGCAGGTCTGGGCTGCCGCAGGGGGCGGCGCCATGGCCAGCAGGGGGGCCGCCAGCAGGGCGCGGCGGTGCAACGCCCCGGGGAAGGGCGGCATCAGCGGACGGTCAGCCGGCCCGACAGCGGATGGTACGGCGCCAGCTGATGCGGTTGCGAGGCCGCCAGCGGCGGGCCGGGGTCGAGGCGCGGCGGCACCGGCGCCTCCGCGGCATAGGCGCTGCCGATCAGGCTGGGCAGCGTGGCGCCGCCGAGCGTGGCGGCGGGGGCGGCGCTGGG
>CAILMF010000004.1 GCA_903835235.1 uncultured Rhodospirillales bacterium
GATCTCGATGGGCTGGAGTTCGTGGCCAAGATCGAGCACGGCACCGATGCCGGCGGCGAGACCAAGAACGAAATCCGCAGCGCGGTGACGCCGGACCACCGCGACTACGCCCAGGCCATGGGCCAGCGGCAGATGGCGCCGCCCAGCTACTCGCCGCCGATGCAGCAGGGCGCCTTCCCCGCCATGCCGCCCGCCCATGCGCCGGCCAACCCGCCCGTGGGCAACACCGATACGCGCCCGGCCTGGGCGCGCTGAGGGAGGCCGGCCGCAGCATGCTCCTCCGCCCCCGCCAGAAGCTGTTCGTCGAGCGCAGTCTCCGCGCGCTTGACGAGCACGGCAACACCCTTGGCGTCGCCCCTACCGGCGCCGGCAAGACGATCATGCTGTCGGCCACGGTGAGGGCGATGCTCAAGGGTACCGAGGCCAAGGCCGCGGTCCTCGCCCACCGCGACGAGTTGACCGAGCAGAACCGCAGCAAGTTCGCCCGGGTCAATCCGGCCATCACCACCTCGGTGGTTGATGCCAGCAGCAAGAACTGGGATGGCCAGGTCACCTTTGCCATGGTGCCGACGCTGACCCGGCAGGCCAATCTCGATGCCATGCCGGCGCTGGACGCGCTGGTGATCGACGAGACGCACCACGCCATCGCTGAGAGCTACCAGCGGATCATCGACCGGGCACTACAGCGCAACCCGATGTGCCGCATCTATGGTGTCACCGCTACGCCCGGCCGCGGTGACAGGAAGGGGCTGCGCAAGGTCTTCTCCAACGTCGCGGACCAGATCCGGCTCGGCGAGTTGGTCGCCTCCGGCCACCTGGTGACGCCACGGACCTTCGTGATCGATGTCGGCGTGCAGGAGGAACTGCGCCACATCCCCCGCGCCGGCGACGACTTCGACATGGCCGCGGTGGCGCAGGTGATGGACACCGTGCCAGTCACCGATGCCGTTATCCAGCACTGGCGCGAAAAGGCCGGCGACCGGCAGACCGTGGTGTTCTGCTCCACCGTGGCACATGCCGAGAATGTCGCCGGCGCCTTCAACCGGGCCGGCGCCGCGGCCGTGCTGGTCACCGGCGACATGCCCGATGGCGAGCGCCGACGGGCCCTGGCCGCCTTTGCCAGCGGCGAGGCGCAGCTGGTGGTGAATGTCGCGGTGCTCACCGAGGGCTGGGACCATCCGCCCACCTCCTGCGTCGTGCTGCTGCGGCCCAGCTCCTACAAATCCACCATGATCCAGATGGTCGGCCGTGGCCTGCGCACGGTCGATCCCGCCGAGCATCCAGGCATCGTCAAGACCGACTGCATCATCCTCGACTTCGGCACCTCCTCGCTGCAGCACGGCTCGCTGGAGCAGGACATCAACCTGGACCAACAGCCTGGCACCGGCGAGGCACCGACCAAGACCTGCCCCAGCTGCGAGGCCGAGGTGCCGATTGCGGTGATGGAATGCCCGCTCTGCGGCCATGCTTTCACCCCGAGCGGCAAGGCTGTGGTGCCGCTGGCCGATTTCGTCATGACCGAGATCGACCTGCTCAAGCGCTCCAGCTTCCAATGGTGCGACCTGTTCGGCGACGACGCGGCGCTGGTGGCCAATGGCTTCAACGGCTGGGCAGGCATCTTCTGCTGGAACGGGCGCTGGTACGGGGTCGGTGGCGCTCGGGGATGCCCGACCCGGCTGCTGGCCGTGGGCGAACGGCTGGTCTGCCTGGCCGCGGCCGATGACTGGCTGAACACCCAGGAGAGCGACGAGAGCGCCCATAAGAGCAAGACTTGGTTGCGCCAGGCACCGACCGATCGGCAGTTGCAGCTGTTGCCGGCCGAGTACCGCGCCGACCTCTCGCTGACTCGCTACCAGGCCTCGGCGCTGCTGACCTTCCAGTTCAACCGCCAGCGCATCCGGCATCTGGTGATGTCCGCCGGGGCCGGCACGCTGGCGGAGGCGGCATGACCCGGCATGGCCTATCGCACCCCACCCTGTGCCGTCTGCCGGCGCCCGGCGCGTGGTTTTGGCTGGTCCGACCCACGACCGCAGAAGACGCCGCGACCCTCGGTCTGGTTCTGCTCCATGGCCTGCCAGGGCTTCTGGAGCGGCTTGGCGCGGAGGTCCTTGGCCATGGTTGACCTCACCGAGCAGGAGCAGGCGGCGATGCGCGCCGCCATGCGCCCCATGGGCGAATGCCTGGGCGAGATCGGCTGGGACAAACGCTTCCAGGACCTGACCGAGGCCCAGGTGCTGACCCTGATCGAGGTCATCGTCGGTGGCTTCCAGGACGCCATGCATCAGCTGGCCAAGGCCAGCGCGAGCATGGAGGCGCCGTTCTGATGCTGGACTTCAACAGCCGCAGCCACACCAGCTTGCACGTCAACGCCGCCATCGACACGGCGCTGGTGGCTGGCAACGCGGCGATGCCACCGCGCAGCTACCTCGGCGGCTCCCGCCTCGGGCACCCCTGCGAGCGGGCGCTGCAATTCGAGTTCACTGCCACACCGAAGGATGAGGGCGCCGGCTTTGATGGCCGCCTGCTGCGCATCTTCGGCATCGGCCACGCCCTGGAGGATGTGGCGGTCGGCTGGCTGCGGGGCGCGGGCTTCGATCTCTACACCCGCAAGGGTAACCGGCCAGACGGCGAGCAGTTCGGCTTTGCCGTCGCCGGTGGCCGCATCCGTGGCCATGTCGATGGCGTGCTGGCCGGTGGCCCGGCAATCCCCAGCCTGGCGTTCCCCGCGCTGTGGGAATGCAAGACCATGAACGCCAAGTCCTGGCGCGAGACCTCCAGCAAGGGCGTGGCGGCCAGCAAGCCGATCTACGCCGCCCAGATCGCGGTGTACCAGGCCTACATGGAGGCCAGCGTCCCCGGCGTTGCCGACAACCCGGCGCTGTTCACCGCCATCAACAAGGACACCGCCGAACTCCACCACGAGCTGGTGCCCTTCGACGCAGCGTTGGCGCAGCGCATGTCCGACCGGGCGGTGCGGGTGCTGCGCGCCACCGATGCCGGCGATCTGCTGCCGCGCCTGGCCGCCAAAGCCGACCACTTCGAGTGCCGCTTCTGCCCCTGGGCTAAGCGCTGCTGGAGCTTGGCAGCTTGAGCGCCTGGACCGACTTCAACGACGCCCCGGGCCTGCCCTGGGAGGAGCCAGGCAGCGTCAGCCTGGACCATGGCGCGCTGGCGGTCTTCCTGGAGGTGGTCTTCGGCTATTGCGAGGGCTTCATCCCGGTCCGCGGCTTCGTCGACCAGGGCCAGGGGCTCAGCAGCAAGCCGCACAACGCCTGGATTGCTGCTGACTGCCATGCGGCGGAATCCTTGGCCACCTTCGCAGCCTGGGCGGCGCGCGACGGCACCGCCGTCTATGTCATCCCCGGCACCGTCGCCGAGCATGGCCAGGCCCGCGCCGAGCATGTGCTGCAGATGCAGACCGTGCTGGTCGATCTCGACACCGGTCACGTCGACGCCAAGCTGGCGCACCTGGTCGAGCACCTTGGCGAGCCAACCCTGCTGGTGGAGAGCGGTGGCCGGACCGCCGAGGGCCAGGCCAAGCTGCATGTCTGGTGGCGGCTGACCGAGCCGGCCGAAGGGCAGGACCTGCAGCGCCTCTGCCAGCTGCGTGGCGAGATCGCCGCCAAGGTCGGCGGCGACCCGCATTTCCGCTCGGCCCACCAGCCCATCCGCGTGCCCGGCAGCATCTACCGCAAGGGCGGGGTGGAGCGGTTGGTCACCATCCGGCGCCATCAGCCGCAGCACGAGGTCGATCTCAGCGACTTCGCCGAGGCGGTGGCAGCCATGCCGGTCATGCTCGGCCAGGAAGCCACACAGCCGGCCGCACAGGCGCCCGCCGCCAGTCTCGACGCCATCCTCACCACCCCAGTGCGCGAGGGCGCCCAGGATGCCTGGACGCGCTTCCAGGGGGCGAGCGCTGCCATCGGCCACTTCGTCCGCCAAGTGCATGAAGGCCGCATCACCCCCGACCAGGGCTGGGAGGCCATCTGCGGCTACAACGCTGCCTGCCTGCGACCCGCCTGGCCCGTGGATCGGCTCAAGGCCGAGGCCGATGCCCTCTGGGCGCTGCATGTCGAGCGCAATGGGCCGCCCCTGCTGCGCACTGCAACGGCACCGCCCAGCGTCGTCCCCGCCCATAGCCTGGGCGAGTTGCTCGACGACACCTCGCCGATGCCGGAGGACCTGATCGGGCCGCGGCTGCTCACCCCCGGCGGCATGCTGGTACTCGGCGGCGCGCCCAAGGTCGGCAAGTCTGATTTCCTGATCAGCCTGCTGGTGCATGCCGCAGCCGGCGCGCCGTTCCTGCGCTTCACCGCGCCACGGCCGCTGCGGGTGTTCTATCTCCAGGCCGAGATCCAATACCACTACCTGCGCGAGCGCTTGCAACAGCTGCGGCTCAATCAGGCAGTGGTGGCGCGAGCGCGCGATACCCTCATCGTCACGCCCAAGCTGCGCATGCTGCTCGACGAGCAGGGCGTGCCACTCGTCGCAGCCGCCATTCGCGCCGCTTTCCCCGACGCACCGCCGGACATCATCTGCATCGATCCCATCCGCAACCTGTTCGACGGCGGCCCTGCTGGCGAAGGCGAGAACGACAACGCGGCGATGATGTTCTTCCTGCAGAGCCGGGTTGAGGCGCTGCGTGACCAGGTGGCGCCCGAGGCCGGCATCATCCTGGCGCACCACACCAAGAAACTCAGCAAGCAACAGGTCAAGGACGACCCCTTCCTGTCGCTCTCCGGCGCCAGCGCACTGCGCGGCTACTACACCTCGGGCGCCATCCTGTTCCGTCCCGACGAGGAACAGACGCCGCGCGAGTTGCATGTCGAGTTGCGCAATGGCCCGGGCCTGTCGCCGATGCTGGTGGACAAGGTCGGCGGGCGCTGGGTCGAACTGAACCGTGGCGAGGAACGCCTGGTCCGCCAGGAACTTGGCCGCAAGCTCGATGCCGAGCGCAACCGGCGGCACGATGTCATCCTGCGCCTCATCGCCGAGGAAGCGGAGGCCGGCAAGCTCTGCACCGCCAACACCTTGGCATCGCGGTACGAGAACAAGCGCGGGCTTGGCGGCAAGGACACCATCCGCGAGAGGATCAGCGTCCTCGCCACCAAGGGCTACATCAAGTTCCGGCGTGACGTCCGTGACCTCGGCCACACCGCCACTACCTCGAAGCACGGCTACCTCGTGGTCCAGGACATGCACCTCGCCACGTCCGAGGAGCGGATCGACGAGGACACTGGCGAGGTCCTGCCGGTCACCGTCCGTGTCCTGCCAAGCCACTTTCAATGCCCCCAGAGCGGGGCGCTGCTCGAGGTGGAGAACCCCGAAGTCTGGGTGCTGCACGACCCCGAAGATGGGGGCGCCTGATGATGACGTACCGTAACTGCACTGACCAAAACTACCGCCGAAACTGGGTAGTTTCGGGCCGAAACTACCCCCCTGCCGAAACTTCGAAACTTGTTTTTGGCATCCAGATCAATGGCTTACGAGCCATCGAAGTTTCGCGCAACGAAACTGCCGAAACTTCCCCTGAAACTAGAAATTACCATTCATTTTCAACGCCTTCCGGAAGTTTCGGAGTTTCGGAATTTTGCTACCCCCCTACGGGGGGTGTGCGTGCGCGCCTCAACGGCGCGCGCACACCGCACCCAGGACGTAGGGGCCGGGTCCGTGATCCGCCCCCCTCGGACCCATCACGCCCAGCCGGGCAGCGACGGCGTGCTCCGCCAAGAACCCCACCGTCGCCGCCCCACCAGAATCAGCCCCATCGGAGACCAACCATGGCAGCCACGACTCTGCCCAGCATTACGCGGCGCGCAACCCAGCCGCCCATCCCGCACCAGCCGGCAACCGCCAAGACCCGGCCCGCCGTCCTGGCTCTGGACCTCGGCACCACCACCGGCTGGGCGCTGCGCAACCAGGACGGCGGCATCACCTCCGGCACCATCACCTTCAAGCCCAGCCGCTTCGAGGGCGGTGGCATGCGCTTCCTGCGCTTCCGAACCTGGCTGACCGAGGTGGCAACGCTCAGTGGCAGCCTCGGCCAGATCGTGTTCGAGGAAGTCCGCGCCCATGCCGGCACGGATGCCGCCCACATCTACGGCGGCTTCCTGGCTCACCTGTCGGCCTGGTGCGAGGAGCGTGGCATCCCCTACCAGGGCGTCCCGGTCGGGACGATCAAGGCCTTCGCCACTGGCAAGGGCAACGCCAACAAGGCCGCGATGATCAGCGCCATGCAGGCCCGCGGCTTCCGGCCGGCCGATGACAACGAGGCAGATGCTATCGCCCTGCTCCTCTGGGCAACCGACACAGTGGGAGGTCGAGCATGAGGCTACCCCTGGCACCCCAACCACCACGCTCCTCGCTCGACTTTGGTCGCAGCCCGACCAACGAGGTGGAACTGCAGGGCATGCGCGCCGCGGCCTGGCATCGCCACGGCGTAGCAGCCATCCCGGTCGATGACATCACCGATCCCTGGCTCCGCCAGGCCATCATCAACGAAGCCAATCGCCGCTGGGGGCGGCGCAATGGAGGCAACAGCCATGGCCGGTAAGCGCAAGAACTCGAAGCCGAAGCAAGAAGACCTATCCAAGCCTACACAGTGGCGGCTGCAGCATGGCGGCTTCTCGGAACCGATCCGGGAGGCGGATCCGGAGACGGGGAGCCCGGTGCAGCACCGGCGAGCGGTCGACACGCTGGGCATGATGCTGGCCAACGGAACCATCACCCAGCAGATGCACGACGCTGGTGGCTATTTCCGCGCGCTTTTCCGCAGCGCCGCCCTGGATGGAATGTCGAAGTCGGTGCTGGTCCGCCTGCCAGGCCAGACGGCCGATACCCTGTCCGACCACCACATGGACGCACGCCGGAAGATCGGGGCGGCCCTGGATGCGCTGGGTGGCCACGACAGTGCAGCAGGCTCCTGCGCCTGGCACGTCGTGGGCCTGGAGATGTCCGTGCGGGAGTGGGCGATGCGCCAGGGCTGGGGCGGACGCCCCGTGGCGCCGCCGCAGGCGCAGGGCATGCTGGTGGCGACGCTCAGCGTGCTAGCGGGGCACTTTGGGCTCGTGCCGCGGACGAGGGCGGCGTGAGCGCCGCCGCTGCGTGGGCTCGCCAGAGTTTCCCGATCCAACAATGCGGGATACGCTTCCCCTGTCACTGAAGGGGAAGACGACATGGCTGGCAGTGTTCAGCGCCATGAGCGCGGCCAGATGATTTGCCCCGAGACGGAAATCGAAGCTGGCCGGAATCGGTCGACGATTGCCTCCCAGATTGGGGCGAACATTGCTGATCTGGGCCAGCGTCTGTCTGAACTGCCGAAAGGCCAGACGTACCGCGTCGTCTTGAGTAGCCCGGTAGATGGCGGCCTGAATTTACGTCCTGACGGACTCTATGACGCGTTCGTAAAGGCGCCAGATGGCAAATTCACCGCTGTTGCTCGCCTTCAGCGCATTGGGCCGCGATTTCTGACATCGGTCAGCATGTTAGCTGGACACGCAATGCTGGCTCAAATCTCCAGTCAGCTTGCTATAATGCAGGCGGATGTCGACTTGCTAGTTCGTCAGCCGGTCGTTGCAGAACTTGGAGTCGTAAAGGCTCAGATCATTTCCCTTCGCACGCTGCACCACTATGGGCAGCACCATGACAACGTGCTGCTAGCGATTGTCGCGTCGTTGAAGTCGTCAATTGGCGCATCCGTCCAATATGCGAGTGAGCTGATCAAGGCTGTACCCGAGCCACCCCAGAGCAATGTGCGACGCGCCGTATGGGACACCTCCGCGGACACCGTAAAAGCGCTGGATCGCGCGAAGGAGGCAGTGGGTGTGGTGATGGTCGCGTTGCAGGCTCTTGGAGAGGCAGAGGTACTTCTCAATGAGAACACTGCCGCGGCGCACATCATGCATCAGTGGATCGCTCATGCGCGACAGACTCTCGACTTTGCTCAATGCGAGCGGCTCGCTCGGATGATGCCGGCCAATGCAGACTGCGATCGCCATGAAGTCTTCTGGATGCGGGCTGCGCATGGGCTTGCTCAGGCAGCCGAGCACGTCGAGACCCTGCTGTCTGGCGATGCACCACTACGGGTTGCCTTCGAGTGCTCGGCCGAAGACCTTATGCAGGCCGGCGAGTGATCCCGTAACGCGACGGAGGCGGCTTTTCGCTCGCACGAATCATGGTGAGCAAAAACAAACGTAGTGCTGCGAAAGAATGTCGCGTTGCGCACCGAAATCCACACGGCCTATCATCTGAACACCTGGAAAGGGTGCGACCGCAGCGCGGCTTAATAGCCGCAGCGTCGCTCAGACCAGACAGTGGCCTTCGAGCGCCAGGGTCCTTCCCGCGGATATTGTATGCGGGGAGCGGGAGCGCGCAATTTCGCTAGCGCCAGGCCGGAAAACAGGTTCGCAGTTCGCACCCCGGCCGCCGAAAATGGCGGCACTCCGCCAGCTTCCGCCGCGGCCCCGCCGTTCCCGGTTCGCACCTGCCCCCTGCGAACCATGCAGTTCGCACTCTCCCTCACCGGATCATGCCGATGCCCCTCCCCTGGATGGCAGCGAAGATCGCGCTGCGCCCGGTTGCCGAGCTGCGCCCGCATGCCGGCAACGCCCGGCTGCACAGCGTCGCGCAGCTGGAGCAGATC
>CAILMF010000005.1 GCA_903835235.1 uncultured Rhodospirillales bacterium
CCTCCAGCTCATTGTTTTGTCGTGCGATTCACGTCTCCGGCGATTCCGCCTGCGACGATCACACTCCAGGCCCGGCTGCGGCCCCTTCGGGGGGCTCGGCCGGGCCTTCTGCGTTCCGGTGCCCCGGATTTGCCCGCCCCGCCCGGCCCGGTGGCAGCCCGACGGTTGCGGTTTTGCCCGGGGCGCCCCATCTGCATCTACGATGATTCCGCCGTCAGCCATGCTGCCGGCCCTTCACGCGGCGGCCTTCCCGCCGTTATCCTCCTCTTTCATCGGGGCCGGCGATACTCGGACCCAGCACGCCGTGCGGACACCACTTCCCGCCACCAGGACGACCATGAGCGACCCAGACAAGCGCCAGAACGGGGGCACCACCCCAGGGGACACCAACCCGAACACCGGCGTGGTGGTGAAGGCGCGTCCGCGCACCAAGAAGCCTTCGATGTACAAGGTCTTGATGCTGAACGACGACTACACGCCGATGGAGTTCGTGGTTCACGTGCTGGAACGCTTCTTCCAGAAGAACCGGGAGGAAGCGACCCGGATCATGCTGCACGTGCATCGGCGCGGCGTCGGCGTCTGCGGGGTCTATACCTATGAGGTCGCCGAGACCAAGGTGACCCAGGTGATGGACCTGGCGCGGCAGAACCAGCACCCGCTGCAATGCACGATCGAGAAAGAATAAACCCCGCCAGGATCGGCCGCACGGCGGCTTGCTTCCGCCTTCTCCAGCGGCGTCGCTACAGTGCAACCCCCGCCGAATGGGGGTCTCGCCAGAGGGGAGGGTGATGCCAATCTCGCAGGATCGGGCAACCCCCATCCGGTAGCCGCTTTTTTGCTGACGCAAACCCGTGCGGTTTGCTTAGGCTAGCGGACCCGGAGTTTCACCAAGGGAGCGTCGTACCATGTTGTCACGCAATCTCGAGCAGACGCTCCACCGCGCCCTTGGCCTGGCCAATGAGCGGCGCCACGAATACGCCACGCTGGAACACCTGCTGCTGGCCCTGACCGACGACACCGACGCCGCCGGCGTGCTGCGTGCCTGCGGCGTGGACGGCGACAAGCTGAAGCGCGACCTGACGGAGTTCCTGGACAAGGACTTGGCCGGGCTGGTGACGGAGCGCTCCGGCGACCCGAAGCCGACCGCGGGCTTCCAGCGGGTGGTGCAGCGCGCGGCCATCCATGTGCAGTCCAGCGGGCGGGACGAAGTCTCCGGCGCCAATGTGCTGGTGGCGCTGTTCAGCGAACGCGAGTCGCACGCGGTGTACTTCCTGCAGTTGCAGGACATGACCCGGCTGGATGCGGTCAACTTCATCAGCCATGGCATCGCCAAGGCGCCTGGCCGCACGCAGAACCGCCCGGTGCAGGGCACGCCGTCCACCAGCGCCTCCAAGGAGAATGAGGAGAGCGGCGAGAAGGAGGAAAAGCCTTCCCGCGGCAATCGCAGCCAGGACGCGCTGACCAACTACTGCGTGAACCTGAACAAGAAGGCGCAGGCGGGCAAGATCGACCCGCTGATCGGCCGCGATCAGGAGATCGAGCGCACCATCCAGATCCTGTGCCGCCGCACCAAGAACAACCCGCTGTATGTGGGTGACCCCGGCGTGGGCAAGACCGCCATCGCGGAAGGCCTGGCCAAGCGCATCATCGAGGGCGATGTGCCGGAGGTGCTGCTGAAGTCCACCATCTACGCGCTGGACATGGGGAGCCTGCTGGCCGGCACCCGCTACCGCGGTGACTTCGAGGAGCGGCTGAAGGCCGTGGTGAACGAGCTGGAGCAGCAGCCCGGCAGCATCCTGTTCATCGACGAGATCCACACCGTCATCGGTGCCGGCGCGACTTCCGGCGGCGCGATGGATGCGTCGAACCTGCTGAAGCCGGCGCTGGCCCAGGGCACGCTGCGCTGCGTGGGTTCCACCACCTACAAGGAATACCGCCAGCACTTCGAGAAGGACCGCGCCCTGGTGCGGCGCTTCCAGAAGATCGACGTGAACGAGCCTTCGCTGGAAGACGCGGTGAAGATCCTCCAGGGGCTGAAGACCAACTACGAGAAGCACCACAAGGTGCGCTACACGCCGGAAGCCATCCGCGCCGCGGTGGAGCTTTCGGCCCGGTACATCCATGACCGCAAGCTGCCGGACAAGGCCATTGACGTCATTGATGAGGTCGGCGCCAGCCGCATGCTGCTGCCGGAGCACAAGCGCCGGAAGACGGTGACGCTGAAGGATGTGGAGGAGATCGTGGCGAAGATCGCCCGCATCCCCCCCAAGACCGTCAGCAACGACGACAAGGAAACCCTGCGCACGCTGGACCGCGACCTGAAGGCGATGGTCTTCGGCCAGGACAAGGCGATCGAGGCGCTGTCCGCCGCGATCAAGCTGAGCCGTGCCGGCCTGCGCGACCAGGAAAAGCCCATCGGCAACTACCTGTTCAGCGGCCCGACCGGCGTCGGCAAGACCGAAGTCGCCAAGCAACTGGCCAAGACGCTGGGCATCGAGCTGATCCGCTTCGACATGTCCGAATACATGGAACGCCACAGCATCAGCCGCCTGATCGGCGCGCCGCCTGGCTATGTCGGCTTCGACCAGGGCGGCCTGCTGACCGATGGCATCGACCAGCACCCGCACGCCGTGCTGCTGCTGGACGAGATCGAGAAGGCGCACCAGGACCTGTACAACATCCTGTTGCAGGTGATGGACCACGGCAAGCTGACCGACCACAACGGCAAGACCGTGGACTTCCGCAACGTCATCCTGATCATGACGACGAATGCGGGCGCCTCCGAGATGGCCAAGGAAGCCATCGGCTTCGGTGCCGTCGCCCGCACCGGCGAGGATACCGAGGCGATCAAGCGGATGTTCACGCCGGAGTTCCGCAACCGGCTGGACGCCATCGTGCCGTTCTCGGGGCTGACGCAGGAAATCGTCGGCCATGTGGTGGAAAAGTTCGTCATGCAGCTGGAAGCGCAGCTGGCGGACCGCAACGTCACCATCGAGCTGTCCTCGGCGGCCAAGGAATGGCTGGCCGAGAAGGGCTACGATCCGCTCTACGGTGCCCGCCCGCTGGCGCGCGTCATCCAGGAATACGTGAAGAAGCCGCTGGCCGAGGAGTTGCTGTTCGGCAAGCTGACCAAGGGCGGTTCGGTGAAGGTGGGCATGCGCGACGGCGCGCTGTCCTTCGACGTCATCGAGGCCACCCCGCCGGCCCTGCCGAAGCCGGAGAGCGGCGACGAGAGCGAGCGCGAGCCGGAGCAGGTTGAGCCGTAGCGCCAGGGGGCGTTCGGGACGTGAGCGCGACTGCGCTCGGGGTATGTAGCTTTCGGTAGTTCTTCGCGGGATGATGCACGGGCGCCGGGGAACCCCTCGGCGCCCGACGCAATTCCGGGGGACGCCATGAGCGCCATAAAAGACTGGGACGCCTACAACGCCGCCGCGCGGGTGCGCGGCAAGGAGCTGAACGGCCTGCATCCGGAGCTGGTGAAGGGCTTCGCCGCGCTGTCGGCCGGCGCCGCCAAGACCCAGCACCTGGACGCCAAGACGCGGGAGCTGATCGCGATGGCGGTGGCGGTGACCACCCGTTGCGATGGCTGCATCGACGCGCATGTCCGCCGCGCCAAGACCGCCGGCGCCACCAAGGCGGAAATGGCGGAAGCGCTGGGCGTCGCCATTGCGCTGAACGCCGGCGCTGCCTTCACCTATTCGCTGCACGTACTGGACGCCGCCGGCGACGACGCGACCTGAGATGGCCGGCATCCTGGCCCTTTGGCACAACCTGTCCCCCGGCGCGGAGGAGCTGTTCCCGCGCTGGTACAATCGCCAGCACCTGTTCGAACGGGTCGGCGTGGCCGGCTTCCGCTTCGGCCAGCGCTACCAGGCGCTGGACGCGGACCGCACCTTCTTCTGCTTCTATCAGGTGGACGACCCGGCGGTGCTGGCCTCGCCCGCCTATATGGCGCGGCTGGACAACCCGACGGAATGGACGCGCGGCGTGATGCCGCACTTCCGCGACATGCTGCGCACGGTCTGCACCATCACCCACAGCCAGGGCGCGCTCGTCGGCTCCCACGCCGTGACGTGGCGGTGCGACGCCACGCCCCATGCCCATGCGGCCACGCTGGCCATGCTGGGCGCAAGGGACGACGTGGCGCAGGTGCAGCTCTGGCAGGCCGCGGCCACGCAGACGCCGGCGAACAACGAAGCGTCGCTGCGCCACGGCGACGGGCTGATCGGCGGCGCGCTGCTGGTGCAATGCATCGGCGAGCAGGCCGCGCGCGATGTGGCAGCCTGCGATGTCTCGGCCGTGGTCGGCAGCGCGCGGCCGCAGGGCTACGCGCTGCTGGCGGCGCGCTACCCTTCCAGCGCGCCCATGATGTAGGGCTTCAGCCCCGCGTAGATCATCGCGTGGATCGGCGTCGGCACGCCGAACTCGCGGCCCATGGTGACGACCTTGCCCGAAAGCCACGGCAGCTCGATCCGGCTGCCGCGGATCAGGTCCAGCGCCATGGAAGCCCGCATGTTCGGCGGCATGTGCTTCCAGCCGCCGATGATCTTCTCCGGCGTGCCGTCGGGCAGCGGCACGCCGCGGGCCGCGGCCAGCGCCGCCACCTCGCGCACCGCCGCGTGCATCATCGGCGCAATGTCGGGGTCGTCGCGCAGCTCGCCCATCGGGCGGCGGGTCAGCGCGGTCCAGCCGCTGTTGGTCGCCAGCAGGATGAACTTCAGCCACAGCTCCGTCAGGATGCGGTCGCTCAGCGTCGCATCGAAGCCGGCCTTCACGCACAACGCGTGGAACGCTTCGCCGCGCGGGGTGATGCTGCCATCCAGCTCGCCGAAGACCAGGCGCATGAAAGTGCCGGTCTGCTTGATGACGCCCGGCTCGGCGATGGTGGCGCTGATCTGCGCCACGCCGCCCATCACCGCCTTGGGGCCGAGGATCGGCAGCAGCCGCTCATGCGCGTCGATGCCGTTCTGGAACGTCATGACGGCGGTGTTCGGCCCGACCATCGGCTTGATCGCCTCGCCGGCGCTCTCCACGTCCCACAGCTTCACGCAGAACATCACCAGGTCCACCACGCCCACCTTGGCCGGGTCTTCCACGGCCTGGGCGGGTTGCAGCAGCGTGTCGCCGCGCGGGCTGAGGATGCGGAGACCCTGCTCCTGCATCGCCTTCAGGTGCGCGCCACGCGCGATGAAGGTGACATCCGCGCCGGCATGGGCCAGCGCCGCGCCAAAGGCGCCGCCGACGCCGCCGGCGCCTACCACTGCAATGCGCATGTCGCGCTCCTTCAATAAGGTCTCAGAGCCTGATCGTCCGAGACGGAATCGTCGAAGGGCGTGAATCAGTCTCTCAGACAAAAGCTAGTGGATGAGCCCCGCTGTCTGAAGCGGGGATCAGCCGCTAGTACCTCTTATAGCTGAGGAACTTGCCTGTCATGGTCAGCTTCACCCGGTCGCCCTTCTGGTCGGGCAGGCGTTCCATGACCATGTCGTAGTCGATGGCGGACATGATGCCGTCGCCGAACTCCTCGTGGATCATGTCCTTCCAGGTGGTGCCATAGACCAGCACCAACTCATAGAAGCGGTAGATCAGCGGGTCGGTCGGCGGCATCGGCTGGGCGCCGCGGTACGGAAACTCGCACAGCGTCGCCTCCTCTTCCTCATCCAGGCCCAGCAGCTCCGCCAGGCCGCGCGCGTGGTGCGGCTCGGCGCTCATCTGGCCCATGCACAGTGCACAGGTCCACACCGGGGACATGCCGATGCGGGCGGCGATGTCGGCCCATTTCAGGCCCTGCTTCTTCTTGATCTTCAGGATCTTGTGGCCGAGTTCGGTCTTCGCGTCGTTCATCGCCGCTTTCCTCTTGGGCTTGGTCGGTGTGGTTGTGGTGGTGGTGGCAATGGCGCGCGGCGTTGGTGCCACGGCCATGGGTGGAACGGTGCTGGCAACGCGGGCCGGTTCGGGTTCCGGGGGCGGCGCGTGTTCGCGGGCGCCAGCGGGCCGCACCACCGGCAGCGCCCGACGGTCCCAGCCCGGCATCGGGTTGCCGCGCAGCGCCAGGCTGCGCGTCAGCAGGAATTCCAGGATGTGGTCGCGCAGCTGGTGATAGCCCGGCAGCTTGTGCAGGTTGGCGCGGTCGCGCGGGCGGGGCAGGGTGTTCTGCACCACCTCGGCCACGTGGCTGTCGGGGCCATTGGTCATCAGCAGGATGCGGTCGGCCAGCAGAATGGCCTCGTCCACGTCATGCGTGATCATGAAGGCGGTCTGGTTCGCCTCCATCACCAGCCGGCTGACCTCGTCCTGCAGGCCGCCGCGCGTCAGGGCGTCCAGCGCGCTGAAGGGCTCGTCCATCAGCAGCATTTTTGGTTGCAACGCCAGCGCGCGGGCAATGCCGACGCGCTGCTTCATGCCGCCCGAGAGCATCGCCGGCTTGCGGTCCGCCGCCGCCCCCAGGCCCACCTTCTCCAGCGCGGCGCGGGCGGCTTCCCGCAGCTGCGGCTTGCTCCAGCCGGGGTGCCGGCAGGACAGCGCGAAGGCGACATTCTGCTCGGCCGTCATCCACGGCATCAGCGCATGGCCCTGGAAGATCACCGCGCGGTCCAGCGAGGGGCCGGTGATCTCCACGCCATCGACGATGACGCCACCGCTGTCGGGCTTGTCGAGGCCCGCCAGGATGTTCAGCACCGTGGTCTTGCCGCAGCCGGAATGCCCGACCAGGCAGACGAACTCGCCGCGATTGACGCCGAACCACAGGTCCTGGAACACGGTGTGGCCGGGATAGGCGCGCGTGACGCCTTCCACGGAGACATAGGGATGCAAGTCGCTCATTCCTGCCAGGCCACCAGCCGCGCCACGGCGCCCAAGGCGCGGTCCAACAACAGGCCGACAACGCCGATCAGCAGGATGGCGATGACGATGTCAGCCAGCGACAGGTTGTTCCACTGGTTCCACACCCAGTAGCCGATGCCGGTGCCGCCAACCAACATCTCCGCCGCCACGATGACCAACCAAGCGATGCCGATGGAGATCCGCATGCCCGTCAAAATCGTCGGCGCCGCGGCCGGCAATATCACGCGCCAGGCCGTCTTCAACGTGCCGGCTTCCAGCGTGCGCGCCACGTTCAGCCATTCCCGCCGCACGCTGGCCACGCCGAAGGCGGTGTTCAGCAGCATCGGCCACAGGGCGCAGATGAAGATGACGAAGATGGCGGAAACCGCGCTGTCCTTGATGGTGTAGAGCGCCAGCGGCATCCAGGCCAACGGGCTCACCGGCCGCAGCACCTGGATGAACGGGTTCAGCGCCGCGTTCAGCAGCGGCGACATGCCGATCAGGAAGCCGAAGGGCACCGCCACCACCGCCGCCAGCAGGAAGCCGGCGGTGACGCGCAGCAGCGAATAGCCGATCTGGATGCCGATGCCCTGGTCGTTCGGGCCGCGGATGTAGAACGGGTCGCGCACCAGCTCCCACAGCCGCACGGCGATGTCGGTTGGCCGCGGGAAGGGCGTCTGCCCGCCTGTCGCCGCCGCCTGGCCCACCAGGGCGGCGTATTCCGGGTCTACCGTGGCGCTGCCTGCGCCGCTGGTGGCCAGCGATTCCCACACCGCCAGGAAGGCAGCAAAGATCGCCAGCGCCACCAGCGCCGCGCGCCAGACCGATACCTTGGTGTTCATGTCAGGTGCGGATGTTCGGCGCGGTCCAGGCCGCGGGCTCGGCCGGGTTGAAGCTGGCGCCCATGATGCTGTGGCTGCGATAGGTCTCCGCCGGCACCGGCAGGCCGGCCGCGCGCATGGCCTTGCCGGCGTCCAGCGCCAGGAAGACCTGCTCGGCCACCGCCTTGTAGTCCACATCCGTCCGCAGCTGGCCCCAACGCTTCATCTGCGTCAGCATCCACACCGCGAAGCTCTGCCACGGGAAGGGGTCGAAGCCGATCCGCCCCGGCTCCCGCTTCACCCCGCCCAGGCCATCGGCGTAGGTGCCGGTCAGCACCTGCTCCACAACCGTGACGGGCTGATTCAGGTAGTTCTGCGCAGAAACCGCGGTGGCCACTTCCTTGCGGTTCTCGGCCTTTGCGGCATGCGCAGTGGCCTCCACGATGCTCTTCAGCAGCGCCGCAAAGGTGTTCGGCGCCTCGGTCAGCATGGCGCGCGGCACGGCGAAGGCGCAGCAGGGGTGGCCGTCCCACAGCTCCTTGGTCAGCACATGGATGAAGCCGACGCCGTCGAACACCGCGCGCTGGTTGAACGGGTCCGGGCCCAGGAAGCCATCGATGTTGTCGGCGCGCAGGTTGGCCACCATCTCCGGCGGCGGCACGCTGCGGATCTGCACATCCGTATCCGGGTTGATGCCGTGCTCGGCCAGGTAGTGGCGCAGCAGGTAGTTGTGCATGGAGAAGTCGAACGGCACGGCGAAGCGCATGCCCTTCCAGCTCTTCGGGTCGCGCCGGTCGCTGTGCTTCTTCGCCAGGGTAATGGCCTGGCCATTGGTGTTCTCGATGGCCGCGACCGCCCAGGGGGTGGGCTGCGCCACGCCAACGCCCAGCGTCAGCGCCAGCGGCATCGGGCTGAGCATGTGCGCCGCGTCGTATTCCTTGTTGATCGCCTTGTCGCGGATCACCGCCCAGCCGGCGGTGCGGATCACCTCCACATTCAGGCCGTTGCGCTCATAGAAGCCCATCGGGTGGGCCATGATGATCGGCGTGGCGCAGGTGATGGCGATGAAGCCGATCTTGAGGTCCTTCTTCTCCGGCGTGCCGGCCCCTTGGGCGAAGGCGTCGCGCATATCCGCCAGCGGCAGCACGCTGGCCAGCGCCGCCATCACGGCGCCCTGGCCGAAGCGTTCCAGCAGGGCACGGCGGGTGGCCACGGCGGGGAAGGCGGCGCGCAGGGCGGCATTGTCCACCGCCAGGCCGGCATCGGCGGTGCCATCGGCCGGGGCGGCGTCGCACAGAAAGGCGCTGGTGTGCTGGCCGCAGCCGCAGGTGGCGGCACCAAAGCGAGACATTGACTGGCTCCCGTTGAAAGCTGAAGCGGTTCGGGATGGAACCTTCACGCCTTCGGCAGCAAGGCGCATGCCAGCAGGGCCGCGCTGGAATATGTGACGAGGCAGCAGGGAACTGCACATATTCACGGCATGAATTGCCTGATTTCGCGCCTTTCGCCTTTGCTTAACCCGCCGCGCGCAGCATGCCGCCGGAAGCCCCGGAGCCGCGCATGGACAGCAAGGAACTCACCGCCGAGGTCGCCGAGGCGCGGCATCGCATCGCCCGCCTGCTGGCGGAACAGCACCGGCTGCACCTCTCGCTGGCGCAGGAAAGCCGGGCGCTGAAGCGCTTCACCACGGCGGGCTCGACGCTCGCCGAGATCGAGATCGCCGGCGAGATGCTGGAGCAATACCTCGGCGCGTCAGACGCCTTCCTGGAGAATATGCGCGGCCGGTTCGAGGCGCGGCTTGGCCTGCTGCGCCGCTGCGAACCGCGCGGCAGCGCCGAGCCCGAGCTGACGCCCGGCCACGGCCATTTCTGGCTGGCCTTCTCCCGTCTCTGCGTCGTGCTCCGGCGGGCGGAGAAGGCGACGGGAAGGTAGCTCCCGGCGCCGGGAGTCACGCTTCCGGGTGCTCGGCCTGCGCCCTTCAGCGATCCCGGCGCTGGAGTCTTGTCGGGTGATTCACGTCTTCGGCGATTCCGCCTGCGACGATCACACTCTACCGCACCTTCCGCAGGTATTTCGGCCCCAGCTCCGCCACGCTGTTGACGCCCAGCATGGCCATGTTGCGGTCCACCTCATCGGCCAGCAATTGCAGCGCGTGGCGCACGCCGGCCTCCCCGGCCAGCGCCGCGGCAGCCAGCATCGGCCGGCCGACGAAGCAGAAATCCGCCCCCAGCGAGAGCGCCTTCAGCACATCCGTGCCGCGGCGGATGCCGCTGTCGATCATGACAGCCATGCCCTGCGACGCCGCCTTCACTTCCGGCAGCACCCGCAGCGGGCCGATGGCGCCGTCCAGCTGCCGGCCGCCATGGGTGGAGACGATGACGCCATCGGCGCCGTGGTCGGCGCACATCGCCGCGTCCTCGGCGGCGAGCACGCCCTTGACCACCAGCTTGCCCTTCCAGCGGCGGCGGATCAGCGCCAGGTGCTCCCAGGCCAGGCCGTCGCGCTTGCCCACGGCGCGCACCAGGTCGCGGCTGAGGATCGGCGGGCCGCGGCCGGCATCCATGTTCTCGAAGTAGGGCATGCCATGGCCCAGGATGGTGCGCAGGAAGGTGCCGAACATCCACCGCGGGTGGGTCACGCCTTCCTTGATCAGCCGGTAGTTCGGCTTCAGCGGAATGGAATAGCCGTTGCGGAAGTTGTTCTCCCGGTTGGCGCTCACCGGCACGTCCACCGTGAGGACGAAGGTATCGAAGCCGGCGGCGGCCACGCGGTCCACCAGCGGCTCGATCCGCGCGGGCTCGCCGGGCAGGTAGGCCTGGTACCAGCTGGTCGGGCCGGCCTTGCGGACGTCTTCCAACTTGATCAGCGACGACGCGCTCATGATGTTCGGCACGTTCATCGCCGCCGCCGCCTGGGCCAGCACCAGGTCGCCGCGATAGGCGATCAGCGCCGAAGCGCCCATGGGCGGAATGCCGAAGGGCTGGGCGTAGCTGCGGCCCAGCAGCGTGGTGCCGGCGTGGCGCTTCGTGGTGTTGACCAGGGTGCGCGGGATGAAGGCGTAGTCCTGGTAGGCATCCGCATTGTCGCGCAGCGACCAGTCGGTCTCGGCCGCGCCGGTGACGAAGCCCCAGAGCATGCGCGGCAGGTGTTCCTCCAGCGCCTCCTCGAAGTCCTTCAGCGCCAGGTAGTTCTGCAGGTGCGGCGGCACCTTGGACACCGCGCGCTTCTCGGCGATGGGCTTGGGCGGGGGCAGGCTGCCTTCGGGCATCTTCGCGTTCCTTCAGTCGACAGTCGCGCCGGAGGCCCGCACCAGCGGCAGCCACAGGGCCAGTTGTTCGTCCCAGTATTGCGCCAGTGCGTCGGCAGAGGAACCCACCGGATCGCACCCGGCCTCGCGCAGCCGGCGCTGCGCCTCCGGCGCCGCCACCGCCGCCTGGGCCGCGGCCTGCAACCGGGCGATGACGGCGGGCGGCACGGCGGCCTGGGTGTAGAGGCCCATCATGTTGAAGATGCGGAAGCCCGGCAGCCCCTGTTCCGCCACGGTCGGCACATCCGGCAGCATCGGGCTGCGCTCCGGCGAGGTCACCGCCAGCCCCTTCAGCTGGCCGGACTGCACCTGCGGCAGCAGGCTGGCGATGCCCTCCATCAGCGTATCGACATTGCCGGCGATCATGTCCGTGATCACCGGCCCGGCGCCGCGATACGGCACATGCGTCGCCGCCACCCCGGCGCGGTTCCACAGCAGCAGCGCGCCCAGCTGGTTGATGGTGCCGTTGCCGGCCGAGCCATAGGTGACCTTGCCGGGGTTCGCGCGCATGTACGCCAGCAGTTCCGCCAGCGTGGCGCCGGGCACGTGCCTGCCGGCCGCGACCACCATCGGCAGCGTTGCCACCAGGCTGATCGGCGCATGGTCGCGCCGCGTATCGAAGCGGAGGTTGCGGTACAGCCCTGCATTCAGCACCGCGGCCGAGAGCGTGTAGAGCGCGATGGTGTGGCCATCCGGCGTGGCGTTCACCAGCATCTCGCTGGCCACGGTGCCGCCGGCGCCGGGCCGGTTCTCGATGATGACCGGCTTGCCCAGCGCCTCCGCCATGCCGGGCGCGATGATGCGGGCGATGACATCCGTGCTGCCACCAGGCGCGAAGGGCACCACCAGGCGCACCGCCTGGCGCGGGAAGTCGGACTGCGCCAGCGCCGGCGTGGCCAGCGTGGCGCCCAGCAAGGCGCGCCGCAGCATCACGCTTCCAGTGCCTTGGCCAGGCCATCGGTCCATGCGGTGGCGGCGGCCAGCAGAAAGCCGATATCGGTCTGTGTGGTCAGGAAGCGGGCGCCGCGCTTGATGATGTCTGCTTGTCCCTGGACATTGCGGTTGCCGCCGCAGCCCGGGGCGATGCCGTTGGCGTGGCACGCCGCGAAGATCCGGTCCACCGCGGCCACCAGCTCGGGGTCGCCGTACTGGCCTGGCTTGCCCATGTTGGTCAGCAGGTCGTTCATGCCGATATGGATCACGTCGATCCCCGGCACCGCCGCGATCTTCTCCACATTGGCCACGCCCTCGGGGCTCTCGATCATGCAGACCACCAGCGTCGCCTCGTTCAGCGCGGGGGCCGAGACGGGGACGGGCGTGGGCTTGAAGTTGAAGTGCGGGTAGCCGCCGGTCACGCTGCGGCGGCCGAGCGGCGCGAAGCGGGTGACGTTGACGCAGTGCCGGGCTTCCTCGGCGGTGTTGACGTCCGGGAAGACGATGCCGGTGACGCCGTTGTCCAGCAGCAGCGGCACGTCCTGGTCATACACGCCGCGCACGCGCGCCACCGGCGCCACGCCGATCTCCATGGCGGTCTGCGCCATGAAGCCGATGGTCTCCAGGTTGAAGATGCTGTGCTGCACGTCGATGAAGATGAAGTCGTGCCCGCTGGACTTGGCGATGCGCGCCACATCCGGCGAGCGCGACAGCCGCACACCCATGCCCAGCGCGGCGCCGCCGGACGCGATCTTCGCCTTTACCGGATTGGTCATGTCGGGCATCTGGGCTTCCTCCGTTTGGCCGTAGTTTCCGCCGGCCGGCCGCTTTCGCCAACCGGTTTCTTGTGAAACCATCGGCGGATCGCTATCTGCACGCCCGAACCAATAAGGGAGCGCCACCCATGTCCGGCTTCGCCAGCACCAATGATATGGCCGACAAGCTGATCAGCTTCGACGAGCTGGGCCCGGGCCTGTACGGCTATACCGCGGAAGGCGACCCGAATTCCGGCATCGTCATCGGCGACCGCGGCGTGCTGGTGGTGGACGCGCAGGCCACGCCGGCGATGGCGCAGGACATCATCGCCCGCGTGAAGACGGTGACGGACAAGCCGATCACCCATGTCGTCCTCACCCACTACCACGCGGTGCGCGTGCTGGGCGCCAGCGGCTATCCCGGCGCGCAGGTCATCTGCTCCGACGTGACGCGCGACATGATCGTGGAGCGCGGCCAGCAGGACATGGACAGCGAGATCGGCCGCTTCCCCCGGCTGTTCCGCGGCAAGGAAAGCATCCCCGGCCTGACCTGGCCGCACCTCACCTTCCACAAGCGCATGACGCTGTGGATGGGCGAGCGGGAAGTGCAGATCATCCATGTCGGCCGCAGCCACACGGCCGGCGATACCGTGGTCTGGCTGCCAAAGGAGAAGGTCTGCTTTTCCGGCGACGTGGTGGAGTTCGGCGCCACGCCCTATTGCGGCGACGCGCATTTCGCCGACTGGCCGGCGACGCTGGCGGCGGTGAAGGCGCTGGGCGCCGAGAAGCTGGTGCCCGGCCGTGGCCGCAGCCTGATGACCCCGGCGGAGGTGGCCGAGGGCCTGACCGGCACCGACCACTTCACCAGCGACCTCTTCGCCATCTGCAAGCGCGGCGTGGCCCGCGGCGCGCCGCTGAAGGAGGTCTACGACGACGCGATGCGCGAGATGCGCCCGAAATACGGCCACTGGGTGATCTTCGAGCATTGCATGCCGTTCAACGTCTCCCGCGCCTATGACGAGGCGAAGGGCCTGGACCGCCCGCGCATCTGGACCGCCGAGCGCGACGTGGAGATGTGGCAGGCGCTGGAACACGGCACGGCGATGAAGTCGGCCGAAGCGAACCCGTGAGCGAGGCCGCCTCGCTCGAACTCGGCCGCTTCCTGCCCTACCGCCTCTCGGTGACGGCTGAGTGCATCAGCCGCGTCTTCGCGGAAAGCTACGAACGCCGCTTCGGCCTGACCATTCCGGAATGGCGGGTCATGGCGGTGCTGGGGGAGGGGGCGCCGCGCCCGACCCAGGCCGTCATCGAAGCCACCGAGATGGACCGCGTGAAGGTCAGCCGCGCCGTGACCCGCCTGGTGGACAAGGGCCTGGTGACGCGGCGCACGGCGCCGGAGGACCAGCGCAGCCAGATCCTGGCGCTGAGCCGCAAGGGCTTCGGCCTGTACGGCCAGATCGTGCCGCTGGCGCATGCGCTGCAGGCGGAACTGACCGCGGGCCTCGGCGCCGAGGAACTGGCGCTGCTGGACCGCGTGCTGGAAAGCCTGCACGCGAAGGCGCGCGAGATCGGCTCCCGTAGCTAGTTCAAACTCGCCAGCGGGTGGCCGTAGAAGGTGAAGACCAGCCCGTAGGGGTTGCCGCGCTGCATCCAGTCCGCGCGCATGGCGCGCAGCGTGGCCGGCACCTTGCCGCCGGCCTGCAGCAGCTCGGCCAACCTGGTGCCGAACTCCACCGTCGCCTCGGCCCAGACCCGGCTTTCCGTCACCAGCACGCCGCTGGCGCCCAGCTTCAGGAACTGCCCGGCCAGCGACCGGTTGGAAAACGGGCTGCCCGGGGAGACCCCGGTCTCGCAGCCCAGCAGCACCACCAGCGGGCGCCGAGGCATCGCCGGGCCATCGCCACCGGCGCTGACCACGCCGCGCCACAGCCGGTCCAGGTCGCCGGGCAATACCTCGTTGTTGGTGCCGAAGATCAGCCGCTGGCCGACCTGGTCGTTCAGCCCGCCATCGGCATGGGTATAGGTCCAGATCAGGCGGTAGTCGGCGCGTTGCTCCTGCACGTTCCGCAGGAAGGCGTTGCGGGTGCGCGCCACCTGGGCGTCGCCCATCACCCGCTTGATCACGTCGTTCAGGGTCTGCGCGCCGGCCAGCACCTGGCGGGCGTCGCGGCCGGTATCGGTGTCGTCGCTGTAGCGGCCGTACAGCGTGGGCGAGCCACCGGCGGCCGGGCTCGCCGCCAGCGAACCACCCGGCCGCTCGCGTTCCAGCGGCTGCGAGGAAACCTCCCACCGCAGCCCCCAGAAGGCCAGCTGCGGCGCGCTCTCCTGGCAGTTGGGGTGCAGCAGTTGCCAGGGCAGGTACAGCCCGCGGGACTGCACATGCAGGGTGAAGCGGCCGGCCGCGCCGGTGCGCTCGATGGCGCGCATCAGGGCGGCCACGGCCGGGTCGGCATCGGGGTCGCGGAACAGCAGGCTGTACAGCTCGTTGCCCAGGTCGCACAGGCTGCCCACCGCCTTGCCGAAGTCGTCGGCGTTCAGATAGGGCGAGTTGTGGGCAATGACCGGCGCGTCGCGGTCGGCGACATCGCCGAAGGTCAGCGCCCGCAGCCGGACATAGATGCGGTTGGCCAGCCCCTCCAGCACCTGGCGGTCGGCGAAGCCCAGCCTGTACGGCGCCGTGGCCTTGCCTGCCGCCTGCAGCACCGCGCGGTCCGCGGCGTTGGCCTTGGCCAGGAAGGCCGGCGAGAAATTGGTCACCAGGGTGAAGCCGCCCTCCGGCCCGGTGATGCGCAGCAGCACGTCCTCGCTGGGGGTTTCGCTGGTGCTGGCCGGTGCGGCGGTGGCGGCCGGGCCTTGCGCCAGGTTCAGCTGCGGCACGCCGGGCGCCGGCTGGTCCACCAGGGTCACCGGCAGCACCAGGTGGCGGAAGCTCTCGCCCAGGCCGGTGACGTAGAAATGCAGCGCCAGCGGCTCCTCCGGCGTCGGCCGCGCATCCGGCCGCGCGACGAAGCTGAACACCGCGTCGTCCGAACGGAAGCGCGCGGCGTTCCAGGTGATCCGGCGGGTTTGCATGCCCTGCTCGGCGCACCAGCTGCACTCGAAGGTGACCAGCAGGGAGGTATCCTGCGCCGCGTCGAAACGCGCCTGCGGGTTGGCCTGGCCGGTGGCGGCGTCGCGCAGCTGGCTGGCCTGCTCGGGCGGGCCGACGAAGAAGGTGGCCTGGGTGGCGCGGTTGCGCTGCACCTGGGCGCTGGGGCCACCGGCGCCGTCCAGCAGCAGGTTGTAGACCGGCACCGGCCGGCTGGGCGCCACGGCCGTCGCCACGGCGCGCTCCCGGGCGGCAGTCGGCGCGGCGCCCGGGCGGACGCTGCTCTGCGGCATTGGCGCCGGCACGGCCATCGGCGCTGGCGCCGGCACGGCCATCGGCGCTGGCGGTGGCGCCGGCATCGCGGCCATGGGCGGTGTCTGGCCCATGCCACGGCTGGGCGGGGCGGCGCCCGGGCCTGCGCCGCGGCCGCGGCCGGCAACGTCCCTGGCGTCGTCCTCCGCCTGGGCGCTGGCGGCGCCGACCACCAGCTCGGCCACCTGGCAGAGGTCGACGGCGCGCCGCAGTTCCGTGCGGTTGTTCTCGAACACCGCGCGGATATCGTGCACGCATTGCCCGCCGGGCAGCCGCAGTTGCACCTGCCCGCCGCCGGACAGCACGTTCGTGCCGAGCAGGTCGTTGCTCCAGGCATTGCTGCCGGTGGGCGAGATGTACAGTTCCATCACCGCGACGCGCGCGGCATTGCGGACCCGCAGCGGGCCGGCGGTCTGCGCCAGGGCGGCACCTGCCAGCAGCAGGGCAGGCAGCAGCAGCAAGCCACGCCGCAGCGCGGCCGTTACACCATTCCGCAGCATCGCCGTTCTCCTCAACCCGAACCGATCTGGTTGTCCCGGGCGAGGTTATTCGGTACTTGATCCAACCAACAGGATCAATGCGGGGTAGAGCGATGACCAGGTTCACCCGCCGCCATGCGGCGATGCTCGGCCTGTTGGGCGGGTTGGCGCCCAGCCTGCCGCCGGCCCCCGGGCGGGCGCAGCCTGGACCTTCACAGCCTGGGCCGGCCCATGCCGGGCCGAATGATGACGGCCCCGATATCGACGCCTTCCTGTCACATGCCGAAGGCGAGGCCGGTGCCGAGGTCAACGCCTTCCTCGGCCCCGGCGGCACCGACGTGCCGTTCTGGGCCCGGCTGAGCGAGGCCGAGCGCCCCAGCGTGACCTGGGCGCCCGACCGCGCCGCGCCGGACTACCTCGGTCTGGCGGAGGAGCCGGCCAGCGCCGACAGCTTCCGCATCACCGCGGAGACGCTGATGCAGCACGCGGCGCTGAACGGCTATGCAGTGCCGCCCAAGGGCGCCTGGCCGCAACGTGGCCCGGCGCTGCTGTTCGGCCTGCGCGGCTGCGTGCCGGTGGCCAAGGTGGCCAGCTTCGGCCCCAGCCTGGAGCTGCGGGAGAGCACGCCGAACCACCAGACCTTCCAGTGCACGCTGGGCATCCTGCGGCCGGACGGCACGCTGGCGGGCTTCCCGGCCTCCACCGTCTGCAATGCGGACTACATGTACGTGCAGACCAAGCTGGCCAGCGGCAAGTATGCCAACCTGCTGCCCACCGGCCTGCACAGCTACAAGGTGGGCACCCACCGCGCCACCAGCCCCAACCCGCTGCCGGTGGCGTTGCTGCAGCAGCGCCAGGTGATGGTGCTGCGCACCCGCAAGCTGGACGACAACAAGATGCAGTTCCGCGCCAGCGACGACTGGGACGGCCCGCTGCTGCCCTGCGACAACATCCACGTGGCCTATGGCGACGACGACCGCCGCTACCCCCTGAAGTTCGACAGCGCCGGCTGCCAGGTGATCCCCGGCTATTTCCGCGAAGGGAAGATGACCGGCCCCTGGGCCGAGTTCTGCCGCGCCCTGGGCACCGTGGGCGCCGACTACGTGCCGGACACCAGCCGCAACGACGACACGGCGCAATACACCTACATGCTGCTGACCGGGCGCGAGGCCCGGCTGCTGGCGGCCGGCAAGCCCGACGCGGGGCTGAAGCGGCTGCGCTTCGGCTCCTCCGGCCCGGCCGTGACGGCGCTGCGGGCCAAGCTGCGGCTGCGCGCCGGCGACCAGTTCGACGCCAGCGTGCAGGCCGCGCTGATCAAGTGGCAGCAGGACCAGGCGCCGCGCGCCACCGCCATACTGACCCCCGCCGAAGCGGCTGATCTCGGCGTGACATTGTAGCCAGCCGCCGGGCGCGGCATGCTGGCGGGCCTGAACCTGTCGAACGCTGCCGGAAGCGCACGGCAGGCTCAGGCATTTGTTTGCGCGGCTGATTCGCGCCGCCGGTGATTCCACCGGCGACGATCAGGCGCCAGAGGAACGCCCCGCCCATGAGCACCGAAGCCGCCCCCCTGCTGCCCAACGCCACCCGCGACCTGGCCGCCTTCGCCGCGGGCCTGCGCTTTGAGGACCTGCCGGCCCGGGTGGTGGAACAAGCAAAACTGAACCTGCTGGACGGCATCGGCGTGTGCCTGCACGGCGCCACGCTGCCCTGGACCCGGCTGCTGCACCAGGTGGTGCTGGCCGAGGGCGCCACGCCCGCCGTCAGCCTCTGGGGCACGGGTGCGAAGGGCAGCTGGGCGCAGGCGGCGCTGGCCAATGGCACGGCGGGCCACGCCTTCGAGATGGATGACATCCACAAGGAAAGCGTGCTGCACCCCAACAGCCTGACGTCGCCGATTGCGCTTGGGTTTGCGGAAGCCCGCGGCGCGACGGGCAAGCAGATGCTGGCCGCCATCGTCGCCGGCTATGAATGCGGCACGCGCGTCGGCAATGCCGCGACCACGGCGCTGTTCCTCAACGGCTTCCACCCCCAGGGCACCAGCGGCACCATCGTGGCCGCGGCCACCGCCGGCAGCCTGATGCGGCTGGACGCGGCGGGGATGCAGAACGCCTTCGGCATCGTGGGCTCCTGCGCGGCGGGGCTGATGGCGGCGCAGGAAGGCGCCATGGTCAAGCGGCTGCACGCCGGCCGCGCCGGGGAAAGCGGCGTCCGCGCGGCGGAACTCGCGGCCCGCGGCTTCACGGGTATCAGCGACATCTTCGAGGCGCCCTATGGCGGCTTCCTCTCCTCGCTCGCCCGCACGCCGAAGCCGGAGAAGCTGACGGCGGGCCTGGGCGAGACCTGGGAGACGCTGAACACCGGCTTCAAGATGTACCCCACCGTCACCAGCATCCACGCCGCGCTGGACAGCCTGCGCCGCGTGATGGCCGACGCTGGCCTGCGGGCCGAAGACATCGAGCGCATCGAGGTCGGCATCGGCCACATGACCTACGTGCATTGCGCCTGGACCTACAAGCCCGCCGGCATCACCGCCGCGCAGATGAACCTGTTCTACGGCATGGCCGTGACGGCGCTGGCCGGCCAGGTCACGGCGGCGGCCTTCACGGAAGACAAGCTGGCGGCGCCCGAGATCATGGCCATGATCGGCCGCATCAGCGCGCATGAGGACCCCGAGCTGGAAGCCATGGGCCCGGCCTTCCGCCACGCCGCCCGCCTGGTGGTGGTGACCAAGGATGGCCGCACCCTGCGCCACGAGGAACTGCACCGCCGCGCCAGCCCGGAAAACCCGGTGACATCAGCCGAGGTCGAAGCAAAGTTCCGCGGCAACCTGGAGGGCATCCTGACCCGCGCCGAGCAGGACACGGTGGTCCAGGCGGTCGAGCGCTTCGAGACCCTCACCGACTTCGCCCCGCTGCTCACCGTGCTGGGCGCGCAGCGCTGATGCTGGCCGGCAGGCGCGCCTTGGTCACCGGCGCGGCGGGCGGCCTCGGCCGCGCCATCACCGCGGCGCTGCTGGCCCAGGGCGCCACCGTGGTCATGACCGACCTGATGGTGGCCGAGGCCTTCGAGCCCGACCGCCGCGCGCTGGGCGAGGGCGCCCGCTATGTGCACGCCGACCTGGCCAACGCGCGCGACATCGAAGCGCTGATGGCCGGTGCCGGCCCGCTCGACATCCTCGTCAACAACGCGGTCACCCGGCACTTCGGCCTGGTGGAAGCGCTGCACCCCGCGGATTGGGACGCCGATATCGCGGTCAACCTGACCGCCTGCTTCCACACCATCCGCCACGCCCTGCCCGGCATGAAGCAGCGCGGCTGGGGCCGCATCATCAACGTCAGCAGCATCTACGGCCTGATCGGCGCTACGCAGCGCGCCGGCTATGTCACCACCAAGCACGCGCTGATCGGCCTGACCAAGGCGGTGGCGCTGGAATGCGCTGAGACGCCCATCACCTGCAACGCGCTTTGCCCCGGCAGCACGCTGACCCCCGCCATCGCGGACCGCATCGAGGCCCAGGTGAAGCGCGGCCTGGACCCACGCGAGGTGGTGCTGGACAAGTTCTGGGCGGAGCGCCAACCGACGCGCCGCTTCATCGAGCCGGAAAAGGTCGCGGCGCTGGCCGCCTTCCTCTGCACGCCCGCGGGTGATGACATCACCGGCGCGGCGCTGCCGATGGATGGCGCCTGGTCCGCCATGTGAAGGAGAGACGACCATGGACAGCCTGTTGCCCGTTGCCGCCCGTGTCGGCGCGCTGCTGAAGGACCGCAAGGAAACCCTCTGCATCAGCGAGAGCAGCGCCGGCGGGCTCATCTCAGCGGCGTTACTCAGCGTGCCCGGCGCCAGCGCCTACTTCCTCGGCGGCGCCGTGGTCTACACCGTGGCCGCCCGCACGGAATTGCTCGGCCTGACGCGCGCGGCGCTGGCGGATGTGCCGCCTTCCACCGAAGCCTATGCGCTGGTGCTGGCCCGCGGCATGCAGGCCAGGCTTTCCACCACCTGGTGCCTGGCGGAGATCGGCGCCACCGGCCCCACCGGCAACCGCTACGGCTACAATGCCGGCCATGCCTGCTTCGCCGTGGCGGGCCTGAAGGAAGCCAGCGTGACGCTGGAAACCAACAGCCCCGACCGCATCGGCAACATGCGCCGCTTCGGCGTGGCGGCGCTTGAACTGCTGGAGCAGACGCTGAAGGGCTGAGCGCGCCGCCTCAGAGCAATATCCGTTCTGATGGAATCATCAGAACGGATTTCTTGCTCTGCAACCTATCGAATCTCAAGCACGAAATCCGCTCACGCTGATTCAGCGTGAGCGGATGGTGCTGTAGGCCGGGGCATCCAGTGCCGGATGCCCGGGCCTGACGGCGAGGCTCAAATCACCCCCTTCGCCCGCAGCGCCGCGATATCCGCCGGCGCATAGCCCAGCTCGCCCAGCACCGCGTCATTGTCCTGGCCCAGCATCGGCGGCGGCGCCGTCACCTTCGGCCCACCATGCGCCAGCTTGAAGGCGGCGACCGGCACCGTCACCGGCCCCTGCACGCCCGGCATGCTCTCAAACCGATGCAGCAACCCGCGCGAGGCCAGATGCGGGTCGGCCATGGTCTCGTCCATGCGGCGGGTCCGGCTGGCCGGCACGTGCTTGCTTTGCAGGTAGGTCTCCCATTCGTCGGCGGTGCGGGTCAGCATCACCTCGCGCAGCAGCGCGGCTTCCTCGGCACGATGCGTCTCGCGTTCCTTGTTGGTCCGCTTCGCCACCTCCGGCCGGCCCAGCGCCGCCCAGAGGCGCGCCTGCTGCCGCAGGTTGCTGGCGCCCAGCATCACCAGGCCGTCCTTGGTGGGGTAGGCGCTGTTAGTGGCGTGGGCGTGGTCATTGCCCTTGGGCGCGCTGCTCTTGCCGGTGCGGGACCACGCCGTGATGTGGCTGGCCTGCATCATCAGCGCCACGTCCAGCATGGCCAGGTCGATCCGCTGGCCTTTCCCCGTGCGTTCCCGCTGAAACAACGCGGAGGCCAGCGCGAAGGCGCCCATGGTGCCGGTGGCGTAGTCGATCGCCGGCGCCCCCAGCTTCAGCGGCGAGACCTCCGGCGTGCCCGTCGCGGCCATGATGCCGCTCGTGCTCTGGATGACATGGTCATAGGCGGTCTGCCCGCTGCGCGGCCCGCCCTGGCCATAGGCGGAAATGGAACAATAGATCAGCCGCGGGTTCAGCTTGCTCATCGCCTCATACCCAAGGCCCAGCGCCTCGAAGGCCCCGGGGCGGAAATTCTCCACCAGCACGTCGGCGCGGGCGATCAGCGCCTGCATGATCGCGATGCCCTCGGCCTGCTTCAGGTCCAGCGTGATCGCGCGCTTGTTGGACCCCTGGGTCAGGAAGTAGCTGCCCATATTGGCGTCGTTCAGGCTCCAGTCCGGGCCGGAATCGCGGCTCTGGTCCGGCTCCCCCGGCGGTTCCACCTTGATCACGTCGGCGCCCATCAGCGCCAGCTGGTAGGCGGCGAAGGGGCCGGCCAGCACATGCGTGGCGTCAACGATGCGGATGCCGGCAAAGGGCTGCGTCATGGGGGTTCCTCCGGTGATTTCCGCCCGATCCTGCCCAAGCCGCGGGCAATGCGCCATCCTGTCCCTTTGGCCACCCCTCTGGCCGGGCATGTGCGGTGATTTTCACTTGCTTCACCTTTCCTTTCCCCGCTGGTATGGCAGGGACAAGCAACGTCCGCCCGGCAAGGGCGCGGCAGGGGGAAGCGGATGGGATTGGGCCTGGCTCGCCACGAGCAAGCGGCATGAGCGGCAATGCGGCCGCGCTGCTGGAAGTGCGTGACATTGTCATTCGGTTCGGCGGGGTTACCGCCGTGGGCGGCGTCTCCTTCGACGTCGGCCGGCACCAGATCTGCGGGCTGATCGGCCCCAATGGTGCCGGCAAGACCAGCCTGTTCAACTGCATCAGCGGCTTCTACCGGCCCAGCGAAGGCCAGATCAGCCTGGAAGGGCAGAAGATCAGCGACCTGCCGCGCCACCGGATGATGGGCCTGGGCATCGGCCGCACCTTTCAGAACCTGGCGCTGTTCCGCAGCATGACGGTGCGCCAGAACGTGCTGGCCGGCGCGCATTGCCAGGGCCGCGCCGGCTTCCTCGCCGCCGCGCTGCGCCTGGCCTCCAGCACGCGGGAAGCGCGCGAGGCCGAGGAGCGCGCCCGCGCCCTGCTGGCCCTGCTGGACCTGGAGCAATTCGCCGAAATCCCCGTCGCCGGGTTGCCGTTTGGCTGGCAGAAGCGCGTCGAACTCGCCCGCGCCCTGATCAGCCGCCCCAAGCTGCTGCTGCTGGACGAACCCGCCGGCGGGCTGAACCATGGCGAGGTGGATGCCCTGGCGGAATTGTTCCACGACATCCGCCGCAACTTCGAACTCTCCATCCTGCTGGTCGAGCATCACATGAACCTGGTGATGCGCGTGTCGGACAAGGTGGTGGCGCTGAACTTCGGCAAGAAGATCGCCGACGGCACCCCGGCCGAGGTGCGCGCCACGCCGGAAGTCATCAGCGCCTATCTGGGTGAGCAAGCCCATGCTGCTTGAGGTCCCCCCCCTGCTTGAAGTCAAGGGCCTGAAGGCCGGCTATGGCCCGACCTGGGTGCTTGCCGGCATCGACTTCGCGGTGGCCGAAGGCGGCGTCACCGCGCTGCTGGGCGCCAATGGCGCGGGCAAGACCACCACGCTGCGCGCGGTCTGCGGCATGATCCGCACCGAGGGCAGCATCACCCTGGCCGGCCAGCCCATCCAGGGCCGCGCGACGGAGGACATCGTCCGCCTGGGCGTCGCCCATGTGCCGGATGGCCGCGGCACCTTCATGGAACTGACCGTGGAGGAGAACATGCGGCTCGGCGCCATCACCCGGCGCGACAAGGGCGTCGCCGCCGACTTCGAGCGCATGTTCGAGTTGTTCCCCCGCCTGAAGCAGCGCTTCCGCCAGCAGGCCGGCACCCTCTCGGGCGGCGAGCAGCAGATGCTCGCCATCGCCCGCGCCCTGCTGCTGCGCCCGCGCCTGCTGCTGATGGACGAGCCCAGCTTCGGCCTGGCGCCGCTGATCGTGCAGGAAATCTTCGGCATCATGGCCCGCGTGCGCGATGAGCAGAAGGTCTCGATCCTGCTGGTGGAGCAGAACGCCAACCTGGCGCTGGAGATTGCCGACCAGGCCTATCTGCTGGAGACCGGCCGCATCGTCGTCTCCGGCCCCGCCGCCGACATCCGCCAGGATGAGAGCATCCGCCGCTCCTACCTCGGCTACTGAGAGGCCCCGCGCATGAACGGCTTCCTGCACCAGATCATCGCCGGCATCGCCACCGGGGGCATCTATGCCTCGGTCGCGCTGGCGCTGGTGATGATCTACCAGGCGACGCACCACGTGAACTTCGCCCAAGGCGAGATGGCGACCTTCTCCACCTATATCGCCCTCACCCTGGTCAATGCCGGCTGGCCCTTCTGGCTGGCCTTCGTCGCCACCGTCGGCATCAGCTTCTGCCTTGGCGTGCTGATCGAACGCGTGCTGATGCGGCCGATGGACAAGGCGCCGGTGCTGACCCATGTCGGGTTGTTCATCGGCCTGGTGCTGGTCGTCTCCAACCTCACCGGCTGGGTGTTCGACTACACCGTCAAGCCCTTCCCGACGCCGTTCTTCGACGGCCCGCTGCTGGGCGGCCTGGTCAGCGGCCATGAACTGGGCAGCACCGCGGTCACGCTGGTGGTGCTGGGGCTGGTCTACCTGTTCTTCCGCCACACCAGCCTGGGCCTGGCCATGCGCGCCGCGGCGTTCAACCCCGTCTCGGCGCGCCTGGTCGGCGTGCGCGTCGGCTGGATGCTGGCGCTGGGCTGGGGGCTGGCGGCGGCCATCGGCGCCATCGCCGGCATCATGGTGGCACCCGTGGTCTTCCTGGAGCCGAACATGATGCTCGGCATCCTGCTCTACGCCTTCGCCGGCGCGCTGCTGGGCGGCATCGACAATCCGCTCGGCGCGGTGGTCGGCGGCTTCGCCGTCGGCGTCATCGAGAACCTGGGCGGCACCTACATCGTCGGCACCGAGCTCAAGCTGACCCTGGCCCTGGTCATCATCATCGGCGTGCTGCTGGTCAAGCCTTCCGGCCTGTTCGGCCGCGTCGTGCTGAGCCGGGTCTAGCGCCATGAGCGAGCTTTCCGAAGCCCCGCCCTCGCTGCGCAGCGCCACGGTGCGCCCGGCGCCGGGCATTCCGCCGGCGCTGCTCTGGGCCCTGGGGGCGGTGGCGCTGCTGCTGCCGCTCTTCATGGCCGAGAGCTTCACGCTGTTCCAGCTCACCACCGCGGCGATCTACGCCATCGCCATCCTCGGGCTGAACATCATCACCGGCTACAACGGCCAGATCAGCCTGGGGCACGGCGCCTTCTACGCGGTGGGCGCCTATGTCGGCGCCATCATGCTGGACAAGCTGAACCTGCCCTACTGGTCCACCCTGCCGGCGGCGGCGGTCATCTGCGGCATCCTCGGCTGGGGCATCGGCCGGCCGGCGTTGCGGCTGGGCGGGCTGTATCTGGCGCTCACCACCTTCTCCCTGGCCGTCGCGGTGCCGCAGATCCTCAAGTATCGCGGTATCGAGGAATGGACCGGCGGCGTGCAGGGGGTTCTGGTGACCAAGCCGGACGCGCCCTTCGGCCTGCCGCTGAACCCCGACCAGTATCTTTATGTGCTGACCGTGCTGCTGGCGCTCGGCGTCTTCATCCTGGCCCGCAACCTCATGGCCAGCCGGCTCGGCCGCGCCATTGTCGCCATCCGCGACCATGCGCTGGCCGCCGAGGCGATGGGCATGAACATCGCCAACATCAAGACCGCCACCTTCGCCATCAGCGCCGCCATCACCGGCCTGGCCGGGGCGCTTTCGGCCTTGGCGGTGGAATTCGTCTCGCCGGACAGCTTCCAGGCCTCGCTCTCCATCACGCTGTTCGTCGGCATGGTGGTGGGCGGCGTCGCCTCCATCTTCGGCGCGGTGTTCGGCGGGCTGTTCGTGGTCTTCATGCCCAACATCGCCGAGGGCCTTTCCAAATCCGCGCCCGGCGTCATCTACGGCATCATCCTCATCGCCTTCCTCTTCTTGCTGCCGGGGGGCGTGGCCGGGCTGCTGCGCCGGCTCGGCGCCCGGCTGCGTCGATGAGCAACAACCCAAGGGAGAACCGTCTCATGCTGAACCGTCGTACCCTGCTGGCCTCCGGCGCGGCGCTGCTTGCCGCCCCGCGGCTGGGCCGCGCCCAGACCGTCGTCGGCGTCACTTCCGACGAGATCAAGATCGGCTCGATCATGCCCTATAGCGGCCCGGCCAGCGCCTATGGCGCCATCGGCCGGCTGCAGCAGGTCTTCTTCAAGGCCATCAACGATGCCGGCGGCATCAGCGGCCGCAAGATCAACTTCATCAGCCTGGACGACGGCTACCAGCCGCCCAAGACGGTGGAGCAGACCCGCCGCCTGGTGGAGCAGGACCGCGTGGCGTTCCTGTTCAACACGCTGGGCACGCCGGGCAACACCGCCATCCAGCGCTACGTCAACCAGCGCAAGGTGCCGCACCTGTTCCTGGCCACCGGTGCCGACAAGTGGGGCAACCCGCAGGAATTCCCCTGGACCATCGGCTACCAGCCCAGCTACCGGACCGAGGCGCAGATCTTCACCAAGTACATGCTGGAGCACGACCGCAACGCCAAGCTCGGCATCCTCTACCAGAACGACGACTTCGGTAAGGACTACGTCGCCGGCGTGCGCGACGTGCTGGGCACGCGCTTCGACGCCGTCGTGAAGATGGTCAGCTACGAGGTCACCGACGCCACCATCGACAGCCAGGTGGTGCAGCTGCATGGCAGCGGCGTGGATTGCCTGCTGACCGCGGCGACGCCGAAATTCGCCGCCCAGACCATCCGCAAGGTGTTCGACATCGGCTGGCGGCCGAAGATGCACTTCATGACCGACGTCTCCATCTCGGTGGCCTCGGTGATGAACCCGGCCGGGCCGGAGAAGGGCGTGGGCATCCTGACCGCCGCCTATCTGAAGGAGCCGACCGACCCGACCTGGCAGGCCGACCCCGGCATGAATGAATGGCGCGCCTGGATGCGCCAGCACATGCCGGATGCCGACATGACCGACGGCAATTACCCCTACAGCTACAGCGTCACTAAGTGCATCATGCAGGTGCTGACGCAGTGCAACGGCGACTTCAGCCGCGAGAACATCATGAAGCAGGCCACCAGCCTGAACAACGTGGTGATCCCGACGCTGATCAACGGCATCACGGTCAGCACCAGCGCCACCAACTTCCACCCCATCCGCAAGATGCAGCTGGCCAAGTGGGACGGGAAGACCTGGGAACGCTTCGGCGGCCTGATCGAAGGCGCGGGCTGAAGCACTATGCGTTCAGATGGAACCATCTGAACGCATTTCTTGCTCTGGGTTCGATGATTCCAGAGCACGGGCGGCGTCCAGGTGGACGCAGCTCGTGTTCTGAACGCGGCGCGGCGCGGGGGGCAACCCCGGGTCGGGTCTCAGGCGCCAGAGTGTGATCGTCGCAGGCAGGGCCGCCGGAGACGTGAATCACACGACAAAACAAAGACCTGGGGGTTGTCAGGCGCTTCTGTCCGCGCCTGCCAGCCTGCAGGGCAAGCCGCCTTACCTTGGGTGCGGCATGCCCTCGCAGAAGCAGCGTTCAGTTCACTCCATCTGAACGTGAGTTGCCCTACACCGCGCTGTAGCCGCCATCCGCGGTCCAGCAACTGCCGGTCACGAAGCTGGCGCGGTCGCTGCACAGGAACACCACCGCCTCGGCAATCTCCTCCGGCTCGCCGAAGCGGCTCATCGGCACCCGCGCGATGATGCGGTTGCCGTGGCGCTGGCGCGTATCCTCGGTCATCGGCGTCTCGATATAGCCCGGGCAGATCGCGTTCACGCGGATATGGTCGCTGGCATGGTCGGCCGCCGCCGTCTTGGTCAGCCCGACAACGCCATGCTTGCTGACGGGGTAGCTCGACGCATTCGCCAGCCCCAGCAGCCCGGCGATGGAGGCGGTGTTGACGATGGCGCCGCCGCCGCGCTCGCGCATCACCTGCACCTCGTGCTTCAGGCACAGGAACACGCCGGTCAGGTTCACCGCCAGCATGCGGTTCCAGCTTTCCAGGCTGACATCGGCAATCTTCTGCCCGGTGGCGCCCACCACATGCGGCGCAATGCCGGCATTGTTGAAGGCGAGGTCGAGCCCGCCGAAGGCATCCACCGTCGCCGCCACCATGGCGGCCACGCTGTCATTCTCGGCCACGTCCACCTGCAAGGCCACGCCCTGGCCGCCGGCGGCTTCCAGCCGCTTCAGCGTCTGCTTCGCGCTGTCCAGCGAAAGGTCCGCCACCGCCACCCAGGCGCCTTCGCGCGCGAAGGCCAGCGCGGTGGCGCGGCCAATGCCCGAGCCGCCGCCGGTGATCAGCGCGGACTTGCCCTCCAGCAGCTTGCTCATGCGCGCCACGCGTCGCGCAGCGCCACGGCGGCGTGGCGAATGGCCATGTCGGACGCGCCGATGAACTTGCCCATGGTCAGGAAGGCATGCATCTGGTCGTTCATGTGTACGTGCTGCACGCGCACCCCCTCGTTGTTCAGCCGCTGCGCATAGGCGATGCCCTCATCGGCCAGCGGGTCGAAATGGCAGGTCAGGATCAGCGCCGGCGGCAGCCCGGCGAGCGAGGCCGCACGGATCGGCGAGGCACGCCAATCCGTCACCACCGGCGCGTAGTGGGCGATGAACCACTTCATGGTCGAATGGGTCAGGATGAAGCCTTCCTGCACGCGCTCGCAGCTGGGCGTGCTGGCCGCCATGTCCACCGCCGGATAGACCAGCCACTGGAAGCAGGGCAGCGGCGCCGCGCCGTCGCGCGCCGCCAGCGCCACCACGGTGGCCAGGTTGCCGCCGGCGCTGTCGCCGGCCACGGCGATGCGCTGGGTGTCGATCTTCAGCGCCTCGGCATTTGCACACACCCAGGCATAGGCGGCGATGCTGTCATCCACCGCCGCGGGAAACACGTGCTCCGGCGCCATGCGGTAGTCCACCGCGACCACGGAGCAACCGGCGTAGTTCGCCAGCGCGCGGCAGACCTGGTCATGGCTGTCCAGGTCGCCGATCACCCAGCCGCCGCCATGGAAGAACACCACGCCCGGCAGCACCGCATCGGCCGAGGTGCCGGCGCCACGGTAGTGCCGCAGCTTGATCTCGCCATGCGGCCCGGGGCAGGTCAGGTCCTGCACCAGCGCCACCTCGGGCGGCGCCGGCTGCATGATCGCGCGCGACCGCGCGGAGGTCTCGCGCGCCTCGGCCGCGCTCAGCGTGTGCAGCGGCGGGCGCCCGCTGTCCTTGATGAGTTGCAGCACGGCTGATGTCTCGGGGTGCAGCGGCATCGGCGCCTCCTCCTGTTGTTGCTTTCTACCAGGCCTGGTCGAGCAGCGCGCGTACCGTCGCGGCATCCTTGATCGGCCGCGGGTTGGTCGGAATCCAGCGGTCATGCATCGCCATCTCGGCGATGTGGTCCAGCTGCTCCGGCTTCACCCCGGTATCGCGGATGCGACCAGGCAGGCCAAGGTCCGCCACCAGCTTCTGCACATGGTCGGCGGCCGGGACTCTGGCATCGCCGAAGGCTTCGCTGACCAGCTTCTGCCGCGCCGCGTTGACCGAGAGGTTGTAGCGCAGCACCGTGGGCAGCATCACGCAGCTGGTATAGCCATGCGGCACCTTGGCTGCGCCGCCCAGCGCATGGCCAATGCCATGGCTGGCGCCCTTTTCCACGCCGCTCTGCGAGCCCACCATGCTCAGCCAGGCGCCGTTCAGGCAATCCAGGTAGGCGCTCTCATCGCCCGGCCGATCCTTCACCCCGCGCAACCCGCGCGACAGCAAGCGCAGCGCCTGCATCGAGGCGCCTTCGCTGAACGGATTGCCGCTGACCGAACAGATATCCTCCACCGCATGGTCCACGGCGCGGATGCCGGTGGAAAGCCACAGCCATTCCGGCGTGCGATGGCTCAAGGATGGGTCCAACACCACGGCCCGCGCCATCATGCCGATCTGGTAGATCGCCTGCTTGTGGCCGCGCGCCACGTCGGTCACGCCGGCGCCGCTGCTGAAGTCGCCAGCGGAAAGCGTGGTCGGCACGCAGACCATCGGCACGGTCGGCGCCTGCATCTGCGGAATGGTGCGCTTGCCATCCACCACCCGCGTCGCCAGCCGGTCGAAATCATCCTCGGCGCGGATGTCGTTGGCCAGGCCCAGGCGCACCGCCTTGCCGGCATCGGTCACGCTGCCGCCGCCCAGCGTCACCAGCATGTCAATCTTCGCCTCGCGCGCCGCCGATATGGCGGCGATGACATCGCCGCGCGGCGTGTGGCTGGCCATGCGGTTCCAGCTGGCGACCATGCGGCCATGCAGCGCCTTGGCCAGCCGGTCCGCCCAGTCGGTCTCGCGGCTCAGCGTGCCGCCGATCATCAGGAACACGCGTTGTGCCCCCGCGCGGTCGGCTTCCTGCACCACCGCCGTCACGTAGTCGGCGCCGGAATGCACGCGCTGCATCGGCGGATAGTTGAATACGGTGGCCATGGCGGTCCCTCCCTACAGCGGTATGGCGAGCAGCGTGTCGATGCGCGAGCTGTCGCACACCACCACGCGTTCCCGCAGCTTCAGCGCGCCAGCATCGTCGCGGGCGAAGACATCCAGGTAGCGCCCGGTCGCAAACAGGTCCGTCGTGCCATCGCGCATGATGCGCGCCACTATGAACGGCGTTTCCGCCCGCGTCGCGCCAGCGGCGTCCTGCTCCACCAGCGGCAGGCCCAGGATGTGCCGGTACGCGTGCCGCTCGTAGATATTTGCCTCGCGCAATGCCGAGATGCGGTCGCGCAGCATCGCCTGGCTGTTCGCCCAGATCAGCCCGGCCTGCAAGCCGCGCCTGTGGTTGTCGGCGGTGGTGACGCGATACACCGCATCGGCCAGGAAGAAGTCGGGCCAGGCTTCCAGCCGCTGGTCGTCCAGGCAGCGGGCGTAGGCGGCCTGGAAATTCGCGATCTCGCTCAGCATCGTCACAGCCCCGTCGCCGCGCGATACGCTTTCCAGAAGCCGCGCACGCTGGCCTCGGTCGCCCGCGTATCGCTGCTCAGCGCGTCATGCCCGCCCATGCGCAGCACCGCCTGCTGATCACTGGCGCCGGCCGCGCCGCGCTGCACGAAGCCGCCGACGCAGCCATCCTCCATGGAAACGAAGCCGGCGGCGCCGACCAGGTTGCACTGCTTCAGCCGCATGATCCGCTGTTCCGCGGTATCCTCGGCGAAGCCGAGGTAGGTCCAGTGCAGGTCGGTGCGGTCCACCGCCCGCGGCACCACCTGGCGCACCGCGATGCAGTTTTGTATTTGTTGCAGCACGAAGGTCGGGAACACCGACAGAATTTGCAGCGTGCAGCTGTCGCCGAACTCCTGGAAGCCGTGCAGCAGCGAAGGATCGGCCAGCCGGTAGTCGCTGTCGGACCTGATCTGCTGCTGCGCATATTCCGAACTGGCCGCGCCTTCCTCGATCGCGCTCCAGCTCACATGGTTGCCGCCACTCTTGCTGACGATCAGGCCGCCCTTCTGCGTCAGCCGGTTCACCTCGAACGTCGTGAAGAACAGGTGCAGCAGGCTGGCGTGATAGCTGTCGCGCACATTCTCGGTGTAGAGCTTCCAGTTGTTCGGCAGCGCCTGGGTGAAGCGCCCCAGCACCTCCGGCGTGCGGCCATTCAGCACGCGGCGGATGCGCCCGCTGATCTCCGGCCCCAGATATTCTTCCAGCTCCGGCGTCGCGGCCGAGAGCGTGCCGAACACCAACCCGCAGAACATCGCCACCCGCAGCTTGCGCGGGCAGTTGTCCTCCAGCCTGAAATCCTTGGGCATGCCGCCCTTGCCGGCGATGCCGTTGCGGAAGGCCACGCCCTTCAGGTTGCCCGCCATGTCGTAGCGCCACGCATGGTAGACACACGTGAAATCCTTGGTGTTGCCGCCGTCTTCCAGCGCAATCAGCGCACCGCGATGCGCGCAGCGATTCTCGAAGGCATGCACCACGCCCTCGGCATCCCGCGCCACCACCACCGGCAACTCGCCAAGCTGCGTCGTGCGATAGTCGCCAGCGTTCGGAATCTCCGCTTCCAGGCACAGATAGTGCCAGCAGGCACCGCGAAAAATCATCTCCTGTTCGCGCGCCAACACCTCGGCGCGCTGGAACACCCAGTAGGGCACCTGGTGCACCGTGCCTTCCGGCCAGGCGGTATCCAGCGGCATGGTCGCCTCCCTCAATCCAGTGTCACTTGCGCGAAGCGGATCACGTTGCTCCAGCGCTCGGCTTCCTCGGCGAAGAAGGCCGCGGTGGCCGCCGGCGGCTGGCCCACCGGCTCGGCGCCCAATTCGGCATAGCGCGCCCGCAGCGCCGGCGCCTGCAACGCCGCGGCGGCCTGCGCGCTGATGTCGGCGGCCAGCGCGGCCGGCGTGCCCGGCGGCGCCGCCAGCGCGAACCAGGCCGCCGAGATGAAGTTGGCGATGCCCGCCTCGGCCGCCGTCGGCACTTCGGGGATCACGGTGGCGCGCTGCGCATCCGTCACCGCCAGGATGCGCAGCCGGTCGCCGCGATACTGCGGCAGCGCCGCCGTCAGGTTGCCGAACATCACGTCGACCTGGCCGGAGACGACATCCACCAGCGCCGGTGCCTCGCCACGATAGGGCACATGGATCAGCCGCGTGCCGGTCAGCGCCTCGAACATCGCGCCGGTCAGGTGGCTGGTGCTGCCATTGCCCTGGCTGGCGAAGGTGATCTCGCCCGGCCGCCGCCGCGCTTCCGCCACCAGCTCCGCCACGTTGCGCGCCGCCAGCTTCGGCCCGGCCACCACCAGGTTCGGCACCTTGGCCATTACCGTCACCGGCACGAACTTCGTGGGGTCGAACGGCAGTTGCCGATACAGGAAGCGGTTGATCACCAGCGGCCCCGGCGGGCTGGCGAACAGCGTATGGCCATCCGGTTCCGCCCGCGCTGCCGCCTGGGCGCCGATGTTGCCGCCGGCGCCCGGCATGTTCTCCACCACCACCGGCTGCTTCCAGGCCGGGCGCAGCTGGTCCAGCAGCGTGCGGGTCAGCACGTCGGCAGCGCCGCCGGCCGGGAAGGGCACGATCACGCGCACGGCGCGGGAGGGGAATTCCGCCTGCTGCGCCCGCGCCACCCAGGGGGCGGCCAACGGGGCGGCCAACAGGCCGAGCAGCAGCGGGCGACGGGCAAGCGGACGCATTTTTCCTCCCGGGATCATCGCCGCAATCTGGGCGTCGCGCCCGGCAGCGTCAATCACGCCGCCAGGTGCTGGAAGACATAGGGCAGGATGCCGCCGGCCTGCCACAGGCGCCATTCATGCGCATTGTCCAACCGGCAGCGCACCGCCACCGCCTGCGTGCTGCCATCGGCGCGGCGCAGCGTGACGGAGACGGCTTCGTTCACCGTGATGTCGAAGGTCTCGCTGCCCTCCAGCGCCGATGGAGCTTCCAGCTCCAGCGGCAGCACGCCCATCATCACCAGGTTGCTGCGGTGGATGCGCTCGAAGCTTTCCGCCAGCACGGCGCGCACGCCGAGCAAGCGGGTGCCCTTGGCCGCCCAGTCGCGCGAGGACCCGGTGCCGTATTCGCGCCCGGCCACCACCACCAGGGCCGTGCCCTCGGCGGCGTAGCGTTCGGCGGCGGCGTGCACCGTCATCACATCGCCACTCGGCCGATGCGTCGTCCAGCCGCCCTCTCGCCCGCCGGCCAGCGCGTTGCGCAGCCGGATATTGCCGAAGGTGCCGCGCACCATGATCTCGTGGTTGGCGCGCCTGGTGCCGAAGCTGCCCCATTCGCGCTGGGGCACCTGGCGCTCGGTCAGGTACTCCGCCGCCGGCGAGCCCGCGGGCATGCGCGACACCGGCGAGATATGGTCCGTGGTGATGCTGTCCCCCAGCACCAGCAGCGGTCGCGCGGCGAGGATGTCTCCGGCCGTGCTCGGCATCTCGAAATAGGGCGGCCTGCGGATATAGGTGCTGCCGGGATTCCAGCGGAACAGCGCCTCGCCGGCGCCCGGCAGCGCGGACCATTCCGCGGGGCTGTCGAACAGCGGGGCATAGGCGGCCTGGAAGCCCTCGGCCGAAAGCGCCGCGCGCATGGTGGCGGCGATCTCCTCGCCGGTGGGCCAGATGTCGCGCAGCAGCACCGCCGTGCCATCCGCGCCGGTGCCCAGCGGTTGCGTCGTCAAATCCACATCAATGCGCCCGGCCAACGCATAGGCCACCACCAGCGGCGGCGACATCAGGTAGGCCGCCTTGGCCTGCGGATGGATGCGGCCCTCGAAATTCCGGTTGCCCGACAGCACCGCGCAGACCGTCAGGTCGCCGTCGCGGATCGTCGCCGCCACATCCTCCGCCAGCGCGCCGCTATTGCCGGCGCAGGTGCCGCAGCCGAAGCCCGTTAGCTGGAACCCCAGCGCATCCAGCGGCACCTGCAACCCGCTGGCCTCCAGATACTGCGCCACCACCCGAGAGCCTGGCGTCAGCGAGGTCTTCACCCAGGAAGGCACGCTGAGGCCCCGCGCCACCGCGTTGCGCGCCAGCAGGCCAGCCGCCAGCATCACCCCGGGGTTGGAGGTATTGGTGCAACTGGTGATCGCTGCAATCGCCACCGCGCCATGGCCGAAGCCCTGGGCGGCCGGCACCACCTTCATGCCGTCGCGGAAGCTGGCGGGCACCTGGCCCAGCGGCACATGGTCCTGTGGCCGCTTCGGCCCGGCGGCGCTGGGGCCTACCGCTGACAGATCGAATTCCATCACGCGGGAGAAGCGCGGCTCCGGCGCCCCGGCCTCGCGCCACAACCCGGCGGCGCGGGCGTAGCTTTCCGCCAACGCGCCGTCGCGCCCGGTCAGGTTCAGGTAGTCCACCGTGGCGCGGTCCACCGGGAAGAAGCCGCAGGTGCTGCCATATTCCGGCGCCATGTTGGCCAGCGTCGCCCGATCCGCCACGCCCAAGCCTTCCAGCGCCGGGCCGCAGAACTCCACGAACTGCTCCACCACGCCGAAGCGCCTGAGCTGTTGTGTGAGTGTCAGCACCAGGTCGGTTGCGGTCACGCCAGGCTGCAACGCGCCCAGCAGCCGCACGCCGACCACCTGCGGCAACTGCATCACCAAGGGCTGCCCCAGCATCGCCGCCTCGGCCTCGATACCGCCCACGCCCCAGCCCAGGATGCCCAGCGCATTGGTCATGGTGGTGTGGCTGTCGGTGCCGATCAGCGTATCCGGCACCAGCAGCCCGTCCTGCTCCCAGGCTACCTTGCCCAGATGCTCCAGGTTGACCTGATGCATGATGCCCGCGCCCGGCGGCGCGATGCGCATGTTGCCGAAGGCCCCTTGGGCCCAGCGCAGGAAGCCGTAGCGCTCGACATTGTCGGCATATTCGGCGCGCACGTTCTGCGCCATGGCGTCGGCGCGGCCGGCATGTTCCACCAGCAGCGAATGGTCGACGATGACATCCACCGGCACCAGCGGATTGACGCGGCCCGGGTCGCGCCCCGCGGCGGCCATGGCGTCGCGCATCGCCGCCAAATCGACCAGGCCGGGCACGCCGGTAAAATCCTGCATCAGCACGCGTACCGGGCGGAAGGCCAGGCTGCGGTCGGGCGTCGCGCCCTCGGCACAGGCCAGCACGGCGTCGATATCCGCCTGCGTCACCACCTCCTCATCCCGGTGGCGCAGCAGGTTTTCCAGCACCACACGCAGCGAGAAGGGCAGGGCGGCCAGCCGCGGCCCCGCCGCCGCCTGCAGGTCCACGAAGCGATAGCTGCGGCCCGCATGGGCCAGGCTGGCGTGAGCGATTGGGGCGTTCCTCATGCACCGAAAATCGCACGGCCTTGCCGCAGGGTCCACCCGAAGCTGGAGCCTGATCGGCTGAGGCGGTATCGCCGCAAGCCGTGAATCAGCCTCTCGAACGCGGCTGGAGCATGATCTCCGCTTCAGTAAGCGCTGATCATGCTCTAGCCTCGCCGCGGGAGAACGCCGCATGACCAGAACCACGCGCCGCAGCCTGCTGGCGCTGCCGTTAGTTTCGCCAGCCCTGGCCCAGGCGCCATGGCCGCAGCGCACCATCTCCCTGATGGTGCCCTACCCACCCGGCGGCAGCACCGACAACACGGCACGCCCGGTCGCGCAGAAGCTGGCGGAAGTGCTGGGCCAGAACGTCGTCATCGAAAACCGCGGCGGCGCCGGCGGCACCATCGGCGCGGCGCAGATCGCGCAGGCGCGGCCGGATGGCTACAGCTTCCTCTGCTTCCCCACCGCGGTCATGACCATCAGCCCGCACATGATGCGCCTGCCCTACGACCCCGTGCGCGACCTGGAGCCGGTGGCGATGCTCTCCATCTCCGAGGGCGCCATGGTCATGCATCCCTCGGTGCCCTTGCGCGACCTGCCGGCGCTGATCGCGTATGCCCGCGCCAACCCGAACAAGCTGCGCTTCAGCAGCGCCGGCAACGGCACCATCACCCAACTGACAGCGGAAATCTTCGCCCACAGCGCCGGCATCCAGCTGGAACACGTGCCTTACCGCGGCTCCGCCCAGGCGCTGACCGCCGTGATGGCCGGCGAGGTGGAACTGCAATTCGACCCCGTCGCGATCCCCGCGGTGAAGGATGGCCGCCTGCGCGGCCTGGCCACGCTGGGCGAGGACCGCAGCAGCCAATTGCCGGACCTGCCGACGCTGACCGAGCTCGGCCTGTTCAACGGCGGCGCTTATTCCTGGTTCGGCCTGGCCGCGCCCGCGGGCGTTCCGGCCGAGATCACCGCGCGCCTGGTGGCGGCGCTGGGCCAGGTGCTGGCGGACCCCATCGTGGCCCGCGCCATGGCCCCGGTCGGCCTGCGCCCACGGCTCGAACACGGCGCGGCCTTCGCCCGCCGCGTGCAACAGGATCGCGCCAGTTTTGGCGAGGCGGTGCGCCGCACCGGAGCAAGGGCTGAATAGATGACCGACGTGGTGAAGGTTTGGGACGACGGTCCTGTGCGCATCGTGCAGATCAACCGGCCGGAGAAGGGCAACGCCATCTCCGCCGATGTCGCGGTCGGCATCCAGAACGCGATGCTGGAATTCGACGCTGATGATGCCCTGCGCTGCGCCGTCATCACCGGCGCCGGGCCGAAGGCGTTCAGCGTCGGCGCCGATGTGACGCAGCTGCCGGAGCTGTGGCGCTGCATCCCCACCGTCGGCTACCGGCCGAAGAAGCCGGTGATCGCCGCTGTCGAAGGCTGGTGCACCGGCGGCGCGCTGGTCGTGGCGATGATGGCCGACCTCTGCGTCACCGGCCGCAGCGGCAAGTTCTACTACCCCGAGGCCAAGATCGGCCTGACCGGCGGCATGATCGCGGCGCTGCCCGGCCGCATCCCGCACAAGATCGCGATGGAGCTGATCCTGCTCTGCCGCGTGGTGGGCGCGGAACGCGCGGTGCAGGTCGGCCTGGCCAACGAGGTGGTGGATGACGGCAAGGCGCTGGAAACCGCCATCGCCTGGGGCAAGGAGATGGCCGGCTTCGCGCCCATGGTGATGGGCACGCTGAAGCAGGTCATCACCGAGGAAATCCTGCCGCGCGGCCCCTCCGAGATATGGGCGCTGCACGGCCAGCGGCTGGACGCGATCCGCAACGGCGAGGATGCGAAAGAAGGCGCCGCCGCCTTCCGCGAAAAGCGGCCGCCGGTGTTCAAGAACCGCTGAATTCTGATCGCCGCCGGTGGACTTACCGGCGGCGTGAATCAGCCGCTCAAACGCCAGGCCGCCACGCGGCGCCTCACGCCGTCTCAAGCGCTTTCCGTATCGCCTGGTCGATGATGGCGATGCCGGTATCCATCTCATCCTTGCTGACATTCAGCGGCGGCGCCAGCCGGATGGCGCTCTGCGATTCCTGCCGGACCGCGTGCAGCACCAGGCCGGCCTCCAGGCATTCCTTCTGGATGCGCGAGGCAAGCCCACGGTCGGCCTTCCGCCCCTCGCGGTCCTGCACGATCTCCAGCCCCACCAGCAGGCCCTTGCCGCGGACATCGCCGATGCATTCGTAGCGCTGCTGCAACGCGCGCAGGCTGTCCATCATGTAGGTGCCCATGGTGCCCGCGCGTTCCGTGAGGTTTTCCTCCTTCATCACCCGCAACACCGCCAGGCCAACGGCGGCCGGCAACGGGTCGCTGACATGGCTGGTATAAAACAGAAAACCCTTGGCGAAGCAGTCCGCCTCGATCTCGTCGCTGCTGATCACCGCCGCCATCGGCAACCCAGCACCCAGCGTCTTCGACAGCGTCATGATATCCGGCACGATGCCGAGCTGTTCGAAGTGGAAGGTCGTGCCGGTCCGCCCCATGCCGGTCTGCGCTTCGTCGAGGATCAGCAGCATGCCGCGCTCCTCGCACTTCTGCTTCAGTTTCACGAAGTAGCCTTCCGGCGGCACGATGATGCCCGCGGAACTCAGGATCGGCTCGGCAATCACTGCCGCCGGCGCGCCGACGCTCTGCGCGTCGTACATTCCGAAGCCGACGTCGAGGCAGGTCATGTCGCACTTGTCGCGGCAATGCTGGATCGGGCAGCGATAGCTGTTCGGCCCCGGTATCGCCATGGTGCCCGGCGCCGCCGGCCCATACCCCGCCCGCGCGCCGTTATAGGTGGAGGAATTCGCCCCCATCGTCACGCCATGCCAGGACCCACTCAGCCCGATCACCTCGAACCCGCCCTGGCGCAGCTTGGCCATGCGCAGCGCGGCCTCGTTGCTCTCGCTGCCCGTGGAGACGAACATCATCTTCTGCAACTGCGCCGGCAGCAGCGCGCCCAGCTCCTCCGCCAGGTTCACAACGCTGGGGGAGAGCAGCCCGCTGAACAGGTGCAGCACGTCGCGGCAGCTCTGCTCGATCGCCTCGGTGACGACAGGGTGGTTATGCCCCAGCGTCGCGCACATCTGGCCGGAGCAGAAATCGAGGATTGCCCGCCCATTGTGGTCGTAGATATACGTCCCCTTGGCGCGGCCCACGAAGTAGCTGGCAAACCCCGCCGGCGTGTAGCGGAACATGTGCTTGCCCACGGCATCGCGCAGCCGCCCGTAGTCGCCACTGTCCTCGGTCATGTTCCGCTCCCCTTGACCACGCCGAAATCGCGTGCCGCGCCTTCCGGCGTCAGCCGCCCGGCTTCGATATCCGCCAGCACCGCCGCGCGCGCCCGGCGCGAGGGATCGCCATAGCCACCGCCGCCGGCCTCGCGCGTTTCCAGCACCTCGCCGGGCTGCATCAGGTAGCGCCCCTTCGGATGCACGTGCTCGCCATTCAGCAGCGTCTCCCGCAGCGCGCCCGGCTTGCCGCCATTATAGCCCTGCGCCGCGTGTTCGCTGCGGCTGGAGAAACAGGCGGCGTCCAGCACATGCCCGGTGTCGTTGCGCAGCGCTATCGCTTGGCCATTGCCGCCGCGCCATTCGCCGGCGCCGCCGCTGTCGGGGATCAGCCGCTTGTGCAGCACGGTGATGTTGGTCTCATCCTCCCAGATCTCGATCGGGCTGCCGATCATGTTGGAAGGCCCGGGCGTCGCATCCCGCCCATCCTGCCCGTGCAGCGCGCCGAAGCCACCGGCGGCGAAGAACAGGGAGGAGACCGGCCGTTCCGCCAGGTTGGTGCCGCGCATGCTGGTCTGGCTGAGCATGCCGCAATCCGCCTGCACCTGGCTCGGCAAGGCTGGTGCCAGCGCGCCGAAGATCAACGGCGCGACGAAATGCCCGATGACGTGCCGCCCCGCCGTCGCCCGCGGTGGCAGCGCGTTCAGCACGCAATCCGGCGGCGCGGTCAGCGTAATCGGGTTGGCCGCGCCCTCGTTGTTCGGCAGGTCCGGTATCGTCACCACCTTCAGCGCGTAGTTGCAGAAGGCGCGGGTGTAGCAGAGCGGCACGTTGATGGCCCGCTGCACCGAACCCGTGGTCCCCTCCAGGTCGATCAGGACGTCGCTGCCGCGGATCGTCACCGCGCATTCCAACCGCAACGGCTCGTCGATCCCTTCCACCGGAATGGCGTTCCGATACACGCCATCCGGTATCAGCGCGATCTTCGCCCGCATCGCGCTCTCGGTCCGCTCGATGATCGCACGCGAGAGCGGCCCCAGGTCGTCCAGCTTGTATTCATCCATGAAGTCGGTCAGCAGCCGGCCGCCGACCTCGTTGCAGGCGATGTTGGCGAGGATGTCGCCCTGCACCATCTCGGGGAAGCGCACATTGCCGAGGATGATCTCCATCAGCTCCGCATTCACCACGCCGCGCTTCAGCAGCTTCTGGATCGGCAGCCGCAGCCCCTCGGCATAGATATCCGTGCCGACGGTGGAGAACCCCAAGCCACCGATATCCGGCAGATGCGTCACGCTCAACGTGTACGCCACCAGCCGGCCACCGCGGAACACCGGGCGCATGACATTCACGTCCCAGGTATGGCCGGTGCCCATCCAGGGGTCGTTGGTGATCAGCACATCGCCCGGCTCCAGGCTTTCCGGCGGAAACTTCGCCAGCATGTGCCGCAGCGTCGGCGGCCCGGTGCCGGTGAAACTCGGCACCGAGAAGTTGCCCTGCGCCAGCGAAGCGCCATCGCCATTGAACAGCATGCAGGAAAGGTCGCCACTCTCCCGCACGATGGTGGAGAACGACGTGGTGATCAGCGCCGAGACAACCTCATCGGCAATGCTGACCACGCGGTCCCACATGATGCCCAATTCGACGGGATCATATTCGACGGGGTCATAGCTCATGCGCCCACACTCACCACCAGGTTGCCGCTGGCATCCATCACCGCGCTGTCGCCCGCGCCCAGCACCGCCGTGCTCTCATTCTCCTCCACCAGCGCCGGGCCGTGCAGCGTATCGCCCGGCATCAGCGCGTAGCGGTTGTACACCGGCACGGCGCGGAAGCTGTTGCTGGCGGCCTGGTACACCTGGCGCTCGCCCTTCAGCGCCTCGCCGCCATCAGCGGTGATGATGCGCAGCGTCTCCATCGCGGCCGGCGGCGGCCCGCTGGCGCTGGCCTTCCAGTTCACAATCTCCAGCCCCTGGCCGGGGAAGCTGATGTTGAAGATGCGGCGATACGCCACCTCGAACAGCGCCGGCAGCTCGGCAATCCCAGCGCCCGCGGGCAGCGCGACGTCAATCTCATAGCCCTGGCCGCGATAGCGCATGTCCAGCGCCCGCTGCATCACCGGCGCAGCCACGCCTGCCTCCCGCAGCGGCGCCCGCACCTCGGCCTCCAGCCGGGCGAAGCGCGCTTCCAGCCCGGCATCATCCAGGTCTTCCAGCAGCACGCGGTCGCTCTTCACCAACTCATGGCTCAGCGGGCTCACCAGCAGCCCGATCGCGCTCATCACGCCGGCGCCGGCGGGGAAGACCAGCTTCGGCACCCGCAGCTTGCGCGCAATCCGCGTGGCGCAGAGCGGCCCGCTGCCGCCAAACGCCACCATGGCGCAGCCGCGATAATCAAACCCACGCTCCGCCGCATGCACGCGAAAGGCGCGCGCGACATCCTCGTTGGCGGTCTCATAGACGCCCCAGGCGGCCCGCGCCGCATCCAGCCCCAGCCCGCCGAAGCGCGCCTCCAACGCCACCCGCGCCGCGCCGGCATCCAGCGCCATCTTGCCACCCAGGAAGAAGTCGGGGTTCAGATGCCCCAGCACCAGGTTGGCATCCGTCAGCGTCGGCACCTGGCCGCCCAGCCCATAGCAGGCCGGCCCCGGCGAGGCGCCCGCACTATGCGGCCCCACCGCGATCAGCCCGCGATTATCCAGGCTGGCGATGCTGCCACCGCCGGAGCCGATCTCGATCATGTCCAGCACGGGGATCTTCAACGGCAGGCCGCTGCCCTTCTTGAAGGCATGCACCCGCGCCACTTCCAGCTCAAACCGGCGCAGCGGCGCCTGGCCGCGCACCAGCGCGCCCTTGGCCGTGGTGCCGCCCATGTCGAAGCTGAGCAAGTCCTCCACGCCCTCCAGCCGGCGCGACAACCAGGCCGACATCAAGGCGCCGGCCGCCGGCCCACTCTCGATCAACCGCACCGGAAAGCGCCGCGCCATGTCGGGCGTCGCGGTGCCGCCACTCGCCGTCATCACCAGCAGCCGGCCGCGAAATCCGCCCTGCGCCAGCCCATCCTCCAGTGCCGCCAAATAGCGGTCCGCCAAGGGCTGCGTGTAGGCATTCACAATCGTCGTGGTCCAGCGCTCATACTCGCGCATGAAGGGCGAGACTTCATGCGAGAGCGACACCGCCAACTGCGGAAACCGCGCCCGCACCAAGGCGCCGATCCGCTGCTCATGCGCCGGGAAGGCGTAGCTGTGCAGCAGCCCCACCGCCAACGCGTCGCAGCCTTCCGCCACCAGCTCCGCCGCGCTGGCCAGCACCGCATCCTCGTCCAGCGCGCGCTCCACGCGGCCGCCGGGCAGCACGCGCTCCGCCACGTCGCGCCGCAGCGCCCGCGGCACCAGCGGCGCCGGGAATTGCAGCCGCAGGTCGAACAGGTCGTAGCGCTGCTCGCGGCCAATCTCGATCACATCGGCGAAGCCCTGCGTCACCAGGAAGCCGGTCTTCGCGCCCTTGCGCTCGATGGTCGCATTGGTGATCAGCGTGGTGCCGTGCACCAGCACGTCCAGCGCCTCCAGCCCAACCCCGTGCTCGGCCAGCAGCGCCACCGCGCCTTCCAGTACCGCACGCCCGGGCGCTTCCGGCGTGGTCAGCCTCTTGTGCAGGAACACCTCGCCCCGCGCCGCATCATGCAGCGCGAAGTCGGTGAAGGTTCCGCCGATATCGACGCCGAGCGAAAGTCCCATGCGCCGAGTTTGGAACGGCTTCCGCGCCGCTGGCAAGCGGCCAACCTTGGCGACTTCAGCCTGCCTAAGCCGCGCGCAGCCCCGCCACCAGGAAGGGCACAATCTCCGCCACCGCGCGCTCGAAGTCGCCGCTGTCGCAGGCGCCGCCGCTCATCGCTTCCAGCCGCCCGGTGCGCAGCAGCGTGTACCGATAGGCGCCCATCATGAAGTAGAGCCGCCAGCACAGCGTCTCCCGCGTCAGCCCCGGCAGCGCGCGCTGAAACGCCTCCACATAGGCCAGCGTGGTCTCGTCATAGACCGTGCTCAGCACTTCCTCGCCCAGCTTCTCGGGTTCCGTATGCAGCCGCGCATGCATCCGCATCGTCGCGCGGCCCTCATCGGTCTGGCCGTTCAGCATGAAGGGCGCGACGAAGGCATGCACCAGCACCTCCAGCGGAATATCGCCGGCGGGGTACAGCGCCCGGGCCTCCGCCAATGCGCGGGTCCGCGCCTCCGTCACCTTCTGCGCGCCGCGGTGATAGGCCGCCTTGAACAGGTCGCGCTTGGCGCCGAAGTGGTAATGGATCAGCGCCAGGTTCACCCCGGCCGCCTGGGCAATTGCGCGGGTGCCGGCACCGGCATAGCCAAGCTCGGCGAACAGGTCCTGCGCCACCGCCAGAATGCGCTCCCGGACGCTGCCCGTTGCCCCTTGCTCCGCTGCGCTCACGCAACCGCTCCCATTGACAGGCCGGCGGCCCTGGCCACAGGATTGGTCAGGCGACCAAATAGGGCAAGCAGAAAGGGAGGCTCAGGCATGAGCGCAGCGCTGGACCTGAACCGGGCCTCGGCCCGCCCCGCCCTGAGCGGCGACCCCGTGGCCCTGGCGCGGGAGATTGCGCCGCTGCTGCGGGCCGAGGCACCGAAGAACGAAGCGCTGGGCCAGCTGACGCCGGCGGTGCTGGAAGCTCTGCATGAGCGCAGCCTGTACCGCGTTCTGCTGCCGAAGCAACTGGGCGGCTATGGCGCCGACCTCACCACCTTCCTCCGCGTCATGGAAACCCTCGCCGCCGCCGACGCCTCCAGCGCCTGGTGCATCGGCCAGGCCAGCGGCTGTTCCATGGCCGCCGGCTACGTGCCGCCGGAAACCCAGGCGACCATCTGGGGCGACGACCCCCGCGGCGTGTTGGCCTGGGGCTTCCTGCTGGAAGCCCGCGCCAAGGTGGTGCCCGGCGGCTACCGCGTGACCGGCAAATGGGGCTTTGGCAGTGGCGGCCACCACGCCAGCTACATGGGCGCCCACTGCAACATCGAATTGCCGGACGGTTCCCTGCTGAAGGACGCCACCGGCAAGCTGGTGGAACGCACCATGCTGATCCCGCAGGCGCAGCTGAACTGGACCAGCAACTGGAATGTCGTCGGCCTGCGTGCGACGGGCAGCGACCACTACACCGTGACGGACCTCTTCGTGCCGGATGCCTTCAGCGTGCAGCGCGACACCGATGAGAACCGCACCATCGACCTGCCCTTCTATCGCTTCTCCACCACCTCGGCCTATTCCACCGGCTTCGCCGCGGTCTCCATGGGCATTGCGCGGGCCATGCTGGACGACCTGAAGGCGCTGGCCCAGGACAAGAAGCCTTCCAACACCGCCCGCACCCTGCGGGACAGCCCTGTCATGCACCACCTGGTGGCCGAGAACGAGGCCAAGCTGCGCAGCGCCCGCGCCTTCGTGCTGGAGACGATCCGCGACAGCGAAGCCTGCATCGCCGCCACCGGCAGCCTGGACCTGGACAACAAGGTGATGATGCGCCTGGCCACCACCAGCGCCATCAAGCGCGCCAAGGAAGTCGCCGAGTTCGCCTATCACGAGGCCGGCGCCACCGCGATCTTCGCCAGCAATCCGTTCGAGCGCCGGATGCGCGACATCCACGCCTCGGCCCAGCAGATCCAGGGCCGCACCGGCCATATCGAGACCTGCGGCCAGCATTTCCTCGGCCACAGCGTCGCCGGCCGCTTCATCTGACAACAACAACGGGGAAACACCGCCATGCCGCTGCACATGCTGCAACACTACACCATCTGCCCGGTGGACCTTGAGGCGACCAAGGATTTCTACGTGAATGCCCTGGGGCTTGAGGTCGGCTACCGCCCGCCGCTGAGCTTCCCCGGCTATTGGCTGTGGTCGGCCGGCGCGCCCACCGTGCACCTGATCGGCCCGCGCGCGGCCGACGAAGGCAAGCCGGCCCGCAAGACCGGCCCCACCGGCCAGCTCGACCACATCGCCTTCGGCTGCTCCGACTTGCCGGGTGTGCGCGCCCGCCTGCAAGCGGCCGGCGTGGAGTTCCGCGAGCAGCTGCTGCCGCGCGACGGCAACACGCAGATCTTCTGCTACGACCCCGACGGCGTCGGCGTGGAACTGAACTTCCCGCCGCACGAAAGCCCGCAGAAGGCGGCCTGATCCCTCTCGCCAGCCCGCCGATGCCGCGCCTATAACGCGGCATCGGCCGGGCGTAACGGCGGGAGGAAATCATGGGTTCTGAAGCATCGCGCGGCCTCGGCCGCCGCCCCCTGCTGGGCGCCGCCGCCGGCCTGCTGGCCACGCCCGCGCTGGGCCAGGGCACCTGGCCGGAACGCAACGTCACCTTCGTCGTCTGCTTCCCACCCGGCGGCTCCACCGATACCTCCGCCCGGCTGGTGGCACAGGGCGTCGCCGAGATCATCGGCCGCAACGTGGTGGTGGAAAACCGCGGCGGGGCCGGCGGCAATATCGGCATCGGCGTGGTCGCCCGCGCCCCGGCCGATGGCTACACCATGCTGGTGGCGTCCTCGGTCTTCGTGGTGAACTCCAGCCTGTACCGCAACGCGCCGTATGATCCCTTCCGCGACTTCGCGCCGGTCGCGCTGCTCGGCGCCTCGCCCAACATCTGCGCGGTGCGCGCCGACCTCGGCATCAACACCTGGGCGCAGCTGGTGGCGCGGGTGAAGGCCGAACCCGACAAGTGGAACTGCGCGCTGCCGGGCATCGGCACCACGCCGCACCTGGCGGCCGAGGTATTGAAGCTGCGCGCCGACATGCCCCTGCAACTGGTGCCCTTCGCCGGTGCCGGCCCGGCGGTGCAGTCCATCCTCTCGGGCAGCACCCAGGTCATCATCGCCAGCCAGGGCGGCCAGGTGGAAATCGCCACCCGCAACGGCTCCCTGAAGCTGATTTTGCAGACCGGCGCGACGCGCCACCCGGACATGGCCGATGTGCCGACGGCGCGCGAATCCGGCGTGGCGGATGCCGAGAGCGAGACCTTCAACGCGCTCTACGCCCCCGCCGGCACGCCGCGGGCGGTGGTGGAGAAGGTGGCCGCCGCGGTGCAGCAGCTGGTCCGCCGGCCGGAGATGCAGCAGCGCTTCCGCGTCGCCGGGCTGACCGCGCTGGATGGCGGGCCGGAGGCGCTGGCCGAGCGCGTGCGGCTGGAGGTGCCAAAATGGAAACAGGTGATAGAACAGGCCAAGATTTCGGTGGAATGAACCAGTGACCCAGAGCTTGCCTCCCTGGCACGAGATTGTGCTGAACGTTTTCAAGGTCAACGAGGTGAAGCTGATCACCTACGTGCCCGACAACGTCCTGAAGCCGCTGATCCAGGCGCTGCACGCCGACCCCTACTTCACCTGCTTCCCCACCGCGCGAGAGGAAGAGGCCGTCGGCATCCTCTCCGGCGCCTGGATGGCGGGGCTGCGCGGCATGCTGCTGATGCAGACCAGCGGCTTCGCCACACTACCAAATGTGCTGGCCAGCCTGCCCTGCGCCTTCCAGATCCCCGTGATGATGATGATCAGCGAACGCGGCACGCTCGGCGAGTTCAACGTCGGCCAGGCCGCGGTCTGCCGCACGATGCGCCCGATTCTGGATTCTCTGGCGATGGAGCACCACACCGTCTCCCGCCTGGATGAATGCGAGATGATCGTCGACCGCACCATCCGCCAGGCCATCATGACCCAGGCGCCGGCGGCGCTGATCCTTTCTCCGCTGCTGACCGGCGGCAAGGTGGTCGCACGATGAGCGGGACCACCCACAACCTGAAGCGGATGTACCGCTTCGACCTGACCACGCGGCTGGTCGCCAAGCTGAAGCAGGAAGAGGCCGTCATCGGCGGCATCGGCCACAGCAATTTCGACCTCTGGGCCGCCGGCCACCGCCCGCAGAATTTCTACATGTTGGGCAGCATGGGCCTCGCCATCCCCATCGCCATGGGCGTGGCCCTGGCGCAGCCGGCCCGCAAAACCTTCGCGCTGGAAGGCGATGGCTCGCTGCTGATGGAGTTGGGCTGCCTGACCACGGTGGCGACGCAGGCGCCGAAGAACCTGATCATCATCCTGTTCGACAACGGCATCTACCAGATCACCGGCGGCCAGCCCACGCCGGGCGCCGGCGCGGACTACGTCGCCATCGCCCGCGCCTGCGGCCTGGCCACCGCCGCCTGGGCCGCCAATGAGGCCGAGTTCGAGCGCATGCTCGACAACGCCCTGGCGACGGACGGCCCGCACTTCATCGGCTGCAAGCTGGATGCCCAGGGCCCCAAGGCGCAGACCGAGCGCGACCCAGCGCAGATCCGCGACCGCTTCATGCGCGGCATGGGCACCAAGAAGAACCGCACGCTGGGCTGAGGGTGGGGGGGCGGCAGCCCCCCAACCACTGCGCCGCGAACGCGAAGGCCGTGGCGCGGACCCCGGCGGGCCGCCAGGCCCGAGAGCGCGAAGGCGCGACGCGCCCCTATGGGCGCGCAAGCCAAGCGGGCGGATGCCCGCGCCGGCGCCTGAGGCTAAACGGAAGTCAACAATTCCAGCTGCCAGTTCATCTCGTCCGGCGCCAGGGGCCAGCTTTCCCCCGGCCCGGGGTACAGGCAGGCATCCGGTGCCAACTGCCCCAGCACGCTCTGCGCCAGCACCGCGGCGGCGGGGCTGTAGGCCGCGTGCCAGCACAGCGCCACCAGGGCGCGGGCGCTGCGCAGCGTCACCGCGCGGGCCACCGCGGCTTCCTCCATCTGCGTCGCCACCGCCAGCAGCTTGGCCATCCCGGGGCGGTCGCCACGCTCCGACGCGGCGCGGAACTCGGCTTCGGTGCCGGCCAGCGCCGGTTCGCCGCCGCCGGCCAGCCGGTCCGCCACCTTGGCCCGCAGCGTCTCCGTCACCTCGGCCTCCAGGTCCTCGCGCCCGGCCAGCAGCGCCAGGAACTGGTCGGCCACAATCTCCCCCAGCGCGCGGGCGCAGCGGGCGGAAAGCGAGGGCCGGTGCACCAGCTTTTCCTGCCAGCTGGTCTGCGTCGCGGCATTGGCGATCAGCGCATCCAGCGTTGCCTCGCGGATCGAGGCCGAGGGGTTGTCCAGCAGCACCGCCACCGTCCCGGCATCGGCGGTGGCGACAATCGCGTCCGACAGCGCTTCCGAAAGGCAGGGCCGCCGCGCCACCGCCACCACGGTGGCCGGCACCGGCGGCAGCGTCACCAGCGCCAGCAGGTCCTCGTCGTCCAGCAGCGGGGAAAGCCGGATCACCGGCTCCGCCACGCTCATCTCGGCATCCCGTGCCAGCCGCAAAATCAGGGCGCGCGGCGCGTCCGGCATCTCCTTCAGCGAATCGGCAATGGCGGCGCGCACCTGCACCGCGGTGTCCTCCACCAGGGTGCACAGCGTGTCCCAGCCCAGCTTGCGCAGCCGGTCCTGCTCATGCTGGGAAAGCCCGGGCGCCATGGCCGCCAGCTTGCGCCCCAGCATCACCCGCACTTCGGGTTGCGCATCCAGGGAAAGCTTCTGGTCGGCCAGCGCCGGCGTGCCGCCATTGGCCGCCACCGCCTGGCGCACCTCCGCGGCCTGGTCCCCGGCCAGGAAGTACAGAATCTCGGGCGCCGTCGCGGCCTCGGCCGCCAGCGCGGCGCGGGCGGCGTCATCGCCCTGGAAGGCAACCAGCCGCGCCTGCTCGTAGCCCGGCGGGTGCCGGCCGCTCATCGTGTTCATGTCGGCAGCGGCTCCGTCGCCGCCAGCGATGGGCCATCCAGCCGCCAGCAATTCCGCCCGGCGCGCTTGGCCTGGTACATCGCCGCATCGGCCCGGGCGATGAGCTGTTCCGGCGTTTCCACCTGGCCGGGCAGGCTGGGCGCGCAGCCAATGCTGAAGGTCAGCGCCGTCGGCCCGCTGCGCAGCAGCATCGGCAGGGTATTGGCGCCGGCCCAGGTGATCGCCTCGGCCCGCGCCGCGGCGGCCCCCGCGTCCACCGCCTCCAGCCAGATGGCGAATTCATCGCCGCCGATCCGCGCCACCAGGTCCAGTGGCCGCACCAGGTCGCGCAGCAGGTTGGCCACCGCAATCAAGGCGGCGTCGCCGGCCTCATGCCCCAGCAGGTCGTTGATCGGCTTGAAATTATCCAGGTCGATGAACAGCAGCGCCCCGGCCGGGCCTGCCGCCGGCCCGGCCCGCTCATGCCGGTCCAGCCGGCGGCGCAGATCGGCCAAAAAGGCGCGGCGGTTCAGCAGCCCGGTCAGCGCCTCGGTCCGCGCCTGCAACTCCAGTTCCCGTTGCAGCGCCTGGTTGCCCAGCGCCACGAAGACCAGGTCGGTCAGGCTGACCATCAAGGTGCGTTCCTCGGCGTCGAAGCCGCGGGCGTTCGGCAGGCGCCAGGCCAGCAGCGCATGGCGTGGTTCGCCCCGCACCGGCTGCGGGATCAGCGCCAGGTGCTCGCCCGCCGGCCCGGGGCCGAAGGCGGCGACCGGCCCGTCCAGCGCCTGCACCGCGGCCAGCAGCGGGCCGGGGTCGTCGCCATGGCGCAGCACCACCAGGGGCGGCTTGCCCGGCGGGAATTCCAGCACCACGGCGCCGGCGCAGCCCAGCACCGGCGGCAGCGATTCCAGCGTGGCGGCCAGCATGCGCGGCGCCAGCACCTCCTGCCGGACGCGGCGCACCAGCACCTCCAGCGCGCCGGCGCGGCGCAGCGCCATGGCCTGGGCCTCGGCGGCGGCTTCCTCCACCGTCACGTCGCGTGCCGTGCCGCGCAACCCCGCATAGCGCCCGGCGGCATCGGCCAGCGGCGCCAGGTTGAAGCTGAAGCAGGCCGCCTGGCCATCCGGCCGGCGCATCCAGGCGCGCATGCCCCGCGTGGCCGCGCGCAGGGCGAAGGGGTCGGCGCCGCCGGGCACCAGCAGGTCCCGCGCCGGGCGATGCAGCAGCGTCTCGGCCGGGCGGCCGAGCAACTGGTCCGGCGCCAGGAAGGTCAGCAGCCCATCGGCATCGGTTTCGAACACCAGGTCGGCGGCCAGGGTGACGAAGTCCCGCCAGCGCTGCCGGCTTTCCAGCAGGGCGCCGCGCAGCCGCGAATCCAGGCGCACGGCATCCGCCCCCACGCCCAGGGCTGCCTGAGGCAAGGGGCTAGCAGCCGCGACGTCGCCGTCGTGGCCCGGAGAGGGCGCCAGGTCCATGACCCGATCTTCTGCTGCGGGGATGAATCCCGGGTGAACGCCGCGGCGTTGACACGGGGCCGGCGGCGTCGGCATGGTCCGGCCCGCCGATTTGCCAGGACTGCCACAAGATGGACGCTGCCACGCTGAAGACCCGCATCACCGCCCTGTGGGAGCGGCGGGATACGCTGACCTCCGCCACCCGCGGGGATGACCGCGACGCGGTCGAGGCCGCGCTGGAACTGCTGGATTCGGGCAAGGCCCGGGTTGCCGAGAAGCTGGGCGACGACTGGCAGGTGAACCAGTGGCTGAAGCAGGCGGTGCTGCTGAGCTTCCGCCTGACCGACAGCGCGCCGATGGACACCGCCTCCGGCGCCTTCGACAAGGTTCCGCTGAAGTTCGCCGACTGGGGCGAGAACCGCTTCAAGGAAGCCGGCTTCCGCGCCGTGCCGGGCGCCGTGGTGCGCCGCAGCGCCTATATCGCCCCGGGCGTGGTGCTGATGCCCAGCTTCGTGAACCTGGGCGCCTATGTGGACCGCAACACCATGGTGGACACCTGGGCCACCGTGGGCAGCTGCGCCCAGATCGGCAAGAACGTGCATATCTCGGGCGGCGTCGGCATCGGCGGCGTGCTGGAGCCGTTGCAGGCCAACCCCGTGATCATCGAGGATGACTGCTTCATCGGTGCCCGTTCCGAAGTGGCGGAAGGCGTGGTGGTGGAGCGCGGCGCCGTGCTGAGCATGGGCGTGTTCCTGGGGGCGTCGACGAAGATCATCGACCGCGCCACCGGCCAGGTGCATATCGGCCGGGTGCCGGCCTATTCCGTGGTGGTGCCGGGCAGCCTGGCCGGCAAGCCGCTGCCGGATGGCACCCCGGGGCCGAGCCTGTACTGCGCCGTGATCGTGAAGATCGTGGACGAGCAGACCCGCGCCAAGACCAGCATCAACGAGCTGCTGCGCGACTGAGCCGGTTCGTCGCGGCCCGCTGCAGGCGCGGGCCGCGGCCCCGCCGCGACGCCGGCCCAACCGAGTGACCAGGCGCATCCCGCGACAGAGGCCGAGAGTTTGACCAGCACCGCCCCGACCCCCGGTAACCAGCCCACCGACCCGTTGCCGCTGGCGCAGGCGCTGATCCGCTGCGCCAGCGTGACGCCCGCGGATGCAGGCGCGCTGGGCGTATTGGAGGCGGCGCTGGCGCCGCTCGGCTTCACCCTGCACCGCATGAAGTTTGGCGAGGTGGAGAACCTGTTCGCCCGCCGTGGCACCGGCGCGCCCCACTTCTGCTACGCCGGTCATACCGATGTGGTGCCGGTGGGCGACGAAGCCGCCTGGAAGGACGGCCCCTTCGCCGCCGAGGTGCGCGACGGCGTGCTGTTCGGCCGCGGCGCCTGCGACATGAAGGGCGGCATTGCCAGCTTCGTCGCGGGCATGACCGATTTCGTCCGCGCCAACCCGGGGCATGAAGGCAGCATCAGCCTGCTGATCACCGGGGATGAGGAAGGCCCGAGCGTGGATGGCACGCGCCGCGTGCTGGAGTGGATGCAGGCCGAGGGCCATATCCCCGACCTGGCGCTGGTTGGCGAACCCACCTCCAAGGCGGTGCTGGGCGATACGCTGAAGATCGGCCGGCGCGGTTCCATGACCGCCTACATCACGCTGGAGGGCATCCAGGGCCACAGCGCCTACCCGCAACGCGCCGACAACCCGATCCACCGGCTGGTGCGGGTGCTGCACCGGCTGACCACCCAGCCGCTGGATCAGGGCAGCGATTGGTTCGAGGCGACGACGTTGCAGGTTACCGGCCTTGATGTCGGCAACACCGCCAACAACATCATCCCCGCCGCCGCGCGCTGCATGATCAACATCCGCTTCAACGACCTGCACACGAGTGCCAGCATCACCGAGCATCTGCACGCTGCCCTGAAGGCCGAGGAGGCGCGCTACGACATGCGGGTTTCCGTCTCCGGCGAAAGCTTCGTCACCAGGCCCGGCGCCTATGTGGATGCGCTGAAGCGGGCGGTGGCGGCGGTGACCGGCCGCGAGCCGGCGCTGGATACCGGGGGTGGGACCTCCGATGCCCGCTTCATCACCAACTACTGCCCGGTGGTGGAACTGGGCGGCGTGGGCTCCACGATGCACCAGGTGAACGAGGCGGTGCCGGTGGCGGAGCTGCGCGACCTGGCCACGCTGTATCGCCGCGTGCTTGAGGAAACCCTCCGCTGAGCAGTAATATCTCATCCCCTGGACCCCTGCCGCCCCCGCCGCTGCGCCTGGTGATCCAGGCCGGCCTGCGCGGGGCCTTCATGCTGGCGCGCGGCCAGGCGCATGGGCTGATGCTGGTGGAGGATACCTCGCTCGGTGCCCGCCGCAGCTTCTGGGCCGCGGCGATCTGCCTGCCGGCCTTCCTGGCGCTGCGGCTGATGGCCTGGTCCGGCAGCGGGGGAGCGCCGACCCGTGGGGTGGCCTTTGCGCTGGTGGCGGAGCTGGTGGGCTACATCTTCGCCTGGGTCGGCTTTGCCCTGGCCACCCTGCCAATGGCCCAGGCTGCCGGGCGGGGCAAGGAATGGGCGCATTTCCTGGCCGCGTGGAACTGGGGCAACGTGGTGCAGTACCTGGTGCTGCTGGCGTTGACGGTGCCGGCCATGCTGGGGCTGCCGACGACGCTGGCCTATGGCTTCGGGTTGGCCGCCTTTGGCTATGCGCTGTGGCTTGAATGGTTCATCGCCAAGCATGCGTTGAAGGTGGCGGGCGGCAGGGCGGTGATCTTCGTGCTGCTGGACCTGCTGCTGGGGGTGTTCATTGGCGGCTTCGTGGCCAAGCTGACCGGCGGGTAGCCGGGGGCGCCTGGGGACGCGGCGACCTGGCCCCGAGGCTCCGGCCGATGGCGCGGGGCGCGGCCGAAGCGGTGGCTGCCCAGGCCTCCTCCGACGGCTGGGGGAGGTGGCAGGTTGACCCGCTTCGCCGGCCATGCTGGGCGCCGCGGTCCAACCGGTTTCTCCAGGCGCCAGGCCAAGCCGATGGTGCGGCTGCACAGGCTTCGGCCGGTAGGTACAGGCGAGGGCGCGGCTCAGAGCCATGGCGGCTCCTCCGGGTAGCGCACGAACTCGAAGCAGAGGCCCTCGGCCGGGGCGGTCATGCCGGCCTTGGTGCGGTCGCGGCCTTCCAGCACCCGGCGCGGCCAGGCCACGCCCTTCCGCCCCAGCCCCACTTCCGCCAGCGTGCCGACCATGTTGCGTACCTGGTGGTGCAGGAAGCTGCGGGCCTCCGTCTCGATGAGGACTTCCGCGCCGTGGCGGGAGACGCTGAGCCGGTCCAGCGTTCGCAGCGCTGACTTGGCCTGGCAGGCGGCGGCGCGGAAGGCCGAGAAGTCGTGGTGGCCGAGCAGGCCCTGGGCGGCCTCGTGCATGGCGCCGACATCCAGCTTGATGGGGATGTGCCAGACCCGGCCTTCCTCCAGCGCGGGGCGGGCGCGGCGGTTGAGGATGCGGTAGCGATACCCCCGCTTCACCGCGGAGAACCGGGCGTTCCATCCTTCCGGGGCCAGCGCGGCGCTGAGCACCGCGACGGGGTGGGGCTTGGTGTGGAAGTTCAGGGCTTCCCGCAGCTTGTCCGGGGAGATGTCGCGCGCCAGGTCCAGCATCACCACCTGGCCTTCGGCGTGGACCCCGGCATCCGTCCTGCCGGCGGCGATGCTGGCGGGGGCGGTGCCGTCGTTCAGCATGGCGGCGGCGGCTTCCAGCACCTGCTGCACGGAAAGCCCGTTATCCTGCCGTTGCCAGCCGACGAAGGGGGTGCCGCAATATTCCACGGTGAGGGCGTAGGTCGGCACTAGGTGAGGACCGGGGGCAGGGTGTAGCCGCGCAGCAGCTCCGCGGCCGGCATGGGGCCGCGGCCCGGGCGTTGCAGGCGCAGCAGGCGCAGCGCGCCTTCGCCGCAGGCGATGAGGCCCGGGGCCAGCACTGTCCCTGGCGGGCCGTGGCCCTCCGCGGGGGCTGCCTCCAGCAGGCGCAGGGTCTCGCCGCCGGCCTGGAAGTAGGTGCCGGGCCAGGGGTTCAGGGCGCGCACCTGGCGGTCCAGGCTGGCGGCGTCGCGGGTCCAGTCCAGCGCGCCATCGGCCTTGCTGAGCTTGGGGGCGTAGGTGACGCCTGCCTCCGGCTGCGGCGTGGCCGGCGGTTGTTCGGCCAGGGTGCGCAGGATCAGGGCGCCCCCCATTTCCGCCAGGGCGTCGTGGAGTTCCGGCGTGGTGGTGCGGGGGGTGAGGGGCACCGTGCCGCGGAGCAGCATCGGCCCGGTGTCCAGCCCCGCCTCCATCTGCATGATGGTGATGCCGGTCTCGCTGTCTCCGGCCAGGATGGCGGCCTGGATGGGGCCGGCGCCGCGCCAGCGGGGCAGCAGCGAGGCGTGGATGTTCAGGCAGCCCAGGCGCGGGGCGTCCAGCATTTGCTGCGGCAGGATCAGGCCATAGGCGGCGACCACCGCGGCATCCAGCTTCAGGGCGGCGAAGGCGGCGTGTTCGGCGGCGTCCTTCCGCACCCGGGCGGGGGTGCGGACGTTCAGCCCAAGGGCCAGCGCGGCCTTGTGGACCGGGCAGGGGGTTTCCTTCTGGCCGCGCCCGGCGGGGCGGGGGGGCTGGCAATAGACCGCGGCAATCTCGTGCCCCGCCTGGTGCAGGGCGTGGAGGGCCGGCACCGAGAAATCCGGGCTGCCCATGAAGGCGAGGCGCATGCGTTCCGGCCCTTCCGCCAGCGCCAGGTGGGGTGCCCGCGCGGCAAAGCTTTGAGGCCACGGCGATGGCTGCCCTGCTGGGCGTAGCCGTGGGAGGCGGCTGCTTTAGCGACGTGGAGAGGGGTGCGGAAGGGGTCCTCATGGTGGTGCGGCCCAGCTGGGGATCCAGCGGCGGCCCCCGCACAGGGCGTGGAAGGATTTGCAGCCTTCCAGCAGCGTCTTCAGCGGTGCGCCGCGGCTGGCGAGGTGGCGTTCCACCGCGCGGAGGATGCCGGGCAGGAGGGCAACGGACAAATCCCAGTCGGGGTACCATTCCGCCGGGCCTTTCAGCGCCGAAAGCAGGCCGAGGCGGCGGACCAGGCGCAGCCCGCGCAGGCCGGTGATGCGCAGCGCGCGGCGGAAGGCGCGGCAGACCCAGTGTTCCAGCCCCCGCAGGGCGGGCGGCGAGCGGCGGGAGACGACGGCGGCGAGCAGCGCCTCCCAGGTGCCCTTGTGGACCCAGCGGCGAAATTGCCGGGCGGCGGTGTCCCACGGCCCCATATGCGGCGGCAGGTCGCGCCAGCGGCCGTTGTGGCAGGCCACCCAGAAAATGGCGTCCAGCCGGGCGCGGATATCGAAGATGGGGCGGCCGCTGCCCTTGTGGACGAAGTAGGACCAGAGGGCGACGAGTTCATCGTCGCTCAGGGGTTGCCAGGGGCGGGGGGTGGAGTAGCGGCCTGGGGGGCGGTTGGGGAGCATTTTTGGGGGTGGGGGCTGGGGTGGGGGTGTAGTGAACATAACAGGAACATTTAAGGCAAAGCAAGGATTGTTGCGGGGGTGGATGACAGCGGCGTTGCGACGCGGGGTCGGATAAGGCAGGCTGCGCTGCCGAGGATGATGGTGCGGCTCATGGACGACATCGTGCGGCGCGACGCGCCCGACCCATCCGACCAACCGCCGATGACCCCGGCGGAGGCGGATCGCCGAAGCCATGCCCAGGCGGAAGCCGGGCTGGGCATTCCCCTGGATGAGGTCGAGCGCTGGGTGGAAAGCTGGGATACCCCGGCGGAACGGCCGATGCCGGTGGCGCGGCCGGCTCGGTAGCGCCGCATGCCCGCCAGGGTGGTGTTCACGCCCCTGGCGGCGGCTGATGTGGCGTGGCTGCGCGCCTGGTTGAGCCAAGCTGGCGCGGGACCTCGGGCGAAGGCGATGGCGCGGCGGTTACTCGCCGCCGCCCGCGACCTGGGCGAAACCCATGCGCGCCACCCGGCCGACCCCTATCGCGAGGGGTGCCGGCAGTTGGTGGTGGACGGCCATGTCATCAGCTACCGGGTGCGGCAGCTTCCTGGCGAGGCGGTGGTCTTTGTCGAGCGGGTCTTCGGGCCGGGGCAGGAGCGGCGGTAGGCCCCCCCTACATCGCCTCGCGCTGGCGCAGCTTCATGTCCTTGGCCAGCTTGCGCAGCAGCATGTTGCGCTTCAGCGCGCTGATGTGGTCCACGAACAGCACGCCATCCAGGTGATCCAGCTCGTGCTGCAGGCAGGTGGCCAGCAGGCCGTCGGCCTGCATTTCCTGCTTCGCACCCGCCAGGTCCAGCCAGCGCAGCTTTACTTCGGCCGGGCGGGTCACGTCCGCGTACTGGCCGGGCAGGGAGAGGCAGCCTTCCTCGCGCGTGTGCAGTTCCTGGGAGACGGCGACGATTTCCGGGTTCACCAGCACCATCGGTGTCAGCACGTCATCCTTCTGGATGTCCACCACGCACATGCGCAACAGCGTGCCAACCTGCGGCGCGGCCAGGCCGATGCCGGGGGCCTTGTACATCGTCGCCAGCATGCGCGGCGCCAGCTCTCGCACCAGGTCGGCGTCGGCGGGGCCCACGGCGCGGCACTTCTGCCGCAGCTTGGCGTCGGGCACGATCAGGATCGGCAGCAGGTCGTGCCGAAGGTCCGCGGGGGTTTCGTCGCTCATGCCGCCCCGATTACCCCCGGCGCCACCCCCCTTGCAACCTGGGCCCCTTGCAACCTGGGCAGGGGGTGACAACATCCCTATTCGCCAAGGGGTGCTTCGGGCCCGGCGGCGTTGCTTCGCTCTGGATGAGGAGGCCCTGAGGTCCATGTCGCGTTCACCCGTCTTCGGCTCGCCCCTGTTCCTGGGGTTCGACCACCTGGAACAGATGCTCGATCGCGTGGCGAAGAATGCGGACGGCTATCCGCCCTACAACATCGAACAGATCGGCTCCAACCGCCTGCGGATCACGCTGGCGGTGGCGGGGTTCAGCATGGACGACCTGCAGATCACGCAGGAAGACAACCAGCTGGTGATCCGCGGCCGGCAGAAGGATGACAGCGAGGGCAGGATCTTCCTGCATCGCGGCATCGCCGCCCGGCAGTTCCAGCGCGCCTTCGTGCTGGCGGAAGGGATCGATGTGGAAGGCGCCTGGCTGGACAATGGCCTGCTGCATGTCGAGCTTGAGCGACCGCAGCCGGAAGTCCGGGTCAAGACCATCCAGATCGGCAAGAAGACCAATGGTGCCGCCAAGCCTGTCGTCGAAGGGCGCACCGGCACCGAGTGAGCATTCGTTCCATCAGGCGCGGGCCAACTGGCAGCGCCCAACGGAGACACATCATGACCAACAACCAGAATGCCCCCGCCCCCATCAGCCTGGCGCAGCTTTCCCCCATGGACTGGGCGCGCTTCGGGCTGCAGCAGGTGGCGTATCTGCGCCCGGTCACGCTGAATGGCGTGCAGGCGGTGTCCATCCACGCCGCCGACGGCACCCATATTGGCGCCGCGCCCAACCTGGAATCGGCCGCCGCCGCGGTGGTGGAACACGAGATGGCGCCGGTGCTGGTGCACTGATACCCGCGGACTGACGCCTGCCGCCGGTATCGGTTTTTCCTGCCCCCAAGCGCCAGGCGCCGCCATCCGGCGGCTCGGCAGGAGCTGTAGCCTCCTGCCGTTGGGATGATCCTGGCGGGCTGACGCCTGCCGCCGGCGCCGCGGTGCTGGCGCAGCTGTGCGTGGGGGGGGGATCACAGTGTTGGCCAAACAGCAACCCATTTGCGGTCTCCTGGCACGATTCTTGTCCCGCGCGCTTCAGGCGCGTTGACCCTCGGCGCGGCGAAGCCCATACATCGCGCGTGGACTTGCACCTGACCGATACCGCCGCCTGGCAGGCCGACGACCTCGCTGTCGCCCGCCGCGTCCTGGCCCTGGAAGCCGAGGCCCTGACCCTGCTCTCAGCGGGGCTGGATGGCCGTTTCGCTGACGCTGTCGGCCTGTTGGCCGGCGCCACCGGGCGCGTGGTCGTCTCCGGCATGGGCAAGTCCGGCCATGTCGCGCGCAAGATCGCGGCGACCATGGCCTCCACCGGCACCCCCGCGCTGTTCGTCCACCCGGCCGAGGCCAGCCATGGCGACCTCGGCATGATCGTGGCCGGGGATGCGGTGCTGGCGCTGTCCAATTCAGGCGAAACGCCGGAGCTGGCCGACCTGGTGGCGCATGCGCGGCGCTTCGGGCTGCCGCTGGTGGGCATTACCGGGCGGGCGGAGAGCACGCTGGCGCGGGCCGCCGATGTGGCGCTGGTGCTGCCCAAGGCGCAGGAGGCCTGCCCGAACGGGCTGGCGCCGACCACCAGCACCACGCTGCAGATTGCGCTGGGCGATGCCATCGCGGTGGCGCTGCTGACCCGCAAGGGGTTCTCGGCCGCCGATTTCCGCGTGTTCCACCCCGGCGGCAAGCTGGGCGCCAAGCTGTCCCGCGTGCGGGAGTTCATGCATGCCGGCGCCGAGATGCCGCTGGCCGGGCCGGAGCTGCGGATGGATGCCGCGCTGGTGGCGATGACCGAGAAGCGCTTCGGCTGCCTCGGCATCGTCGGCGCCGATGGCGCGCTGGCCGGGATCATCACCGATGGCGACCTGCGCCGCGCCCTGGCGCCCGGCGGCGCCGCCCCGCGGGAGGGGCTGCTGACCCGTACCGCCGCCGAGGTGATGACGCGCAACCCCCGCACGATCGGGCCGGATGCCCTGGCCGCGGAGGCGCTGCACCTGATGGCCGGGCGGATCACCGCGCTGTTCGTGGTGGATGCCGGCCGCCGGCCGGTTGGCATTCTGCACCTGCACGACCTGCTGCGCGCGGGGGTGGCATGAGGTTGCTGGCCAACGGCACCCCCGGACCCACACCGCCCAACGCGCCGCTGGCGCCGCGGCAGATGCTGGCACCCTCCCGCGAGCGCGCGGCGCTGAGCGGGCCGCAGATTGCCCGCCGGCGGATGGCGGTGCGGCTGGCCAAGCGCGTGCTGCCGGGCCTGGCGCTGCTGCTGCTGGCGATGATCGTGCTGTGGCCGGAATTCCAGCGGACCGAGGATCGCTCTCGCTACGCCTTTCGCCGCACCGTCCAGCCGCGGTCGGAATCGCTGCGGGTGACGGCGCCGCGCTACCAGGGCGTGGACGACCTGAACCGGCCCTATACCGTGACCGCCGACGTGGCCCAGCAGGTGGGCGCCGAGGAGCTGCTGGACCTGACCCAGCCGCGCGGGGATATCCTGATGAACGACGGCAGCTGGATTTACCTGCAAGCCGAGACCGGGCGCTACGACCGGCCGCGCGACCACCTGAACCTGGCCGGCAAGGTGACGATCTTCCACGACAACGGCACCATGCTGGTGACCGATGTGGCGGCGGTGGACCTGGCCGCCGGCACCGGCGACGGCGACAAGCCGGTGGCGGCGCAGGGCCCCTTCGGCACCCTGACCTCGGAAGGCTTCGAGCTGCGCGAGCGCGGCGCTGTCGTCGTCTTCACCGGCCGCGCCCATGCGGTGCTGGAAGGCGACCGCAAATGACCCGTCTGCTCGCCCTGCTGCTGCTGGCGGCGCCCACCCTGCTGCATGCCCAGGGCATCGACCTGTCCGGCGGCGGCCCGGTGGACGTGACCGCGACCGATGGAATCGAGTGGCGCCAGACCGAGCAGGTGATCGTGGCGCGGCGGGATGCGCGGGCGATTCGCGGCGAGGTCACGGTGGATGCGGACCGGCTGATGGCGCGGTATCGCCCCGCCGGCGGTGCCGCCAATGCCGCGCCTGGCCGCCCGGCCAACCAGCCCCCGGTGATGGGCGAGAACCCCGCCGGCGGCAGCAGCGAGATCTGGCGGCTGGAGGCGGAGGGCCGGGTGACCATCCACACCGCCACCGATACCGCCCGCGGCGACCGCGCCGTGTATGACATGGACCAGGCGGTGCTGGTGCTGACCGGGCGCGAGCTTTCGCTGACCACGCCGACGCAGCTGCTGACCTCGCGCGACAGCCTGGAATACTGGAGCCAGCGGCGCATGGCCGTGGCGCGCGGCAATGCGGTGGCGGTGGACAACCAGGAAGGCCGCCGGATCAGCGCCGATACCCTGGTTTCCTATCTGCTGGCCGCGGATGCCCCCGCCGCCGCCACCCCTGCCGCGCCGGTCCGCCCGGCCACCGCCAACGCCAACGCCACCCCCACCGCCAATGGCCGCGCCGCCGCGCCGGCGCCGGGTGCCGGCAAGGTGGACCGGGTGGAAGCCTTCGGCCATGTCGAGATCCGCACGCCCACCGAGGTGGTGCGCGGCGACCGCGGCGTCTACAGCCCCGCCACCGGGATGGCCCGGCTGCTGGGCAATGTCCGCATCACCCGGGGCGACAACCAGGTGAACGGCCGCGAGGCCATTGTGAACCTGCGCACCGGCGTGGCCCGGCTGGTTTCCGCCAGCGACCGGGGCGAGCGGGTGCGCGGCCTGATCGTGCCGCAGCAGGACAAGCCGGGCACGCCCCAAGCCCCTTCGCCTTCGCCTTCCTCTTCCCCTCAGGCCGCGACCCCCCAGGCCAATTCCCCGCAGCAAGGTCGCCGGCCATGAACAAGCAATCCCCGGCGCCGCTGTTGCAGGCGATAGAGGGCGAGGGCGGGTTGACCGCCATTGGCCTGGGCAAGCGCTACAAGAAGCGCCCGGTGGTGCGCGGCGTCAGCATTCACTTGAAGCGCGGCGAGGCCGTGGGGTTGCTTGGTCCCAACGGTGCTGGGAAGACCACCACCTTCTACATGATCACCGGCCTGGTGCAGCCCGATGAGGGCCGGGTGCTGATGGATGGCCACGACGTGACCACGCTGCCGATGTATCGGCGCGCGCGGTTGGGCCTGGGCTACCTGCCGCAGGAGGCCAGCATCTTCCGCGGCCTTTCGGTGGAGGACAATATCCTGGCGGCGCTGGAGGTGGTGGAGCCGGAGCGCGAGCGGCGCCAGCAGATGCTGGATGCGCTGCTGGCGGAATTCGGCATCTCCCACCTGCGCCGCGCGCCGGCGCTGGCGCTTTCAGGTGGCGAGCGGCGACGCTGCGAGATTGCCCGGGCACTGGCCACGCACCCCAGCTACATCCTGCTGGACGAACCGCTGGCGGGCATCGACCCCATTGCGGTGTCGGAAATCCGCGACCTGGTGAAGCATCTGAAGGACCGTGGGATCGGCGTGCTGATCACCGACCACAATGTGCGGGAGACGCTGGAGATCATCGACCGCGCCTATATCCTGCACGACGGCCAGGTGATGATGGAGGGCCGGCCGCAGGAGATCGTCGCGCATGAGGGTGTTCGCCGGGTCTATCTGGGCGAACGCTTCAGCCTGTGATGGCCGGCCTGCGCCGCAGCACGGGGGGCTGAGCCATGGCCATGGGTCCCCGCCTGGACATGCGGCAGTCGCAGTCGCTGGTGATGACGCCGCAGCTGCGGCAGGCGATCAAGCTGTTGCAGTCCTCCAACCAGGAGGTGACCGCCTTCGTCGAGGAGGAGCTGGAGCGCAACCCGCTGCTGGAGTGGGATGAGCGCAGCCTGCCCGGCCCGGATGACGGCCGCACCACCAACCCGCTGCCGACACCCAGCGAGACGCCCGATGCCGCCAGCGCCGCGGCCGCCGACAGCATGCCGACCGAAGCCACGGCGCCGCTGGATGTCGACTGGTCCAACGTGCATGACAGCGACGCCGCCTTCACGCCGAGCCATGGCAGCGGCGGCAGCCACGCCTTCGACGACGACCTCAGCGGCATCGACGACCTGGCGGCGGCCGGCAAGACGCTGCGCGAGCATCTCGGCGAGCAGATCCGGCTGACCTTCCACGACGGCAAGGAGCGGCTGATCGCGGCGCAGTTGTTGGCGCTGCTGGACCCCGCCGGGCGGCTGGCGATTGAGAGCGATGTCATCGCCCGCGCCATGGGCTGCCCGACGGCGCAGGTGGAGCATGTGCGGCTGCTGATGCAGCGCTTCGACCCCGTGGGCATGTTCTGCCGCGACCTGCGCGAATGCCTGGCGGTGCAGCTGGCCGACCGCAATCGGTTGGACCCGGCGATGCAGGCGCTGCTGGACAACCTGGAATTGCTGGCCCGGCGGGATACCCGCACGCTGATGAAGCTGTGCGGCGTGGACGCCGAGGACATGGCGGAGATGGTCGCCGAATTGCGCCGGCTGGACCCCAAGCCCGGCGCCAGCTTCGACCAGATGCCGGCGCCGGCGATTGTGCCGGATGTGCTGATGCGCCGCGCGCCGAACGGCGAATGGCTGCTGGAGCTGAACCCGGAGACGCTGCCACGCGTGCTGGTCAATCGTGGGTTTCATGCGCGCGCCGTGGTGGGGGCGAAGAACAAGGAGGAAAAGGCCTTCCTGGCCGAGCGGATGCAGACCGCGACCTGGCTGGTGAAATCGCTGGAGCAGCGCGCCAACACCATCATCAAGGTGGCCGCCGAGATCGTCCGCCGGCAGGACGGCTTCTTCCGCCATGGCGTGGAGCATCTGCGCCCGTTGATTTTGCGCGACGTGGCCGAGGCGGTGGCGATGCACGAAAGCACCGTTTCCCGCGTGACCGCGAACAAGTACATCGCCACGCCGCGTGGCACCTTCGAGCTCAAGTATTTCTTCACCACTGCCATTGCGGGCACCATGGGTGGCGAAAGTCATAGCGCCGAAGCGGTACGCCACCGCATCCGCGCGATGATCGAGGCCGAGGATGCGGCCGATGTGCTGTCCGACGACGCGATTGTCGAGCGGCTGCGCAAGGAAGGCGTGGACATTGCCCGGCGAACCGTGGCGAAATACCGCGAGGCGCTGCGTATCCCATCCTCCGTGCAGCGCAAGCGGGAGAAGGCCGTTCCGGCCTGAGCCGCGCGCCCCTGGGGCGACACAGACCCTCGGGGTTACCGCCGGCTTCCGGGCGGACCCTTTCCCACTTGGGGAAAGAAGGGTTGAAGCCACATGCACATCACCGTTGCCGGCAAGCAGGTCGAAACCGGAGCCGCCCTCCGGGTCCATGTCACCGATGGTCTGGCGACCATCACGGGCAAGTATTTCGACCACGCGCTGGAAGCGAACGTCACCTTTCACCACGACCTGAAGGCCAGGGCCGGCGCGCATTTCTGCTGCGACATCAACCTGAAGGCGGGCCGCAACGTGTTCATGCGGGCGGAAGGCGAGGGGGTGGACGCGCACCGCGCCTTCGACGTGGCGGCGGAGCATCTGGGCAAGCGGTTGCGGCGGTATCGAAGGCGGGTGAACGACCACGCCCGCAGCCTGGCGGCGCAGCGCGACCTGCCGCCGGCCGAGGAGGCGCGCCAGGTGGTGCTGAGCCAGGCGGAGGAGCCGGAGTTGGAGGAGGTGGCGCTGGAGGAGGCGGCGCCGCCGACCAATGGCCACGGCCACGCCATGGTGGTGGCCGAGCAGACCACCGAGGTGCTGCGGCTGACCGTCAGCGAGGCGGTGATGCGGCTGGACCTGGAACACCGCACGGTGATGATGTTCCGCAACAGCGGCAATGGCGCGCTGGGCGTGGTCTATCGGCGGGAGGACGGCCATGTCGGCTGGATCGACGCGCCGGCAGGGTAGCGGTAGCGCGGCCGCGATGGGTCCAGGGGGGCGGTGCGCCCCTGGACCGGGCGCTGCTGCTCAGTGGCTGAGGATGTCCGGGTCTTCGTAGCCCAGCAGGTCCAGCTCGCCGCGGGCGGGCAGGAAGCGGAACACATCCTGCGCCAGGGCGAGCCGGCCCTCGCGGATCAGCAGCGCTTCCAGCCGGGCCCAGAGGGCGTGCAGGTACAGCACGTCCGAGGCGGCGTAGTTCTGCTGGTCCACGGTCAGCTCGGGCGCGCCCCAGTCGCTGGATTGCTGCTGCTTGGAGACGTCCTGGCCGACCAGCTGGGCCAGCAGGTCCTTCAGGCCATGGCGGTCGGTGAAGGTGCGCACCAGCTTGGCGGCGACCTTGGTGCAGGCCACGGGCGTGGTCCGGACGCCGAGCCAACGGTAAAGCGCGGCGCAGTCGAAGCGGGCGAAATGGAAAAGCTTGGTGACCTCGGGGTCGGTCAGCAGGCGCTTCAGGTTCGGTGCGCCGTAGCCCTGGCCGCCCAGCGATTCGGGGATGAGCTGCACCAGATGCGCGTTGCCGTCGCCCGACGAGAGCTGCACGAGGCAGAGCCGGTCGCGGTGCGGGTTGAGGCCCATGGTCTCGGTGTCGATGGCGACCAGCTTGCCAAGGTCCAGGCCGTCCGGCAGGTCGTGCCGATACAAACGGATCATGGATTTCCCCTGGAAGAGAGTGGTGTTTGCCATCACGGCGGACTCTCCAACTGGGAGAGTGGTGCCCAGGAAAGGACTCGAACCTTCACGACCTTGCGGTCACTGGCACCTGAAGCCAGCGCGTCTACCAATTCCACCACCTGGGCGTCGGTGCTGCGGAGTATCGCGGCAGAGGCGCGCTTTTATGAGCGTCGCATGACGCCGTCAAGCGGGTGCAATGCAGGTTTTTGCCCCCACCTTGAAGATCGTTTGCCGCAGGAGGCCAGGATGCAGGATTTCACCGGGCGCAAGGTCGCCACCGTTTTCGGGGGGCAGGGCTTCCTGGGCCGCTATGTGGTGGAGCGACTGGCGCAGCAGGACTGGATTGTCCGCGTTGCCAGCCGGCGGCCGACGGATGCCGGGGCGCTGAAGACCCAGGGCGGCGTCGGCCAGGTGGTGCCGGTGCGGGCCTCCCTGGGGGATGAGGCCGCGGTGGCGCGGGCGATGGCCGGTGCCGGGCTGGTGGTGAACCTGGTGGGCATTCTGGCGGAACAGCGCGCCGGCGATTTCATGCGCGTGCATGCCGAGGGCGCCGGGCGGGTGGCGCGGCTGGCGGCGGCGGCCGGCGTGGCGCGGTTGGTGCAGGTCAGCGCGATTGGCGCCGATGCGGCCAGCCCCAGCGCCTATGGCCGCAGCAAGGCCGCCGGGGAGGCCGCGGTGCGCGCCGCCTTTCCGGCCGCGAGCATCCTGCGGCCTTCCATAGTGTTCGGGCCCGAGGACCAGTTCTTCAACCGCTTCGCCGGGCTGGCGCGGCTGCTGCCCTTCATGCCCGTGGTGCGCGGCGCGGTGCGGTTTCAGCCGGTCTATGTCGGCGACGTGGCCGAGGCGGTGCTGCTGGCCGAGCCTGGCGTGACCTATGAGCTGGGCGGGCCGCGGGTGGCGACCTTCCGCCAGTTGATGCGCCTGGTGCTGGACATCACCCGGCGGCACCGGCCGCTGGTGGCGCTGCCGGAGGCGCTGGTGCAGGCGCAGGTGGCGCTGACCGCCTGGCTGCCCAACCCGCCGCTGACCCGCGACCAGCTGCTGATGCTGGACCGCGACAATGTCTGCGCCCCGGGAATGCCGGGTTTGGCGGCATTGGGGATTACGCCCAAGGCGATGGAGGCGGTGGTGCCGGGCTACCTCGCGCGGTTCCGCCAGGGCGGGTAAGGTTCATATCGGACCTAATAATTGGGTGATCGGCCGGCGCTTGAGTGGGCTCGGCTAGATGGCCGCGATAAAAGGACAGTCTTGCGGACCTAAAAGCGAAAAACTGCTGGCGCATCGCCCCGGGGATGCGGCATGTTGCGGCGCATAGCGGGCGTCAGTCCGTCCGCGACGCGCGTCCCCGGTTTGGGCCGCGCGCCACCCCCGCCCGAGGTCCGCCGCCATGGCCGAACGCATGTTGCAATTTGTGCGCCTCCAGCAGGCCCAGCCGGAGAAACGCAAGGCCGCGCAGCGCACCGGCGATTTCGGCGAGATCTACCGCGAGTTCGTCGCCGAGGCCGCCAGCGCCCAGGCCAGCCGGTGCAGCCAATGCGGCGTGCCGTTCTGCTCGGTGCATTGCCCGCTGAACAATGACATTCCCGACTGGCTGAAGCTGACCGCGGAAGGCCGGCTGGAGGAGGCGTATGAGGTCTCCGCCGCCACCAACACCTTTCCGGAGATTTGCGGCCGCATCTGCCCGCAGGACCGGCTGTGCGAGGGCAACTGCGTCATCGAGAAGGGGTTCGAGAGCGTCACCATCGGCTCGGTGGAAAAGTTCATCACCGACACCGCCTGGCAGAATGGCTGGGTGAAGCCGCCGACGCCGCGGGTGGAGTTGGCGCACAGCATCGGCATCATCGGTGCCGGGCCGGCGGGCCTGGCGGTGGCGGAACGGCTGCGCACGCGTGGCTGGCAGGTGCATGTCTACGACCGCTACGACCGCGTCGGCGGCCTGCTGATCTACGGCATCCCCAACTTCAAGCTGGAGAAGGAGGTGGTGCTGCGGCGCTGGGAAAGCTTTGCGCAGGGCGGCATCCATTTCCACCTGAACTGCCGCGTCGGCGAGGATGTGACGCTGGCGGAACTGCGCGCGAAGCACGACGCGGTGTTCATCGGCACCGGCGTGTACAAGGCGCGCGACGTGGAGATTCCGGGCGCGGCGCTGGAGGGCGTGGTGCCGGCGCTGGACTTCCTGACCACGAGCAACCGGCAGAACCTGGGCGATGCGGTGCCGGCCTTCGACAGCGGCGCGCTGAATGCGCGGGGCAAGCGCGTGGTCGTCATCGGCGGTGGCGATACCGCGATGGATTGCGTGCGCACCGCGGTGCGGCAGGGCGCGGCCAGCGTGACCTGCCTGTATCGGCGGGACCGCGCGAACATGCCGGGTTCGATGCGCGAGGTGCATCACGCGGAGGAGGAGGGCGTGCGCTTCGAGTGGTTGGCGGCGCCGGAAGCCTTTGTGGGTGGCGGGAAGGTTGAGGGCGTGCGCGCGGTGCGGATGCATCTGGGGCTGCCGGATGCGACCGGGCGCCAGGCGGTGACGCCGCTGGCGGGCAGTGGCTTCGTCGCGCCGTGTGACCTGGCGATCAAGGCGCTGGGGTTCGATCCCGAGGATTTGCCGGCGATGTTCGGCGAGAAGGCGTTGGCGGTTTCGCGCTGGGGAACGCTGAAGGTGAACCACCGGACGTTCATGACCGAGTTGCCGAGCGTGTTTGCCGGCGGCGATATCGTGCGCGGCGCTTCGCTGGTGGTGTGGGCGATCCGCGATGGCCGCGATGCCGCGGACCAGATCGAGCAGTACGTGCGCAACCGCGCCTTGGCCGCAGCGGAGTGACCGACATGACCTATGTGGAACAGCACCAGGCCCAGGCCGCCACGCTGGCCGGTGAAGGAAAAATCGACCTGACCGAGCATGATGCCTGCGGCGTCGGCCTGGTTGCGTCCTTGGACGGCAAGGCGCGGCGGGATGTGGTGCAGGCGGGCATCGATGCGTTGAAGGCGGTGTGGCATCGCGGCGCGGTGGATGCCGATGGCAAGACCGGCGACGGCGCCGGCATTCATGTGGAAATACCGCAGGACTTCTTCGCCGAGGAAGTGGCGCGCGGCGGCCCGCGGCTGCGGCCGGGGCGGATTGCGGTCGGCATGATCTTCCTGCCGAAGACCGACATGGGCGCGCAGGAACGCTGCCGGCAGATTGTCGAGAGCGAAATCCTGCATGCGGGCTACGGCATCTATGGCTGGCGCCAGGTGCCGATCGACGTGAGCTGCATCGGTGAGAAGGCCAATGCGACCAGGCCCGAGATCGAGCAGATCCTGATCCACGACCCCGAGCAGCGCGAGGCCGCGATCTTCGAGCGCGACCTTTATGTGATCCGCCGGCGGATTGAGAAGCAGGCCATCGCGGCGGAGGTGCCGGCCTTCTACGTGTGTTCGCTGAGCTGCCGCTCGCTGATCTACAAGGGCATGTTCCTGGCGGAGAACCTGACCGACTTCTATCCGGATTTGAAGGATGAGCGGTTCGTCTCGCGCTTCGCGATCTATCACCAGCGGTATTCGACGAACACCTTCCCGACGTGGAAGCTGGCGCAGCCCTTCCGCATGCTGGCGCATAACGGCGAGATCAACACGCTGCACGGCAATGCCAACTGGATGAAGAGCCACGAGACCAGGCTCTCTCATGTGCTGCTGGACGAGTATCTGGACGACATCAAGCCCATCGTGCAGGCCGGCGGCAGCGATACCGCGACGCTGGACAATGTGTTCGAGCTGCTGGTGCGCGGCGGGCGCGATGCGCCGATGGCCAAGGCCATGCTGATTCCGGAGAGCCTGCGCAACAACGCGACGATGCCGGAGAGCCATCGCGACCTGTTCCTGTACTGCAACGCGGTGATGGAGCCGTGGGACGGCCCGGCGGCGATTGCGGCCACCGATGGGCGCTGGGCGATTGGCGGGCTGGACCGCAACGGGCTGCGGCCGATGCGCTACACCGTGACCAGCACCGGGCTGCTGGTGGTAGGCAGCGAGACCGGCATGGTGAAGCTGGCCGAGGATATCATCATCCAGAAGGGCCGGGTTGGCCCGGGGCAGTGCATCGGCGTCGATCTCGACACCGGGAAGTTCTTCGGCGACCGCGAGCTGAAGGATCTGCTGGCGGCGCGCCACCCGTTCAGCAAGTGGCTGGAGCGGACCGTCAGCATTGAGGAGACGGTGCGGCGGCACGAGGACGAGGCGGCGCAATTCGACCGCGAGGAGCTGCGCCGGCGCCAGCTGGCCGTGGGCTACACCATGGAGGAGTTGGAGAGCATTCTGCACCCGATGGCGGAGGATGCGCAGGAAGCCATCGGCAGCATGGGCGACGACACGCCGATTGCGGTGCTGTCGGACCAGTATCGCGGGCTGCACCATTACTTCCGGCAGATGTTCGCCCAGGTGACCAACCCGCCGATCGATTCCCTGCGCGAGGCGCGGGTGATGACGTTGAAGGTGCGGCTGGGCAATCTCGGCAACATCCTGGATGAGGACCCGACGCAGTGCGACATGCTGATGCTGGACAGCCCGGTGCTGTCCAACGCGGAATTCGCGGCGATGCGCGCGACAATGGGCCGCACGGTGTGCGAGGTGGACTGCACCTTCGCGGTGGCGGAGGGCGAGCTGGGGCTGCGCCGCGCGATTGATCGCATCCGGCGCGAGGCGGCCGAGGGCGTGCAGAGCGGCAGCACCCATGTGGTGCTGACCGATGAGAACCAGGGGCCGGAGCGGGCGCCGATCCCGATGATTTTGGCCGTCGGCGGCGTGCATACCGGGCTGGTGAAGCAGCAGCTGCGCACCTTTACCAGTTTGAACGTGCGGACGGCCGAGTGTCTGGACGTGCATTACTTCGCGGTGCTGGTGGGCGCCGGGGCGACGACGATCAACGCCTACCTGGCGCAGGAGAGCATCGCTGACCGGCATCGGCGCGGGCTGTTCGGCGCGCTGAGCCTGCCGGACGCGATCGCGCATTACCGCAAGGCGGTGGACAAGGGGTTGCTGAAGGTGATGTCCAAGATGGGCATCAGCGTGATCAGCAGCTATCGCGGCGGCATGAACTTCGAGGCCATCGGGCTTTCGCGCGCCCTGGTGGCGGAGTTCTTCCCGGGCGTGCCCTCGCGCATCTCCGGCATCGGGCTTTCGGGCATCGCGCGGCGGGTGCTGGCGCTGCATGAGCGGGCCTGGCGGGACGGCGTGGTGACGCTGCCGGTGGGCGGGCTGTACAAGAAGCGCCTGCGCGGGGAGGCGCATGCCTTCGAGGGCAACCTGATCCACATGCTGCAGAAGGCGGTGGAGAGCGACAGCTACACCACCTTCAAGCGCTACTCTGAAAGTGTGCGCAAGCAGCCGCCGGTGGCGCTGCGCGACCTGCTGGATTTCCGCAGTGAGGGACGCACGCCGATTGCGGTGGAGGAGGTGGAGAGCATCACCGAAATCCGCAAGCGGCTGGTGGCGCCGGGGATTTCGCTCGGCGCGCTTTCGCCCGAGGCGCATGAGACGTTGAGCATCGCGATGAACCGCATCGGCGCAAAGAGCGACAGCGGCGAGGGCGGCGAGGACCCGGCGCGGGCACGTCCGCGGGCCAATGGCGACAACGCCAACAGCGCGATCAAGCAGATCGCCTCGGGGCGCTTCGGCGTGACCGCGGAGTATCTGAACAACTGCCGCGAGATCGAGATCAAGGTGGCGCAGGGCGCCAAGCCGGGCGAGGGCGGGCAGCTTCCCGGCTTCAAGGTGACGGGGTTGATCGCCAAGCTGCGGCATTCCACGCCGGGGGTGATGCTGATTTCGCCGCCGCCGCATCACGATATCTATTCCATCGAAGACCTGGCGCAGCTGATCTACGACCTGAAGCAGATCAATCCGGATGCGACGGTGTGCGTGAAGCTGGTGTCGCGGAGTGGCATCGGCACCATTGCCGCCGGTGTGGCCAAGGCGAAGGCGGATGCGATTTTGGTCTCTGGCCATTCCGGCGGCACCGGGGCTTCGCCGCAGTCTTCCATCAAGTACGCGGGGCTGCCGTGGGAGATGGGGCTGAGCGAGACGCACCAGGTGCTGCTGCTGAACCGGCTGCGGCATCGGATCAAGCTGCGGACGGATGGCGGGATCAAGACCGGGCGGGACGTGGTGGTCGCGGCGATGCTGGGGGCCGAGGAGTTCGGCATCGGCACGGCGTCGCTGGTGGCGATGGGCTGCATCATGGTGCGGCAGTGCCATTCCAACACCTGTCCGGTCGGCGTCTGCACGCAGGATGAGGCGCTGCGCGAGAAGTTCGCGGGCAGCCCGGAGAAGGTGATCAACCTGTTCAGCTTCGTCGCCGAGGAGGTGCGGGAGATTCTTGCCTCGCTGGGCATGCGCAAGCTGACGGATGTGATCGGCCGCACCGATTTGCTGAAGCAGGTCTCGCGTGGGTCCGAGGATCTTGATGACCTCGACCTCAACCCGTTGCTGGTGCAGGCGGATGCCGGGGGCAGCGCGCCCTACTGCACGCGGGAAGGCCGCAACGAGGTGCCGGAGACGCTGGACGCCGACATGATCAGCGACGCCGCGGCGTTGTTCGAGCACGGCGAGAAGATGCAGTTGCAGTACAACATCCGCAACACGCACCGCGCCATCGGCACCAAGATCAGTAGCAAGATCACCCGCAAGTTCGGGATGAGCGGCTTGCAGCCGGGGCATCTGACCGTGCGCCTGCGGGGTACGGCGGGGCAGTCGCTCGGCGCCTTTGCGGTGCGTGGGCTGAAGCTGGAGGTGTTCGGCGACGCCAACGACTATGTCGGCAAGGGGCTGTCGGGCGCTTCCATCGTGGTGCGGCCGGCGGCGTCCTCCGCGCTGGTGTGGAACGAGAACACCATCATCGGCAACACCGTGCTGTACGGCGCGACCGCCGGCGAGCTGTTCGCGGCGGGGCAGGCGGGCGAGCGGTTTGCGGTGCGCAACAGTGGCGCGACCGCCGTGGTGGAAGGCTGCGGCGCCAATGGGTGCGAGTACATGACCGGCGGGACCGTTGCGATCCTCGGCCCGGTGGGGGACAACTTTGGCGCCGGCTTCACCGGCGGCATGGCCTTCATCTACGACGCCGACGAGAATTTCGAGCGCCGGGTGAACCCGGAGACGGTGCTGTTCAGCCGGTTGGGGTCGGCGCATTGGGAGGCCGAGCTGAAGGCGCTGCTGGCGCGGCACCAGGCGGAGACGTCCTCTCCGCTGGCGGCCAGGCTGCTGGCGCATTGGGCGGCGGAGCGTGGGCATTTCTGGCACGTGGTGCCCAAGGAATACGCCCGCTACCTGCCGGTGCCGATGGCAGAGGCGGTTTTGGCGGCGGAGTAGGGGCAATGGACTTCAAGCTCGACTTCCAGAACTGGGATAATGGAATTCGGATCGTCTATCTGATCCTGCCGGGGATCGTTTTCTTTGAGACTTTGAAGAGATTTAATGAACGACCCTATCCTGCCAAGGAAGTGTATATTGCCAAGATCATATATGCTTCTATGTTCATTTTTGTATTGAATAACGCAGCGCTTTATTTCTGGTCTTTGATTCTTGGGCGCTGGCGAATTTCCATTCCTGATCCGTTGCAGGTGCCGATTCAGGCGATCTTGGTGCCCATCATGCTAGCGCTTCTGGTCGCCTTTGCTGATCAGAAGCGCTGGTTCAACCGGCTGGTAGCGAGATTGGGAATCGACGCCGTCGATCCTTCGCCAAGCGGTTGGGATTACCTGTTTTCTCAACGGCGCAGTATGTTCGTTATCATCGGATTAAAAGACGGCAGCCGCGTCGGCGGATATTTCGGCCCGGACTCAATGGCCTCGTCCAACCCATCGGATAAGGACATTTACGTCGAAAAAGTGTACGTGATCCCTGATGATGCGGAACATCCGTGGTCTGAGATAGAACGCTCACAGGGCATGTTGATACCCTACGACCAGATCCAATATCTTGAGTTCCGAGCATAAGCTGGGCAAGGCGGAAAGGAACATCATGTCAAGTGAAAAGCTTTATCCACTCACCAAGGGCTACCAGCCACGACCACAGCAGCCAGGCGGTACCGCTGGGCAGTTCGGTTACCGGCCGGACCGCCCCCCTACCGCGCCAGCATCCCCGCCGACGCCGCCAAGCGGCGGCCCCGCAGTGTCGAAGCCAGCCGCAGGGGCCAAGTCAGGGGAATGATGGCGTAGGCACGTACTTCCAACACGGGGGCGAGTGGCATAACTTGCCCCCGTGCGCATCCTGTACCACCTTCCGCTGTCGCCCTATTGCCGCAAGGTTCGCCTGGCGCTGGGCGAGAAGCGCCTGCAATTCGAGCTGATCCACGAGCGGGTCTGGGACCGCCGCGCCGAATTCGAGGCGATCAACCCCGCCTGCACCGTGCCGGTGCTGCAGGAGGAGACCGGCCTCGCGATCGTGGATAGCAGCGCGATCTGCGAGTATCTGGACGAGGCCTATCCGGATGTGTCGCTGTTTGGGCCGACCCTGGCCGAGCGGGCCGAGGTGCGGCGGCTGGTGGCCTGGTTCGACCACAAGTTCGGCGTGGAAGTGACCGCCAACCTGTATGGCGAAAAGCAGCTGAAGCGGCTGCTGGGCCACGGCCATGCCGATGGCGCCGTGCTGCGCGCCGGCTATGCCAACCTGAAGCCGCATCTGGAATATCTGGGCTGGCTGGCGGAAGGCCGGGCCTGGCTGGCCGGGGCGAACCTGAGTTTGGCGGATTTCGCCGCTGCCGCGCATATCTCGACCCTGGACTTCATGGGCGAGATCGACTGGACCAGGCACCCCGCGGTGAAGGACTGGTACGCGCGGCTGAAGTCGCGCCCGGCCTTCCGGCCGCTGCTGGCGGACAAGGTGAGCGGGCTGGCCGCCGCGCCGCATTATCACGACCTGGATTTCTGAATATGGCGCCGGCTCGGCGGCGTGACGGCGCGGGGCGATGAGCGACTGCGACGTCGCGATCATCGGCGCCGGCGCGGCGGGCATTGCCGCGGCGCGGGTGCTGGTGGCGCGGGGCTTCGCGGTGCAGGTGCTGGAAGCCGGCGCGCGGGTTGGTGGCCGCGCCTTTACCGAGAGCACCAGCCTCGGCGCGCCCTTCGACCACGGGGCCAGCTGGCTGCATGACGCGGTGCCGAACCCGCTGACGCCGCTGGCCGAGGCGATGGGGCTGACGCTGCACAAGCAGGGGCGGCGGACCAAGGAAGGGCTGATGATCGACGGCCGCCGGGCGAGCGATGCCGAGCGGCTGGACTACTTGCGCGCCATCGAGGCTGCCGAGGCCGCGTTCGAGGCCAGCACCGCCGACCCCGACCGCGACTGCGCCAGCGTGCTGCCTGAGGGGCCGTGGCGGGCGACGGTGGCGCATTGGCTCGGCAACATCATCAATGGCGCGCCGCTGCATGAGATCAGCGTGCAGGACTATGTCGCCATCGACCTGCCCGGCGAGAATTGGCAGGTGGCGGAAGGGCTGGGCGCGCTGGTGGCGCGGCTGGCCGCGGGGCTGCCGGTGCGGCTGAACACGCCGGTGCTGGCGGTGGAGTGGGGCGGCCTGCCGGTGGTGCAGACGCCGGAGGGGGCGCTGCGGGCGCGGGCGGTGCTGGTGACGGTCTCCACCGGCGTGCTGGCCGCGGGCGGGTTGCGCTTTGCGCCGGACCTGCCGGATGAGGTGATGGCGGCGATCCAGGGGCTGCCGCTGGGCCTGCTGAGCAAGGTGGCGCTGCGGTTGGCGCCTGGCGCGCTGGAGCTGCCGGCCTTCACGCGGTTTGAATGCCGCGCCGCGGATACGGCCGACGCGCCGATGAACTTCATGCTGCGGCCCTTCGGGCGCGACCACGCCGTGGGCTTCATCGGCGGGGCGCAGGCCTGGGCCTTGGCGCGTGAAGGCACCGCGGCGGCCGAGGCGTATTTCCGCACCGAACTGGCGCGGCATCTCGGCGCCGCCACGGTGCAGGCGGCGCTGCTGCCCGGCGCCACCGCGACGCAATGGGCCGAGGACCCGCTGTTCCGGGGCGCCTATACCCATGCCATTCCCGGTGCCGCCGGCGCCCGGCAGGTGCTGCGCGACGCCGCGCTGGCCGGCGGGCGGCTGCGCTTTGCCGGCGAGGCCTGCCACCCCACCCATGCCGCCACGCTGGGCGGTGCCTGGGCCAGTGGCGCGCAGGCGGCCGAAGCCCTGGTGCGACAATTGCGAGACCCCGCATGACCCTGGAAGCCTTCACCACCGCCGCGGCCGGCTGCACGGCGCAGCTTGTCGGCATTGCCCAGCGTCTGGTGGCGGTGGCCTCGCCCAATCCGCCCGGCGATGTCGCCGCCTGCGCGCGGGAAGCGGCGGCGATATTGGCGGAGATGGCGCCCACCGCGCGGGTGACGCTGCATGAGACGGCGCCGGGCGTGGTGAACCTGGTGGCGGTGGCGCAGGGCCATGCGGCGGGGCGGCGGCTGGTGTTCAACGGGCATCTCGACACCTTTCCGGTGAACGAGGCGCTGCCCTGGACCGTGGCGCCGCTGGGCGGCGAGTTGCGCGACGGGCGGCTGTACGGGCGTGGTGCGGCGGACATGAAGGGCGGTATCGCGGCGTCGCTGGTGGCCTTCGCGCTGCTGGCGCGGCACCCCGGGCTGTGGCGGGGGGAGGCGGTGCTGACCCTGGCCGGCGACGAGGAGAGCATGGGGACGCTGGGCACCAGGTGGCTGCTGGACAACGTGCCGGAAGCGACCGGCGATGCTGTCATCATCGGCGATGCCGGCAGCCCGCGCGTGCTGCGCTTCGGCGAGAAGGGATTCTTGTGGGTTGAGGTTGAGGCGGCTGGGCGCGCGGCGCATGGCGCGCATGTGCATCTGGGCGAGAATGCGCTGGACCGGCTGAGCCTGGCGCTGGACGCGCTGCGCGGGTTGCGGGCCTTGCAGCCGGCGGCGCCGGCCAGCGTGATGGCGGCGATTGCCGCGGCGCAGGCGGTGAGCGAGCCGCTTTCCGGCGCCGGCGAGGCGGCGGTGCTGGGCAGCGTGACCGTCAATATCGGGCGCGTCGAGGGCGGGACTTCGCCCAACCTGGTGCCGGCGCATGCGCGGGCGGCGGCGGATATTCGGCTGCCGGTGGGCGTGGGCTGCGCGGTGGCGGAGGCGGCGCTGCACGCGGCGCTGGACGTGCTGCCGGGGGTGACCTGGCGGGTGCTGCGGCGGTTCGAGCCGAACCATACCGACCCCGAGAGCGAGCTGGTGCGGCTGGCGGCCGAGGTGGCCGGGCGCGTGCTGGGCGAGGCTTGCGCGGTGAACATGCGCGTCGGCGGCAGCGACAGTCGCTGGTTCCGCCTGGCGGGGCTGCCGACCATCGTCTATGGGCCGACGCCGCACAACATGGGCGGGGCGGATGAGTTCGCCGTGGTGGAGGAACTGCGCCAGGTGGCGCAGGTGCACGCGCTGACGGCGCTGGCGTTTCTCTCGCGGTAACTGCTGCCCGGCGCTGGAGCATGATCGCCGCTTACTGAAGCGCTGATCACGCTACGGCCGGTTTCGAGAGGCTGATTCACGGCTTGCGGCGATTCCGCCTTGGCCGATCAGATTCTACAGCACTATCCGCTCACGCTGAATCAGCGTGAGCAGATTTCGTGCTGTAGCTTCAATAGGTTGCAGAGCAAGAAATCCGTTCTGATGATTCCATCAGAACGGATATTGCTCTAAGCGTCCCGCACGCCCACCAGCTTGCGCAGCAGCCGCAGGAATTCGTGCTGTTCCTCGGCGTTGAGCGGCGCCAGCAGCTTGTCGTTCACCCGCATCGTCGTTGGTTCCAGCTCCTGCACCAGCTGCTCGCCGGCTTCGGTGAGCACCAGCTTGCGGCAACGGCGGTCGCTGCGGTCCACTTCCCGCGCCAGCAGGCCGCGACGTTCCAGCCGGGCGAGCACGTCGCCGGTGGTCCAGCGGTCCAGGTCCACCGTCTCGGCCAGGCTGTTCTGGTCCACGCCCGGGCGCAGCGCGAGTGCGACCAGGATGATGTATTGCGGGCTGGTGATGTCGAGGTCGCGGGTTTCCTCGGTGAACAGCGCCTGGCCGCGTTGGAAGGCGCGGCGCAGCAGGTAGCCGGCCTTCTCCCGCAGGTCACGGATCGCCTCGGCCTGCGCGGGCACGTTATTCGGCCGCTGCTGCTGCGATGTTGGCGGGCGCCGTCGCGTCGCGCAGGGCGGGCATGACCTCGCGCGCGAAGAGCTCCATGTTCTTGCGCGTCAGCTCCGCCGGCAGGGTGCCGTAGTGCAGCCCGGCCATGACGATGTTGAAGCCGCCGCGGCGCTGATAGTCTGCCAGCTGGTCGATGACCGTCTGCGGGCTGCCACAAATGAAAGTGCCCTGCTCGATCATCTGTTCCATGGTGCGGGCGCCGCCGGTGATGGTCTTCTTGGCCTCCTGGATGCGCTTCATGCTGGCGATGCTGGTGTAGCCGGGCGGCAGCAGCATCTCCGGCGGCATGCGCAGGAACTTGTTGGCGAAGGCTTCGACGTGGGGCTTGGCCTCGCGGCGGGCGATCTCGTCGGTTTCGCCGACATGGATCTTCACGCTCCACCCGAGCTGGTCCGGGCTGGCCTGGTAGCCCATGCGGAGCGCTTCGTCGCGATAGGCCTGCATGTAGCGGAACAGCAATACGGCGGGCGTGGCGGTTTGCAGGTAGACGTAGCGCCTATCGGGATGGGCGGCGAAGGCGATGGTCTCGCTGCTGCCCTGGCTGGGAATCCAGATCGGCGGATGCGGCTTCTGGTACACGCGCGGCCACAGGTTGACGTAGGGGAAGTTGTAGTACTTGCCCTCGAAGGCGAAGGGGCCGTCGCGGGTCCAGCTCTGCACGATCAGGTCGTGGGCTTCGTGGAAGCGGGCGTGGCTTTCCGTCGGGTTCACCGCGAGCGAGTGGTACTCCGCGCCGATGCCGCGGACGAAGCCGGTGATGATACGGCCGCGCGTAACGTTGTCCAGCACCGCGAACTCCTCGGCGACCGAGAGCGGGTTGCTGAGCACCGGCAGGGCGCGGCCGAGGATGGCGATCTTCGTCGTTTTGGGGATGCGGCGGGCGAGCATACCCGCGAAGACGTTGGGGCAGGGCATCAGGCCGTAGGCGTTCTGGTGATGCTCGTTGACGCCGATGCCCTCGAAGCCGAGTTCGGCGGCGTATTCGAGCTCGTCCAGGTAGCGGTTGTACAGGTCGGCGCCGATCTCGGGGTCGTAGTAGCTGTTGGGCAGCGTGACCCAGGCGGATTTGTGCGTCTGGTCGTAGTCCGGGTCCAGCGCGGCATAGGGCATCAGGTGGAAGAAGAAGAACCTCATGGCGTGGGCTCCGCGATGAAGGTTTGCAGGGCTGCCAGCACGGCTTCGGGCGCGTCCAACTCGGCCAGGTGGGCGCAGGCGGGCAGCACCAGGTGGCGGGCGCCGGGGATGGCGGCGGCGAAGGCGGCACCATTGGCCGGCGGCACCACGCGGTCCGCCGCGCCGCTGAGGATTAGCGTGGGAAGGCGCAGGCGATGCAGCCACTTCAGCAGGTGCGGGTCGTGCAGGCGCGGCGCCCAGGCCATGCGGGCAAAGGCGTGGCGGTTCTTCAACTGGGTGTCGAGGTCGGCTTCATCCGTGGGTTGCGGCGCGTTGTGGAAGTTGGCGGCAACCGTTTCCTCCGGCGTGGCCAGGAAGGGGTCGGCGGCGTTCAGACCTTTTACTTGTATGCCCATGGGGTTGAGCAGGGCGAGGCGCGCGAGGCGGCTGCGGTCGCGCAGCGCGGCTTCGGCGGCGACCCAGCCGCCCAGCGCGCTGCCGACGAGGGTGACGTTGCGCAGGTCCAGCGCCTCCAGCAGTTCCAGCGTGAAGAGGGCGAGGTCGTGGATGTTGTCCAGCCAGTCCGGCGTTTCGCTGCCGCCGAAGCCGGGCAGGTCGGGGGCGATGACGGTGCAGCGTTGCGCCAGGCTTTGCAGCAGGGGCGGCCAGCCGCCGCCGTGCTCGGCGTGCAGGAACAGCAGGGGCGGGCCGTTGCCGGCCTGGCGCAGTACCGTGCGGCAGCCGGCGATGGTGATTTCGGTGGTGTCACTCACGTTCGATATGCGCCCTGATCTCGCCGGCGTCGTTCACCCAGCCATGCTTGCCGGCGAAGCTGACCATGCGGCCGAATTCCTCCAACCAGCCGGCATCGCCGCCGCGGCCGGAAGCCTGGGCGATCCAGGTCGGGGAGACCCAGACATGCTCGCCCTCAAGCCGGCCGGCCACGCCCAGCGCCTGTTGCAGCGCCGTGCCTTCCAGCCCGCCGGAGACGACGAGCTTGAAGCGCTTGAGGTCCTCTGGCGCTTCCAGCGTGGCGGTGGCATTGGCGATACGGATCAACACGGGCGACTTCCTGGAAGGGTAGTGCAGGCTGGCACGGGTTCAGGGAATCTGCACGCCGGTTTCGGTGACCACGCGGCGCCAGGTTTCGCGTTCGCGCGCCAGGAAGCTGCGGAAGGTGGCGGGCTCGCTGCCCACGGGCTCGAAGCCGATGTCGCGGAAGCGGGCGCTGACATTGGCCGACTTCACCGCGCGGGAGACGCCGTCGCCCCAGGCTTCCACGATGTTGGAGGGCGTTTCCGGCGGCAGGAAGGTGCCGATCCAGATCTGCGGCTCGAAGCCCTGCATGTTGCCCAGGCTGACCAGGGTGGGCGTTTCCGGCAGCACGGAGACGCGCTCCGGCCCCGTCACCGCCAGGCCCACGATGTCGCCGCTGCGGAGCTGGGCGATGACGCTGCCGCTGTCGAGGAAGCCGACCTTGACGTGGCCGGCCATCAGGTCGTTCACCAGCTTGGGGCCGGGGTAGGGGACGAGTTCGGTGTTCAGCCCCGCGCGCTTGCTGAACAAGGCCGCGTGGATATGGCTGGCGGTGCCGTGGCCGTAATTGCCGAAGGGGATCACCTCCCGCTGCGCCTTCGCCCAGGTGAGGAATTCCGCCACCGTCTTCACGCCCAGCGACTTCGGCACGCAGAGCACGCCGGCGGCGATCATCAGCTGGGAGACGGGCACCGCTTCGTTGAAGACATCGAAGGGCAGCTTCTTGTCCACCAGCGGCCCGAGCAGCACCGAGGAGATGCAGGTGATGGCGGTGAGGCCGTCCTTGCGGGCGCGCATGGCGGCCTGGTAGCCGACCACGCCGGCGCCGGCGGGCTGGTTTTCCACCACCACATTCTGGTTCCAGACGGCCTGCAGGCCCAGCGCCAGCACGCGGGTCACGGCGTCCGAGCCGCTGCCGGCGCCGCCATTATGCATCAGGCGGATCGGGCGTTCGGTGTCCCAGGGCAGGCGGTTCTGCGCCCGGGCCATGGCCGGCAGCGCAAGCGCCCCGGCGATGATGCTGCGGCGAGGGAGGGTCATGCTGCGTCCAGCCATTGGTGTTGGAACTCCGGTGAGAAAACCTGGTCTGCCATGACCTGGCAGCGATGCATCAGCCGCGGCTCATCCGCGCCGTAATCGGCGACGGCGTTGTGCAGCGTGGAAAGGTGGTCCCACAGCAGCAGGTCGCCGACCTGCCAGTGGTGGGCGTGGTGGAAGCGCGGTTGCAGCTGGTGCTGGAACAGGTAGCCGAGGATGTCGGCGCTTTCGGCTGCGCTGACGCCGTTGATGCGTTCGGCATAGCCGGGGTTGCAGTACAGCACGCGGTCGCCGCTGATGGGGTGGCGCAGGACGAGGGGATGCGTGGCGGGCGGGCGCTTGGCGCGCTCGGCCGGCGAGAGGGGCGGGCGGGTGCTGCCGGGGCGGTTGACCATGTTCTGCCAGAACACGTTGAAGTCGTGCGTCGCGGTCAGGCCTTCGATGCGGCGCTTCCAGTCTTCCGGCAGGGCCTGGTAGGCGGCGCGCATGTCGGCGAAGAGCGTGTCGCCCAGCGGGCGGCCGTTGCGGGTGGGGACCTGGATGGCGTGAAGGACGTTGATGAAGCCGCGCGTGGCCGTATAGGACATGTCGGTGTGCCAGTCCTGGCCGGCATCGGGGATGCCGATGTTCACGCCGTTCTGGACGATGTTGGAGAGGATGCCGACTTCCGGCGCCTCCGCATGGTGGTACTTGCCGGAAACGCTGGTCTGGATATGGCCGAAGCGGCGGGAGAAGGCGGCGACGTCGCGCGGGTGCAGGTGCTGGTTTGGCAGGCGCAGCACGGCGTATTGGCCGAGCGCGTGCAGCACGGCGCGGAATACAGCGTCGGTCAACGGCTGGCGCAGGTCCAGGCCATGGATGGTGGCGCCCAGCGTGGCGGCATTCGGCTCGACGCGCAGCATGGGCCGCGGCTTCCTCCCTAGATTGCCGACGAGCCGACCATGGCGGCGGCGGCTCTGTCAATCGGTGGGCGGTGACAGCCGGGCGCCCCCGGCCTAGCCTTTGCGCTTCACGCTGCGGGGACGGGCAATGGACGAAGGCTTCGATGCGATCACGCTGGAAATCTACTGGTCGCGGCTGATCTCCATTGCCGATGAGGCCGCCGCCGCCCTGCTGCGCACGGCGTTTTCCACCATCGTCCGCGAATCCAACGACTTCGGCACCGTGCTGATGGACGTGAACGGCGACAGCATCAGCGAGAATACCGGGGGGATCGCCAGCTTCAGCTGCATCTTGCCGCGGACGACCAAGCATTTCCTGGCGAAGTTCCCGGCCGAGAGCTGGCAGCCCGGGGATTGCGTGATCACCAATGACCCCTGGCTGGCGACCGGGCATCTGCCGGATATCACCGCGGTGTCGCCGATCTTCCACAAGGGGAAGTTGGTGGGGTTTGCGGGCAGCATCGCGCATAGCCCGGATGTCGGCGGCAGCCTGTGGAGCGCGGATTGCCGCGAGGTGTTCGAGGAGGGCATCCGGATTCCGCCGACGCGGCTGATCCGCGCGGGGGTGCGCAACCAGGAAATCCTGGACTTCTTCCTGGCCAATGTGCGGGTGCCGGACCAGGTGAGCGGCGACCTGGAAGCGCAGATCACCGCGAATGAGGTGTGCGCGGCGCGGTTGGATGAGTTTCTGGGCGATACCGGGCTGAGCGATTTGCAGGGGCTGAGCCGGGCGTTGCAGGCGCGGGCGGATTTGGCCATGCGGCGGGCGATCTCGGCAGTGCCGGATGGCGTCTATCGCGCCACGCTGGATGCCGATGGGTTTGAGCCGGATGTGACGCATATCCTCGTGGCCGTGACGGTGGCCGGCGAGCGCATGGTGATCGACTTCGAGGGCACGTCGAAGCAGATCGACCGCGGGATCAACTGCGTGATGAACTATACGCACGCTTATTCCGTGTACCCCGTGAAGTGCGCGCTGGACCCCTTCACGCCGCGGAACGAGGGCAGCTATCGCGCCATTGAGGTGCGGGCGCCGGAGGGGAGCATTTTGAATCCGCGCTTCCCCGCGGCGGTGGGGTCGCGGCAGTTGACCGGGCATTTGCTGGCGGGCGCGATCTACAAGGCGTTGGCGGCGGTGATCCCGAAGCAGGTGATCGCGGAGTGCGGCGGGGCGCCGACGATGCGCTGCCTGTTCAGCGGCCAGGACCAGCATGGCGACAGGTTCAGCCAGGTGCTGTTCGCCAGCGGTGGCATGGGGGCCAGCCCGCATCGGGATGGGCTGGCGACCACGGCGTTTCCGACCAATGCCGGCGCCGGCTCCATCGAGGCGTTCGAGAATGTCGCCCCGCTGGTGGTCTGGAGCAAGCAGTTGCGGCCGGATAGCGGCGGCGCCGGGCAGTTCCGCGGTGGCATGGGGCAGGAGGCGATCATCGAGGTGCGTTCGCCCGGGCCGCTGCGGCTTTCGTTGATTTCGGACCGGCGCGACCATCCGGCGCAGGGCGTGCTGGGCGGCAAGCCCGGTGCGGCGGCGGAGATCGTGTTCAGCGACGGGACGCGGCCGCATCCGAAGTCGCGCACCACCATTGAGCCGGGGATGAAGCTGCACATGCGCTATGCCGGCGGCGGGGGATATGGGCCGCCGAGTGCCCGTGATCCGGCGGCCTTGGCGGCCGATATTCGCGACGGCTACGTGACCGATGCTGCCGCCTACAAGGGAGATGCGTGAGATGGCTGGGACCGCGCGCATCGGCGTTGACGTTGGCGGCACCTTCACCGACCTGGTGCTGCATGATCCCGCCCGGGATCTGGTGCACACGGGCAAGCTGCTGACCACGCCGGATGATCCCAGCGAGGCGATCATTGAAGGCACCCTGCGGGTGTTGCAGGAGGCGGGGCTGACGCCGGCCGACCTGCATTCCATCGTGCATGGGACGACGTTGGTGACGAATACCGTCATCGAGCGGACCGGGGCGAAGGTGGGGCTGCTGACCACGGCGGGGTTCCGCGACAGCATCGAGATTGCCAAGGAAATTCGCTACGACCTGTACGACCTGTTCCTGGAGGCACCGCCGACGCTGGTGCCGCGGCATCTGCGCCGCGAAATCCCGGAGCGCCTGGACGTGCACGGCACCACGCTGCTGCCGCTGGACGAGGCCGCGGTAGCGCGGGAGGCGACGGCGCTGGTGGCCGAGGGCTGCGAGGCGCTGGCGATTGGCTTCCTGCACAGTTATCGCGACGCGCGGCATGAACTGCGGGCGCGCGAGGTGGTGCGGGCGCTGTTCCCGGATTTGGCCATCACGCTGTCGGCCGAAGTCGCGCCGGAGATACGCGAGTTCGAGCGGACCTCCACCGCCTGCGCCAATGCCTATGTGCAGCCGCGGATGAAGAAGTACCTGGACAAGCTGGAAGCGGATTTGGCGCGGATCGGCTTCGACGGGCGGCTGTATGTCATGCTCTCCGGCGGCGGCATCGCGGCTGTCAGGGAGGCGAAGGAGTTTCCGATCCGGCTGATCGAGAGCGGGCCGGCGGCGGGGGCCATGGCGGCGGCATTTCTGGCCAAGCTGGCGGGGCTGGACCGCGTGGTGTCCTACGACATGGGCGGCACCACCGCGAAGATGTGCCTCGTCGAGGACGGCGCGCCGGACCACAAATTCGACTTCGAGGCCGGGCGCGTCAGGCGCTTCGTCAAGGGCAGTGGCTTGCCGTTGAAGGTCTCGGTGGTCGATATGATCGAGATAGGCGCCGGCGGCGGCAGTATTGCGCGGATTGAGCCCGGGAGCGGGCTGATGAAGGTCGGGCCGCGCAGCGCCGGGGCCAAGCCGGGGCCGGTCTGCTACGGGCGCGGCGGGACCGAGCCTTGCGTGACCGATGCCGACCTGATGCTGGGAAGGTTGGACGCGAAGTACTTCCTGGGCGGCGAGTTGGCGCTGGACGGGGGCCTGGTGCAGCGCGCCTTCGCCACGGGCGTTGCCGAGAAGCTGGGCGTCAAGCCGATGGATGCGGCGCTGGGCGTGCAGCGCATTGTCGATGAGACCATGGCGGCGGCGACGCGGATGCACCTAGCGGAGAAGGGCAGGGACCCGCGCGGCTATACGCTGATCGCCTTTGGTGGCGCCGGGCCGGTGCATGCCTGGAACCTGGCGCGGCTGCTGAAGATAGAGCGGATGCTGGTGCCGCTGGGGGCGGGGGTTGCCTCGGCGCTGGGCTTCCTGGTGGCGCCGCCGGCCACCGACATGGTGCGCAGCTATGTCGCGCGGCTGGAGCGGCTGGACTTCGCGCATGTGAACGCGCTGTTCGCCGCCATGGCGGCGGAGGGGCGGAAGCTGCTGGAGGAGGCCGGGGCCGACCCGGCGACCCTCAGCTTCAAGCCGGCGGCGGATATGCGGCATGTGGGCCAGGGGTTTGAAATCCCGGTGCCGCTGCCGGCGTTGGAGATCGGCGAGGGCGATGTGGTGGCGCTGAAGGAGGCGTTCTTCACCAGCTACCTCAAGACTTTTGGGAGAGTGGTGCGGGAACAGCCGATCGAGGCGTTGACCTGGCGTCTCGCGGTCTCCGCGCCGGGCTTGGATATCCGCATTGGCGCGGCGACCCTGGCCCCGCCCAGCCTGACCCCGCGGGGACAGCGCAGCGTGACCTTCGAGACCCATGGCACGCTGGAGGTGCCGGTCTATGACCGCTACGCGCTGCGGCCCGGCATGGAATTCGCTGGGCCCGCGCTGGTCGAGGAGCGGGAGAGCACCTGCGTCGTCGGCCCGGGCGCCCGCTGCCATGTGGACGCGCATCTCAACCTGGTGGTGGAGTTGAACGGATGAGCCTCTCGCGTCGCCTTGTGCTTGCCGCTGCCGCGCTGCCCGGCCTCGCCCGGGCCCAAGAAGCGCCCTACCCCAACCGCACGGTCACGGTGATCAACCCCTGGCCGGCCGGCGGGTCGTCGGACAGCGTCACGCGCATTCTGGTGCAGCGCATGGCGACCGACATGGGCCAGCCCTTCGTGGTGGAGAACCGGCCGGGGGCGACGGGCACGCTGGGGCATGCCGCGGTCGCCAGGGCGCGGCCGGATGGCTATACGCTGCTGCTGGGCACCAACAGCACCTTCGCCATTGCGCCGCATCTGTATCCCAGCCTGCCCTACGACTACGAGAACGCCTTCACGCCGATCAGCCTGGTGGGCACCAACCCGCAGATCTTCTGCGTGCATCCCAGCGTGCCGGTGCAGGATTTCGCCGGCTTCCTGGCCAAGGCCAGGGCGGAGCCGGACAAGCTGAGCTTCCAGTCCTCCGGCATCGGCGGCACCAGCCATTTGGCCACCGAATTGCTGATGAGCATGGCCGGCATCCGCATGCTGCACGTGCCTTACCGGGGCGGCGGGCCGGCGGCGCAGGCGCTGCTGACCGGAGAGGTGAATTGCGGCTTCGTCGATGTCATCACCGCGCTGCCCTTCCTGCGCGGGCAGCAGATGCGGGCTATCGGGGTTTCCAGCACGGCGCGGGCGCCGCTGGCGCCGGATGTGCCGACCATTGCCGAGGCGGGGTTGCCGGGTTTCCAGTCCTCCACCGACTTCGCCATGCTGGCACCGGCCGGGCTGCCGCCGGCGATTGTGGCCAGGCTGCACGCCGCCGTGGTGGCCGCGGTGCATTCCGTGGAGGTGCGGACCAAGCTGGAGGCGGCGGGGATCGAGCCCGTGGGTGGCTCGCCAGCGGAATGGCCGGCCTATTACCAGCGCGAGTTCACGAGGTGGGGCGAGATCATCCGCAGCCGGGGCATCCGCGCGCCCAGTTGAGGCGCCCAGCTGAGGCGCCCCGGCCCGCTCACCAGCTTTCGACTTGTGGTTGCAAAACAGGTCCGATAAGGAACCGCGGCAGTGCCTGGTGGATGTAGCATGGCGATGGATAATTCGGTCGGAACCCCCGTCGATACCTCGCAGGCGCCCAGGGTCAGCGGCAATTTCATGGCCTGGCGCTTTGCCATTCCCGGCCCGCTGATGGTGCAACCGAAACGCTTCGACGACCATCGCGGCTTCTTCCTGGAAAGCTACAGCACCCGCGACTACGCCGCGCTGGGGGTGACGGAGAGCTTCGTGCAGGACAACCACTCGCTCTCGGCCGCTGTCGGCACGGTGCGGGGCCTGCATTTCCAGGTGCCGCCGCGGGCGCAGGCCAAGCTGGTGCGGGTGCTGCGCGGGCGGCTGCTGGACATCGTGGTGGACCTGCGCCGTTCCTCGCCGCATTACGGCCAGCATGTGGCGGCCGAACTGAGCGCCGAGAATGCCGTGCAGCTGTACATTCCCACGGGCTTTGCGCATGGCTTCTGCACGCTGGAGCCGAATACCGAGATCGTCTACAAGGTCAGCGATTTCTACGCGCCGGAATGCGACCGCGGCCTGGCCTGGGACGACCCGGAGCTGGCCTTGCCCTGGCCGGTACGGGCCGCCGCGGCGCAGCTTTCGGACAAGGATCGCCGCCAGCCCCGGCTGGCCGACCTGCCCCCCTGCTTCGACTGAACGGGCCGTACCATGCGCATTCTCGTCACCGGCGGCGCCGGCTTCATCGGTTCCGCGCTGACCCGCCACCTGGTGCTGGAGAAGGGCGCCGAGGTGCTGGTGGTGGACAAGCTGACCTATGCCGGCGACCGCCGCAGCCTGCGCGACTGCGAGGGCAGGCCGGGCTTCCGGTTTCTGCAGGCGGATATCTGCGATGGCGCGGCGATGACCGCGGCCTTCGCGGAGTTCCAACCCGAGGCGGTGATGCACCTGGCGGCCGAGAGCCATGTGGATCGTTCCATTGCCGGCGCGGCGCCGTTCATCACCACCAATATCGTCGGCACGTTTCAGTTGCTGGAAGTGGCCCGCGCCCATTGGGGCGGGTTGGTGGGGGCGGCGAAGGCGGGGTTCCGCTTCCACCTGATCTCGACCGACGAGGTCTATGGCTCGCTGGGCGCCGAGGGTCTGTTCACCGAGCAGACGCCCTATGATCCGCGCAGCCCCTACAGCGCCAGCAAGGCGGCCAGCGACCACCTGGCGCGGGCCTGGCACCACACCTATGGCCTGCCGACGCTGGTGACCAATTGCTCCAACAATTACGGGCCGTATCACTTTCCGGAAAAGCTGATCCCGCTGGTGATCCTGAACGCGCTGGAGGGCAAGCCACTGCCGGTCTATGGCGATGGCTCCAACGTGCGGGACTGGCTGTACGTGGATGACCACGCGCGGGCGCTTTCGCTGGTGCTGGAACGCGGGAAGGTCGGCGAGACCTACAATGTGGGCGGCCGCAATGAACGCCGGAACCTGGCGGTGGTGGAGACGATCTGCGACCACCTGGACCGGCTGCGCCCAGGGGAGGGACCTGCGGCGCGGCCACGGCGGGAGCAGATCACCTTCGTGACCGACCGGCCGGGGCATGATGCGCGCTACGCGATCGACGCGACCAGGCTGGAGACCGAGCTGGGCTGGCGCGCGCAGGAAAGTTTTGAGACCGGCATCGGCCGCACGATCCAGTGGTACCTGGACAATGAATGGTGGTGGCGGCCGCTGCGCGACAAGGTCTACAGCGGCGAACGCCTGGGCCTGGTGCCAGGCAAGGGCTGATGCGCGTCCTCGTCGTCGGGCGCGTCGGCCAGGTGGGGACGGAGCTGGCGCTGAAGCTGCCGGCGGCGGGCCACCAGGTGCTCTCGACCGAGCCACCGGAGCTGGACCTGCTGCGGCCGGAGACGGTGCGGGCGGCGTTCGAGGCGTTTCGGCCGGAGGTGGTGGTGAATGCCGCCGCCTATACCGCCGTGGACAAGGCCGAGGATGACAGCGCGCTGGCTTATGCCATCAACCGCGACGGCACCGCGCTGCTGGGGCGGGAGACGGCGCGGCTGGGCGTGCCGATGGTGCATTTCTCCACCGACTATGTTTTTGCGGGTGACAAGGCCGCGCCCTATGTGGAGGGCGACCCGACCGGCCCCATCGGGGTCTACGGCGCCTCCAAGCTGGCCGGCGACCTGGCGCTGGCCGAGGCCAATCCGCGCCACCTGGTGCTGCGCACCGCCTGGGTGTGCAGCGCGCATGGCGGCAACTTCGTGAAGACCATGCTGCGGCTGGGGCGGGAGCGCGCCGAGGTGGGCGTGGTGGCGGACCAGCTGGGCGCGCCGACCTTCGCCGACGACCTGGCCGATGCCGTGGTGGCGCTGCTGCCGCGGCTGGTGGCGGCACCGGCCGGGGATGCCGGCTTCGGGACGTTTCACCTGACCGGGCAGCCCTTCACCAGCTGGCATGGCTTTGCCGCGGCGATCTTTGCCGGGGCGGCGGCGCGGGGGGCGCCGATCCCGGTGCTGCGGGCGATCAGCACGGCGGACTACCCGACCCGGGCCAGGCGCCCCGCGAATTCGCGGCTGGATTGTTCGCGGTTAGCCGCGGTGCATGGGGTGCGGGCGGCGGATTGGCGGGTTTCGCTGGATCGTTGCCTGGGGGTGTTGCTGGGGTAGAGCAATATCCGGCCTGATGGGATCATCAGATCGGATTTCCTGCTCTGCAACCTGTCAAAGCTACAGCACTATCCGCTCACGCTGATTCAGTGTGGGCGGATAGTGCTGTAGCCCCCGCCAACCCCTTGCGCCGCCGCGCCCGGGTTGCGATGACCGCTCCTCGACCCCTTGGGAGAGCACGATGTCCGGCTGGCAGTTCTGGATCGACCGCGGCGGCACCTTCACCGATATCGTTGCCCGCGACCCCGAGGGCCGGCTTTCCACCCGCAAGCTGCTCTCCGAGAACCCCGGGCGCTACCGGGATGCGGCGGTGGCGGGCATTCGGCTGTGCCTGGGGCTGGAAGCCGGGGCCGCCATTCCGCCGGGGCTGATCGATGCGGTGAAGATGGGCACGACCGTCGCCACCAACGCCCTGCTGGAACGCAAGGGCGAGCGGGTGCTGTTGCTGGTCAATCGCGGCTATGGCGACATATTGCGCATCGGCAACCAGGCGCGGCCGCGGCTGTTCGACCTGAATGTGAAGCTGCCGGACCTGCTGCATGAGCGCGTGGCCGAGATCGGTGGCCGCATGGCGGTGGGTGGCGAGGAGCTGGAGCCGCTGGACGAGGCCGGCGCGCGGGCGGCGCTGGCGGCGGCGTTTGCGGATGGGGTGCGCGCCGTGGCGGTGGTGCTGATGCATGCCTGGGCGCATCCGGCGCATGAGCAGCGGGTCGGCGCGATTGCGCGCGAGGTGGGGTTCACCCAGGTCTCGCTTTCGCACGAAGCCAGCCCGCTGCCGCGCCTGGTGCCGCGCGGCGATACCACCGTGGTGGATGCGTATCTCTCGCCGATCCTGCGCCGCTATGTGGAACAGGTGGCCAGCGAGTTGCCGGGGGTACGGCTGTACTTCATGCAGTCCAGCGGCGGGCTGGCCGAGGCCGGCAGCTTCCAGGGCAAGGACGCCATTCTCAGCGGGCCGGCCGGTGGCATCGTCGGTGCGGCGCGGACCGCCGGGATGGGCGGGTTCGACAAGATCATCGGCTTCGACATGGGCGGGACCTCCACCGATGTGGCGCTGTATGCCGGGGAGTTCGAGCGGGCCTTCGAGACCGCCGTGGCCGGCGTGCGGATGCGGGCGCCGATGATGGCGATCAATACCGTGGCGGCCGGCGGTGGTTCGATCCTGAAGTTCGACGGGGCGCGGTATCGCGTGGGGCCGGAGAGCGCCGGGGCGGTGCCGGGGCCGGCCTGCTATCGGCGCGGCGGGCCGCTGACCGTGACCGATGCGAATGTGATGGTCGGCAAGATCCAGCCGCAGCATTTTCCGAGTATCTTCGGCCCGAATGGCGACCAGCCGCTGGATGCGGGCGTGGTGCGCGAGAAGTTCGCGGCGCTGGCGGCGGAGATCGGCAACCCGGACCCGCAGGCGGTGGCCGAGGGCTTTTTGCGCGTCGCCGTGGCCAACATGGCCAATGCGCTGAAGCAGGTGAGCATCCAGAAGGGCCACGACGTGTCCCGCTACGCGCTGCAATGCTTCGGCGGCGCGGGTGGGCAGCATGCCTGCCTTGTCGCCGATGAACTGGGCATGGAGACGGTGTTCATCCACCCCTTCGCCGGTGTGCTGAGCGCCTATGGCATGGGGCTGGCGGACCAGACGGTGATCCGCGAGGCCGCCGTGGAGGCGCCGCTGACCGCCGATACCGCGGCGCTGGCGGCGACGCTGGACCGGCTGGTGGCCGAGGGCGAGGCGGAGCTGCGCAAGCAGGGCGCCAACGCGGCCCTGCGGGCGGAGCGGCGGCTGCATCTGCGCTATGCCGGCACGGACAGCTTCCTGCCGGTCGCCTTCGGGCCGCATGACGAGGTTGTCGCGGCCTTCACCACGGCGCATCGCCAGCGCTTCGGCTTTGCCACGCCGGAACGCCAGCTGGTGGTGGAAGCCTGCGTCGCCGAGGTGATCGCGCCCGGTGAGGCGATTGCCGAGCATCCGCTGGCCGCGCGGGCCGAGGGCGAGCCGGAGGTGCTGGAGACGGTGCCGCTGTATTCCGGCAATGCGCTGCACCAGGCCCCGGTGTTCGACCGCGATGCGCTGCTGGCCGGGGACCGCATTCCCGGCCCGGCGCTGATCCGCGAGGCGAATGCGACCACGGTGGTGGAGCCGGGCTGGACCGCGGAGCTGACCGTGCTGGACCACCTGGTGCTGCGCCGCACCGAGCAGCGCGCCGCCGCGCGCGTCGATGCCACGGGCAAGCCCGACCCTGTCATGCTGGAGCTGTTCAACAACCTGTTCATGAGCATCGCCGAGCAAACCGGCGCGGTGCTGCAGAACACGTCGCTCAGTGTGAACATCAAGGAACGGCTGGACTTTTCCTGCGCCATCTTCGACCAGACCGGCGCGCTGGTGGCCAATGCGCCGCATGTGCCGGTGCATCTGGGCGCCATGGGGGAGAGCGTGCGGACGGTGATCCGGCTGCGCGGCCAAACGCTGCGCCCCGGCGACGTGGTGGCGTTGAACAACCCGTATAATGGCGGCACGCATCTGCCTGACGTCACCGTCATCACCCCGGTATTCGACGCGGTGGGGCGGGAGATTTTGTTCTTCCTCGGCAGCCGTGGCCACCATGCGGATATCGGCGGGCTGACGCCGGGGTCCACGCCGCCGATCTCCCGCACGCTGGAGGAGGAAGGCGTCGTTATTGATAACTTCCTGCTGGTCGCCAAGGGCGAGTTCCAGGAGGCGGATTTCCGCACGCTGCTGGCCAGCGCGAAGTACCCGGCGCGCAGCCCGGATGTGAACGTGGCCGATATCAAGGCGCAGATCGCCGCCAATGAGAAGGGCGTGCAGGAGTTGCAGCGCTCGGTCCGTGAGTTCGGGCTGGAGACGGTGCGCGCCTATATGCGCCACGTGATGGACAATGCGGAGGAGAGCGTGCGCCGCGTGCTCTCCACGCTGAGGGATGGCAGCTTCCGCACCACCATCGATGACGGCACGCCGTTGTGCGTGAGTGTGCGCGTCAACCAGGCGGAGCGCAGCGCGACCATCGACTTCACCGGCACGGGACCGCAGCGGCCCAGCAACTTCAACGCGCCGAGTGCGGTGGGCAACGCGGTGGTGCTGTATTGCTTCCGCGCCCTGGTCGGCGAGGAAATCCCGCTGAACGATGGCTGCCTGAAGCCGCTGAAGATCATCATTCCGCCGGGCACCTTCCTTTCGCCGCTGCCCGGCGCGGCGGTGGTGGCCGGCAATACCGAGGTCAGCCAGATGACCTGCAACGCGCTGCTGGCGGCGCTGGACGCCTGTGCTTCGGCGCAGGCGACGATGAACAATGTTTTGTTCGGCGACGACCAGTACCAGTATTACGAAACCGTCTGCGGCGGCGTTGGTGCCGGGCCGGGGTTCAATGGCTGGGGGCCGGTGCAGACCCACATGACCAATACGCGCATGACCGACCCTGAGATTCTGGAACTGCGCTACCCCGTGCGGCTGGAGGAATTCGCGATCCGCCGTGGCTCCGGCGGTGGCGGGGAATGGCAGGGCGGCGATGGCTCGCGCCGGCGCATCCGCTTCCTGCGGCCGATGCAGGCGGTGGTGGTGGCCAGCCGCCGCAACGTGGCGCCGCACGGGCTGCATGGCGGCGCCGATGGCCTGCCGGGCCGGCAATGGGTGGAGCGCGCCGATGGCAGCGTGACGGCGATGCCCGGCAATACCGGCAGCGCCGACCTGGCGGTGGGCGACGTGCTGGTGGTGGAGACGCCGGGCGGTGGCGGTTGGGGTCTCGCGCGGTGACGCGCGGCGCAACGCCGGTCGCGGTGACGCGCGGCGCAACGCCGGTCGCGGTGACGCGCGGTGCAACGCCGGTCGCGGTGACGCGCGGCGCAACGCAGGGCGCGGTGTTGCGCGCGGCGCGGCGCGACTGAGGGGATGCGCCGCTCCCGCTTCCTGCCGGAGATCATCGCCAGCGCCGTGATGGCGGTGGTGCTGCTCGGGCTGTGGGCGGGGCCGCATCTGCTGAACTGGGAACGGTATCGGGGGGCGCTGTCCTCCCTGGCCAGCGACCGCATGGGCCGGCCGGTGCTGCTGAACGGGCCGATCACGCTGACCCTGCTGCCGCAGGTGCGGGTTGAGGCCGGCGATGTCGTGATCGGGCCGGGCAGCGATGGTGTCTCGGTGACGGCGCGGGCGCTTCGGCTGCGGCTGGGCCTGGTGCCGCTGCTGCGCGGCCGGCTGGAGCCGCGCGAGTTGGTGCTGGTGGGCGGTGAGATCAGCCTGCCCTGGCCGCCGGCGCAGCTTGGTAGCCTGGCGCCGCCGCCCTGGCTGAACGAGCTTGATGCGCGCCTGCAGGATAGCCGGCTGCTGCTGGGCGGCCTGCGGCTTGAGGGGTTGAACGGGCGGCTGGCCACGGGTGGGGCTTCGGATGCGCTGGTGGCGGAAGGCAGCCTGGCCTGGCGCGGGCTGGCGGTGCGGTTCAACGCGCGGCTTGGCCGGGCCGGGCGGGACGGCGTGGCGCCGCTGGAACTGGGCCTGGCGGTGCTGAACGCCACGGTGCAGGCGCGCGGCGTGCTTGCCCCCGGCGGCAGTTTCGAGGGGCGGATCGAGGCGGCGGGGCAGGACCTTGCCCTGCTGCTGCCGGCGCCGGCCGGGCCGTTCCGCGCCAGTGGGCGGCTGAACGCCATTGCCGACCTGCTGACGGCCGACGACCTGGCGCTGGAGCTGAACGGCCAGCCGGCGCGGGGCAGCGTGACCCTGCGCCTGGCGCCGGAGCCGCGGGTGGACGTGGCGCTGGCCGCGACCCGGCTGGACCTGGATGCCTGGGTGGCGGCGCTGCGCACGCCGCGCGGGAATCGGCTGCCGGTGGGGGTGGAGCTGGCGGTGGAGAGCACGCGCTTCGCCGGGCTGCCGCTGCGGCGGCTGCGCGGGGCGTTCTTCTCGGGGGCCGACCGGCTGACGCTGTCGGACGTTTCCGCCGTGCTGCCGGGCGATGCCACGCTGGAGATTGCCGGCGCCAGCGCGGCGCAGCGGCTGGAGCTGGGCGTTCGGTTCAAGGCGCCGGCGGCGCGGGAGACGCTGCTGGCGCTGGGCCTGCCGCTGAGCGGCGACCCGGTACGGCTGCGCGCGGCGGAGGGGCGCTTCCGCCTGGTGCTGGACAATGGCGAGCTGACGGTCAGCGAGCTGGATGCCGTGCTGGATGGCGCCAAGCTGGCCGGCAATGCGGTGTGGCGCCCGGGGCGGGAAGGCGGGCGGGAGCCGGCGCGGGCCAGCCTGGGGCTGGGGCTGACGCTGGATCGGCTGGACCTGGACGCGCTGCTGCCGGCCGCGCCGAACTGGCAGGCCATGGCGGCGGCGGGGCCGGGCTTCGACCTCAACCTGCGGCTGGCCGCCGATGAGCTGCGCTGGCGGGGTGCCTCGGCGCAGCGGGCGGCGGTGGATGCCACGCTGGAGGGCGGCCGGCTGGCGCTGCGCCGGCTGACGCTGCGGCTGGACGAGCTGGACGTGACCGCCGGCGGGGCGCTGGTGCTGGGCGCGCAGCCGCGCTTCGCCGAGTTGAACCTTGAGGCGGCGGGACCCAAGGCGACCGGGCTGGCGCGGCTGCTGCCGCTGGGCTGGACCCTGCCGGCGCCGCTGCTGGCGCAGCCGTTGGCGCTCAGGCTTTCCGGCGGCGGCCCGGCCGATGCGGTGGCGCTGCGGGCCGAGGCTGATCTGGGCGAGGTGCGGCTGGAGGCGACCGGCACGCTGGATGCGGCGCAGCAGCAGGGCAGGGGCCTGGCCACGCTGCGGCACCCCAATGCGGTGCGGCTGCTGGCCGGCTTGGGCGCGCCGGTGGAATGGCTGGGGCCGGGCAGCCTGGCGGTGGTGGCGGCGCTGAGTGCCTCGCCACGGCAGGTGGCGGCCGAGCAGCTGGACCTGGTGGCCGGCGGGCTGCGCAGCCGCGGCAACCTGGTGCTGGCGCTGGACCCAGGGGGTGGCAGTTCGCGGCCGCGGCTGAGCGGGCGGCTGCGGGCGGATGTGCTGCCCCTGCCGGGGCTTCCGGCGCTGGTGCTGGAGCCGATGCCGGGCTGGGATTTCGACCTGGCGCTGGAGGCGGCACGGGTGGAGAGCGAGGCCGGCCTGGTGCTGGAACAGGCCGCCGGGCGGCTGCTGCTGGAGGAGAGGCGGCTGCGGCTGGTGGGGGTGCAGGCGCGGCTGGGCGGCGGCCAGGTGGAAGGCGCGCTGACGCTGGACGCCAGCCAGGAGCCGCCACGGCTGGAGCTTCAGGCCCGGTTGGCGGAAGTGACGGTCTCGCCGCCGCTGCTGGACCTGCCATTCGATCTGCAGGCCGGGCGGCTGGATGGCTCGGCCCGGTTGACCGCCAGTGGCCATGGGCTGCCGGCGCTGCTGGCCACGCTGGCCGGGCCGGTGGAACTGGTGGTGCGGGACGGCGTGCTGACCGGCGCCGACCTGGGCGCCCTGGCTCAGGCGGCGGGGATGGCGGATGCCAGGGCGGCCGAGGCCGGGATGCGCCAGGCGCTGGCCGGCGGGGCGACGGCCTTCGACCGGCTGGAACTGGCGGCGGTGCTGGAGGCCGGGCGGGCGCGGTTGGGGGCGGTTTCGCTGGTGGCGGAAGGCACCGGCAGCGCCGGCGCGGTGGGCGAGGTGGATTTGGTGCGCGGCATGCTGGACCTGCGGCTGCTGGCGCGGCCGGTGGCCGCGGCGCCGGAGGTGCGGCTGCGGCTGACCGGGCCGTTGCCGGCGCCGCGCCGGTTGCCGGAGCTGGCGGAGTTCATGCGCTGGCGGGTGACCGAGGGAAGGTAGGGGCTGATCGTCGCCGGTGGGGTCACCAGCGGCGTGAATCCGAGGCTCCAGGCATGGGCCAGGGTTTGGCAGGCGCCTCCCGGGGCGGCTGACGAATGCTGGCGGCGCTTGCCTCCTGGCGCGGTCCCGCGCACCCTGCGGGACGAATCCGCTTTATTTGGAAGGGGCCGTTGCATGGCGACGAGAGACGGGGCCTTGGCCCGGGCTGCCGCGAGCTTCGACGACGGCACGCTGAAGGCGCGGCTGGCGGCGCTGGTGGCGGTGCCGTCCTCCAGCCAGGAGCCGGGGCGGGAGCAGACGCTGCACGACTACCTGGCCGGGCAGATCAGCCCTTGGGTGCAGCGGCTGGGGTTTACCGCGCAAATCCATGCCAACCCGCTGCCGGGCTTCGGGCCGATATTGACGGCCGAGCGCATCGAGGACCCGGCGCGGCCGACCATTCTGCTGTACGGCCATGGCGATACCGTGCGCGGCCTGCCGGAACAGTGGAGCCAGGGGCGCGACCCCTGGGTGCTGCGTGAGGAAGGCGACCTGTGGTACGGTCGCGGCACCGCCGACAACAAGGGCCAGCACGCCATCAACCTGCTGGCGCTGGAAGCGGTGCTGGCGGAACGCGCGGGCAAGCTGGGCTGCAACGTCAAGCTGGTGCTGGAGATGGCGGAGGAGCGCGGCAGCCGCGGCCTGCGTGAGTTCGTCGCCGCCAACCCGGCGCTGCTGGCGGCGGATGCGCTGATCGCCTCGGACGGGCCGCGGCTGGAGCCGGGCATGCCGACGATCGCGACCGGCAGCCGGGGCAGCTTCAACTTCGACCTGGTGGTGAAGCTGCGCGACGGCGGGGTGCATTCCGGCCATTGGGGCGGGCTGACGACGGACCCCGCGGTGCTGTTGGCGCATGCCATCTCCACCATGATGGACCGCAACGGCAAGGTGCTGGTGCGGGAGTGGTTTCCCCAAGGCGGCGTGCCCGCGAATGTGCGGGAAGCCCTCGCGGGGTGCGAGGTCGGCGGCGGCGGCGACAGCGCGACCATCGATGCCGGCTGGGGCGAGCCGGGGCTTTCCAGCGCCGAGAAGATCTATGGCTGGAACAGCTTCATCGTGCTGGCCATGCTGTCGGGCAAGCCGGACAGCCCGGTGAACGCGGTGGCGCCGGATGCGCGGGCGCATTGCCAGATCAGGTACACGGTGGACAGCGACACCAGCCTGTTCGAGCCGGCGCTGCGCCAGCACCTGGACACGCATGGGCTGCAACTGGTGCAGGTGGAGAACGCGGCGGTGCGGATGCCCGCCAGCCGCACCGCGCCGGACCACCCCTGGGTGCGCTGGGCGCAGGCCAGCATGCAGCGGTCGCTGGGCAAGCCGGTGCAGATCATTCCCAATGCCTCCGGCGGGCTGCCGGGGGATGTGTTCATGGACCATCTGGGCGTGCCGCTGGTGTGGGTGCCGCACAGCTACAATGGCTGCAAGCAGCACGGCCCTGACGAGCATTTGATGACCGGCCCGGCGCGCGAGGGGCTGCTGGCCTTCGCGGGAATGTGGTGGGATGCTGGCGAGGCCGGGACACCGGCGCGCAGGTAGCACCCGTCCCGCCCTGGTGGATGATGTTCTGGCCATTGCCTGAGGGGCTGATCCACGGCGAGGGCGCCGGCGCGGGTCGGGCGCCGGGGCCATGGCCGGTTCGCCTGGATCAGGGGCGGGGATTGCCTGCCCTGGGCCCGGATGCTGGTATTCTGGCGATGATGGCCCGGGCCGGTGGGTCCTTGGGGAGAAGGCGGATGGCGAAATTCAGCCGGTCGGCAACGGCCGCGGCGGCGCTGTTGCTGGCGGCGCCGGCGATGGCCCAGGCACCGCAGGGGCGCGCCTTCTTCGACCGGTGGGATTTGAACCACGACGGCAAGGTGACCTGGGAGGAGAGCTGGGAGCATATCCAGCGCCGCTTCGTGGAGGCCGATGCCGACCGCAGCGGCGGGCTGGGCCTGGATGAATGGCTGGCGGCGCAGCTGCCCGGGCGGCCGGCGCGCCCGGATCGGCCGGCGCCCGACCGGCAGCGTGAGCGCGACCGGCGCACCGCGATGTTCCGCGCGATAGACGCCAACCGGGACAACCAGGTGACGCTGACGGAAATCCGGCCGGTGGCGGAAAGCTGGTTCCGCGCCTTCGACGCCAATGGCGATGGCGCGATCACCCCGGAGGAGCTGCCGCGCCCGACGCCGCGGCCGCCGGGTTGACCATGCCATTGCCCGAGGGGATGGCGGCGCGCTGGCAGGACGCCGTGCGTGGCGATGCGGTGGCGGCGCGAATGGCGCGCCAGGCGGATGTGGCCTTCGACGTGGCCGGCGTCGGCTTCACGTTCGGCGCGGGGTCGCGCGGCTTCAGCCTGGAGGCGCCGGCCGAGGTTTGGGCGCGGGTGCTGGAGCTGGTGCCGGTGCGGCATCACCACAGCCTGTTCGCGCTGCGCATGCGGGTGCCGGGGTTCCGCGTGGGCGGCGAGGAGCTGGCCTTCGTGCAGCATGTGCACCTGGCCAGGCGGGTGCTGGAGATTGGCCGCTGGGTGCGCGCGGGGCGGGATGGGCCGGTGCCGGCCAGCCTGCGGCCGGCGCTGGCGGAACCGGAGCCGGCCGAGATCGCCGGGCGCTATCTCGGCGTGGCCGGGCACCGGGTTTACATCGAGCAGGCCGGTGCCGGGCGGGATTTGCTGTGCCTGCACACCGCGGGCAGCGATGGCCGGCAGTTCCATCGGCTGATGGCGGATAGGCGGATTGCGCGGGATTGGCGGCTGACCAGCTTCGACCTGCCCTGGCATGGCAAGTCGCCGCCGCCGAACGGCGCCATGCCCGGCGACTGGTGGCTGACCACGGACCGCTATGTCGAACTGATCATGGGCGTCGTGCGGGCGGCCGGGTTGCACAAGCCGGTGGTGCTGGGCGCCAGCATGTCCGGCGAGATTTGCCTGGAGCTGGCGCTGCGCCACCCGGAGGCGTTCAGCGGCATCATCGCCTGTGAGAGCAGCGACCATATCCAGGGCCGACGCACCGGCTGGGCCGAGCATCCGCTGGTGGACCAGGCGGTGTTCACGCCGGAATGGATCGAGGGGCTGATGGCGCCGCAGTCACCGCAGCCCTGCGCGGTGGATGTGTGGTGGCAGTACAGCCAGGGCGGCCACGCCACCTTCGCCCGCGACATCGACTTCTACAGCGGCGAATGGGATGCGCGGGACCGGGTGGCGGGCATCGACACCACGCGCTGCCCGCTGGTGATGCTGACCGGGGAGTATGACTACTCCTGCACCGCGGAACACAGCGCGGCAACGGCCGAGAAGATCAAGGGCGCGCGGTTCCGGCGGATGGATGGCATCGGGCATTTCCCCTTTGCCGAGAACCCGCCGCTATTCGCGGACTACCTGCTGCCGGAATTGGACCGGCTGCGGGGGTAGCCATGGTTGGGGAGGCCGCCGCCTTGCCGTGTTGGCAGGCGCCGGCCGGCGGCGCACCTTGGGTCGTGGGGTGGCCAACCTGCTATCGCCGCGGCCGGGCCACTCCACCACGATGCGCGGGCCGGCCTTGTTGACCGCGCCGTTCAGCCTGGCCAGCGCCAGCCCTTGACCTTGCGGTCGAATGTAAAGTCGGAGACCTGATTGCCCTGGTTGCCCCCGAGCAGCCTGGGTTCGTCCGCTGTGCCGCCCAGCCAGAAGCCGACATGCCAGCCGCTGGCCGTGGTACCCGGCGAGGGCGCGCCGTAGATGACGGTGATGGCACCGGGCACCGGGTCGGCCAGTTCGGTCCCGTATTTCAGCCAGGATTCCGCCAAGGCACCGGGGCCACCCACCTGGCCGGCGCAGAGCAGGCACCAGTTCACGAAGCAGGCGCACCAGGCGGTTTCCTCGGTCTGCGCCATGGTCAAGGCCGAGTTCTTCACCTTGATGGTCGCCAGATAGGGGAAGGTGGCGATGTATTCGAGGATCTTCGGGTTGTTGGCCGGGCCGGCGATCTCGGCGACGCCGACTTCCTTGCCCGCGAGCTTCAGCCAGGGGGCAGGCGCGCCGGGCGCGTATTGCTTCTGCCAGCCCAGGGCCAACGCTTCCTCCTGCAGATGCGCCAGCATGTCGTCGCTGACGGTGCCATCGATGGAGAGGCCAAACTTGTGCTGGGCTTCCATCACCGCCGCGGTGGTCAGCCCACCGAAATCGCCGTCGGGGATCAGCACCGGCTTCTTGCCGATCACCACGTTCAGCAGACGTTGCAGCAGCTGAACGTCCTTGTTCTTGTCACCCTGCTTCAGCATCGATCTGTCCCTCCCAAGACGAAACGATGCTGGAGGCTTGGCGGCCGTGCCGCAAGCGGATTGTTGCGGTCTACTCCACCACGATGCGCGGCCCCGCCTTGTTCACCGCGCCGTTCAGCTTGGCCCACAGGCGCGCGGCGATGGCGCGGTAGTGGCCGGCTTCCTCGGTCTCCGGCCGGGCGGCCACGATCGGCGTGCCGGCATCGGCCAGCTCGCGGATCGCCAGCTTCAGCGGAAGTTCGCCGAGGAACTCCACGCCCATCTTGCCGGCCTCGGCCCGGGCGCCGCCATGGCCGAAGATCTCGGTGCGCTCGCCGCATTTCGGGCAGCAGAAGAAGGACATGTTCTCGATCAGGCCCAGCACCGGCACGTTGACCTTCTCGAACATCTTCACGCCGCGCTTGGCGTCGATCAGCGCCACGTCCTGCGGCGTGGAGACGATGACGGCGCCGGCCAGCGGCACGCGCTGGGACATGGTGAGCTGGGCGTCGCCGGTGCCCGGCGGCATGTCCACCACCATGATGTCCAGCTTGCCCCAGCTGACCTGGCCCATCATCTGCTCCAGCGCGCCCATCACCATGGGGCCGCGCCAGATCATCGCGGTGTCGGCATCCACCAGGAAGCCGATGGACATGGCCTGAAGGCCCCAGCGCTGGATCGGGATCAGCTTCTGGCCTTCGGTGCGGGGCTTTTCCCGGGCGCCGAGCATCTGCGGCAGGCTGGGGCCGTAGATGTCGGCGTCCAGCAGGCCGACCTTGAGGCCCTGGGCGGCCAGCGCCACGGCCAGGTTGACCGCGGTGGTGGACTTGCCGACGCCGCCCTTGCCGCTGGCGATGGCGACGATGAACTTCACGTCCGGCAGCAGCATCTCGCCCTGGCCCTTCGGCGCGGCGGCAGGGCCGCCCTTGGGCGCGGCGTGGCTGTGGCCATGGCCGTGCGCATGCGGCGCGGGGGCCGGCGCCGGCGTGGCGCCCGTCGGGCGATGGGCGGTCAGCACGCAGGTGGCGCTGAGCACGCCGGCCACGCCGGAGGCCGCGGCCTCGGCCGCCTGGCGCAGCGGTTCCAGCTCGCGGGCGCGTTCGCGCGGCACTTCCAGGGCGAATTGCACCAGGCCGTCGCGGGCGGTCAGGCCCTGCACCAGGCCGGCGGCGACCACGTCGCGGCTACTCAAGGGGTCCTGCACCTTGGCCAGGGCGGCGCGCACGGCGGCAACCAGAACGTCAGACATCGCTTGAAAACACCCCCGGAGATTACAATATCGCAAGCCGGAACGGGGCGGCTCTCGGCGGGCCGATGGCGCGCCCCGTGTGCTCAGCGGCTCGGCGTGATATGGCCGGGACGCGGCAATGTTGCACCCCCCTTATTCGGTGTGGCGCCGACAAGACCGCAGCGGAGGCCTGAACAGTCAATGGCGTTGAACAACGGCGGCAGCCCGGGCGGAAGCCCCTGGGGCAATCCGCGACCCGGTGGTGGCAATGGCGGACCTTGGGGTTCGCCGCCACCTGGCGGGCCAGGAAACCTTCCGCCGCGCGGCCCTGGCGGCCCGGTGCCGGACATGGACGAGCTGATCCGCCAGGCGCAGGAACAGGTCAGGCGGCTGCTGCCCGGTGGCGGCAGCGGCGCCGGTGGCCGCGGCCTGGCGCTGCTGGCCGTGCTGCTGGTGGCGCTGTGGGGCGCTTCCGGCGTGTTCCGGGTGCAGCCGGATGAGCTGGGCGTGGTGATGCGCTTCGGCGCCTTCACCCGCATGGCCGGGCCGGGCCTGAACTACCACCTGCCCTGGCCGGTGGAGCAGGTGATGACGCCGCGCGTCACGCGCATCAACCGCATCGACATCGGCTTCCGCGGCGACGGCGACCTGCCGCCGGGCGCCCGCCTGACCAGCGCGCGCGACGTGCTGGAGGAAAGCCTGATGCTGACCGGCGACGAGAACATCGTCGACATCGACTTCACGGTGTTCTGGCGCATCCGGGACGCCGCGGACTTCCTGTTCAACACCCGCAACCCCGAGGCCACGATCAAGAGCGCGGCCGAGAGCGTGATGCGCGAGGTGATCGGCCGCACGCCGATCCAGCCCGCCATGAACGAGGCGCGGGCGCAGATCGAGCAGGCGGTGCGGACCGGCACCCAGGCGATACTGGACCAGTACCACGCCGGCGTTGAGATCACCCAGGTGCAGGCGCAGAAGACCGACCCGCCGGCGGCCGTGATCGAGGCGTTCAACGACGTGCAGCGCGCCGGTTCCGACCGCGAGCGTGCCCGCAACGAGGCTCAGAGCTACCGCAACGACATTGTGCCGCGGGCGCGCGGCGAGGGCCAGCGCCTGGTGCAGGAAGCCACCGGCTACCGCGAAAGCCAGGTGGCCAAGGCCCGCGGTGAGGCGGCGCGCTTCACCAGCGTGCTGGAGGCGTACAACCAGGCGCAGGACATCACCCTGCGCCGGCTGTACCTGGAGACCATGGAGGATATTCTGCGGCGCAACCCGAAGCTGGTGGTGGATGACCGGCTGACCGGCATGCTGCCGCTGCTGAACCTGAACCCCGGCGACGGCCAGGGGCTGCCGGGCCAGGCCCGCCCGGCCCCGGCCGCCGCTCCGCCGACACCGCCGGCCTCTCGCAGCAGCACGGGGATTGCCCGATGAACCGCCTGTTGATCGCGGGCGTGGTCGCCGCCACGCTGCTGGTGACCGCGCTGTCGTCGCTGTTCATCGTCTCGCAGACCGAACAGGTGCTGGTGACGCAGTTCGGCGAGCCGATCCGCGTGATCCGCGAACCCGGCCTGGCCTGGAAGATTCCGTTCGTGCAGAACGTGATCAACCTGGACCGCCGGCTGCTGGACTTCGAAGGCCCGCGCGAGGAGGTGATCCTGGGTGACCAGCGCCGCCTGGTGGTGGACAGTTTTGCGCGGTTCCGCATTACCGACCCGCTGCTGTACTTCCAGACCACGGGCGCGGCCGAAGCCGGCATCCGTGGCCGGCTGAACAGCATCACCACCTCGGCGGTGCGCCGCGTGCTGGGCAATGAGCCGCTGCCGAGCGTGCTGAGCCAGGACCGCGCCCGGATCATGGGTGAGATCAGGCGCCAGGTGAACGCGGAGGCGACGCGGTTTGGCGTGGAAGTGCTGGATGTGCGCATCCGTCGCGCCGATCTGCCGGAGCAGAACACCCAGGCCATTCTCTCCCGCATGCAGTCCGAGCGTGAGCGCGTGGCGCGGCAGGAACGTGCCGAGGGTGCGCAGGAAAGCGCGGGCATCCGCGCCAATGCGGAACGCGAGCGGACGGTCATTCTGGCCGAGGCGCAGCGCGACGCCGACATCCTGCGCGGCCAGGGCGACCGCGAGGCGATCGGCATCTTCGCCGAGGCCTATAGCCGCGACCCGCAGTTCTTCCAGGTGTGGCGGACCTTGCAGGCGTATCGGGAAGCCTTTGCCGATGGCGAGACCCGCTTCGTGCTGACGCCGGACAGCGACTTCTTCCAGTATTTCCGCAACATGCCGGGCACGGCGCCGCATACCGGGCGCGCTGCCCCGCAATGAGGCGATGCCGCCGCGCCCCGGGTTGGTGGCGCGGCGGCAGGCCCGGTACGGGGCGACGATGTCGGCTTGTTCCGCGCGCCCAGGCGCACCATCCTTGACACTTGCCGGGCCGCCGGGTCCTTGCGCCCCGGCGCGGCCGGCCTTTGGTGCCTGGCGCGACTGCCAGCGTGCGCTTTCGCGCAATGACAGCTGCGTGATCGGAATGAAGTCTGGTGGCCGTCCTTTCGTCGCCAGTCTAGTTTTGCCATCCGCCATGCCCCGTACTGCCGGGCCTGGCCTGCCTTGAGAGGGTGCTCCATGCGTCTATTCGCTCCGCTGCTGGCCACGCTGGTGCTGGCTTCTCCCCTGGCGTTCGGCCAGGGCGCGGGGACCCCGCCGGCGCCCGCCCCGGCCCCGGTGGCGGCCCCTGCACCGGCCCCGGTGGCGGTGATCCCGGCGCTGCCGACGCTGGCGCCGCTGGTGCGGCACCTGCTGCCTTCGGTCGTCAACATCTCCACCTCGCAGAACGCGCCGGCGCGCGGCAATGCGCAGCCGCGGCCGGACGCCCCGGACATGCCGCAGCTGCCGCCGGGCAGCCCGTTCGAGGAGTTTTTCCGCGACTTCTTCAACCGCAACCGGCCGCCGGGTGGGCCGGGGCCCCAGGGTGAGGCGCCGGCGCCGGGGCGGCCCGGGCAGGGCCAGCCGGGCCAGGGCCAGCCGCCGCGCCGCGGCGCGCAGAGCCTCGGCTCCGGCTTCATCGTGGATGCCAGCGGCATCGTGGTGACGAACAACCACGTCATCGATGGCGCCGACGAGATCAACGTGATCCTGCAGGACAATACCAGCATCCGCGCGCGGTTGCTGGGGACGGACCCGCGGACCGACATCGCGGTGCTGAAGATCGAGACCGACAAGCCGATCCAGGCGGTGCCCTTCGGCGATTCCGACGTGCTGAACGTGGGCGACTGGGTCGTGGCCATCGGCAACCCCTTCGGGCTGGGTGGCTCGGTCACCGCCGGTATCGTCTCGGCGCGCGGCCGCAACATCGGCCAGGGCAATTACGACGACTTCATCCAGACCGATGCCGCCATCAACCGCGGCAATTCCGGCGGGCCGCTGTTCAACCTGGCGGGCGAGGTGGTGGGCATCAACACCGCGATCTACTCGCCGTCGGGCGGCTCCATCGGCATCGGCTTCTCCATTCCGTCCAACCTGGCGCGCAACATCGTGGCGCAGCTGAAGGAGACCGGGCGCGTCAGCCGCGGCTGGCTGGGGGTGAACATCCAGCAGGTGACGGACGAGATTGCCGAGAGCCTGGCGCTTCCGGGTGGCGCGCGCGGCGCCTTGATCGCGCGGGCGCAGGAGGATGGGCCGGCGGCCAAGGGCGGCATCCGCAACGGCGACGTGGTGCTGAGCTTCAACGGCGTGGCGGTGCGGGAAATGCGCAATCTGCCGCGGATTGTGGCCGACAGCCGCGCCGGCACCACGGTGCCGGTGGTGGTGTGGCGCGAGGGGCGGGAGCAGACCCTGCAGGTGCCGGTGGGCGAGTTGCCGGCCGAGCCGCAGCAGGCCAGCGCCACCGGGCGCCAGGGCCAGCAGCCGGCGCCTGGCGACCGCACCGTGGAACTGGCCGGCCTGGGCATGAAGGTGTCCGGCCTGACCAATGAGCTGCGCGAACGCTTCCGCCTGCGGGCGGAACAGCGTGGCGTGGTGATTGTGGAGGTCACCGATGGCGGCGTGGCGGCGGAGCGCAACCTGCGCCCCGGCGACGTGGTGGTGGAGGTGCAGCAGCAGCGCGTCGGCACCCCGCAGGAGCTGGTGGCGCGGATTGAGCAGCTGCGCCGGCAGAACCGGCCGAGCGCGCTGTTCCTGGTGGAGAATGCCCAGGGCCAGCAATTCGTGGCGCTGCGGCTGCGCGCCAACTGAAGCGGGCCGCGTCCGCCCGGAGGCAGGCCGAGCCCTGGACGTTGTTGAATCCAGGGCAGGAGATGCCTTCGGCTGATGCCGGCCGGAGGCTTGTTGCGACAGCCGATTTTGTTGCAGATTAGCGTGTGATCGTCGCAGGCGGAATCGCCGGAGACGCGAATCACACGACAAGACGAGGAGCTGGAGTCGGTCAGGCGCTGCTGTCTTCGCCTGACGGGCTCTGGGGTTGAGGGCCGGGGTTGTGCCGGTGCTTCGGAGAGTAACTTGATGCCGGAACGTCTGGGCTGCCTGTTCTATTCCTCGGGGTCGCCATATGCGCGCATCTGCCGCATGGCGGTGCTGGAGGTTGGCCTGGCCGACCGGATCAGCGAGGTGGAGACCACCCTGCGCGACCCGGAGGCGGCGGTGCTGCCGTACAGCCCGGTGGGCCGGGTGCCCGCGCTGGTGTTGCAGGACGGCACCACGCTGACCGAGACATCGCTGGTGCTGGGCTGGCTGGACCGCATGGGCGGCACGCCGCGGATGCTGCCGACCGAGCCGGCGGGGCTGGCCGCCTGCGGCCGGGTGCTGGGCCTGCTGGACGGCATTGCGGTGTGGAACCGCGAGCTGCGCCGGCCGGAGCATGAACGCAGCCCCGGCGTGATTGCGCTGGAACGGACCCGCGCGGACCGGGTGGGCAACGCGCTGGAACGCGATGTGGCCGCCGGCGGCTATGCCCGGCTGGACGCGGGCTGGCTGGCCCTGGTGGCGACACTTGGCTACTGCACCCGTCGGCACACCGCCTGGGCCTGGGCCGGCACCCGACCGGCGCTGGCCGCCTGGTTCGCGGCGGCGGCGCGGCGGGATTCCTTCCAGGTGACGATGCCGCCGCTCAGCGGGATTTAGCGCCACATGCGTTCAGGACGCATTTCTTGCCCTGGATTCAATGGCTTCCAGCGCACGAGCGGCGTCCAGGTGGACGCGGCGGGCGGTAGCGTCTGATCGTCGCCGGGGAGAATCATCGGCGACGTGAATCAGCCGCTCAAGCAACAGCCTAGGGTCTGTCAGGCGCTTCCACGAGCGCCGGACAGACTCCAGCGGCGCCCCGCTACAGGTACCACTGCCCGGTGGCCGCCAGGTTAGCCTGCACCGTCGCGGCCATGGCGTTCCAGTCGGGCGTGGCGGCCTCGGCGGCGAGCGCGGGGGCCGCGGGCGCGGCAGGGGCTGCGGGCGTGGCGTGGCTGGCGGCTTCCCAGGCCAGCAGATTGGCCTGCGGGCCGCCCCACCAACCGCCGGTCTGGCTGAACCAGTCCAGCTGCGCCTGCCCCAGGGCGTACCAGTCCATGGCGGGCGCCGGGCTGCTGGCCACAGTGCCGGTGCTGCTGATGCCGGTGCCGTTGGTGCCGGTGCCGGTGGCGCCGACGCCGCCGGCGGCGATGGCGACGCCGCTGGCCGCGGTCCAGGCCGGCAAGCCTGCGCTGTCATAGACCGCATTGCCCTGGCCGGGGTGGTCGCCATCCAGCGCCAGGCGGCCGGAGCCATAGCCGTAGAACAGCGTGCCGCCGGCGGGCAGGGCGCTGGCGAAGTGCAGGGTCAGCGTCTCGGTGCCGGTGATGCTGGCCTGGTCGGCCGGCACCACCTGGCCATCGGCGCCGTGCACGCTCCAGCCCAGGCCGCGGGCGGCATCGGCGCCCAGCGGTTGCAGGCCGCTGGCGCTATCGGGCGCCAGGGTGAGCGCGAGGGTGTTGGCGTCCAACTGCGTGGCGGCGACCACCTGGGGGCCGAGATTGGCGATGGCACCGCCGGCCAGCGCCACCGGGCTGCCGGGCAGGGCATGGCCGGCCCATTGCTGCGCCAGGGAAAGGGCGATGCGGTGCGCCAGCAGGGTGGCGTCCTCGGCCGAGATATGGTCGCCGCCATAGACATGGCTGTTTGGCCCTTCCGCGGCGAAGCGGAAGGTCATGTCCACGTCCTGGGCGCGGCCGGCGATGGCGGCGTTGAAGCCGGGGTCGGCGGCCAGGTGCTCCATGCCCAGGCGGATCGCCTGCGCGGTGGCGTCGTTGGCGCCCTCGAACGGGATGGCGCTGACGAACATGTAGGGGGATTGCGCCGCGCTCAGCCCCAGCGCCTGGCGCAGCAGGGCAGCGTCGGCGCGGACCGCGCTTTCCCAGGTGGCGGCGTCCAGGTTGGGGTTGAAGCTGTCATACTCATTGTGCAGCCACAGCACGGCGGTGCTGTCGAAGCCCTGGTGCTGGCTGGCGAAGCGCAGCAGGCCCTGTTCCAGCGCGGTGGGCTGCCATTGGCCGGGGGCGGTTTGGGTCAGCCAGTCGCCGACCAGGCTGGTGCTGGCGATGGTGGTCTGGGCGCCCGGGGTGGACCAGTCTGCCTGCAGCCAGACCTGGTTGGTGGTGCCGTCGAAGCCGAGCAGTCGCTGCACTTCCTGGGCGATGGCCTGGCCGGTGTCGGCCGCCAGCAGGAAGGCGTTGGACTGCCCGCGCAGCAGGATGTCGAGTTCCATGGGTCACGCTTCCCTGGTCGCTGAGGTGCGAGGGAAAAGCCCTGGAACCGTTGGGGTTCCCGCGGCGGCGGCGGAACGGTAGCGGTGGCGGCGCCGGCGCTCTACCCTGCCGGACGTGGAAACCGGAGGAAGCGATGCGCTGGATGATGGTGGCGGCCCTGCTGCTGGGCGGGGCGCAGGCGCGGGCGGCGGAGGTTCAGGTGATGATCTCCGGCGGTTTTACCGCGGCCTTCCAGGTGCTGGCCCCGGGGTTCGAGCGGGAGACCGGGCATCGGCTGGTGATGGTGCAGGGGGGCTCCATGGGCACCGCGCCCACCGCCATTCCCATGCGGCTGCGGCGCGGCGAGGTGGCGGATGCGCTGATCATGGTGGCGGAGGCGCTGGACGGGCTGGCCGCCGAGGGGCGGGTGGCGCCGGTCAGCCGGGTGGACCTGGCCAATTCCGGCATCGGCCTGGCGGTGCGGGAGGGGGCGGCGCGGCCCGACATCTCCACCGTGGAGAAGCTGCGGACGACGCTGCTGGCGGCGCGCAGCCTGGGCTATTCGGCGAGTGCGAGCGGGCGCTACGTGAACGGGCCGCTGTTTGAGCGGCTGGGCATTGCGGCGGAGATGCAGGGCCGGGCGCGGCTGGTGAGCGGCGAGCCGGTGGCGGCCGCGGTGGCGCGGGGCGAGCTGGAGCTGGCCTTCCAGCAGGTGGCGGAGCTGCTGCCGGTGCGCGGCGTGAGCTTCCTCGGGCCGCTGCCGGAGGCGGTGCAGCTTTACACGGTGTTCGCCGGCGGCGTGGCCAGCGGGGCAAGGCAGCCGGAGGCGGCGGCGGCGCTGCTGCGGTATCTGGCGGGGCCGGCGGCGCGGGCCGCGGTGGTGGAGAGCGGGTTGCTGCCGTTGCCGGGCAGGTAGGGCGGCGCCGGCAGGGCTACCTGCTTCTCCGCGCGCCAGCAGGGCGTCTACTTCTACGCGCGCCAGTAGGGCACGACCTCGCCGGTGACTTTGATGGTCATCGGCGCGCCGGTGCGGTCCACCTTGTTGCCGATGGTCAGGCGGACCCAATTCTCGGAGACGCAGTATTCCGCGACATTGGTCTTTTCCTCGCCCTTGAACTTGATGCCCACGCCGCGTTCCAGCGCCGCTTCATTGTAGAAGGGGCTCTTCGGGTGGTTGGAGAGGCGGTCGGGCGGGGTGTCGGCGCTCGGCGCCATGGCTTCGTCGGTCATGCGCGCGGGTTTAGACCGCGCCGGCAGCGGCGGCAATTCGGCGCCGCCATGGTGCCGGTTGACAGGGCCGCATGTTCGCCATATGTTCACGTCCAGGCGCGGCTCCGGCCGCGGCGACGCCGCTGCCTCCTTGGCCGTCGCCCCACTCCCCCTGGCTGCCGAACCCCATAGGCGGCCTTGCCGGGGTCGCGCCTTCTGCGCCCCGGCGCCGGCGGCTCAGCCCTGGTAGGGGGTGATGTCCTCGGCCTTGAAGCCTTGCGCGAAGAGCAGGGCGCGCAGGCCGCAATGGTCAACCTTGGCGCGCGAAGCCGCGGCGACCGAAGGCTTGGCGTGGAAGGCGATGCCCAACCCGGCGGCCTGGATCATCGCCAGGTCGTTGGCGCCATCCCCCACCGTCAGTGTCGCCGTCAGCGGCAGGCCGAGTTCGCCGGCGATGCGCTTCAGCGTGGCCAGCTTGGCGTCGCGGTCCAGGATGGGGTCGGCCACCGTGCCGGCCAGGGTCTCGCCATCCAGCTCCAGCGTGTTGGAGAAGTGGGCGTGGAAGCCGACCAGCGCCGCCACCTTGCCGGTGAAAAACGTAAACCCGCCGGAGACCAGCACACAGCGGGCGCCATGGGCGCGCATGGTGCCCACCAGGTCCAGCGCGCCGGGCATCAGCTCGGTGGCCTGCCAGGTGGCTTCCAGGGCTGAGGTAGAGAGGCCCTTCAGCATGCCCACGCGCTCGCGCAGGGCGGATTTGAAGTCCAGCTCGCCATTCATCGCCCGGGCGGTGATGGCGGCGATTTTTTCCTTCAGGCCGGCGAAGGCGGCGAGTTCGTCCAGCGTTTCACTGGTGACGATGGTGCTGTCCATGTCGGCCAGCAGCAGCTGCTTGCGGCGGCCCTCCGCCGGGGTGGCGATGATGTCGATGGCGGCCTCGCCGATGGCCTGGCGGGCGGCGGCCATGGCCTGTTCCGGCGCCAGCGCGGCGAAGGGCAGGTCGGCGGCTTCCTCCGGCGAAAGCCAGGCGGGGGTGCCGGCATCGGCGCCCAGCGCCACCATCGCGGCGCGGGCCTGGGTCAGCTGGGCGGTGGCCAGGCCGCCCGGGGGTGCTATCAGCGTGAGCATGTGCGACATGGCAGGGGCCTCTACGCGATGACGGAGCCGGGCGGAAGCCCGCGCGCCCTGCTGGTGGCGGGGCCGACGGCCAGTGGCAAGAGCGCACTGGCGCTGGCCCTGGCGGAACGGCTGGGCGGCACGGTGATCAACGCCGATTCCATGCAGGTTTATGCGGAGCTGCGGGTGCTGACGGCGCGGCCAACGCCGGCCGACGAGGCCCGGGTGCCGCATGCGCTGTACGGCGTGCGCCCGGCGGCCGAGGCGGCCAGCGTGGCCTGGTGGCGCGCGGCCGCCCTGGCCGAGCTGGAGCGGGTGCGCCGGGACGGGCGGCTGCCGATCCTCTGCGGTGGCACCGGGCTGTACTTCCTTTCGCTGACCCAGGGGTTTTCGGAGTTGCCGGCGATCCCCGACGACCTGCGTGCGGCGGCGCGGGCGGCGGTGGAGGCCGAGGGCGCCGCGGCGGTGCATGCCCGGCTGGATGCGGAGACCGCGGCCACGCTGCGGCCGGGCGACAGCCAGCGCGTGGCCCGCGCCTATGAGGTGCTGCTGGCCACCGGGCGCGGCCTGGCGGCCTGGCAGCGGGAGGCGCCGAGCACCGGGCCGGCGGCCTGGCGCTTCCGGGCGATATTGCTGGACCCGCCGCGGGACGTGCTGCGGGCGGCGATTGCCCGGCGGTTCGAGGCCATGCTGCGCGATGGCGCACTGGAGGAGGCGCGGGCGCTGGCGGCGCAGGCGCTGGACCCGGCGCTGCCGGCGATGCGGGCGCATGGCGTGCCGGAACTGCTGGCGCATCTCAGGGGCCAGCTGGGGCTGGAAGACGCGGCCAGGCGGGCCACCTTGCATACTGGCCAGTATACCAAGCGCCAGGCGACTTGGTTCCGGCACCATCAGCTGGCTGCCCCGCAGGAGACGCATATCATCCATGCGCGCTTCACCGATTTGGCGCAATTTCCAGAAAGCGAACGCGCAAAATTCTTCGCGTTTGTTGATTGCTGGCGTTGACGCGGTGCAGCGAGGGCTTTAACGGTGCGCGCCTCGCCTGATGGCGGGACCCATTCGGAAAGCCAGAACCCCATGTCCGCCACGCTTCAGACCACAGCCGCCGCCGCCGAGACCATGTCGGGCGCCGAGATCGTGCTTCGCGCGCTGAAGGAACAGGGCGTCGAGGTCATCTTCGGCTACCCCGGCGGCGCGGTACTTCCCTTGTACGACGCGCTGTTCCAGCAGAACGCCATTCGCCACATCCTGGTGCGGCATGAACAGGCTGCGGTGCATGCGGCCGAGGGCTATGCGCGCTCCACCGGCAAGGTGGGCTGCGTGCTGGTCACCTCCGGCCCCGGTGCGACCAATGCGGTGACCGGCCTGCTGGACGCGCTGATGGACAGCGTGCCGCTGGTCTGCCTGACCGGCCAGGTGCCGACGCATCTGATCGGCAATGACGCCTTCCAGGAGGCCGACACCACCGGCATCACCCGCCCGGTGACCAAGCACAACTACCTGGTCAAGGACATCAGGAAGCTGGCCGGCGTGGTGCACGAGGCCTTCTATGTGGCGCGCAGCGGCCGCCCCGGGCCGGTGGTGATCGACCTGCCGAAGGACGTGCTGATCGGCCAGGGGCCATACCACGAGGCGCCGACCGCGCCGCATCGCAGCTACCGCCCGCAGCGGGAGCCGAATGCCGAGCTGGTGGCGCAGGCGGTGAAGCTGCTGAAGGGCGCCAAGCGGCCCATCGTCTATGCCGGCGGCGGCGTGGTGAATGCCGGGCCGGAAGCCAGCCGGCTGCTGACCGAGTTCGTGCGCCTCACCGGCTTTCCCTGCACCAACACGCTGATGGGGCTGGGGACGTATCCGTCCACGGACAGGCAGTTCCTGGGCATGCTGGGAATGCACGGCACCTACGAAGCCAACCTGGCGATGCACGGCTGCGACGTGATGCTGAATGTCGGCGCGCGCTTCGACGACCGCGTCACCGGGCGGCTGAACGCCTTTGCGCCGACGGCCAAGAAGATCCATGTCGATATCGACCAGTCCAGCATCAACAAGAACGTGCCGGTGGACATCGCCCTGGTCGGCGATGCCGGGCTGACGCTGAAGGCGCTGCTGGAAGCCTGGAAGGCCAGCGAGCAGCCGCAGCACACCGGCGCGCTGGCCGATTGGTGGACGCAGATCGAGGAATGGCGCGGCAAGGATTGCCTGCGCTATCGCCAGGAAGGCAGCATCATCAAGCCGCAGCACGCGATCCAGCGGCTCTATGACCTGACGCGCGAGACCGGACGCGACACCTTCATCACCACCGAGGTCGGCCAGCACCAGATGTGGGCGGCGCAGTATTTCGGGTTTGAGAAGCCGAACCGCTGGATGACTTCGGGCGGGCTGGGGACCATGGGCTACGGGCTGCCGGCTGGCATGGGCGTGCAGATTGCCCACCCGGATGCGCTGGTGATCGATATCGCCGGCGAGGCTTCGATTTTGATGAATATCCAGGAGATGGCGACGCTGGCGCAGTACCGGCTACCGGTAAAAGTGTTCATCCTGAACAACGAGTACATGGGCATGGTGCGGCAGTGGCAGGAGCTGCTGCATGGTGGCCGGTATTCGGAGAGCTACAGCGCGGCGCTGCCCGACTTCGTCAAGCTGGCCGAGAGCTTCCATGCCCGCGGCCTGCGGGTGACGCGGCCGGAGGATCTGGATGCCGGCATCCGCGAGATGCTGGCGCATCCTGGCCCCGTCATCATGGATTGCGCGGTGGCGAAGGACGAGAACTGCTTCCCGATGATCCCCTCCGGCGCCGCGCATAACGAGATGATCCTGGGGCCGGACCAGGAAGGCGGCGTGAAGGGCGTGACGGACGAGGGGAAAGTGCTGGTCTAGCCAGCGCCTGCTTTCCGTGCCATTGGCGCCGCCGCAAGGGGGCGTCCTCGCTTCTCATGCCCGCGGTGCCCACCATGTCAGACAATAACGAGACCAAGTTGCGTAACGCCACCATCGCCGTGCTCGTGGACAATGAGCCGGGTATTCTTGCGCGCGTCGTCGGGCTGTTCTCCGGCCGCGGCTACAATATCGAAAGCCTGACGGTCGCGCCGGTGGACGAGGATCGCGCGATCTCGCGCATCACCATCGTCACCTCCGGCACCGAGATGGTGATCGAGCAGATCAAGGCGCAGCTGGACCGCCTGGTGCCGGTGCGCAAGGTCTGCGACCTCTCGCTGGAAGGCCCGCACCTGGCGCGCGAGCTGATGCTGATCAAGGTGGTCTGCACCGGCGAGCAGCGGGCCGAGGCGCTGCGCCTGGCGGACGCTTTTCGCGCGCGGGTGATCGATGCGACGACCGCGAGCTTCGTGTTCGAGATGACCGGCAATGGCGACAAGCTGGAAGCCTTTACCGCGCTGATGCGCCCGCTGGGGCTGGCCGAGGTGGTGCGCACCGGCGTCATCGGCATCGCGCGCGGCACCTATTCACTCAAAGCCTGAACGACAAAGAAGGACTGCTAGACATGCGCGTTTACTATGACCGCGATGCGGATGTGAACCTGATCAAGGCCAAGAAGGTCGCGATCATCGGCTTCGGCAGCCAGGGCCATGCCCACGCGATGAACCTGCGCGACAGCGGCCTGAAGGACGTCGCCATCGGCGTGCGGCCCGGCAGCAGCTGGAACAAGGCCGAGGCCGCGGGCTTCCAGGTGATGACCCCCGCCGACGCCGCCAAGTGGGCCGACGTGGTGATGATGCTGACGCCGGACGAGCTGCAGGGCGACATCTACCGCGAGAGCCTGCACGGCAACATGAAGGAAGGCGCCGCGCTGGCCTTCGCGCACGGTCTGAACGTGCACTTCAACCTGCTGGACCCGCGCCCGGACCTGGACGTGTTCATGATTGCGCCGAAGGGCCCTGGCCACACCGTGCGCAGCGAATACCAGAAGGGCGGCGGCGTGCCGTGCCTGGTGGCCCTCGCCCAGAACCCCTCCGGCAATGGGCTTGAGATCGCGCTGTCCTACGCGTCGGCCATCGGCGGTGGTCGTTCGGGCGTGATCGAGACCAGCTTCAAGGAAGAGTGCGAGACCGACCTGTTCGGCGAACAGGTGGTGCTGTGCGGCGGCCTGGTGGAGCTGATCAAAGCCGGCTACGAGACGCTGGTGGAAGCCGGCTACGCGCCGGAGATGGCCTACTTCGAGTGCCTGCACGAAGTGAAGCTGATCGTGGACCTGATCTACGAGGGCGGCATCGCCAACATGAACTACAGCATCTCCAACACCGCCGAGTACGGCGAGTACGTGACGGGGCCGCGCATCGTCACCGCCGAGACCAAGGCCGAGATGAAGCGCGTGCTGGAGGACATCCAGACCGGCAAGTTCGCCCGCGACTGGATGCTGGAGAACAAGGTGAACCAGGCCAGCTTCAAGGCCACCCGTCGCCGCCTTTCGGAGCACAGCATCGAGGAAGTGGGCGAGAAGCTGCGCGCCATGATGCCGTGGATCAAGAAGGGTGCGCTCGTTGATAAGGCGAAGAACTAGGTTCTTCGCTTTATCAACGAGGCTTTTTTTGGCCTCAGGCGCCGGCGTGCGCGTCCGCGCACTTGGCTTGCGCCGCATAAGCGGCGTCGGCCGTTCGGCCTCTCGGCCCTGGCGGGCCGCCTGAGTCCGCGCCACGGCCTTCGCGTCCGCGGTTAGGGTTTTGGTTGTTCTGATGGGGAAGGGGCCGTGGTGGTGACACCGCGGCCTTTTCTGTTAGCGTTCCCGAAAATGGAGGAACGCATGTCCATCACCCGTCGCGGGCTGGTGTTGTCCACGCTGGCCGCGCCCGCGCTGGCGCAGGGCCTGCGGCCGCTGGCGCGCATGCTGGTCGGTTTCCCCGCCGGTGGCAGCGCCGATATCGTGGCCCGCCTGGTGGCGGAACGGCTGCGTGGTACCTTTGCGGCCAATGTCATCGTGGAGAACCGGCCAGGCGCTTCCGGCCGGCTGGCGGTGGAGGCGCTGAAGGCGGCGGAGCCGGACGGCACCACCATGCTGCTGAGTGCCAGCTCCATGCTTTCCCTGCTGCCGCACATCTACCCCGGCAGCACGCGGTATGACCCCTTCACCGATGTCATCGCGGTGTGCAGTGCCGGCGGCTTTCCGTTGGGCATGGCGGCGGGGCCGCGCGCGGGCATGCCGGGGACGCTGCGGCAGTTCATGGAATGGGGGAAGGGCCAGGCGGAGATCGGCTATTCCAGCCCCTCGGCCGGCACCACGCCGCATTTCCTCGGCATTCAGTTTGCCAAGGCGGCGGGGCTGGCCATGACGCATGTCTCCTATCGCGGCAGTGGCCCGGCGATACAGGACCTGATGGGCGGCACGCTGGGCGCCAGCTTCCACCCGATGGTGGACCTGGTGGGCGCCGCCGATGCCGGGCGGATCACCGTGCTGGCGGTGACGGCGCCGGAGCGCATGGTGCGCTACCCCCATGTCGGCACCTTCGCCGAGCAGGGCTTTCCGCAATTCGCGTCGCGCGAATGGTTCGGCGTGTTCCTGCCGGCGCGCACGCCGGACGCCGTGGTGCAGGAGCTGAACCACCAGGTGCAGCGGATGAGCGCCACGGCGGACTACCAGGAGGCGCTGGCCCGCCTGGTGATGACGCCGCTGCCGACCGGCACGCGGGAATTCGCGGGCATGCTGAAGGCCGATTGGGACCGCTGGGCCGCGGTGGTGCGCGAAAGCGGCTTCCGGCCGGAGGATTAGCGCCGGGGCGCCCAGGGCGGCATTGAACCGGGCGCCGGAAACACGCCTGGACCGGCATGCCCGACAGCCGCCATGCTGGTGGCGACAGAGCAGGAGCGACGGTGATGGCAGCACGGGGCGACTACCCGCTGGAAGGGCGCGAGCTGGTGGCGCAGGCGAATGGCCTGCGCATGCAGATCCTGACGCTGGCGCCGGGCCAGGAAGTGCCGTGGCATTGGCATACCGAGGTGACCGACACCTTCTTCTGCATGGAGGGGCCGATGGTGATCGAGACCCGGGCGCCGACCACCGAGACCGTGTTGCAGCCGGGCCAGATGCATGCGGTGCCGGCGCGGTGCGCGCATCGGGTGACCGGGCAGGGCGGCGGCCGGGCGAAATTCGCCATTCTGCAGGGCGTGGGCACCTACGACTTCATGCCGGTGGGGTAGCTTACCCCTTGCCTGGCGGGGGGCGTTTCGCCTAGGCTTCCGCCATCATGACCCCGTGCGCACCCTTTTCCGCTCAGCAGACCGGCCCTTCGGCCGGTGTTGACGCGCGTGCGCTGCTCGGCCTGCTTCTCCTTCGACTTACCCGCCCCTGAGCGTGTAGCGCGGCCCTCGGCCGGCATCGCACTCAGGGGAAGCTGAGACGGCGCTTGCCTGCGCGCTGCGCGACACCGCGCGCCAGGCAGGTTAGGGTAACCGCAAGAACGCTCAAGGAAATGCCACCGATGGCCATCAATCACCCCAGCTTCGGCACGTTGGACGAAAACCGCGTCATCTTCTTCGACACCACGCTGCGCGACGGCGAGCAGAGCCCCGGCTTCTCCATGAACCTGGAGGAGAAGCTGCGCATGGCGGAGGCGCTGGCGGAGCTCGGCGTCGACGTGATGGAGGCGGGCTTCGCCATCGCCTCCCCGGGCGACTTTGAAAGCGTGCAGGCGATTGCGCGCAAGTTCAGCAAGTCCGGCCCCGTGGTGGCCAGCCTGGGCCGCTGCAACCAGGCGGATATCCTGAAGAGCGCCGAGGCGCTGAAGCCGGCGGCGCGCAAGCGCATCCACATCGTGCTGGCGACCAGCGACCTGCATATGCGGGTGAAGCTGAACATGAGCCGCGAGGACGTGCTGCAGCTGACGCATGACAGCGTGACGCTGAGCCGCAACCACGCCGAGGACGTGGAGTGGAGCGCCGAGGATGGCTCGCGCTCCGACCCCGACTTCCTGTGCCGCGTGGTGGAGGTGGCGATCCGCGCGGGTGCGACGACGATCAACATTCCTGATACGGTCGGCTATTCGCTGCCGGCCGACATGGCCGCGATCTTCCACAACCTGCGCGAGCGCGTGCCGGGCATCGAGAATGTCGTGCTCTCCGCACACAACCACAACGATCTGGGGCTGGGCGTGGCGAATACGCTGGCGGCCATCCAGGCCGGGGCGCGCCAGGTGGAGGTGACCATCAACGGCATCGGCGAGCGCGCCGGCAATGCCAGCCTGGAGGAAGTGGCGATGGCGCTGCGCACGCGCCACGACGCGCTGGGCTACAGCAACGGCATCGTCACGCCGAACATCCTGAAGACGTCGAAGCTGCTGGCGACCATCACCGGCTTCGACGTGCAGCCGAACAAGGCGATCGTCGGCCGCAACGCCTTCGCGCATGAGAGCGGCATCCACCAGGATGGCGTGCTGAAGGACCGCACGACCTATGAGATCATGACGCCGGAGAGCGTGGGTTGGTCCAACTCCTCCCTGGTGCTGGGCAAGCATTCCGGCCGCGCGGCGTTCAAGGACAAGCTGAAGGCGCTGGGCTATGGCGATGTCGGCGACAACCAGATGAACGACGCCTTCCGCCGCTTCAAGGTCATCGCCGACCTGAAGAAGGTGGTCTACGACGAGGACGTGGCCGCGCTGGTGGATGAGGAGTTCCGCCAGAACGACAGGGTGAAGCTGACCGCGCTGACCGTTGTCTCCGGCATGGGGCCGAAGCCGGTGGCGTCGCTGAGCCTGGAAGTGGATGGCGAGGTGGTGGAGGGCGTGGCCAAGGGCGATGGCGCCGTGGACGCGACCTTCAAGGCGTTGCAGCAGGCCTTTCCGCATGAGGCCGAGCTCAAGCTGTTCAGCGTGCAGGCCATTACCGAAGGCAGCGATGCCCAGGCGCGCGTGACCGTGCGGCTGGAGGAGAATGGCAAGCTGGTGGACGGCCAGGGCTCCGACCCCGACACCATCGTGGCCGCGGCGCGCGCCTATGTGCATGCGCTGAACAAGCTGGTGGTCAAGCGCGCCCGCACCGCGCCGGCCGCTCTCAGCGCGTAACGCCGGCGCCGCGCCGCTATTCGCGCGGCGCGGTCTTGTCCTGCTCGATGAGCTTCAGCAGCTCATCGGGCAGCGGCTCCTTCGCCACGGCGTCGTAGAGCTGGTGCAGGCCGCGATTCAGCCAGAGTTCGAAGGCCTGGTCGACGCCACTTGGTGGTGTTGCGCCTACGCCGCGTCTCGGGGGCTTGCCGCCCCGGCTGTTGGAACCCTGCGCCATGCTGCCCGCCGCCCTCGACGGCGCGACAGCGGGAGAGTGGAGCTCCGCTGCCTCGCTCGGTGTCATGGCACCCTACACCTCCGCGCGGGGTTCGCCAACGTCCTGCAACCAGCGGCTTCGCGCCAGCGCGGGGGCGTTGCCCGGGCGTTCCTCGCCCATCAGCCAGGTCTGCAACTGGCGGCGGGCGCGGAACACGCGGCTTTTCGCGGTGCCGACGGCGCAGCCGGTGGCCTCGGCGACTTCCTCGTAGGACAGGCCCTGCAGCACCACCATGAACAGCGCCTCGCGCTGGTCGCTGGGCAGGCGGTTCAGCGCCACGCCCAACTCCTTCAGGATCAGCCGGTCCTCATGCGCGCCGCTGACCGCGAAGGCGCTGCTCGGCAGGTCCTCGATGTCAGTCGTCTCGCGCTGCTTGCGCAGGGTGGAGATGAAGCGGTTGCGCAGGATGCGATGCATCCAGGCGGCGAAGTTGGTGCCGGGGGTGAAGCTGTTCTGCGCGGCCAGCGCATTGGCCACCGCGTCCTGCACCAGGTCTTCCGCCGCGGCGCGGTTGCGGGTCAACGCCAGCGCCTGCACGCGCAGCTTGGGCAGCAGCGCGATCAGCGCGGCGTGGAACACCTTGCGCGCCTCGCGCTGCTCTTCCGGTGTCAGCGGAACGCGGACGACGACAGGCAGCTCGGCTTCGTCGTCATCCTGGTCCAGCATCGTGTCATCCAGCGGGTCCATGCGGTGCATTCCTTGCCTTGGCTGGAGAGGAGTGATCCGCACCGCGCCCGGGTTGCATGCAAAGCGCGTCAGCGGGTCACGCCACCGAGAGCGATGCTGAGCTGGCGCCGTGCGCGGGAGACGCGCGCCTTCATGGTGCCGAGTGGCACGTTGCAGACGCTGGCGGCTTCCTCATGCGAAAGACCCTGTGCGCCAACCAGCAGCAGCGCTTCCCGCAGCAGCGGCGGCAGCGTGGCCAGCTGGCGTTGCAGGTCGCGCATCGCCCCCGGCGTTTCCTGCAAGGGCGGTGCTGGCGCCGGCTCCACGCTGTCGCGCAGCCGCGCCGCCTCGCGCTTGCGCAACCGGAGATGTTCGTGGAAGGCGTTGCGGATGACCGCCAGGCACCAGGCGCGCAGGTTGACGCCTTCGCTGCGTCCGTCCAGCGCGCGCAGCGTGCGCAGCACCGCTTCCTGCACCAGGTCGTCGGCCTCGGCACGCGAACCCGCGAGGTAGCGCGCAAAGGCGCGAAGCTCGGGCAACAATGCCGCGAGAGCATTGCGCAATGCTTGATCCGTGGCTTGTTCCCGCACGACAGCCTGCATATCAACAAGCGCGACGCACGTGGATGAACACCGCATGAGCGAGACACGATGACCGAGACCGATCGCGCCGCGCTGTTGCGCGTGCTGCCCTATGCGCGCCGCTACGCGCGGGCGCTGACCGGCAGCCAGCAGCATGGCGATGCGCTGGTGGCGGAAGCGTTGCGCGGCGTGTTGGCGGCGACGCCACCGGCGGGCGAGCATGCGTTGCGCGTGGCGATGTACGGCGCCATCAGCGATGCCGCGCCGTATGAGGATGCCGGGCAGGAGATGACGAGCGTGCAGCGCAAGCTGCTGCTGCTGACAGCGTTGGAGGAAATGCCGCTGACAGATGCCGCGGCGGCGCTTCGCGTTCAGGTGGATGCGGCCGAGCACGAGTTGCGCGTGGCACGCGACAGGCTGCGCGCCGGCGCCGCGGCGCGGGTGCTGATCATCGAGGACGAGCCGATCATCGCGCTGGATATCCAGGAGCTGGTGGAGCGCTGCGGCCACAGCGTGGTCGGCATTGCCGCGACCGAGCAGGAGGCGGTGGAGATTGCGCGCCGCGACCCGCCGACGCTGGTGCTGGCCGACATCAACCTGGGCGTGGGTGGCGATGGCGCAACCGCGGTGGCGCGGATCCTGACGCATATCAGCGTGCCGGTGATCTTCGTGACCGCCTATCCGGAACGCCTGCTGACCGGCGACGTGACCGAGCCGGCCTTCGTGATCACCAAGCCGTTCGACCCGACCACGCTGGCGGTGGCGACCTACCAGGCGGTGACGCGCGGGCTGCGGCCGGTCTGACACGGCGGCCAGAAGCTCCTTCCGAGGTGAAGGAACCGCTGGCGGCAGCGGCGTTGTGCCCTGGCAACGCAACCCCAGGGTGGACGCCATGCTGTATTGGACGCTGATCTTTCTCGTCATCGCGCTGGTCGCCGGGCTGTTCGGCTTCGGTGGCATCGCCTCGGCCTCGGCCGGCATCGCCAAGATATTGTTCGCGATCTTCCTGGTGCTGTTCCTGGTCTCGCTGATCTTCGGCGTTGCCCGCGGGGCGTGACCCAGGCTGCGGCCGGCGGCCTGGGTTACCGCCAGGCCGGGCGGCCCAGCTGCACGTCGCGCCCGCTGGTCAGGCCGCCCGCCGCGGCGCCGGCCACGCCGCCGATCAGCACCCCGGTGCCGGCGCTGCCGCCGGTCAGCGCACCCAGCGCCGCGCCGCCGCCGGCGCCGAGCAGGCCGCCCGAGACCGCCCGGTCTCCGGTGGAATAGCCGCAGCCGGCCAGGGCGGGCAGGGTGGCCAGGGCGGCAAGGATGAGCAGGGTCAGGCTTGGCTTGCGCATCGGGGGGACTCCGTTTCTGCCGGGTCAAACGCCGGTCGGTGCCCTCCGGTTTGCGCCTGGCTTGTCCCAGCCCCGCGACCGGTCCCAGGATGAAGGCTTGAGCGCGAACGTCCGGGCGGGTAAGCCACCGGGATTGCAGCATCCCCGAACTCGTGATGTCGGACCCCGCGGGGGGCTGTGGAACCGATGGCGGCGCGGCTGATGGCCTCGCGGGCAGCGGTTCAGTGGGGAAGGGGTCCCACCTGGAAGGCTGCCGCCACATGTTTTCTCGCCTGTTCGGCTTCTTGTCGGCGGACATGGCCATCGACCTGGGAACCGCCAATACCCTGGTCTACGTCAAGGGAAGGGGCATCGTGCTGAACGAGCCGAGCGTGGTCGCGATTGCCGACCTGCGCGGCCGCAAGCAGGTGCTGGCGGTGGGCGAGGAGGCGAAGATGATGCTCGGCCGCACGCCGGGGAACATCGCCGCCATCCGGCCGTTGCGGGACGGCGTGATCGCCGATTTCGAAGTGGCGGAGGAGATGATCAAGCATTTCATCCGCAAGGTGCACAACCGGCGCGGCTTTGCCTCGCCGCTGATCATCGTATGCGTGCCCAGCGGCTCCACCGCGGTGGAGCGCCGCGCCATTCAAGAATCCGCCGAGTCGGCCGGCGCCCGCAAGGTGCTGCTGATCGAGGAGCCGATGGCGGCCGCGATCGGCGCCGGGCTGCCGGTGACCGAGCCGTCAGGCTCGATGGTGGTGGATATCGGCGGTGGCACCACGGAAGTGGCGGTGATCAGCCTGGGCGGCATCGTCTATGCCCGCAGCGTCCGCGTCGGCGGCGACAAGATGGACGAGGCGATCATTTCCTACATCCGCCGCACCTTCAACCTGCTGATCGGTGAGAGCAGCAGCGAGCGGATCAAGATGGAGATCGGCGCCGCCGCTCCGCCGGAAGACGGCGAGGAAGGCCCGGCGACCGAGGTGAAGGGCCGCGACCTGATGAACGGCGTGCCGCGCGAAGTATACGTTTCGCAGCGCCAGATCGCGGAGTCGCTGGCCGAGCCGGTGACCGCCATTGTGGAAGCGGTGAAGGTGGCGCTGGAGAACACGCCGCCGGAACTGGCCGCCGATATCGTCGACAAGGGCATCGTGCTGACCGGCGGCGGCGCCCTGCTGTACCGGCTGGACCAGGTGCTGCGCGACGCGACGGGCCTGCCCGTGGTGGTGGCGGAGGACGCGCTTTCCTGCGTGGCGCTGGGCACCGGTCGGGCGCTGGAGGAAATGAAACGGCTTCGCCAAGTGCTCAGTTCGATGTATTGAGGGCTGATTGAGGAAGCGTCGGCAGTTCCGCCCGGGGGTTTGGGCGGCAGGGAGGCCTGATTGCTCCGACTGAGTATTCCCTTGCGGCAGGCGCTGTCTCGCCTGACGCTGCCGGTGCTGATCGCCGCGGCTTTCGGCACGATGCTGCTTGGCAAGGCGGATACCCTGCTGGCCGAGCGGCTGCGCACGGTCATGACCGATGTCCTGACCCCCGTCTGGGGCGCCCTGCAGGAGCCGGTGGCGGCGACGCGCCAGGCCTTTGACGACCTGGCCCACCTGGCCAGCCTGCGCAGCGAGAACGCCCGGCTGCGCGAGGAGAATGAGCGGCTGTGGCGCTGGCACAGCACCGCGCTGGCGCTGGAGGCCGAGAACCAGCTGCTGCGCCGCCAGCTCGATTTCGTGCCCGAGGCGGCGCCGAGCTACCGCACCGCCCGCGTGGTGGCGGATGCCGGCGGCGTCTATGCCAAGGCCGTGCTGGTGGCGACCGGTCCCAGCCAGAGCTTCCGCAAGGGCCAGGTGGCGCTGGATGAGCGCGGCCTGGTCGGCCGCATCACCGAGGTGGGCAGCCGGTCCGCCCGCGTGCTGCTGGCCACCGACATGAACAGCCGCATTCCCGTGACGCTGGAAGGCAGCCGCGCCCGGGCCATGATGGTGGGCACCAACGGCAACCGGCCGCGCTTGCAGCACTGGCCGGAAGGCAATGTGCCGCAGGATGGCGAGCGCGTGGTGACATCGGCCGAGGCCAATGCCTTCCCGGCGGGGTTGCCGGTGGGGGTGGTGCGCTGGACCCCCTCGGGCGGCGCCGAGATCGAGTTGTTCGCGCATCTGGACCGGCTGGATGTGGTCCGTCTGTTCGACTACGGGCTGGGCGGGATTCTGCCGCCCGAGGCGGTGGCCCGGCCCGAGCCGCGCAACAGCCGCCGCTGATGGCAGGCCGGCCGGGGGCAGTGCCATGCGCGGGCTGAGCGACCCGCCTTCCAGCCTGATTCGCCAGGCGGATGCCTTTGCCCGCGCGATCTTCCCGGCGGGATTCCTGATCTTCCTGCTGGTGCTGGCCAGCCTGCCGCTGGGGCTGCCGGGGCTGGTGCCCGCGGTCTCCCTGCCCTGCGTGTTCTTCTGGAGCGTGTTCCGCCCGGCCGGGCTGCCGCCGCCGGCGGTGTTCGGCATCGGGCTGCTGCAGGATCTGCTGACCCAGGCGCCGCTGGGGTCCTCGGTGCTGGTGCTGCTGATCTGCCAGGGCATTGCGCTGCGCTGGCGCGGCTTTCTGGCCAAGCTGTCCTTCCTGATGATCTGGCTGATCTACATCGTGCTGGCGCTGGGCGCGGCGGTGCTGGGCTGGGTGCTGCAATGCGTGCTGAACCTGCAATTGCTGCCGCCGGCGCCGGCGCTGTACGGCGTGGTGCTGACCGCCGGGCTGTACCCGACCCTGTCCTTTGTGCTGGCCAAGGTGCATCGGGTGATGCGGCAGGCCGAAGGCGCGGTATAATGGTCGCTTTCCTGGGGCACTGAGGGCAATGGCCAAGGCTGGCGGTGGCATGCGCGGCGTGCGGCGGGAGGAGGAGCAGCGCCGTGGCGTCTTCACCCGGCGGGCGCTGCTGCTCGGCCTGGGCCAGGTCGGCGCCCTGGGCTTCCTGGGCACCCGGCTGTGGAAGCTGCAGATGGAGGAGGGCGAGCGCTACGCCACCCTCGCCGAGGAGAACCGGCTTTCCGCCCGGCTGCTGAGCCCGCCGCGTGGCCGGATCATGGACCGCAACGGCGTGGTGGTGGCCGGCAACCGGCTGAACTGGCGCGCCCTGCTGGTGGCCGAGCAGACCCAGGACGTCTCCGCCACGCTGGAAACCTTCACCAAGATCGTGCCGTTGCAGGATTGGGAGAAGGGTCGGATCGAGCGCGAGGTGCGCCGCCGCCGGCGCTTCGTGCCCGTGGCGGTGCGCGAGTTCCTGACCTGGGAGGAGATGGCGCGTATCGAGGTGAATGCGCCGGACCTGCCGGGCATCGTCATCGATGTCGGCACCACCAGGCTCTACCCGGAAGGCGAGCACCTCGCGCATATCGTCGGCTATGTGGCGCCGCCGGCCGAGCGAGATGTCGGCAATGATCCCCTCCTGGAACTGCCGGGCGTGCGCGTCGGGCGCTCGGGCGTGGAGCGCCAGCACGACCTGCTGATGCGTGGCCGGGCCGGCGCTGTGCAGCTGGAGGTCAATGCCGTCGGCCGCGTGATCCGCGAGGTGGAGCGGCGCGAGGGCGTGCCCGGCCAGGACGTGCACCTGACGGTGGATTCCGTGCTGCAACGGACGCTGCGCAACAAGATCGAGGAAGGCACCAGCGCGGTGGTCATGGACTGCCGCAATGGCGAGGTGCTGGCCATGGCCAGCCAGCCCAGCTTCGACCCCAACCTGTTCAATTCCGGCGTCTCGGCCGAGCAGTGGCGGGAATGGACCCGCAACCGCGCGACGCCGCTGATCAACAAATGCACCAACGGGCTCTACGCGCCGGGCTCCACCTTCAAGATGGTGGTGGCGCTGGCGGCGCTGGAGGCGCGGGCGGTCAGCCCGGGCGAGCGGATCACCTGCCCCGGCTACATGGACCTGGGCGAAAGCCGCTTCCACTGCTGGTCCCGCTACGGCCATGGCGGCGTGGATATGCGCGCGGGGATCAAGCATTCCTGCGACGTCTATTTCTATGAGCTGGCCAAGCGGATCGGGATCGACCGCATCGCCAATATGGGCAACCGCTTCGGCCTGGGGGTGGACCCCGAGATCGACCTGCCCGGCGCCCGCAAGGGGCTGATGCCGACCCGCGCCTGGCGCGCCGCCCAGGGCAAGGGCTGGAGCCTGGGCGACACGGTGGTGCATGGCATCGGCCAGGGCTTCTACCAGCTGACCCCCCTGCAACTGGCCACCATGACGGCGCGGCTGGCCAGCGGGCGCCAGGTGGTGCCGCATGTCACCCGCTCCATCGCCGGGCGGCCGGCGCGGACGGACTGGCCGGCGCTGGCGGTTTCCGAGCGCGACCTGCGCCTGGTGCGGGACGGCATGTGGGCGGTGGTGAACGAGGGCGATGGCACCGCCCATGCCAGCAAGCTGCCGCCTGGCTATGGCAACATGGGCGGCAAGACCGGGTCGGTGCAGGTGCGCCGCGTGACGCGCGAGCAGCGCGAGCGCGGCTACAAGACCGAGAACCTGCCGCGCGAATACCGGCCGCACGCGCTGTTCGTGGCCTTCGCGCCCTATGAGAACCCGCAATACGCCGTCTCCGTCATCGTCGAGCACGGCAACAGCGGCGCCGGTGCCGCCGGGCCGCTGGCGCGCGACATATTGGTGGAGACCTTCAACCGCTTCCGCACCCCGGCCGGGCCGGGACCGCGCGTGGCCGAGGCCCAGCCCACTACGCCGCAGGGGACCACCCGATGAGCGGCATATTGGAAAAGCGGTTCTTCACCCGGGACCGCGGCCAGGGCGTGCTGCACAAGCTGTGGCAGGTGCCGTGGCTGTTCGTGGTGCTGCTGTGCGGCATTGCCGCCTGCGGCTACGTGGCGCTGTATTCCGCCGGGAGCGGGCCGGAGGCCTATGCCAGCAAGCATGCGCTGCGCTTCGGCTTCGGCCTGGTGCTGATGCTGAGCATCGCCATGGTGGATGTGCGGATCATCGCCCGCTTCGCCTGGGTGGGCTATGCCGGCGGCATTGCCATGCTGGTGCTGGTGCTGCTGGCCGGCAATGTCGGCAAGGGGGCGCAGCGCTGGATCGATGTCGGCCCGTTGCAGTTGCAGCCTTCCGAGCTGATGAAGATCATGCTGGTGGTGGCGCTGGCGGATTGGTTCAGCCGGGCCACCTGGGAACGCGTGGGCAATGTGTTCTTCCTGATCCCGCCGATCATCGCCGTGCTGGTGCCGATGGCGCTGATCCTGAAGCAGCCCAACCTGGGCACCGCCCTGATCACCTGCATGATCGGTGGCGCGGTGTTCTGGGCCGCCGGGGTGCGCTGGTGGAAATTCGCGCTGGTGCTGGGCGCGGCCGGGGCGGCGGCGCCGATTGCCTATTCCAAGCTGCATGACTACCAGCGGCAGCGAATCCTGACCTTCATGGACCCCGAGAGCGACCCGCTGGGCGCCGGCTACAACATCATCCAGTCCAAGATCGCGCTTGGGTCCGGCGGCATGTGGGGCAAGGGGTTTCTGCAGGGCACCCAGGGGCACCTGAACTTCCTGCCGGAAAAGCAGACCGACTTCATCTTCACCATGATCGCCGAGGAGTTCGGCCTGGTGGGCGGGCTGACCGTGCTGGGGCTGATGTGCCTGGTGATTTTGTTCTGCTACGTCACCGCCATTCGCTGCAAGCACCAGTTCGGCCGGCTGGTGGCGGTGGGGCTGGGGACGAACTTCTTCCTGTATGTCTTCGTCAATGTGGCGATGGTGACGGGGAGCATCCCCGTGGGCGGCGTGCCGCTGCCGCTGATCAGCCATGGTGGGTCGGCCATGCTGACGACCATGCTGGGGTTTGGCGTGCTGCTTTCGGTCTACATGCACCGGGATGCGGAGTTTGGCCCCGTACGCGAATAGCGTGAGGGTGAAGCTGCTTACGCGAATAGCGTGAGGGTGAAGCGGCGTACGCGAATAGCGTGAGGGTGCAGACCCGTACGCGAATAGCGTGCGGCCGCGCACAATGGGGCTGGACAAAGCCGCAGCGCGGGGTATTTAGGCGCCCCTCGGCGGTGGCAACACCGCACGTGGTTGGTACGGGCGCCTAGCTCAGTTGGTAGAGCAGCTGACTCTTAATCAGCGGGTCGTAGGTTCGAATCCTACGGCGCCCACCACTTTCCCGGTTTTGTGCAACTGCTGTGCAACTCGGGCTGTGCAACTCGGGTTGCCGGCCTGTTCCCAGGGGCAGCGCCGCGTCTTTTGTCGGCCCCGCACCACGGGCAGAAGTTGATCGGCGGAAGATCGCACCCCACGCGAGACAGCCCGTCTTCCGGGTCCTCGCCGATGCACGCGCCCCAGCGCTCATCATCCGTCCCTGCGTCGTGCGCGTGCAGCCAGTCGGCGCAACAGCTGGTCGGTGCGTTCGGCACAGCCATCGCTTTCTTTCCTCGCGGCATTGGCATGCACTTCTCGCGCAGGGCAGGACCGCACCGTGACATGCCCCCCATTGGTCCCGCGTTCAGAGTGAGAGCCCATTGGGATTGTAGCCGATATCCTGCGCTGGTTGGAGCGGCCAGGCGGCGGAGCCATCCGGGTAGCGCAGCCGCCCGGCCGCGTCCGCGTGGCGGCGGGGCGCGGCATCCGGGGTCAGGCCGCCGTGCGCCGAGTGCGGCCTGGCCAGGTTGTAGTCCAGCCGCCAGCGTTCGATGACGGCACGGGTCTCGGCGAGGTTGGCAAAGACCTCTTCGTTCAGGCCCTTGTCCCGGAACTTGCCGTTGAAGGATTCCACGAACCCATTCTGCTGCGGCTTGCCAGGCGCGATGTAGTGCCAGGCCACGCCGGAGCGGTTGCTCCAGGCGGATCGAATTCAGGGGGTGAGGGTCACCCTCCTGACCGCGGTCAGGCGCGTTCGATCATTTAGAATGACCAACAATATTCTACTTGTACTAACTTGCGCATAAGTTGCATAATAAGTCATAGAAACTGCTCAAAATCTGGGTGTGGACATGAATGTCCTGATGTTGGTCGTCGACGACCTTAACAATTGGACGTCGATGCTGAATGGCTACGCGGGGACGGTGCACACGCCGAACCTGCAGCGCCTTGCCGACATGGGCGTCACCTTCTCCAGCGCCTTCTCCACGGTGCCGCTGTGCAACCCGTCCCGCACCTCCATCATGTCCGGGCAAAGCCCGCTGACGACCGGTGTGTACATGAACGGCCAGGCGCAGTTCCCGGCGGTCGATACCGCCCAGGCGATGCCCGTCGTGCTCCGTCAGGCAGGCTACTTCACGGCGACGACCGGCAAGGTGTTCGGCGAAGAAACCTCGGCGCTCTACGACCTCAACATGCGGCTCAGCGGGCCGCCGGCGGAGCGCGACCCGCTTAACCTTCAGCAACTCACCAAGACGCAGCCGGTCAACTACTACATCGGCGATCCCAATGTTACCAGCGACGCGCAGATCGCGCAGCACGCGGTGGATTTCCTCGGGAGCTTCACGCCGCAGGGCAAGGACCTGTTCCTTTCGGTCGGGTTCAATCGGCCGCACGGGCCGTGGAACGTGCCGAAGGAGTATTTCGACCTCTACCCGCTGGACCAGATCCAACTGCCGCAGACCCCGCCGGGCGACCTGACCGACCTGCCCGACATGGCGCTGCAACTCACCACCACGGTGGCCTTCGACAAGACGGTCGCGGCCGGAGAATGGGCTACCTTCGTCCAGGGCTACCTCGCCTCGGTCAGCTATGCCGATGCCATGCTGGGCAAGGTGTTGGACGCGCTGCAGCAATCCGCCATCGCCAACGACACCATGATCGTGCTCTGGAGCGATCACGGCTACCACCTTGGCGACAAGGATACCTTCCACAAGTTCACGCTGTGGGAACCCGCCGCCCGCTCACAACTCATCCTGGTGGACCCGAACGGCTCGCCGCTTGCCGGCCAAGTGGTGGACCAGACCGTCAGCGCGCTCGACATCTATTCCACCGTGCTGGACTACGCCGGCGTCGCGCAGCCGGACTGGGCCCAGGGTGAGTCGCTGCGCCACTTCATCTTCACCGGGGATGCCTCGGCGCTTGCCGGTTATGCGGTCACCCTGATCCACGGCAGCTATTCCATCCGCACCAACGAATACCGCTACACGCGCTATCCGGATGGCGGGGAGGAACTCTACCACGTCTCCGCCGACCCGATGGACATCGTCAATCTCTCGGGCGACCCAGCCTCCGCCGCCATCAAGCAGCAACTCGGCGCGGCGCTGGACCACTACCTGGCCGACCACAACGTCTTCACCAGCCATTCGGCCGCTGGCGCGGAACTGACCGGCACCGCCGGCCGAGACAACTTCTACGCCGGCCCGGGCGCCGACACCCTGGTGGGAGGGACGGGCAACGACGTCTACTTCCTCAGCCACGGCACGACCATCCAGGAAGCTGCCGGCGGCGGGCAAGACTTGGCGGTGACGCTGGGCAGCTACACGCTGCCCGATAACGTCGAGAACCTGGAATACGATCGCTATAACAAGAACGCCATCATCCGCGTTGCGGCCGACCTGGTAGGCAATGCCGGGGACAACGTGGTCAAGGCCACGGGCGTCGAAGTTCACATGCAGGGCCTGGCCGGCAACGACACCTTGCACGCGATCTTCGCCCGCGGCCTGCTGGATGGCGGCGAAGGAAACGACAGCCTGATCGCGGGGCTGCGTGACGACAAGCTGCTGGGCGGCAGCGGCAACGACACCCTGAATGGCAATCCGGGAAACAACACCCTGGACGGCGGCGCCGGCGACGACTCCATCGTCGGCGGGCTGGACTACGACCTTTTCGTGCTCTCTGGCGGCGCCGACACCATCTACGACTTCGGCGGCATCGCCGGCATCGACATCAGCGCCTGGGGCAGCGCGGACACCCTCGTCACCCCGATCACCGGCACGAACGGCCAGGTGCTTGGCTACAATCTCGTGCATCGCGGCACCACGGACCACACCCTCTGGCTGGTGCGGAGCGGCAGCCCGCCGTTTCAGGTCGTGAAGGATGGCAACACCACGTCGCTGCTGACGCCCATGAGCTTCAGCGGCGACCGCATGCTCGCCGACACCATCGTCGGTTCGTCGGGGGCGGACAGCATCGCCGGTCAAGGTGGCGACGACAGTCTGACTGGCGGTGCTGGTGACGATTGGCTTTCCGCCGGGGCAGGCGCGGACACCGTCCTCGGCGGTGCGGGCAACGACACCATCGACGTTGCCGCCATGCGTCAGGACAGCGTCCTCGGCGGCGCGGGCGACGACCTGCTCCTGGTTGGCCGTGGCGCCGCCAAGGGCAGCATCGCCGGCGGCGAAGGTGCCGATACGCTCTCGGTGCAGGGCGGGAACGTGAGCTTCCTGACGATGACGGAGCTCGAGGACCTGCATTTCTCAGGCGCCGTCACCGCCTCCGCGCATCGGCTCATGACATCGGGCGTCTCGCGCCTCTCGGGCGAAGCCGGCGCTGTGTTGACCCTTCTGGGCGCCAGTGTCGCAGTGCGGCCGCTGACGGTGACCGGCGATCATGTCGCCGTATCGGCCGCGCGGGCGAACGACACACTGCTCGGGGCGGCGGGGGCACAGACGTTGGCGGGCGGCGCGGGCAATGACAGCCTGGATGGCGGCGCGGGCAATGACTGCCTGATCGGCGGCGACGGCACCGACACGCTGGCGGGCGGCGAGGGCAACGACACGCTCGACCTTGGCGCCATGAAGCTGGACAGCGGCACGGGCGGCGTCGGCGACGACCTCTTCCTGCTGGCCGGCGGCTTCGCCAAGGGCAGTATCGATGGCGGCGCCGGCGCCGATACGCTCGCCGTCACGGACAGCGAGATCACCTTCCTTTCGCTGGCAGGCGTCGAGACCCTGGACTTCAGCGGGACGGTCGTGGCCGGTGTCTCGCAACTGATGGCGGCGGGCGTGCAGGTACTGCAGGGCCATGCCGGCGGTAGCCTGGCACTGAATGGCACGAGCGCTGCGCTGCGCTCCTTGGCGGTGCAGGGGGACCAGGTGGCGGTGACGACGGACCAGGGCGCCGACACACTGCTCGGGGCGGCGGGGGCACAGACGTTGGCGGGCGGCGCGGGCAATGAC
>CAILMF010000006.1 GCA_903835235.1 uncultured Rhodospirillales bacterium
CAGGTTGCTATCCAGCTGCCACATGCCGAAGTAGCCGCTGGGCGTCTGCACCAGGATTTCCGCCTTGCCGTCGCCATTGGTGTCGCCGGAGCCGATGATCTTCCAGCTGGGGTCGAGGAAGGCCACGGCGCCCTGGTGGACGATGCTGCCGCCTTCGACCTGCCAGAACCAGGTGGTGCCGTTGGTGTTCTGGAACAGCACGTCGTTGAAGCTGGCGCCGCTCAGCGTCTGGCTGGTCAGGCCGAGCGCGGCGTTGCTGGCGCCATGCGAGACCGCGCCGTTGTCGGTCGGGATCAGGCCGTACATCAGCGGCTGCAGCAGCTCGATCTTGTTGTAGTTCACCGTGGTCCAGTCATCCTTCAGAATGCCGCCGGTGTCGCCCGAGTTCGGGTTCCACGCCCACCAGGACCAGCTCGGCCCCAGCTCGCCGGGGTCGATCGTCAGCTGCTTGGTCTCGCCGCCCAGGTACTTGGTGATGGCATCGGCCCAGAGCACGTCCTTGGGGTCGGACAGCTTGGAGCCCCATTCGCCCACCCAGATCGGCGCGATGTCCTGCTCGTAGATGAAGCCCCACTTGTCCGCGAAGATCGCCGGCTCGTTGTTCGGGTAGCTGGGGTCGGAGAACCAGGTCTGCGGATAGATCGAGTTCGGGTAGTCGTGCGGCGAGTAGACCAGGCGGTTGTCCACCGCCAGCTCGATCGGCCGGTCCTTGACGCCTTCCAGGTCACCGCCCCACCAGTAGGTCTCGCCCTTGTAGTCGCCGGTACCCTCCACGAAGATCAGCCAGTTCGGCGCCTTGGCCAGCACCGCATTGCCGATGCGTTCCGCCGCCGCCGCCCAGTCGGTGCCGCCGCCGCCGCCCCAGGTTGCCGCGCCATGCGGTTCATTGTGCAGGTCGGCACCGATGACGCTGGTGTTGTCACCGTAGCGGTCGGCCAGCATCTCCCAGTTCTTGATCATGGCGGCTTCGGAGTACTTGCTGTCGTACCACAGCCCGTTCTCCGTGCTGCCGGCCCCGGCCGAGTTGCGGTGGTGGTCCAGCACGATCTTCAGCCCGATCTTGTCGGCATAGGCGACGATCCGGTCGAGGATCTCGAGCGGGGTGAGCCCGACCAGGTCCGGGTTCTTGGCGAAGTCGATGCCGTTCGCCTTGCTGGCGGCGTCGAACATCTGGTCGCAGTAGGGGATGCGGATGCTGTTGAAGCCCAGCTCCACCATCTGGTCCATCATGGAGTGGTAGTCCCGCGTCCACAGCCCATGCGCCGCGTAGTTGGCGCTCTCGAAGCCGAACCAGCTGACCGAGTTCAGCTGCACAGGCACGCCGACGTCGTTGACGATCTGGTTGCCGTCGGTGTGCAGGTAGCCCGGGTTCTCGCTGGTCAGGGCGCTGTCCAGGATGCTGGCGGTGCCATTGCCGTCCAGGATGCTGGCACCGCTGGCGTTGCTGAGCTTCAGGCCGAAGGTCTCGGTCGAGACCAGCGCCGGGTCCGGCAGGACCGTCACCGTCACCTGCTGGCTGGTCACGCCGGGCGCGAAGGTCAGCGTGCCATGGGTGGCGGTATAGTCGTTGCCGGCGGTGGCCGTGCCATCCACAGTGGCGTAGTCCACCGTCACCGCGGTCGTGGCGGCCTGCGAGAGCGTGACCGTGAAGGTCGCGGTGCCCACCATGTCGGTCGGCTCCGGCACCAGCGTGTTGTGCACGCTCAGGCTGGGCGTGCCGCTGGTGCCGCCGCCGCTGTCACCACCGGTGCCGCCGGTGGTGCCGCCACCGCCGGTCACGGTGCCACCGCTGGAGGTGCCGCCGGCGGTCACCATCAGGTTGGTCAGGTTGGCCGAGGCGCCTTCGGCGTGGAAGCCGAAGCCGACCTGGCCACCGCCGGGCAGGTTGGCGTTGTAGTCCTGGCCCGCCAGCACCCAGTGGTTGCCGACATGGCTGACCACATGCGCGTTCCACACATTCACCGTGCTGCCGGTGAAGTCGAAGCTGACGGTCCAGTTGTTCTGCGCCGGGCCGCTGTTGTCGATGGTGAAGTCGGCGACGAAGCCCTGGCCCCATTCGTCGCGCACCGTCTCCTTCAGCTTCAGCAGGCTGGACGGCGGCGTGTAGGTGATGTTGCCGAGGCCGGTCCCATCGGCAATGGTCGCCGCGGTCGGCGTGCTCAGCACCAGGCTGAACTGTTCATCGCCGGCGATGGCCGAGTTCGGCTTCACTGCAACGGTGACCACCTTGCTGGTCTCGCCGGCGGCGAAGGTCAGCGTGCCGGACGTGGCGGTGTAGTCCACGCCCGCCTTGGCGGTGCCATCCGCCGTGGTGTAGGCCACCGTCACCGGCGTGTTGGAAGCCTTGGACAGGCTGACGGTGAAGCTTTCCGTCGCCGTGCCGGTGGTCGGCTCGGCCACCGTGGCGTCGCTGACCGAGATCGCCGGCAGCAGGTCCTGGATGGTGGCGGTGCCGCTCGCCTTGGTCAGCGTGCCGGCGCTGGGCGCCGAGAGGGTGAGCGCGAAGGCCTCGCTGGCCTCGACCAGGGCATCGGCCTTCACCGCCACGGTGACGGTCTTGCTGGTCTCGCCGGCGGCGAAGGTCAGCGTGCCCGAGGTGGCGGTATAGTCGTTGGCCGCCGTCGCGGTGCCATCGGCGGTGGCGTAGTTCACCGTCAGCGGAATGCCCGCGGCGGCGGAAAGCGTGACCGTGAAGCTGGCGTTGGTCGTGCCGCTGACGGGTTCGGTCACCGAGGCGTCACCGATGCTGAAGCTCGGCGCCGCCGTGGCATCCAGGATGGTGCCGGTGCCGCTGGCCTGGGCGATGCTGCCGGCGCTGGGCGCCGAGAGGTTCAGCGCGAAGGCCTCGCTGCCCTCGTACAGCGCATCCGCCTTCACCGCCACGGTGACGGTCTTGCTGGTCTCGCCGGCGGCGAAGGTCAGCGTGCCGGAGGCGGCGGTGTAGTCGCTGCCGGCCTTGGCGGTGCCGTCGGCGGTGGCGTAGGCCACCGTCACCGGCGTGGCCAGCGCCTGCGCCAGGCTGACGGTGAAGCTCGCATTCACCGTGCCGTTGGCCGGCTCGCTCACCTGCGCATTGCCCACCGAGAAGCTGGCCACCGCGGTATTGTCGGCGATCGAGGCCGTGGCCGCCGGCTTGGCGTAGATCGCGTTGGTCGCGCCGGTCAGGTTCAGCGCGAACATCTCGGCGGCTTCCACCACCTGGTCGGCCTTGATCGCCACGCTGACCGTCTTGCTGGTCTCGCCGGGGGCGAAGGTCAGCGTGCCTGACGCGGCGGTGTAGTCGCTGCCGGCCAGGGCGGTGCCGTCGGCGGTGGCGTAGTTCACCGTCACGGTCTGCGTCGAGGCCTGGCTGAGGCTGACGGTGAACACCGCCTGCGTCGTGCCGGTGCTGGGCTCCGTCACCTGGACGTCGGCAACCGAGATCGCCGGCGGCGCATCCTGCACCGTCGCGGTGCCGGTCGCCGTGGTCAGCGTCCCGATGCTGGGGTTGGAGAGCTGCAGCGCGAAGCTCTCGGCGGCTTCCGTCAGGTTGTCGGCATTGACCGCCACGCTGACGGTCTTGCTGGTCTCGCCGGCGGCGAAGGTGATGGTGCCGGACGTGGCGGCGTAGTCGCTTCCAGCCTTGGCGGTGCCATCCACCGTGGCATAGGCCACCGTGATCGGCGTGGCCGCGGCCTTGGACATGGTGACGGTGAAGGTGGCGTTGGCGGTGCCGCTGCCCGGCTCGGTCACCCAGGTATTGCCCACCGAGATGGTCGGCGCCGGCGTGCCGTCCAGGATGGTGCCGGTGGCATCGGCCGCCACGCTGCCGGCGCTGGGCGCCGAAAGGTGCAGGCCGAAGCCTTCGCTGCCTTCCACCAGGTTGTCGGCGTTGACCGCCACGTTCACCACCTTGCTGGTCTCGCCGGCGGCGAAGCTCAGCGTGCCAGTGGCGGCGGTGTAGTCGGTGCCGGCCTTGGCGGTGCCATCCACGGTGGCGTAGCTGACCGTCATCGGCACGCCGAGCGCGCGGGAGAGGGTGACGGTGAAGCTGGCATTGGCGGTGCCGGTGCCGGGCTCGGTCACGCTGGCATTGCCGGCGCTGAACACCGCGCTCAACCCGCTGTCGGCGATGCTGCCGGCGGCGGCGGCCTTGGCCAGCACCGCGTTGGTGGCGGCCGAAAGGTTCAGCGCGAAGCTTTCGGTGCCTTCCAGCAGCGCATCGGCGTTGATGGCGACGCCGACGACCTTGCTGGTCTCGCCGGGGGCGAAGGTCAGGGTGCCGGAGGTGGCGGCATAGTCGGCGCCGGCCAGGGCGGTGCCATCGGCAGTGGCATAGGCCACGGTGACGGTCTGGGCGGAGGCCTTGTTCAGCGTGACCGTGAAGTTGGCCAGGGCGGTGCCGCTGGCCGGCTCGGTCAGGCTGACATCGGCGATGCTCAGCGCCACCGGCGAGTCCTGCACCGTCGCGGTGCCGGTGGCGGTGGCCAGCGTGCCGATGCTGGGGTTGGCCAGCTTCAGCGTGAAGCTCTCGCTGGCCTCGGCCAGGCCATCGGCGTTGACGACAACATTGATGGTCTTGCTGGTCTCACCGGCGGCGAAGGTGATGGTGCCGGACGTGGCAGTGTAGTCGCTGCCGGCCAGGGCGGTGCCATCGGCGGTGCTGTACTCCACCGTCACCGGGATGGCCGCGGCCTTGGACAGGGTGACGGTGAAGCTGGCATTGGCGGTGCCGCTGACAGGCTCGGTCAGGGTGACGTTGCCCACCGAGATGGTCGGCGCCGGGGTGCCGTCCAGGATGGTGCCGGTGCCCGTGCCCTGCGCCAGGTTGGCGCCGCTGGCGCCGGAGAGCGCAAGCTGGAAGCCCTCGCTGCCTTCCACCAGGGCATCGGCATTCACCGCCACGGCGACCACCTTGCTGGTCTCGCCGACCGCGAAGGTGACGCTGCCGCTGGCCGCGGTGAAGTCGCTGCCGGCCTTCGCGGTGCCATCCACGGTGGCGTAGTTCACCGTCACCGGGCCGGTCGCCGCCTTGTTCAGGCTGATGGTGAAGCTGGCATTGGCGCTGCCGCTGGCCGGCTCGGTCACCGTGGCGTTGCCGACGCTCAGGTTCGGCGGGGTGATGCCGCTGTCCAGGATGCTGCCCTGGCCCTGGTTCTTGCTGATGTTGCCCAGGCTGGCATTGGTCAGGTTCAGCGCGAAGCTGGAGGTGCCATTGGCCAGCATGTCCTGCAGCACGGCCACGGTGACCACCTTGCTGGTCTCGCCGGGGGCGAAGGTCAGCGTGCCCGCGGCGGCGGTGTATTCCAGCCCGGCATGGGCGGTGCCGTCCTGCGTGGCGTAGGCGATGCTCAGCGGGATCGCCGCGGCCTTGGACAGCGTGACGGTGAAGCTGGCCAGCGCGCTGCCCGTGCTGGGCTCGGTCACCGAGGCATCGCTGATGCTGAAGCTCGGCGGCGCCGTGCCGTCGGCCACCGTGGCGGTGGCGTTGGCGCGGTTGATGCCGGCATTGCTCGGGGTGGTCAGCGCCAGGCCGAAGCTCTCGGTGCCCTCGACCAGCGCATCCGCATTCACCGCCACGTTGACGGTCTTGGTGGTCTCGCCAGCGGCGAAGGTCAGCGTGCCCGAGGCGGCGGCGAAGTCGGTGCCGGCCTTGGCGGTGCCATCCACGGTGGCGTAGTTCACCGTCACCGGCACGGCGGAAGCCTGCGACAGGGTGACGGTGAAGCTGGCATTGGCCGTGCCGGTGCCGGGCTCGGTCAGGCTGACATCGCCGACGCTCAGGTTCGGCAGCGGGCCGGTCGGGTCGGTGATGGTGCCGGTGCCCATGTCGCGGATCACGTTGCCCAGGCTGGGGTTGGTGATCCGCAGGCTGAAGGTCTCAGCGCCCTCGGCCGCGGCATCCGCGTTGACCGCGACGGTGACGACCTTGCTGGTCTCGCCGGGGGCGAAGGTGACGGTGCCGCTGGTGGCGGCGAAGTCGCTGCCGGCCTGGGCGCTGCCATTCACGGTGGCGTAGTCCAGCGTCACCGGCACGGCCGCGGCCTTGGACATGGTGATGGTGAAGGCGGCGTTGTTGGTGCCGCTGGACGGCTCCAGCACGCTGGCATTGCCCACGCTGAACTCAGGCGGCGGCGTGGTGTCGTGCACCGTGGCGGTGCCGGTGCCCTGGCGCAGCACCCCGTTGCCGCTGGGCGTGCCGAGCGCGAGCGAGAAGGTCTCGTTGCCCTCCACCAGGCTGTCGCCGATGATGGAGACGGCGACGGTCTTCTGCGTCTCGCCGGGGGCGAAGGTCAGGGTGCCGGTGGCGCCGATATAGTCCAGCCCGGCCTTGGCGGTGCCGTCCTGCGTGGCGTAGCTGACCGTGATGGCGGTGGTGCTGGGCTGCGAGAGCTGGATCGAGAAGCTGGTCTCCTGCCCGCTGTTCTGCGGCTCGCCGATATCCATGTTCCAGACGGTCAGGTAGGACGGCGCGCCGATGCCGCCGCCGGTGCCGACAACCTGGTTGGTGATGCTGGAGGATTGCGCGCCGGCGGCCTGGAAGCCGAAGCCGATGACCTCGTTCGGCGCCAGGCTGGCGTCGTAGTACAGCCCCTGCAGCACGTAGTGGTTGCCGACATGGCTCACCACCTGGGCGTTCCAGATGTTGGTGATGTCGAACCCGGCGTCGAAGCTCAGGGTCCAGTTGTTCACCGGGGTTGCGTCGTTCGTCAACGTCAGGTTGGCCACGAAGCCGCCCGTCCATTCGCTGGCGATCTTGGTATTCAGGACTGCTGACATGTTGGTTCCCCTGCTCGGGTGGAGTTTCGGTTGAGCAGAAGTTAACCAAGTGGCCGACGTATACCTACGTTACTACGGTAATGAATGCGTCGTGTTTTGATTGCGAACTGCATGACTTGGAAAAGTGCAATGCAGATCGGCGCATCCCAGGTCGTTTGTTGTCGCGCCGGGCAGGCTCGGCGACGACAATCCGCGACAAACCCGGCTCAGCGCACCGCCTTGATGAAGGCGTGGATGCGCTGCGGGTCCTTCACGCCACGGGCCCGCTCCACGCCGGAGGAGACGTCCACCCCCGGCGCGCCGGACCGCGCGATGGCCTCGGCGACATTGTCCGGCGTCAGCCCCCCCGCCAGCAGCCAGGGCCGCGAGATCGCCTGGCCGGCCAGCAGCCCCCAGTCGAAGCTGGCGGCATTGCCGCCGGGCAGCGTGGCGCCGGGCGGTGGCTTGGCATCCAGCAAAAACATGTCCACCACGGGGGCATAGTCGGCCAGCTGCGCCAGGTCGGCGGCCTCCGCGATACCCAGCGCCTTCATGACCGGCAGGCCGAAGCGCTGGCGCAGCTGGGCGGCGCGGGCCGGTGTTTCCGCGCCATGCAGCTGCAGCACATCCAGCGGCACCGCCGCCAGGATGGTGGCAATCTCGTCGTCGCCGGCATCCACCAGCAGGCCCACCCGCCGCGCCGCGCCGCCACGGGCCGCCAGCGCCGCCGCCTGCACCGGCGTCACCGCGCGCGGAGAGGGCGGGTAGAACACGAAGCCGATGTAGTCCGCGCCAGCCTGCTGCGCCGCGTCATAGCCCGCAGCATCATTCAGCCCGCAGATCTTTACTTGTTTCACGCCAGCTCCGCCGCAATGGCGCGCGCGGCGGCGGCGGGGTCGGCGGCCTGGGTCAGCGGCCGGCCCAGCACGATCCAATCGGCACCCGCGGCCACGGCGTCGCGCGGCGTCGCCACCCGCGCCTGGTCGCCCAGCGCGCTGCCGGCCGGGCGCACGCCGGGCACCACCAGCAGCGGCGCCTGGCCAAGGGCGGCACGAATCGGCGCCACCTCATGCGGGCTGCACACCAGGCCATCGGCGCCGGCGGCCATGGCCAGCCGCGCCAACCGCACCACCTGTTCGGCCGGGCTGGCGGCCACACCGGTGCTGGCCAACGTCGCCGCGTCGATGCTGGTCAGCACGGTCACCGCCAGCAAAATCGGCCGTTCCGCCCCGGCCTGTTCGGCCGCCTCGCGCGCGGCCGCGATCATCGGGGCGCCGCCGGCGGCGTGCAGGGTCAGCATGGCCGGGCGCAGCGGCAGCAAGCTGCGCACCGCGCCGGCGACGGTGTTGGGAATGTCGTGCAGCTTCAGGTCCAGGAAGACCGGGCCATGCGCGCCGATGCGCCGGACCGTCTCCGGCCCCAGCGCGGTGAACAGCTCCAGCCCGACCTTCAGCACCCCGACATGGGGGGCCAGCGCGGCGGCCCAGCCCTCGGCGCGGGCCAGGTCCGGCGTGTCCAGCGCCGCGACCAGGCGGGCGGCAGCGGTGGCGGGGCGGGCCAGCATCAGCGGCTGGCCGTGGGCGCCGGCAGCGCGGGGCCGGCTTCGCGGGCCAGGCGACCCTTCAATTCGTTCAACTCAGCCTCCAGCAGATGGGCCGCGGCCTCCATCCGCCGCGCCTGCCGCCGATGTGGCAGGCCGGAGGCCCAGGCGATGCCCGCACCGAGCAGGAAAGCCAGCGCCGCCGCCAGCAGAACGGCAACCGCCAGCGGCGTGTCCCATTCCAGGTCGAAGGGCCACAGCTTCAACGCAACCATATGGCGATTGGACAGACCGAACAGGACCAGCAGCAGGGCGAGGGGTGAGAGCAGCAGCAGGCGCCAGCTCATGCCACCTTGACCCTGGCCCCCTTGGCAGGCGGCCGCTTGGTCGCGGCCTGGGCTTCCGCCTTGCCGGTGGCCGCAGCGGCCTGCGGCGCGCCGCCATTCACCCGCTCCCGCAATTCCTTGCCTGGCTTGAAATAGGGCACTGCCTTGCCATCCACCGCCACGGCGGCGCCGGTGCGCGGGTTGCGTCCGGTGCGCGCTTCCCGCTGCTTGGCTGAAAACGCGCCGAAGCCGCGCAGTTCCACCCGGTCCCCACGCGACAGCGCAGCGATGACCTCCTCGAAGATCGTCGCCACGATGGCTTCGATATCCGGCTGCCGCAGATGGGGGTTTTCCTGCGCAAGCTGCGCAATCAATTCGCTTTTGGTCATGGCTGGAAGCCCGGCGGTCCTCTAAGCCGCCTAAGGTTGCCAGAGCATGCGCATGCCGTCAACGCCAAGCCATTCAGAAACCACGCTTTTTACGAAGGTTGTTGCCGCCGATTGCAGCAGCCGCTCCAGCCGGCCCCGGGTTTCCACCGGCTGCGTCGGCAGGGCTTCCGCCACGCCCTTCTCCGCGGCCAGCCAGGCGCGGGCCTCGCGCTCGCCGCCTATCGCGTCCACCAGGCCGAGTGCCAGCGCCTGGCGGCCGGAGAAGACGCGGCCATCGGCCAGCGGCCGCACCACTTCCTCCGGCAGCCTCCGCGCCACCGCCACCTTGCGCACGAACTGGTCATGCAGGTCGTTGATCACCCCCTGCAGCACCGCCCGCGCCTCGGGCGAAAGTGGGTGGAACGGGCTGGGCTGGTCCTTCAGCGGGCCGCTGACCAGCGCCTCGCCCCGCACCCCCAGCCGGGCCAGCAGCTCCGAGCCATCGACGGATTGCAGCAGCACGCCGATGGAGCCGGTGATGCTCATCTCCCGCGCGAAGATGCGGTGCGCCGGCAGCGCGGCCATGTAGGCGGCCGAGGCGGCGGTGCCACCCATGACCGCCACCACCGGCTTCACCTCCCGGATCGCGCTCAGGCTGGCGAAGATCGCCTCCCCGCCACCCACGCTGCCGCCGGGGCTGTCGATGGCGACCAGCACGGCCTTCACGCTGGCATCCCGCCGCAGCCGGTCCAGCGCCTCGTTCAGCTTCTGGTCGTCGCCGATGAAGCCGCTGAGGCTGACCCGCGCGACATGCCCGGCCGGCTTGCTGGCGCTGGCGAACAGCACGCCCAGCAGCGCCACCACGGCCAGCACCGCGCCGGCGCGCCATAGGGTCACGTGCCGCTTCAACCGCTGGCGGTCGATCAGCAAATCCGCCTGCATGCCCATCTGGTTCAGCCCTTCGGCAATTCCTGCTCGACCAGGCTGGCAAAATAGCTGGCGCCCACCGGCAGCATGTCGTCGTTGAAGTCATACAGCGGGTGATGCACCGGCACGCCGCCCTTTTCCGCCCCGGCCTGGCCCATCATCACGAAGCAGCCGGGGCGGGCCAGCAGCAGGAAGGAAAAGTCCTCGCCACCCATGATCGGCGGCAGGTCGCGCTTCACCCCGGCCTCGCCCAGCACTTTCGCCGCCGCCATGGCGGCACGCTCGGTCTGCGCACGGTGGTTGATGGTCGGCGGATACAGCCGCTCGTACCGCACCTCGGCCGTGGCACCATGCGCGGCGGCGGTCGCTTCGGCCACCTGAGCGATCAGCTTCTCCATCAGGTCGCGCGTCTCCGGCTTCAGCGTGCGCACGGTGCCGGAAAGCTCGGCTTCGGCCGGGATCACGTTGTTGGCGCTGCCGCTGTGGAACTGGCAGATGCTGAGCACCGCGCTGTCCACCGGGTCCACCCGCCGCGCCACCACCGCCTGCAACGCCACCAGCACATGCGCGCCGACCATCACCGGATCGACAGCCAGATGCGGCTTGGCCGCGTGCCCGCCAAACCCCTGGATGGTGATGAAGACGCGGTCGGAGGCCGCCAGGATGGTGCCATCCACCACCGCGGCCTGGCCCAGTGGCAGGCTGGGGTCGTTGTGGATGCCGTAGACCGCGTCGCACGGAAAACGCTCGAACAGGCCTTCCTCCACCATCACCCGGCCGCCGCCGCCGCCTTCCTCCGCCGGTTGGAAGATGAAGTTCACGGTGCCCGCGAAGTTGCGGGTTTCCGCCAGGTAGCGCGCCGCGCCCAGCAGCGTGGTGGTGTGGCCGTCATGGCCGCAGCCATGCATCTTGCCCGGGGTCTTGCTGGCATGGCCGAACTGGTTGGCCTCCTGCATCGGCAGCGCGTCCATATCCGCCCGCAGGCCGATGCTGCCCGCGCCCGGCTGGCCCTTCAGCACGCCCACCAGGCCGGTGCCGGCGATGTTGCGATGCACCTCGATGCCCCATTCCGCCAGCCTGGCCGCCACGAAGTCGCTGGTGCGATGCTCCTGGAAGCCCAGCTCCGGGTGCTGGTGCAGGTCCTGCCGCCAGGCGGTCAGCTCGGGCGTGTAGTCGGCGATGCGGTTGATGATCGGCATGGGGCGGGCTCCGATAGGCGGGCGGAAGGTGGCATGGCTGGCGCTGCGATGTAAGCTGGCGGCATGAACGTCCAAGGCAAGATGCTGCTGGCACTGGACCAGGGCACGACCTCCACCCGCGCGATCCGGTTCGACGCGGCGCTGTCCCCGCTCGCCCTGGCGCAGCGCGAACTCGCCCAGCACTACCCTGCCTCCGGTTGGGTGGAGCACGAACCCGAGGACATTTTTCGGGACAGTCTGGTGGTACTGCGGGACGCCATGGCCGGCTGCGCGCCCGGGGATATCGCCGGCATCGGCATCACCAACCAGCGGGAGACCGTGGTGCTGTGGGACCGCGCCAGCGGCCGCGCGCTCCACCGCGCCATTGTCTGGCAGGACCGCCGCACCGCCGATGCCTGCGCCGCGCTGAGGGCGGGCGGCCACGAAGCGATGCTCAACGCGAAGACCGGCCTGCTGCTGGACCCCTATTTCAGCGCCACCAAGCTGGCCTGGTTGCTGGACAACATCGCCGGCGCCCGCGCCCAGGCCGAGCGTGGCGAATTGGCCTTCGGCACGGTGGATTGCTTCCTGCTGTGGCGGCTGACCGGCGGCGCGGTGCACGCGACGGACGCGACCAATGCCGCCCGCACCATGCTGTTCAACATCACCGCAGGAGATTGGGACGAGGACCTGCTGCGCCTGTTCAACATTCCGCGCGCCCTGCTGCCGCAGGTGCGCGACTGCGCCGCCGCGTTCGGCGAGACGACGCTGCTGGGCGGGCGCATCGCCATCCGCGGTATGGCTGGCGACCAGCACGCGGCCACGCTGGGCCAGGCCTGCTTCGCCCCGGGCATGCTGAAATCCACCTATGGCACCGGCTGCTTCGCGCTGCTCAATACCGGCAATGCGCCGGTCTTCTCGCAGAACCGGCTGCTGACCACGCTGGCCTGGCAACTCGGGGGCAAGCGCACCTACGCGCTGGAAGGCGCCATCTTCGTCGCCGGCGCTGCGGTGCAATGGCTGCGCGACGGCCTCGGCATCATCGCCACGGCCAGCGAGGCCGGCGACCTGGCCGCCCAGGCCGACCCGGCGCAGAGCGTCTACCTGGTGCCCGGCTTCGTCGGCCTGGGCGCGCCCTGGTGGGACGCCGAGGCACGCGGCGCCATCTTCGGCCTGACCCGCAATGCCGGCCGCGCCGAACTGGCCCGTGCCGCGCTGGAAGCCGTGGCCTATCAAACGAAGGACCTGCTGGACGCCATGCGCGCGGATTGGCCCGGCATGGGCGAAACCGTGCTGCGGGTGGATGGCGGTATGACCGCCAGCGACTTCACCATGCAATTCCTGGCGGACCTGCTGGGCGCCCCGGTGGACCGGCCGACGGTCATGGAAACCACCGCCCTCGGCGCCGCCTACCTGGCGGGCATGCAGGCCGGGCTGCTGCCTGGGCCGGACCAGGCCGACAACATACCGCGCGCTTCCAGCGCGACCCACTGGCGCCTCGACCGCCGCTTCCAACCGCAGATGGCGCGCGAAGACGCCCAACGCAAACACGCCGGCTGGCGCGAGGCCGTGCAAAGGACCCTGACGCGATGAGTGACGTTTTCCTGGTCGGCAATGGCGCCGGCTTTTCCGGCGACCGGGTTGACGCGCCCATCCCGGTGGTGCGCACGCTGATCAAGCGCGGCCTGCCGGCAGCCCTGTTCTTCGAGGTATTGGGCGAGCGCACCGTCGCCCTGGCCCAGCTGGAACGCCGCGCCAACCCGGAAGCCGGCTACGAGCCGATGCTGGAACGCCTGTTGGCCCCGGTGCTGGCGGATTGCTTCCACAACCGCATCCCCATCCTGGGCAATTTCGGCGCCGCCAACCCGCCGGCCGCGGCGCGCTGTATCGCCCGGCTGGCGCTGCGCCTGGGCCTGCCCAACCTGCGCATTGCCGTGGTGGCGGGCGACGACGTCATGGGCAGCATCGCGCTGGACCAGCTGCCGGTGCATGAGGCCGATGGCAGCATCGATATCAGCAGCGCCCGGCTGATCGCCGCCAACGCCTATATTGGCGCCGAGCCATTGGTGGCCGCGCTGAAGGCCGGCGCCGATGTGGTGGTGGCCGGCCGCACCAGCGACCCCGCCCTGGCCATCGCGCCGCTGGTGGCGCATTTCGGCTGGAGCCTGGATGACTGGCAGAAGCTGGCGGTGGGCGCCGCCGCCGGCCACCTGCTGGAATGCGGCAGCCAGGTGACGGGCGGCGTGTTCTGGGACCCCGGCCGCAAGGACATTCCGGACCCCGCGAATATCGGCTTCCCGATTGCGGAGGTGACGCGCGACGGCGGCCTGGTCATCACCAAGGCCGCCGACACGGGTGGCCTGGTGAACCTCAGCACCATTAAGGAACAGCTACTGTACGAGCTGCACGACCCCGCGCACTACATCACCCCCGACGTGGTGCTGGACATCACCGGCTGTCACATCGAACAGGTCGGCCAGGACCGTGTCGCGATCCATGGGCTGCGCGGCGAACCCGCGCCCGAATCGCTGAAGGTGACCGCGAGCTTCGAAGGCTCCTGGCTCGGCGAGGGCGAGGTCAGCGTCGCCGGCCCCAACGCCCTGGCGCGCGCGAAAGCCACGGCCGACGTATTGCTGGCCCGCCTGAAGCTGCGGGGCCTGCCGGTGCGCGCCCGGGTGGACCTGATCGGCGTGGCCAGCGTGCATGACAGCGACGATGGCGCGCTGTGGCGCAGCTATGAAGGCCCCGAGCCACCCGACATCCGCATCCGCCTGGCCGCCGAGGGCGCGACCCGCGACGACGTGGACCAGGCGGCGCGCGAGGTGTTGGCCCTGCTGTGCTGCGGCACGGCGGGCACCGGCGGCGCGCGGTGGCGCGTCACCCCGCGCATCCTGACCCGCAGCTACCTGGTGCTGCGCGAACGCGTGCCCACCAGCATCACCACCCGCACCGCCGCGGAGATCGCAGCATGATCGAAGTTCCGCTGTACGACCTGGCGCATAGCCGCGCCGGCGACAAGGGCAACCGCGCCAACCTCTCCCTCATCCCCTACAAGCCGGAGCTCTACCCGATTTTGGCCGAGCAGGTGACGGAGGCGCGCGTGCTGGCGCTGTTCGCGCATCGTGGCGCCACGCGCTGCCGGCGCTACGACCTGCCGCTGCTGCACGCCTTCAACTTCGTGGTGGACGACGTGCTGGAAGGCGGCGTCAATGCCAGCCTGAACCTGGACGGCCACGGCAAGACGCAAAGCTTCCGCCTGCTGGCGCTGACCGTGCAGGTGCCGCGCCACCTGGTGCCCTGAACCCCAGGTCGCCCGGCGCGTTGCCGCTGGCATCATGGTCTACTTCATGTTCGCCACCGGTATCGAGAACAGCAACCCGAAGATCGCCGGTGGGGTGCGCCGCGACGAACTGGCGGAATGCGGGCACTACGAACGCTGGCGCGAGGATTTCGCCCTGGTGCAGGAAGTCGGCTGCAACTTCCTGCGCTATGGGCCGCCGCTGTATCGCGCCTGGCTCGGCCCCGGCCGCTACGATTGGGAGTTCACCGACCAAGCCATGGCGGAGCTGCTGCGGCTGAACATCACGCCCATTGTGGACCTCTGCCATTTCGGCCTGCCGGACTGGCTTGGCGACTTCCAGAATCCGGATTTCCCCACGCTGTTCGCCGACTACGCCCGCGCCTTCGCGCAGCGCTTCCCTTGGGTGCAGCTCTACACGCCGGTCAACGAGATGTACGTCACCGCGCTGTTCTCCGGCCGCCATGGCTGGTGGAATGAGATGCTGCGCAGCGACCGCGGCTTCGTCACCGCCTTGAAGCATGTGGTGAAGGCGAACGTGCTGGCGATGGAGGCGATCCTCGACATCCGCCCCGACGCCATCTTCATCCAGAGCGAATCCTCAGAGTACTTCCACGCCGACAGCCCCGCCGCCATCGGCCCAGCCGAGGTGATGAACGCCGAGCGCTTCCTCTCGCTCGACCTCAACTACGGCCGCCGCCTCGGCTCCGACATGTATGAATACCTGTTGGGCAACGGCATGACGCGGGAGGAATACCAGTTCTTCCTGGACCATCGGCTGAAGCGCTGGTGCATCATGGGCAATGACTATTACGTCACCAATGAACACCTGGTGGCGCCGGATGGGCGCACCCGACCCTCCGGCGAAATCTTCGGCTACGCCACCATCACCCGGCAATACTACGACCGCTATCGCCTGCCGGTGATGCACACCGAGACCAACCTGAACGAAGGCCCGACCGGCATGGAGCCCTGCCACTGGCTGTGGAAGCAATGGGCCAACGTGCTGCGCGTGCGCAACGACGGCGTGCCGATGGTCGGCTTCACCTGGTACAGCCTGGTCGACCAGGTGGACTGGGACACCGCCCTGCGTGAACAGAACAATCGGGCCAACCCGCTCGGCCTCTATGACCTCAACCGCCAGCCGCGCGCGGTGGGCCGCGCCTATCGAAAACTGATCGCGGATTGGCGCGACGTGCTGCCGGTGCAGAGCCTGTGCCTGCAGGTGCCGATCCACCCCCTGCCAGGAGCAGCAAGCTGATGCAGCGTTTCACCGGCAAGGTCGTGGTCGTCACCGGCGGCGCCGGCGGCATCGGCGCCGCCACCTTGCAGCGCTTCGCTGCCGAAGGCGCCATCGCGCTCTCGGCCGAACGCCATGGCGACCCGCCCTGCGACGTGGCCGACGAAGCCCAGGTGGAGCGTTTCATCGCCGCCGTGCTGGCGCGCCATGGCCGGCTGGATGTGGTGGTCAACAATGCGGGGCTGATGCTGTTCAAGCCGCTGGCCGACTACACCGGCGCGGACTGGGCGCAGGTGCTGGGCGTGGATTTGATGGGTGCCGTCCACTTCACCCGCCAGGCCTTCCTGCACATGCCCCACGGCGGCGCCATCGTGAATGTCGCCAGCGTGCATGCCACCATGACCACGCCGCTGGTGGCGCCCTATGCCGCGGCCAAGGCGGCGCTGCTGTCGCTCACCCGCTCCGCGGCCATCGAGGGCAAGGCCCAGGGCATCCGCGCCAATGCGGTGCTGCCGGGCGCGGTGGAAACCCCGATGCTGCGGGAGAACCCCAATATCAAATCCGGTGCCGAAACGCTGGACGAGGCCGATATCGGCCAGCCCGCCGACATCGCCGCCGCCATCGCCTTCCTGGCCAGCGACGAAGCCCGCTTCGTCACCGGCGCCTGCCTGGCGGTGGATGGCGGGCGCCTGGCGCAGCTATAGGGCGGGCGCCGCTCGCGTCAGATCGCGCGGTTGGCCCGCGCCAGCACCGCCTCGAACAGCACCTGGCACCCCGCCGCGGCTTCCTCCGGCTCGATGCTCTCCGCCTCGTTGTGCGAAAGCCCGTCCTTGCACGGCGTGAAGATCATCGCCGTGGGAATGCTGCGGGAAACATACACCGCGTCATGCCCCGCCCCGCTGATGATCTTCCGCGCGGGGTAGCCCAGCTTCGCCGCCGCCTGCTCCACCAGCGCCACGCAGCTCTCGTCGAAGGGCTGGTGCGGAATGCGGAACAGCTCGGTCAGTTTCAGCTCAATGCCGCAATCGCGGGCGATGAAGCCGGCCTCGCGCGGGAATTGCGCGGCCAGCTTCTCGATCTCGGCGGTCTCGGGGTGGCGGAATTCCACGCTGAAGCGGACCTCGCCCGGCACCACGTTGCGGCTGTTGGGGATCACCTGCATGTAGCCGACGGTGCCGCGGCCATCATCGCCGCGGGCGCGCATCATGCGGTCCACCAGGTCCACGATCCGGCTGGCGCAGACCAGCGCGTCGCGGCGGGTGCTGGGCGGGGTGGTGCCGGCATGCGCGTCCTGGCCAATGCAGACCGCGTCGAACCAGACCTGCGCCTGGGCGCCGGTGACGATGCCGATCTGCTTCTGCTCGCGCTCCAGGATCGGCCCCTGCTCGATATGCAGCTCGAAATAGGCATCGGCCGGGAAGGGCTTGGCCGGGATTTCGCCCTTGTAGCCGATGCTGTCCAGCGCCTCGCCCACCGTCACGCCCTCGGTGTCGGCCAACTGATAGGTCTGCTCCACCGGGTAGATGCCGGCCCAGGCGCCGCTGCCCATCAGGCTGCGGCCGAAGCGGCTGCCTTCCTCATCGGTCCAGTTGATGACCTCGATCGGCGCCTCGGTGACGATGTTCAGGTCGTTCAGGCTGCGCATCACCTCCAGCCCCGCGATCACGCCCAGCGCGCCGTCGAACTTGCCGCCGCTCGGCTGGCTGTCCAGGTGGCTGCCCATCAGTACCGGCAGGCGGCTGGGGTCGCGGCCGGCGCGGCGGGCGAACATGTTGCCCATGGTATCCACGCGCACGGTCAGGCCCAGCGCCTCGCACCAGGTCTTGAACTGGTCGCGGCCCTGGCGGTCGATATCGGTCAGCGTCAGGCGCTTCACCCCGCCTTTCGGCGTGGCGCCGAACTCGGCCATGGCCATCAGCGTGGCCCAAAGCCGCTTGGGGTCGATCCGCTGGTTGGTGCCGCTCATGTCCGTGCCATCGGGTTATGTGGGTGGGCGGAACCGATTACGCGTGGCGCCCAACCCTGTCCAGCGTCACCCCTGCACCAGAAAGCCGGCCTGCTCGAAGCGCGCGCGACCCTCGGCGCTGCGCAGCCAGCGCAGCAGCGCCAGCGCGCCGGCCCGGTCGGCAACGCGGGCCGGCAGGGCGGCGCTGTAGGGCGTCACCAGGTTCACCGCCGCCGGCAATGGCCCCACCAGCCGCACCCCCGGCACGGCCAGTATCTCGCTGATCTGCGTCATCACCAGGCTGGCGCGGCCTTCCGCCACCGCATGGGCGGCCTGCAGCCCCTGGGTGAACACCAGGCTGCGCGGCGCCATGGTGCTGGCCACGCCCATGGTCTCCATCATGCGCAGCAAATGGATGCCGGTGGTGGCGCCGCTCGCCGGGTCCGAATAGGCAATGGCCGGGGCGGCCAGCAGCGCCGCGCGCAGCGCTTCCGGCGTGGCGATATCCGGCACCGCGGCGCCCGCCTTCACCCCCAGGCCAATCCGCATCCGCCCCAGCTCGACGATGCTCGCGCCCTCCACCAGGCCGGCCCCGGCCATCGCCGCCAACTGGCTGGCGCTGTTGATCACCAGGTCGGCCGGCTCACCTTCCCGCAGGCGCCGCGCCACGCCGCCGGCATTGCCGATGGCGACCACCACCTGCTGGCCGGTCGCTGCCGTATAGCCCGCGGCCAGGTCGTGCACCGCGTGTTCCACCGCCCCGGTGCCCAGCACCCGCAGTGGCTCGGCCGCGCGGGCAGGGCCGCCGCAGCCCACCAGGGCGGCGCCGGCCAGCAGAAATCTGCGCGTGGGGTGCTGCATGGGTCGCGGGCTCGCCTGGTTGCTGGGCCGCAGTAGACCGGCCAAAGCCCCGGCGCTGCAAGCCTCGCCGGCGGGGTTGCCGGCAGGCGCAGCTTCCCCCTGGCCGGCGAGCCGCAGCCTCGGCACACTGTCCGGCGAACCGATGGAGAGCCGCCGATGGCCCACGCCCTGGGAAATGCCGCCACCCCCGTTGGCGCCCCCGCCCTGCTGCGCAACACCGCGCTGGACGCCGACGCCGTGCGCCAGGCCCGCGTGGACCTGGCCGCCTGCTTCCGCATGGCCGCGCGGATGGGCCTGCACGAGGGCATCTGCAACCACCTGAGCTTCGTGGTCCCGGGCCGGGACGACCTGTTCCTGGTCAACCCCTATGGCTGGGCGTTCAGCGAGATCACCGCCTCCCGCCTACTGGTCTGCGACTTCGACGGCAACGTCATCGCCGGGGATGGCGTGCCCGAGGCGACCGCCTTCTTCATTCACGCCCAGGTCCACAAGCACCAGCCACGCGCGAAGGCCGCCTTCCACACCCACATGCCCAACGCCACGGCGCTTGCCATGCTGGAAGGCCCGCCGCTGGCCTGGGCCGGGCAGACCGCGCTGAAATTCTACGGCCGCACCCTGGTGGACGAGAACTACAACGGCCTGGCGCTGGACAACACGGAGGGCGAGCGCATCGCCCGCGCGCTCGGCGACGCCGACATCGTCTTCATGAAGAACCACGGCGTCATGGTGCTGGGCAACACGGTGGCGGAGGCCTGGGACGACCTGTACTACCTGGAGCGCGCCTGCGAGGTGCAGCGCCTGGCCATGCAGACCGGCCGCCCGCTGAAACCGGTGCCAGCAGCCCTGGCCGCCGCCACCTACGCCCAGATGCGCGAAGGCGACCGCGAAAGCGCCCGGCTGCATTTGGAAAGCATCAAGCGCATTCTAGCCAAGGACGAACCCGACTTCATGCATTGAGGCGAGGATGCAGAAGGAAGGCTGAGCATATGTCGGTTACCGCCACGGCTGTCCCTGAACGCTTGAATCCGGAGAAACTGGCCTACTGGTACTTTCGACTGAACGGGTTTCTACTGATCGAGAATTTCTATGTTCATCCGCGTACGCGCGGCGGCGCCCGAACCGATGTGGATCTGTTGGCGGTGCGCTTTCCGCACCGTGCTGAACGACTCTACGACAATCCTGAGGACATAATGGACGATGACGAGGCAAGGCTCGGCCTCAGCCGCAACTGCGTCGATGTTGTACTGGCAGAAGTCAAATCAGGCCGATGCGCTCTAAACGGCCCCTGGACAAATCCCGGTGCCGAAAATATGCATCGCGTACTCTCAGCAATGGGATGCATACCAAAAGATCGTATTGGCTCATCATCGGCGGAAATTTACGAGAATGGCTATGTCGAAGACGGGGACTCGCTTCGCGTTCGGCTAGTTGCAGTGGGGGATAGTCCATCTGTCGAAATTACAGAACGGTTTCCACGCGTACATCAAGTCTGCTGGGATCAAGTCCTGGAATTTATCTATCAACGATTTCGAAGATACAGACACCAAAAAAGGGACGTAGATCATTGGGATCGAACAGGTCGATTGTTGAGGGAAAAGGCCGTCGCGCCTGATATGACCAAGAACGCTTTCATAAGTTGGGCGCGCGGTGCACTGAAATTAACACCTGAAGGCGCCTGATAAATCATTACTACTCCCGCGCCACCTGCTTGGCCCGTGCCACCCGTGTGCCATCCAGGTCGGCCGCCGCCTGGGCGCGCGCCGCGGCTTCGGCCGCCGCCACCGCCTCGGACTGGCGGCGCCACATCTCCGCATACAGCCCATCGGCGGCGATCAGCACGCCATGGCTGCCGCGTTCCACAATCTGGCCGTCCTGCAGCACGATGATCTCATCGGCCTCCACCACGGTGGAAAGCCGGTGCGCAATCACCAGCGTGGTGCGGTTGCGCGAAACGCCGCGCAGCGCCGATTGGATCTCCTGCTCGGTGCGCGTATCCAGCGCTGATGTCGCCTCATCCAGAATCAAGATGCGCGGGTTCTTCAGGATGGTGCGCGCAATCGCCACACGCTGCTTCTCGCCGCCGGAAAGCTTCAGCCCGCGCTCGCCGACCATGGTCTTGTAGCCTTCAGGCAGCTTCATGACGAAGTCATGCACCTGGGCCAGCTTGGCGGCTTCCACCACCTCTTCCTCGGTCGCACCGGGGCGGCCATAGGCGATGTTGTAGCGGATGGTGTCGTTGAACAGCACGGTGTCCTGCGGCACCACGCCGATGGCATGGCGCAGGCTGGTCTGCACCAGGCTGCGCACATCCTGGCCGTCCACCAGAATCCGCCCACCGGTCACGTCGTAGAAGCGGAACAGCAGGCGGGAGATCGTGCTTTTGCCGGCACCGGTCGGCCCGACAATGGCCATGGTCTTGCCCGGCGGCACCTCGAAGGAAACGCCCTTCAAAATCACCCGGTCCGGCCGATAGCCGAAGCGCACATCCTCGAAGCGCAGCGCCCCCGGCCCGGCCGCCAGCGGCACAGCGTCCGGCGCATCCGCCACCTCCTGCGCCTCGTCCAGCAGCTCGAACATCGCTTCCGTGTCGGTCAGCCCCTGCTTGATCTCGCGATACGCGAAACCCAGGATGTTCAGCGGCATGTACAGCTGGATCAGGTAGGTGTTCACCAGCACGAAGTCGCCCACCGTCATCGTCTGGCCGATCACGCCCTGCGCCGCCAGCAGCATCACCAGCGTCAGCCCCACCGCGATGATCGCGGCCTGGCCGGCGTTCAGCATGTTCAGCGTGGTCTCGCTGCGGACATAGGCGCGCTCGTAGCGCGTCAGGCTCTCGTCGTAGCGCCTGGCCTCATGCGCCTCGTTGCCGAAATACTTCACCGTCTCGTAGTTCAGCAGGCTGTCGATTGCCTTGGTGTTGGCGTCCTGGTCCATCTCGTTCATCACCCGGCGGAAGCGCAGCCGCCAGTTGGTGAACAGCAGGGTGAAGGCGACGTAGCCGCCGATGGTCACCATGGTGACGGCGGCGAAGCTGAACTCGAACATCCCCCACAGGATGCCCGCCACCAGGAAGATCTCCACGATGGTCGGGATGATGTTGAACAGCAGGAAGTTCAGCACGAAGGAAATGCCGCGGGTGCCGCGTTCCAGCACGCGGGAAAGCCCGCCGGTCTGCCGGTCCATGTGGTAGCGCATGGACAGCGCATGCAGGTGGTTGAACACCGAGGCCGCGATGCGCCTGGCCGCCCGCGCCTGCACCTTGGCAAACACCGCGCTGCGCAGCTCGCCAAAGGCCGAGGACGCCATGCGCAGCAGGCCATAGCCCACCACCAGCGCAATCGGCAGCGCCACCATCTCGGCGCCCTTCGGCGTCAGCGCATCCACCGCGCGGGCATAGGCCAGCGGCACCAGCACGTTCGCCGCCTTGGCGCAGACCAGCAGCACCACCGCCAGCACCACGCGCACCCGCAGCTCCAGCTCCCCCTTCGGCCACAGCCAGGGCGCCAGGGAAACCAGGGTCGCCCAATGATTGTTCTCGGGTGGGCTTGGCTTGGCCACGTTCCGTCCGCTCCGCGCTTGCTGGCGCTATGTGGACCGGAACCGCGGCGCGGCAAACCCGCCATCTGGCGGGGCGGGGCTGCGCGGGGGTAAACCCCTGGGCATGAACGCCTTCCGCCGCCACATCGCCGCCTGCAACAACCATCCCGGCCTGCACCTGCTGCGGCCCTGGCGCATCGGCGGCGCCCCCATGGGCTACCTGGCCCCGGCCGATGCTTCGCGGCTGGCGGCCCTGCCGGGCTGGCAGGCGGGCGCGGCGGCGCTCGACCTCGTCGCCCCGCCGGAGGCCCGCGATGCCACGCTGGCCGCCGCCGCGGCGGCGCTTGGCATCCGCAGCCGGGGCGAATTGTTCGATGTCCGCGCCACGCCGGACAGCCCCGCCCTGGCCGTGCTGGACCGCGGCGCCATCCCGCGCTTCGGCGTCATCGGCCAGGGCGTACATGTGAACGGCCTGGTGCGCCGGGCGGATGGCCTGCATGTCTGGATCGGTTGGCGCAGCAAGGCCAAGCCGGTGGCGCCGGGCCAGCTGGACAACCTGGTGGCCGGTGGCACCCCCGCCGGGCTCACCGCCTTCGCCTGCCTGGTCAAGGAAGCCGAGGAGGAGGCCAGTATCCCGGCAGAGCTCGCCCGCCAGGCCCGCCCGGTCGCCCGCATCAGCTATGTGATGCAGGTGCCGGAGGGCACCCGGCGGGACGTCATGCACGTCTTCGACCTGGACCTGCCGGAGAGCTTCACGCCGCAGCCGAACGACAACGAGGTGGAGCGCTTCGAGCTCTGGCCCATTGCCCGGCTCTTCGCCCAGGTTCGGGATGCCGGGGAGGTGAAGTTCAACGTCAACCTGGCGCTGATTGACCTGTTCCTGCGCGAGGGCCTGATCGACCCCGCCAGCGCCGAGGGCGAGGCCCTGCGCCAGGGCCTGGCCACGCCGGTATAGCTACCAGCCGGGCTTGTAGAGGTAGGCCGGCGGCGGCGCGTAGTAGCCGGGCGGGGCATAGCCCGGCGGGGCATAGTAGACGGGCGGCGGTGGCGGCGGCGGTGCGTAGTACACCGGCGGCGGCGGTGGCGGCGCGAAGGCCCCCGCCGCCCCGGCCGCCCGCGCCCCCAGTGCCAGGCCGCCGATGATGCCGCCGACGATGGCGCCACCGCCGGGGCCACGGTGATGCCCGCCATGGCCGTGGCCATGGCCGCCACGATGCCAGCCCTGGGCCTGCGCGGCCGGGGCAGCGATGCCGGAGGCCATCAGTCCGGCGAGCAGGATGGCGGGGATGCGCTTGTTCATGCGGCGCATCCTGGGCCTCGGCCGCGGCCGGATTCCGCCGGGAAAACGGCGAAATCCGGGCGGCCCATCACAGCCCCGCTACTGGTCCAGCACCACGCCCAGCCGCCGCGCGCGGGCCTTCCAGCGCACGTCGTCGGCCGCCACATGGGCGATGAAGCCGGCGCGGTCGGCCGGGTCGGCCACGAAGCCGTTCGGCGTCAGGAAGGCCGCGGCCTCCGGGCTGTTGGCCACGGCATGCATCTCGGCCGCGATCCGGTTGGTGATGGGGTCGGGCGTCGCCGGCGGGGCCAGCACGCCGAACCACAGGTCGCCCACCAGGCCGAAGCCCTGCTCGGCGAAGGTTGGCACCGTGGGCGCGCCGGCGAAGCGCCCGGGGTTCACGATGCCCAGCGTCTTCACCAGGTTGCCCTGCGCCATCGCCACGCTGATCGGCAGCATGAAGGCGTCCACCTGGTTGGCGATCAGCGCCTGCACCGCCGGCGCGGCGCCCTGGAACGGCACGTGCTGCAGCTTCAGCTCGCTCTCGGCGGCGAAGGTTTCCATCATCACCTGGCTGGTGCTGCCCACCCCCCAGCTGGAATAGGTCAGCGGCTGCGCGGCGGCGCGGGACAGTGCCACGAATTCCCGCAGGTTGCCCGCCGCCAGCCCCGGCCGCACGGCAAGGGCGAACAGCAGCCGGGCGATGCCGCCCACCAGCACGAAGCGTTCCGGCTGATAGGGCAGGCTGCGATAGACCACCGGGTTGACGCTGTGGGTATCCGCGGTGGTGAACAGCAGCGTGGTACCATCCGGTGCCGCGTTCTGCACCGCGGCCGAGCCGATGGAGGCATTGGCGCCCGGCCGGTTCTCGATCACCACCGGTTGGCCGAGGCGCGGGCTGAGCTGCTGCGCCACCCAGCGGGCCAGCACATCGGTGGCGCCGCCGGGCGGAAAGCCGACGACCATGCGGATGGGGCGCGTCGGCGCCCATTGCTGCGCCCGGGCAAGCGGTGCGGCAAGCGGCGCGGCGGCCAGCGCCAGCCCGGTGCCAAGCAGGCCACGGCGGGCAATGCGATACTCGGTCATGGAGTCCCTCCTGTTGCTGTTTGGCCCCAGCATCGCCCAGATTGCAGCCAAGTGCACCCCGTTGCGTCCACGGGGTCTTTCGCCAGGCGCCACCCCGCCCTATCTGCGGCCGGCATTACAGGAGCAGCCCATGCAGATGGACCCCGAAGGCATGGCGCCCGAGGACCTGAGCCACGCCGGTTCGGTGGTGGACAAGGCGATCGAGTACATGATGGACCAGAACATCGACCCGATCTCGGTCGCTTCCGCCCTGCTGGGCGGGGCCCTTGGCCTGCTGGCGAAGACGCTGGACGACCGCGGCGTGGCCAATGTGCTGCGCAACGCCCTGGCCAGCGTGGAAAGCGGCGAGCTGCGCGCCATGCGCGAGCACCTGCCCGGCGGCGCCGGCTGAGATCACCCGCGGCCGACCGCGGCTTGCGGTTGACTCCCGCCGGTGGTTCCGCCATACGCCCTGCCTTCAATCGCCATCCTTTCCAGGCGGCCCCTCTGGCCGCCTGCGCTGTTTCGGGAACTTCATCATGGCCCGCCGTTGCGGTATCACCGGGAAGGGCGTGCTGACGGGTAACAACGTCAGCCACGCCAACAACAAGACCCGCCGTCGCTTCCTGCCCAACATGCAGGAAACCTCGTTCTTCTCGGACGTGCTGGGCACCAGCATCCGCCTGCGCCTGACGGCGAATGGCATCCGCACCATCGAGCACAATGGTGGCCTGGACGCCTTCCTGCTGGAAACGCCGAACCGGAAGCTGCCGGAAGAGGCCCAGGTGCTGAAGAACCGCATCGCCCGCGCCAAGGCGAAGAAGGAAGCCGCGGCGGCCGCCTGAGCCCCGCGCAACATTACCAACAGGCGGTGGCCGTTGCCGGGTGGACAGCCCGGCTGGGTTCCGCTATCTCCGCCCGCCTCTGCCTTCGGCCCGCCTAAAAGCGGGCCGCTGCAAATGGGCCCAGGTAGCTCAGTTGGTAGAGCATGCGACTGAAAATCGCAGTGTCGGTGGTTCGATTCCACTCCTGGGCACCATCTGCCTTCCCCTGAAAACAAGCGCGTACCGCCCCTGCCGCATGCCGGCAGTGTGAGCTGACTCGCCCGTGACCCGGCCTTTGGCCGCAGCGTCGCTCGCCCTCCGCCGCGCTCCAGCTCCACCCATCAGCCTGTTTACCCCTACGGCGCCAGCCCGGCTGCGCACACAGGGCGGACACTATTTTCAACGGTGGGATGCTCGGAAAAAGAGGCAGGACAAAAATTCCGCACGAATTCGAAGTTTGTCTCAAACTTTCGACAATCTTTTTCGGCGCATACGGCTCTCAGAAGTCAGGAGCGCCGCCATGTCCGTCACGGTCAAGACCAAGTACCCCGCCGATCTGGCCCCGCCCGAGCTGGGCCTGCTGACCTCGCCCATCCTGCTGGCCACCGGCGTCCCCGCCTGGGTCTCCCTGATCCACGACAGCATCCTGGCCGCCGACATGGCCGCCGCCAACGTCAATGGCGTGGTCAGCGAAGCCGGCATGGTCAAGCTGTTCACCGACCTGGCGGCCTCGCTCAACGCCAACCACACCACGCTCTCGGCCAGCCAATTCGCCGACCTGAAGCTGATCGCGGCCGACCTGAACCAGGGCGAGGTCGCCAGCTCCTACCTGACCTATGTGGTCAATGCGCTGGTCATGGGCAATGCCGCCAACGCCACCTGGACCGGCGGCGGCGCCAAGGCCGTGGCGCTGGGCAACCTGGCCGTTGGCGCCACCGCCACCCAGCTCACCGAGCTGACCGGCAAGTGGCTGCTCGGCACCGACTTGCCGAGCAACACCGTCTCGATGAACGGCACCAGCTTCACGGTCACCTACAGCGCCAATACCTCGGCGCTCTATTCCGCCACCGGCCCCAGCATGAACGACATCAACCAGGGCTATCTGGGGGATTGCTACCTGCTGGCCTCCCTGGCCGAGCTGGCGCAGCAGAACAGCGCGGCGATCACCTCCATGATCACCGACAACGGCAACAACACCTACGGCGTGCGCTTCTACGTCAATGGCACGCCGCAATACGTCACGGTCAGCAACCTGCTGGCCAATGGCGGGCATGCGTTCAACAGCGCGCCGGTGCTCTGGGCCAGCCTGGTGGAACAGGCCTATGCCCAGTTGCAGTCCAGCGGCGCGCTCACCGGCAACCGCTACAGCGGCAACAGCTTCAGCTCCATCGGCAATGGCGGCGTGCCCGGCTACGCCCTGGCCGAGATCACCGGCGCCAGCCAGATCACCGAATTCGCCGGCAACGGCAGCAGCTGGACCAAATACAGCTTCAACAACGGCATGGCCTACCAGGGCGGCACCACCGGCAACAGCACCGCCAGCGTCCTGGCCACCATCTCCGCCGCGCTGGCGGCGCATAGCGACGTCATCCTGAGCAGCTTCACCAACGCCACCGATGCCAGCGGCCGCACCACGCTGGTGGCCGGCCACGCCATGTCGGTCTACGGCGTCAACGCCAGCACCGGCATGCTGCAGATCCGCAACCCCTGGGGCACCCATGCCGGCCAGAGCTGGGCCACCACCTTCGAGGTCAGCCTCTCCACGCTGCTGGCCGCCGGCGACCGGATCACGCTGGACAATGCCGGTGGCGGCGCGCCCGCGCCGGCCGTGGTCAACAACGCCAAGGTGGCGGATGCCGCCGGGCTGCAGGCCAATGCCCAGGTCGCCGCCTTCAGCATCGCCGACAGCGCCGCCAATGTGCAGGCCGCCCTGGCGGCGCTGCTGGCCGACAGCAAGCTGACCTCGGTCAGCTTCACCGACGCAACCACGCCCAAGCTGACCCTGACCGTCGCGGCCTGGCAGGCCGATGCGGCGCTGCTGGCCAAGTTCGCCGGCGCCTACACCCTGGCCATCACCGGCGCCACCGTGGCCCAGGCGGCGGCGGTGCAGGCCAACAGCCATGTCACCGGCTTCACCCTCAGCGACAGCGCCGCCAATGTGCAGGCCAACCTGGCGGCGCTGCTGGCCGACAGCAAGCTGACCGCGGTCAGCTTCACCGACGCCGGCACGCCGAAGCTGACCCTGACCGGCGCCGCCTTCCAGGCCGATGCCGCGCTGCTGGCCAAGTTCGCCGGCGCCTACAGCCTGGTGGTCACCGGCGCCACCGTGGCGCAGGCGGCGGCGGTGCAGGCCAACAGCCATGTCACCAGCTTCACCGTTGTCGACACGGCGGCGAATGTGATGTCCGGCATGGCCAGCCTGCTGGCCGATACCAAGGCGCTGGCGATCAGCTTCACCGATGCGGTGAAGCCCGCGCTGGCCCTGACCGAAGCCGCCTGGCTGGCCGACAGCGCCGTCTTCGCCAAGATCGGCGGCGCCTATGGCGTTTCGGTCAGCGGCGCCACTGTGGCCCAGGCCGCGGCGCTGCAGGCCCACGCCCATGTCACCGGCTTCACCGTTGCCGATACCGCGGCCAACGTGACCGCGGCGCTGGCCACGCTGAATGCCGATACCAAGCTGACCGCCCTCACCATCAGCGAAGCGAATGGCGCGGTGCTGAACCTCGCGGGCTCGCATGTCGCCGCCACCATCAAGGTCGGTGCCGACACGGCCGCGGCCAAGGCCGGCATGGCCGCGGCGATACTGACCTTCACCGGCGCGGTGGATGCCATCACGCTGGGCACCGGCGCGACGGTCATCGAACAGACCCTGGTCGCCAGCAGCGGCGTCACCACCGTGGCCGGCTTCATCTTCGGCACGGACCAGCTGCTGCTCCACCTGAACGGCGCCGCCAGCAGCACGGTGCATGCGGCGGATACGCTGGTGAACGGCGTGCACGCGGTGTCGATCTACGACAGCCTGGCGCCGAATGCCGGGGTGGTGCTGACCGGGCTGGCCAGCAGCGTCACCGCAGCCTCGATCATGGCCAGCCATGTCACCTTCGCCCATGGCGACGCGATCTTCGTCTGAGGGCTGCGGAAAAGCGCGGCCAGGCCGACGCGGGCGGCATCCCCGCCGTTCACGCCAAGGCGATGGTCTCCGCCATCCGCCCGGCGCTATGCTGGCCAAGCATGAGCATCGACATCGAAGAACTGCGCGGCGAGATCATCGCGCTCGAAACCGCCCTGGCCTCGGCCTTCGGCGAATTGGCTGTGCTGCGCGCGGGCATGCAGGGCGGCGGCCCCCAGGCGGCGCTGCTGGCCATGGAGGAGATGGCCGGCCAGCTCGAAGCCTCCCTGCTGCGCGGCGTGGTCGGCGCCGAGGAAGCCGGCCGCCCGGGTGCGGCGGTGGGCTTCGAGCGGCGGATGGAGATGATCGTCTACGCGCTGCGCAACGCCATCGCCTTCCGCGGCAGCTGAAGCCTCGTGCTGCCCGGTAGCGCCACCGCCGCCGCCATGCCACCCTCCTGCAGCAGCCAAGGGGAGGCAACCATGGCCGAAGGCGCCATCGACGTCGCCAGCAGGGACGTCCTCGACATCATCCAGACCACCCGCGCCATGCGCCGGCTGAAGCCGGACCCGGTGCCGGATGCGCTGATCCGCCAGGTGCTGGAAGCCGGCACCGCCGCCGCCAATGGCGGCAACACCCAGAAGTGGCGCTTCATGGTGCTGCGCGACCGGGCGAAGAAGCAAGCGGTCCAGGCCTGGTACAAGAAGGCGCTGGATGAGGTGGTCGGCCCGCGCTACGCCAGCAGCGCCGCCCCCCCCGGCGTGACCGCGGAAAAATACCATCGCCAGCACAGCGCGGTGGAATACCTGACGGAACACTTCGCCGACGCGCCGGTCTGGATCGTCTGCTGCCTGGAAGGGCCGAACCCCAACCGCAGCACCGGCGCCAGCATCTACCCGGCGGTGCAGAACATGCTGCTGGCCTGCCGCGCGCTGGGCCTGGGCAGCACGCTGACCACCCGGCACCTGCTGTTCGAGAAGGAGGCCGAGGCCGCGCTGGGCCTGCCGCCCGGCGTGCACAGCTACGCCATCCTGCCGATCGGCTGGCCGATGGGGAAGTTCGGCCCGGTCGGCCGCGGCAAGCTGGACGAGTTCGTCTACGGCGACACCTATGGCGAGACCTGGTCCGGCCTGAAGGACTGAGACCGCCGGGTGGGCGCCGCGGCGCCCACCTGCCCCCGCGCTACTGGTTCAGCCGAATATTGGCGGCGCGGATCACCGCGCCCCAGGCCTCGATCTCGCGGCGCATGAAGGCTTCCAGCGCGGCCAGGTCCATGTCCATCACCAGCCCGCCCTGGCCCTCTATCCGCGCCCGCTCCGCCGCCGTCGCCGCCAGCGCCCGGCTCTCGCGGTTCAGCCGCTCGATGATCGGCCGCGGCGTGCCCGCCGGCGCGAACAGCCCGGACCAGGTGAAGGCCTCGTAGCCCGCCGCGCCCTGGTCGCTGACCGGCGCAATCTCCGGGAAGGAAGGATGCCGCCGCGCCGCGGTAATCCCCAGCGCCCGGATCAGCCCCTGCCGCACGAGGGGGCTGGAGGAAGTGCCGCTATCAAAAAGCACGTCGCAGGTATTGGCCACCAGCGCGGTCAGCGCCGGCGCGCTGCCGTTGAACGGCACATGCGTCAGCTCCAGCCCGAAGCGCCGCAGGTACATCTCGGCCGCCAGATGGCTGGGGGAGCCGATGCCGATGGAGCAGTAGTTGCCCTTGCCCGGGTTCGCCCGCGCCCAGTCCAGCAACCCCTGCATGTCCCGCAGCGGAGACGCCGCCGGCACGTCCACCAGCAGCGGCGTCACGCTCGGGATCGCCACCGCCACCACGCTGCGCAGCGGATCATAGGGCGGGTTGGGCAGCATCTGCGGCACGATGGTGAGCGGCCCGCTGGCATTCAGCGTCAGCGTATAGCCATCGGCGGGGGCGCGGGCGCCGGCCTCGGTGCCGATCACGCCGGAGGCGCCGGCCCGGTTCTCCACCGCCACCGGCTGGCCCAGCACGCTTTGCAGATGCGCCGCCAGCACCCGGGCCAGCGCATCGGTGCCGCCGCCGGGCGGGAAGGGCACGATCATGCGGATCGGCCGCTCCGGCCATTCGGCGCGGGCACCGGTGCCGAACACACAGAGCAATGCGGCAAGCAGCAAGCGGATCATGCGGTTATCCCCCGGGTCTCGCCGCCCAGCTTGGCCCGTTGCGCGGCCGGCCGCTACTCCTCCACGCGAATGCCGGCGTCCTGCACCACCTTGCGCCAGCGCGCCACATCGGCGGCGACCCAGCCGGCATACTCGTCGGGGTTGCTGCCCACCGGCACCATGCCGAAGTCCAGCAGCCGCGGCGCCATCTCAGGCCCGTGCAGAATGGCCTTCAACTCGGCCGCGACGCGCGCCAGCAGCGCCCCCGGCGTGCCGCCAGGCGCGATCAGCCCGAAGGAGGAGGCGACATCGAAGCCCTGCTGCACATCCGCGAATTTCGGCAGCCCCGGCGCCCCCGGCACCGGCGCCAGCCCGGCCACGCCCAGCACCTTCAGCGCGCCGGACTGCACATGCGTCCGCATGCCGCCCCAGATGTCGATCACCATGTCCAGCCGGCCCTGCAACAGGTCCAGGCTGGCCTGGGCGAAGCCGTTATATGGCACATGCGTCATGCGGATGCCCGCCTGCTGCATCAGCAGCACCAGCGCCAAATGGGAAAGCGTGCCGACGCCGGCGGTGCCGTAGCTCAGCCCCTCCGGCCGCGCCCGCGCCACGGCCACCAGGCCGGCGATATCAGTGGCCGGAAACTCCCGCCGCGCCACCAGCACAATGGGCGAGATCGCCAGCTGCGACACCGGCGCGATGTCGCGCAGCGTGTCATACGGCAGGTTCGGCCGCAGCGCCGGGTTCAGGGTGAAGGCGCTGATGGTCTGGCACAGCGTGTAGCCATCCGGCGCCGCCCGGGCCACGGCGGTATTGGCCACCACGGTGCCGGCGCCGGGCCGGTTCTCCACCACCACTGGCTGGCCGAGGCGCGCCCCCAGCCGCTCCGCCAGCATCCGGCCGAACACATCGGTCGGCCCGCCGGCGGTGAAGGGCACCACCCAGCGGATCGGCCGGTCCGGCCAGGCCCGCGCCAGGCGCGGCGCGGCCAGCATGGCCCCAAAGGCACCCAGCAACGCCCGACGCTTCGGCATGACGCCCTCCTATTCCGCGGTGATCCCCGCTTCGGTGATGACCCGCGCCCAGCGCGCCCTTTCGCCATTCAGCAGCCCGGCGAAGCCTTCCACCGTGCCGCCCTTTGGCTCCAGCTCCTGCCGGGCCAGCACCTGGCGCACGGCGGGCTCCTCCAGCATGGCGTTCAGCTCCAGGTTCAGCCGCTGCACCTGCGCCGCCGGCATGCCGGCCGGCCCGAGCAGCCCGAACCACACCTCTATCTCCAGCCCCGCGAAGCCGGCCTCCGCCATGGTCGGCACGGCGGGCGCCTGCGCGCTGCGGCGCGGCTGCGCCACGGCCAGCAGCCGCACCTTGCCATCGGCCGCCAGCGGCACGGCGGCATTCACCGGCACGAACATCGCCGCCACCCGCCCGGCCGACAGATCCGGCAAGGCGCCCGCGCTACCCCGATACGGCACATGCAGCGCCTGCGTACCGGTGCGTTGCAGGAACAGCGCCATGGCCAAATGCTGCGGCGAGCCAACCCCCGGCGAGCCATAGGCCACCGCGCCCGGCTGCGCCCGCAGCTGGGCCACGAAGCCCGCGACATCCTGCGCCGGCACATCCGCATGCACGCACAGTGCCATGCCCACGCTGGCCAGGTGGATGACGGGTGCGAAGTCGCTGATGGGGTCGTAGGGCAGGCTGGGCAGCAGGCTGGGCGTGGTGACGAAGGTATTGGTGGTCACCAGCAGCATGCTGCCGTCATGCGGCCCGCGTGCCACGGCTTGCGTCGCGATCACGCCGCTGCCGCCGACGCGGTTCTCCACCGCCGCCGCCACGCCCCGGCTGCGCCGCATGTGCTCGGCCGTCAGCCGCGCCAGCGTGTCGATGCTGGTGCCCGGCGAGAACGGCACCAGGATGTTCACCGCCCGCGCCTGGGTCTGCGCCCGCGCCGGCGCCGCCGCAGCAATGGCCAGCGCGGCGGCCAGCAGGGCGCGCCGGTGCGTGGGCGCCTGGGCGCGCATCGGTCGGCCCGTCATGTCGCGAAATGCGGGTGTTCCACCGCATCCACCAGCACGAAGGCGATCCGGCACGTCTCCGCCCCGCGGTTCACCCAGGCGTGGTTGGTGGCCTGCTGCACCATCACGTCGCCGGCCTTCATGTGCACTTCGCTGTCGTCCAGCAGCATGTCGATCTCGCCGCTCAGCACCAGCGCGTAGTCCACGCTCTTGGTCCGATGCATGAAGGCGTGCCGCGCGCCCTCGGCGTGGCTTTCGTCCTTCAGCCCCATTGCCTGCAGCATCGCCTCGCGGTCATGCACCTTGCCGCCCTCGGGCGGGAAATCCACCACGCGGAAGATCGTGCCGCCCGGCGGCGGCGCGGTGCCGATGGTGCGGTCGGCGCGGTCGGTGCCGGTATTGATGTCGGCCGGGCTCTCATCGGTCACCCAGACCAGGTGACTGACAAAGCCGCCCACCGGCCGCACCTTCACGTTCGGCGTCGGGCTGTCCTGCAGCACAACGGCTTTCCCGTTGGCGTCGTGCCCGGTGACGATGCGCCTGATACCCACTGGTTCCGCCATGCTCGGACCCTCCCTGCTTGGCAACAAGGTTGGCAGCTTCCCGCGCAACGGCCAAGCTGTGCCCAACAACGGGAGGGAACTGCCATGCCGACACGTCGCGGCCTGCTGCTGGGCGCTGCCAGCTTGTCCATGCCCGCCCTGGCCCTCTCGGTGCCGGAGCCGCCGCGCTGGGCGCCCAGCCACCCGATGCGCCTGGTGGTGCCCTACCCGCCCGCCGGCGTCATCGACCTGCTCGGCCGGATGCTGGCGGAAGCGCTGCCGCCGCGCCTTGGCCAGCCGCTGGTGGTGGAGAACCTGCCCGGCGCCGGCAGCATCATCGGCGCCCAGGCCATCCAGCGCGCGGCGCCAGATGGCCACAGCCTGCTGTTGACCACCAGCACCACCTTCGCGGTGGCGCCGACGCTGTACAAGCGCCCGCCCTTCGACCCCATCAGGGACTTCACCGCCGTGGCGCTGCTGGCCGCCACCACCTTCGTGCTGGTGGTCCGCACGGCAGGCCCGGCCTCGCTGGCCGCCTTCATCGCCCAGGCCAAGGCCGCCGGCGGCCGGATCAGCTACGGCACCTCGGGCGCCGGCACCCCGCACCATATCGGCTTCGAACTGCTGAAGCAGTTGGCCGGCTTCGAGGCGACGCATGTGCCCTACCGCGGCACCGCGGCGGCGCTGACCGACCTGCTGGGCGGGCGGATCGACGTGATGATCGCCGACATCCCGCCGGCGGTGGAACACATCCGCGCCGGCACGCTGCGCCCGCTGGCCGTCACCAACCGGGAACGCCTGGCGGCGCTGCCGGACGTACCCACGCTGATCGAACAGGGCCTGCCAGGCTGCGAGGCACCTGGCTGGGTCGGCGTGGCCGCCCCGGCGGGCGTGCCGGCGGACGTTGCCCGCACGCTCTCGGCCGCCATCACGGAAACCATGGCGCAACCCGCCTGGAAGGCGCGCGTGGAAGCGCTGGCGCTGCTGCCGATGCTGATGGGCGCCGAGGATTTTTCCAGGTTCATCCCGGCCGAGATCGCCCGCTGGGCGCCGGTGATCCGCGCTTCCGGGGCCAGTGCGGATTGAGCGGGCCGGGCGCTACCTGCCCCCCACTGGCGGCACCACCCCCTCATCAGCCGTCATCACCGGGCTTGGCCCGGTGATCCATGCCGCCACTGCCGGCGCGGGCCAAACCGGCCGACGCTGACCGCAGCCCCACACCTCCGGGGAACGAAAACCGGGCAGACGCCAGCCACCCCGCAGGGGCGCTACTTACAGTCCAGCACCCGCACGTCGTAGACCGGGTGCTCCAGCATGTTGGCCGCCGGCGTGTTGGCGTACATCCAGCCGCGGAACACCACGCGCGATGCCTCCGGCCGGCGACTGTCGGAAATCTCCATCCAGGCCAGCGCGTCCGGCACCTCGTCGGGCGGGCGGGCATTGCAGGTGCGCACGGTGATGCTGATGGCGCCGAAGGCCGTCGGCGTGTTCAGCGGCGCCCGCAGCACGGAAACCCGCGCGGTTACCTTGTCCAGCACCTGCAATTCGGCGGCCGGCTTGGCCACCCAGCCATCGGCCTGGGCCAGCGCCGCCACCGGCAGCAGCACGGCCATGGCCAGCAAGCGCTTCATGCCTTCACCCGCGGGGTTTCCAGGCTCTCCACCAGCTCGGCCAGCAGGCGCCGCATCGCCGCCTCATCCACGCCCATCAGCACCGCGTCCTCGAAGGTGTCGCGCAGCACCTGGGCAGCCTCGGCGTGGTTCTCGGCCAGCATCTTCAGCTTCTCCCGGCAGGAGATCGGCTGGCCGTCGCGCCCCGGCCAGCTGGCGGGGGGCGCCGCGCTCATCGAGACGGCGTCCCCGGCTGGGCCGGGGTGGTGGGGGTGCCGGGGGCATTGGCGGGCTGGCTGCTGTTCATCTGCGTGACCGAGAAGATGAAGCGCCCAAGCAGGGATTCAAGCGAGACGCTGCCCTGCGTTTCCGTGATGCGCGCCCCATTGGTCAGCAGCTGGTCGGCGCCACCGGGCACCAGGGACACGTACTTGCCGCCCAGCAGACCTTCGGAGGTGATTTCGGCCGAGGTATCCTTGGGCAGCCGCAGCGTGCGGTCGACATTCAGGGTGATTTCGGCGGCGAAGCTGGTGGGGTCGATCCGCTGACTGATGACGCTGCCGACCTTGACCCCGGCGATCCGCACATCCGCGCCATTGTTCAGCCCGTCGATCTTGTCGAACCTGGCGGTCAGGCTGAGGCCGTCCGTCGCGCCGCCGGCGCGGCCGCTGTGCAGCATGGCATAGCCCAGGAACACGCCGGCGATGCCCAGCACCACGGCGCCGGTCGCCACTTCCGCGATGCTGCGCGTGGCCATGGTCAGGAACCCGGGGTCCAGGCTTCGTAGTCGGCCGGGCTGACGGCGCGCTTGCCGCCCTTGCTGTCATGCCCGGGCGGCGCATAGGCCAGCGCGGTGCCGGTCGGGTTGGGCCGGTGCTGCGCCTGCCAGGGGTAGAGCTGCGTCTCCGGCAGCGGCTCCGCGGTGGTGTGGTGCAGCCAGCCATGCCATTCCGGCGGGACCACGGTGCTCTCGCTGCCGCCCTTCGCGTAGATCGCGTAGCGCCGCTTGCGGCCATAGCCGCCGGGCATGTCGCCACGGCTTTCATAATAGGCATTGCCGAAGCGGTCGGTGCCGACCTTGCGGCCCATGAAGGGCGCGAAGACGCGGAACAGGAAGGACATGCAGGCCTCAGGGAAAGCGGCGCGGTTTCAGGGGCACAATCGCACAGCGGCCGTTGCGGTGCAAAGCCGGCGTTGTCCACAGGATATTGGGTCCGGAAGCGGGCCGACCCCCTAAATACAGCTTCCTGAGTCCTTCGAGCCTTCGTAACCTTGGGCCATGGCACGTATCAAAGGCACTCTCTGGGATGGTGTGGCGCTGCGGCGCAGCAGGGCGGCGGCAGACCCGGACGCGGCCCCCCGCGCCGTGGCCCTGCCGGTGGCCTGGGAGGATGACGGCCGCGCCGCCGAGGCGCTGGCCGCCCTGGCGCCCGGCGAAGGCCCCGCCACCCTGGCCCGCGCGGCGGAAAGCTGGATCAGCCGGGCGCTGAGCCGCGGCCGCAAGGCCGGCCTGCTGGACGATGCCGGGGCGCTGCACCTGGCCGAGGGACTGCGCGCCCTGCTGCTGGCCCGGCGCGGCGGCCCGGGGGCCGAAGTCTGGGCGGGCGCCGCCCGGCCGGAGCCGCGCTTCGTGCTGAACCTGCCGGCCTTCCTGGAACCGGAAGGCGGCTTCGACCTGGAAGGCTATGCCGAGGCCTGCGGGCTGGGCGTGCTGGCGCTGGACTGCCTGACCGGCGCCAAGGCCACCCGCCTGCGGCTGGGCTTTGCCGACCTGGCCGGGCTGCTGGCCGCGCTGGGCCTGGAGTATGACAGCGCCGAGGCCCGCGCCGTGGCGGCCGGCATCGCGGCGCTGACCCGTGGCGCGGCGGAAGCCTGCTCTGGCCAGCTGGCGGAAAAGCTGGGCGCGCGGGAGCCTGTGGCCCTGCTGTGGCCGGCTCCGCCCGGCGAGACCGTGCTGCCCGGCCTGGCCCAGGCGGCGCGGGCGGCGCTGGATGCGGCGGCGGGCTCTCCGGGCCTGCGCCATGCCGGGCTGGTGGCGCTGGCCCTGCCGGATGCGGCGGAGGCGCTGCTGGGCGCCGAGGTGGGCGGCCTGGCGCCGATGCCGGGCGCGACCCGGCTGGCACTGGCGCCCTGCGGCGGCGCCGTGGAGTTGCCGACCCGCGCAGCGATGCAGGCGCAGCGGGCCTTTCCGCAGCGCGCCGCGGGCTTGCTGGCCCCGGTGAACGAGGTGGCGCGCCAGGCGATGCGCGACGCCGTGGCGCCCTTCCTGCACGCGGCCCCGCCCGGCCCGGTGGCGTTGCCAGCGCCGGCCAGGCCGGTGGCGCGGCCGATGCAGCCGCGGCGGCACAATGGCACCACCATTCATGTGACGGTGGGCGGCCACCGGGTGGCACTGCGCAGCGCCGAGGATGCCGAGGGCCGCCTGCTGGAGGTGGCCTTCACGCTCTCCAAGGAAGGTGCGGCGTATCGGAGCCTGATGGACGGCTTTGCCCAGGCGGTGACGCTGGGCCTGGCGCGGGGCGTGCCCCTGGCGGACTACGTCGAGGCCTTTGCCTATACCCGCTTCGGGCCGGCCGGCGTGGTGGAGGGCGACCCCGCCATTACCCGGGCGACCAGCGTGCTGGACTGGGCCTTCCGGCGCCTGGCGCTGGACTATCTGGGCCGGCGCGACCTGCCGGAACCCACCGAGGATGATTGCGCGGCGGACACCCTGGGCAGCGCGGCGCAGCTGGGGCCGCTGCTACCGCTGGACCTGCCGGAGTCACCGAATGCCAGCCCGCGTGGCCGGCGGCGGGGCTTGCGCGTGGTGGCCTGACCGCGGCGCTGAACCCTGGCGGTCTCGCGGTTGGCCTGGCGGGGGCAGTCTGCGCAAGCACCCCGGACTGGGGCTGGTTGGAGCTTTCCGGCGGAGACCTTTGAATCGCAGGTGAGGGCCGCAGGCGCGGCTTGCCTTGGCGCAGGCGGTGTCGCCTGATGGGGGCAGGGCCAGGCGGCCAGGTGGGCGCCGGCGGAACCAAGGGCGGGGAGAGTGCGGATGGCGGGACGGATCGAGGCGAAGCTGGCGGCGCTGGGGATTGAGCTGCCGCCCCCACCGGCGCCGATTGCCAGCTATGTCGGCTTCAACGTGGTGGAGACGGCGGCCGACCTGGGCCGGCGCGGGGCGCTGGTGGTGGTTTCCGGCCAGATTCCGCTGGTGGAGGGCAAGCTGGCCTTCATCGGCAAGCTGGGCACGCCCATCGACAGCAAGCATGGCCGGGCGATTTCGATCGAGCAGGGGCAGCAGGCGGCCAGGCTGTGCTTCATCAACCTGATGGCGCAGCTGAAGGCGGCCTGTGGCGGCGACCTGGACAAGGTAAAGCGGGTGGTGCGGCTGGGCGGCTTCATTGCCTGCGGGCCGGATTTCACCCAGCATGCGCTGGTGATGAACGGCGCCTCCGACCTGGCGGTGGAGGTGTTCGGCGAGGCGGGCAAGCATGCCCGCACCACCATTGGGGTGCCGAGCCTGCCAGCGGATGCGCCGGTTGAGGTGGAGGGGATGTTCGAGCTGGGCTGAGGCCTGGCGGGCCGCCTTGGGGGCGGAAAGCCAGGAACTGCCTGTTTCGGACAAATGCCCGGGGTGGGGCGGCGGGGCTTGCGGGGAGTGGTCGGGCCGGCGGGTGCGGCTTGGCCGCGGGTGCGGCCGGTGGCGGTGGCGTGAGTGCCGGTTTCGGACAAATCCCCCGGGGTGGCCGTTGCGGGCAGTGGGGTTTCGGACAAATCCCCCGGGGAGCCCGCAGCGGGCGGGGGAGGGTTCGGACAACAGCCCGGTTCCCTGGCGGGCGGCGGCGGCAGCGGATGCACGGGGAAAAGAGCGCCGGGCAGCGCGGCCCGGGATTGCGAACGTAGCATGAACGCATCGACAAATGCCATAACGTTGGCGCTTCACCCGGGGCAGCAGCCTGCGTAGGCTGCCCCGGGGGAGCCGGGCAGGGAGGCCGGGATGATCGCGATCCGCGCCTTCGATCCGCACGCGGCCTCGGCCGCCGAATGGAGCGCGTACCAACACCTCCGCCGTGCCCGCGCCGAGGAGGATGATCCCGGCGAGACACTGCCGTCGGACGCCGATTTCAAGAACGAGTTGCGCCGTCACCGCCCCCTGTTCGAGAGCCGCCGCTTCGTGGCGATGGCGGGGGATGCCGTGGCCGGCATGATCGGGTTCGGGTTTCGTCGGCAGGGCACCGCGGATTATGCCGACTACGCGCCCTATTGCGATGCCTGGGGCGGGGTGCTGCGGCCGTGGCGTCGGCAGGGCGTGGGCTCGGCGCTGCTGCGGCCGCTGGCGGATTTCATGACCGAGCGCGGCAAGGCCCGGGTGACCATCGATGCCCGGGGGCCGGAGGCGCACGCCTTCCTGACCGCTGTGGGCGCCGAGGCCCGGCATGTGATGCTGCGCAACCGGCTGGACCTGGGCGGGCTGGACCTGGCTGCCGTGGCCGGGTGGGAGGCGGCGGTGCCGGCGGGGTTGGCCTGGGAAATCCATGCCGGCCAGGTGCCGATGGGCCGGCTGGAAGCGCTGCTGCCGCAGTTCACCCGGCTATTCGCCGATGTGCCGCTGGGCAGCCTGGACGTGCCGGCGTTGCGCTACGAACTGCCGGCCTATCGCGCCTGGTACGGGGAACTGGATCGCCATGGCGGAGAGCATCTGCTGGTGCTGCTGCTGGCCGGCGACCAGGTGGCGGCACTCTGCGAAGGCGCCTTCGATGCGCGCTATCCCGACCGGGTGCACCAGTTGCTGACGGCGGTGGCGCGGCATTGGCGCGGCCAGGGGCTGGCGCGAGCGGTGAAGGCGGCGATGCTGCGCCTGGTGCGGCAGCGCCATCCCGCGGCGACAAGGATGTTCACGATGAACGCCGAGGGCAATGCACCGATCCTGGCGCTCAACCGGCGGCTCGGCTTCGTGCAGGACCGACGCAACGCCAGCTATCAGATCGAACGCGAGGCCCTGGCCGGCTGGCTGGCGGGGCGGCTGGCGGGTTGAGCCGGTAGGCTGCAAGAGCACGCTGTTGCATCCGGCGCATCCGGGCCAAACTACCGCCCATGCCCGACAGCGCGCCCGAACTCTCGCTCTCGCTCCACCGGTCCATCGCCGAGATTCCGGCGGCCGATTGGGATGCCTGCGCCGGGGCGGACAACCCCTTCGTCAGCCACGCCTTCCTGGCAGCGCTGGAGGATAGCGGCAGCGCCACGGCGCGGACCGGTTGGCTGCCGCAGCATGCGGTGCTGAAAGATGCCTCGGGCCAGGTGGTGGCCTGCGCGCCGGCCTATGCCAAGTCGCACTCCCAGGGCGAATACGTTTTTGATTTTGGCTGGGCCGATGCCTTCGAGCGGGCGGGCGGCAGCTATTACCCGAAGTTGCAGGTCTGCGTGCCGTTCAGCCCGGTGCCGGGGCCGCGGCTGTTGGTGCGGCCTGGCTCGGGCGTGCCCGTTACCGCGCTGGCGCAAGGGTTGCGCCAGGCCTGCGGACAAGCAGGCATGTCCTCCACCCACATCACCTTCTGCCAGCAAGCCGAGTACGAGGCGCTGGGCCAGGCCGGCTGGTTGCAGCGGCTGGGCATGCAGTTCCATTGGGAAAACCAGGGCTATGGCAGCTTCGACGACTTTCTTGGTGCGCTGAACAGCCGCAAGCGCAAGGCGATCAAGCGCGAAAGGCGCGACGCGGCGGCCAGCGGCTATGTGCTGAAGACGCTGCGGGGGCATGAGATAACCAGCAAGCACTGGGCGGCGTTCCACTCGTTTTACCGGGCGACCACGGACAAGAAGTGGGGGCGCAGTGCGTATCTGACGCCGCGCTTCTGGCCGATGCTGGGGGAACGGCTGGGCGACCGCGTGGTGCTGATGGTGGCGGAGCAGGACGGCACGCCGGTGGCCGGCGCGCTGAACCTGCTGGGGACCGAGGCGCTGTACGGCCGCAACTGGGGCGCCGTGGTGCATGCGCCGTTCCTGCACTTCGAGCTGTGCTATTACCGCGCCATCGACTTTGCCATTGAGCACAAGCTGGCGCGGGTGGAAGCGGGCGCGCAGGGCGAGCACAAGATCCAGCGCGGGTATCTGCCGCGGCCGACCTACAGCGTGCATCACATCGAGCATGCGGGGCTGCGGCGGGCGGTGGCGGATTTCCTGAAGCGGGAACGGCCGGCCATGCTGGCGGAGATGGAGGCCTTGGCGACGCTGTCGCCGTTCAGGAAGGCCGGCGAGGCCGAGTGATCCTGGCCTATGCGCAGTTGGCCGCGGCCATGGCGCTGGTGGGCGCCAATGTGGCGGTGGCCAAGCTGTTGGCCGAGGCACTGCCGATTCCGCTGATTGCCTGCCTGCGCTGCGCGCTGGCCTGCCTGGTACTGTGGCCGCTGGCCCGGGCCATGGAAGGGCGGGTGCGGGTGGCGCCGGCGGCGCTGCGGAACCTGGCCTGGCAGGCGGTATTCGGCACCGCGCTGTACAATGCCGGGCTGCTGGCCGGGCTGCGCCACACCAGCGCGCTGGAGGCCGGCCTGGTGCTGGCGACGCTGCCCGCGGTGGTGGCGCTGGGCAGCGCCGTCTGGCTGCGGGAGCGATTGGCGCCGAGGCTCTGGGCGGCGGTGGCGTTGGCCAGTTGCGGCATGGCCGGGCTGACCTTGGCGCGCGTCGGCGGCGGCGCAGGCGGCTCGGCGCTCGGCAATGCGCTGGTGTTCGGCGGGCTGTGCGGGGAGGCGGTCTATGTGTTGCTGGCCAAGCGGCTTGCGGGCCAGGTGCCGGTGGTGACCGCCAGCCTGTGGATGCAGGCGTTTTCCGCGTTGGTGCTGCTGCCGTTTGCGCTGCCGGGCGTGGGGGCGGTGGCGGCGTTGGGGGACGCGCGGCTGGCGGGGTTGCTGCTGTTCCATAGCCTGACGGCCAGCGTGCTGTGCCTGCTGCTGTGGTACGCCGGGCTGCGGCGGGTGCCGGGCGGGGTGGCGGGGGTATTCACCGCGTTTCTGCCGGCCAGCGCGGCGGTGCTGGCGGTGTGGGTGCTGGGGGAGCGGTTTTCCGTTTTGCACGCGGTTGGGTTTGCCCTGATGCTGGGCAGCTTGTTGCTGGCCACTTGGCCGCGGCGGCGGGGGGATGTGGCGTGAGAGCCTGGTTCGCATGCAGCGGTGCCGAATTGCTGGCGCTGACCGATGACGCGGTGGCCGGCGCGCTGGCGGCGAGCCAGATGGCGCGGCGGCTTTCCCCCGAGCCGACCCAGCTGACGGCGTGGAAGCGTGAGGCAGCCTTGCTGCGTGACCTGGTGCGGGACTGCGGCGGCGAGGGCTGGACGCTGGCCTTCGAGTTCGACCTGCTGCGGCTGGAAAAGCGCATCGACGTGGTGCTGCTGACCGACCGCGCCATTCTGGTGCTGGAGTTCAAGGTCGGCGCGACGCAGGTGAGCAACGCGGACCGGGCGCAGGCGGAGGACTACGCGCTGGACCTGCGCGACTTCCATGCCGGCAGCCGGGCGCATCCGATCATCCCCGTGGTGGTGGCGACGGAATGCCCGCGGCCGGCGCCGTTCCAGCTGGCGCTGGGGGTGCCTGACGTGACGCAGGTGGCGGAGGCGAGCGCGGCCAGCCTGCCGGCGCTGCTGCGCGCGGTGCAGGCGCTGCCGGCGGGCGCGGCTCTGGACGGTGCGGCCTGGCTGGACGCGAAGTACCAGCCGGTGCCGACCATCATCGAGGCGGCGGCGACGCTGTTCAGCCGCAACAGTGTGGTGGAGATCGCCGAGGCGCGGGCCGATGCGCCGAACCTGAACCGCACCACCGCCGCCATTCACGCCGCGCTGGCCGCAGCGCGGCAGGCTGCGGAGCGTGTGGTGATCTTCGTCACCGGCATTCCTGGCGCCGGCAAGACGCTGTGCGGGCTGAACGTGGTGTTCGGCCAAGCGCGGCATGACGGCAGCGCCTTCCTGACCGGCAATGCGCCGCTGGTGGCGGTGCTGCGGGAGGCGCTGGCCTGCAACAAGGCCGGCATCAGCCTGGAACTGGGGCCGAGCAATGACCCGGAGCGACGCAAGCGGGCCGGGCTGCTGCGCCAGGCGCGGCATGAGACCGAGGCGGCGTTGCAGAATGTGCATCGCTTCCTGGCCGACAATGCCGGCCGCACCACGGCGCCGGCCGAGCGGGTGATCGTGTTCGACGAGGCGCAGCGCGCCTGGGACGCGCAGCAGGCGATGCGCGACACGCAGCGCCGCACCAGCACGCTGCGCATGAGCGAGCCGGCGCATACGCTTGACATCATGGGCCGGCATGACGGCTTCGCCGCCGTGGTGGCGCTGATCGGCGGCGGGCAGGAGATCAACACCGGGGAGGCCGGCCTTCGCGAATGGGGCAAGGTGATCGCGGACGCGCCGGGCTGGCGTGCGGTGGCGGCGCCCAGCGTAATCAAGGCGGCGGTGCCGGCGCAGCGGCTGGCGGCGGGCCAGCCGGCCTGGCTGCGGCTGGATGCCGACCTGGACCTGACCGTGCCGATGCGCAGCGTGCGCGACGATATCGCCGCCGCCTGGGTGGATGCGGTGCTGCGCAATGTGCCCGCAGAAGCCGTGGCGCTGGCGGCGAGCGCGACCTTGCCCTTCCTGCTGACGCGGTCGCTGGAGGCGGCGCGGGCGGCGCTGCGCCAGCTGGCGGCGGGGCGGCGGCGAGCGGGGTTCGTGCGCTCCTCCGGCGCGCGGCGACTGCGGGCCGAGGGTTTCGACGCGCAGTTGATCGGCACCGATGAGCCGGTGGATTGGTTCCTGGAGCGTTGGCCGGACATCCGCGCTTCCGACGCGCTGGAGGTGGCGGCGACGGAATATGCCTGCCAGGGGCTGGAGCTGGACCTGGTGGGGCTGGCCTGGGGTGGCGACTTCATCCGGCGGGAGGGCGCCTGGTTGCCGCGGCGCTTCGCCGGCAATGCCTGGCAGGTGGTGAACAGCGCGGAGGAACAGCGCTTCATCGCCAACACCTACCGCGTGCTGCTGACCCGGGCGCGGTATGAGACGGTGATCTGGGTGCCCGAGGGCAGCGCCGCCGGCCCCTTCCATGACCGGACGCGGCCAGCCGCCGAGATGGACGCGATTGCGGACTTCGTGCTGGCCTGCGGGGCGCGGCGGTTGCAGGACGCAACGGCGGGCGATGGCGTGGGCGCCGATGCGGCGGTTGCGGACGAGGTGCCCGCGCCGGCCGCTGGCACGGGCAGCCTGCTGCCGTTGGGCTGAGCCGCGCCTGCGCTCAGCCTGATTTGACCAGCGCCGCCACCACGGCGCGGCCAAGCTCCAGCAGGCGCGGCTGGGTTTCGCCCTGGCGTTCCGTCGGCAGGGTCAGCCGCAGCTTCAGGAAGCGGCCGGCCAGGACGCCGGCGCAGACGAAGCTGTCGGCGGCGCGGCTGCCACCTTCGTACACCAGCAGCATGCCCATGCAGCGCAGCACCGGCTGGCCACCCGGGGCCGGGATCGGCGGGGCTTCCGCCAGCTTGGCCAGGCCGTAGCGGCGCAGCGGGCCGACCGAGCGGATTTCGCTGAGCGCGGATTGGATTTCCTGCTCGACCAGGGGGGAGGCGGTGCCCTCCGGCAGCGCCTGGATGCCGCGGGTGTATTGGTACAGCGTGGCGACGCCGCTGCTGCCATCGCTTGGGCGGTATTCGGCGGCGGCGCCCAGGCCGGTGCCGCCGGGGCGGCTTTCGAAGTCGGTCAGCCCGCCGCGGGTGAAGCCGGCAGCCTGCATCGGCAGCGCGGCGGCCAGCGTGGCGGCGGCGCTGATCGGTGGCAGGGCCGTGGCGGGGCCGGGCGGCGGGGCGGGCAGCGCCGGTGGCTTGGGTGCAACCCCCTGGTCGGCCCCTTGGGCGAGGCGCTGGACGGACCCTTGGGCGCTCCCCTGGTCGGCCCCTCGGGCGCCCCCTTGGGTCGTGCCTTGGGCCTGGGCCACGGTCGCACCGGGCAGCCAGGCCACCAGCATCAATGCTGCAAGCCGCATGCGCGTCGTTCCCCTCGGTTGGCGTGGGGCAGGCTATCGGTGGTGCCCGCTCGGGGCAAACGCCGCGGCGCGCGCCGGGTGCCCCGCGGGGTTGCCGTGGGATGGTTCTTTTGCCGCGTCGCGGGCATGGTGGCCGGATGCGCCCGATCCTCGCCTTTATCATCGGCCTACCCTTGGCCTGCCTGCTGGCCTTGCCGAGCCAGGCCGCCGACCTGAAGCTTGCCACCTGGAACCTGGCCTGGCTTACGCTGCGCCCGGCCGGGGACCCCGCCATTCCACCGGATGTGCCGCGCCGCGGCGCCGCCGACCTGGACCGCCTGGCCGGCTATGCCCGGCGGCTGAACGCCGATGTGGTGGCCCTGCAGGAGGTGGATGGGCCGGAGGCGGCGGCGCGGATCTTCGACGCGCGCAACTACAGCTTCGTGTTTGCCGAGGAGAACGACGTGCAGCGCGTCGGCTTCGCGCTGCACCGGAGTTTGCGCGTCACCCGCAACCCGGACCTGGCGGCGCTGGATGTGCAGGCGCGGTCCAGATTCTCGCTGCGGCGGGGGGTGGATGTGACGGTGGAGGCCGGCGGGCAGAAGCTGCGGCTGCTGGCGGTGCATCTGAAGAGCAACTGCCACGACGCGCCGCTGGGCAATGCCAACAACCCCAACTGCCAGGCCCTGGCGGCGCAGGTGCCGGTGCTGGCGGCCTGGATGGCGGAACGCCGGCGCGAGGGCGTGGCCTTCGCCATCCTCGGCGACTTCAACCGCCGGCTCAGCCAGCGCGACGAAATGTTCCAGGCGCTGGCCGCGGCGGCGCCGGTGGTCAGCGTGGCCGAGGGCTATTCCAACCCCTGCTGGGCGCGCGGCAACAGCAGCGGGCGGGCCTTCATCGACCACATCCTGCTGGGCGGCGCGGCGCGGGAGTGGTGGCGGCGCGATAGCCTGAAGGTGATGGTCTATACCGAGAACGACCCGCGGCTGCGGGACGTGCTTTCGGACCATTGCCCGGTCAGCGTGCAGCTGAGCCTGCGTTGATGCGGGTCTTCGCCAGGGTGACGCTGCCGCTGGCGGCGATGAACTTCACCAATCAGGCCAGCCGCAGCGTGGTGGCGACGGTTGGCCCACTGATGGCGGTGGAGCTGGGGCTTTCCGCCAGCGGCCTTGGCGCCCTGGCGGCGGTGTTCTTTGCCAGCTACGCGCTGGCGCAACTGCCCATTGGCGTGGCCATGGACGTGCATGGCGCGCGGAAAGTGCAGACCGTGCTGGCGCTGGTGGCGGCCTGCGGCTTTGCGCTGTGTGCGCTGGCGCCGGACACGCCGGTGCTGGCGCTCGGGCGCTTCATCACCGGCATCGGCATCGCCGGGGCGCTGATCGGGATCATGCAGGCCAACCGGCAATGGTATCGGCCGGACCAGCTGGCGCAGATGACCGGGGCGGCGGTGTTCATCGGCGCCAGTGGCGGGCTGGCGGCCACCGTGCCGGTGCAGTTGCTGCTGCCCTACATCGGCTGGCGTGGCGCCTTCGGGCTGCTGGCGCTGCTGGCGTGCTGCGTTTCGCTGTGGATCCGGCTTTCGGTGCCGCTGCGCCCGCCCGGCTTCAGCGCGCCGCCGAAGCGCAGCCTGCGCCGCGAAGTGGCGGAGTTCGGCCGCATCTTCGCCCATCCGGAATTCGTGCGTTTCATGCCGGCCATGGCGCTGCTGTCCGGCCTGGTCTTCACCTATCAGGGGCTATGGGCCGGGCCGTGGCTGCGCGACGTGGCGGGGTTGCCGGACCTCAGCCGGGCGCAGGTGCTGCTGTGCTACGCGCTGGGGATGATGACCGGCAACCTGATCAGCGGGCACCTGGCTTCGGTGGCGCAGCGGCGCGGGGTCAACCCGATGCTGGTGCCCTATGCCGGGCTGGGCGCCATGCTGCTGTTCCAGGCGGTGCTGGTGCTGGCGCCGCCGGCGGGCGTGCTGCCGCTGGCGCTGCTGTGGTTCGGCTTTGCCTTCTGCGGCAGTTGCGGGCCGGCCAGCTATTCCCTGGTGGCGCAGCGTTTTGCGCCGGAACTGGTCGGGCGGGTGGCGACGGCGATGAACTTCAGCATGCTCGCGGTCGTTTTCGTGCTGCAGAACGCCATCGGCTGGGTGCTGGATTTCTGGCCGCGCACGGCGGCGGGCGGCTGGGACCCCGCGGGGTATGCCTGGGCGATGGGATTCACCCTGGCGGCGGAGGCGTTGACGATCGGCTGGCTGCTGCTGGCGCCGGCCATGGCGGCTGGCAGGCTGGGGCGACTTCGCCGAACGCCTTGAATCGGTCGCTCGAAGGGTGAGGAAGTCGGAGATGGAAAGCAAGGCGCGGGCAAAGCTGGTGGCCCGATTCAGGGTCACCAGCGGCAAGGGCTTCCGGCTGAAGGCTATCGACCCCGGCGACACCGATGGCTTCGACGGTGACAAGGGCGATGCCGAGGCGCTGCTGGCCGAGGGCACCGCGCGGCTGGCGGAGCTGCAGGACAAGCTCTACGCCCAGGACCGCTGGGCGGTGCTGGCGATCTTCCAGGCGATGGACGCCGCCGGCAAGGATGGCGCCATCAAGCACGTATTCACCGGGCTGAACCCGCAGGGCTGCACGGTGGAGGCCTTCAAGGCGCCGAGCACGACCGAGCTGGACCACGACTTCCTGTGGCGCCACGCGCTGGCGCTGCCGCGGCGCGGGCATATCGGGATTCATAACCGCAGCTGGTACGAGGAAGTGCTGGTGGCGCGGGTGCATCCGGAGGTGCTGGCCCGGCAGAAGCTGCCGCCGGAGCTGGAGACCACGCATATCTGGGATGAGCGGCTGGAGGATATCGCGGCCTTCGAGCGCTACCTCGGCCGGCAGGGGATATTGCTGCTGAAGTTCTTCCTGCACATCAGCCCGGAGGAGCAGAAGCGGCGCTTCCTGGCGCGGATCGAGGCGGCGGAGAAGAACTGGAAGTTCTCGGCCGCCGATGTGGCGGAGCGGGCGCACTGGCAGGAATACCAGAGCGCCTATGAACAGGCGATCCGCGCGACGGCGACCGAGGCGGCGCCCTGGCACGTGGTGCCGGCCGACCAGAAGTGGTTCACCCGCCTGGTGGTCAGCGAGACCATTGCCGAGGCGATGGAGGGGCTGGACCTGCACTACCCCAAGGTGGCGCCGGAGGAGAAGGCGCGGCTGCTGGCGGCCAAGGCGACGCTGCTGAAGGAGGATTGAGGCTGCCCCGGCGGCCTGGCGCGGGGCGGGGCCGCGTGCCGCTGGCATTGGCTGGCGCAGTGCGCTTCACTGTCGGCAACGACGGAATGGAGGAGCGCGGGGATGCATCGCCGTAGCCTGTTGGCCATGCCCTTGGCGGGGTTGGCCACCCCCGCCCTTGCCCAGGCGCCTTGGCCGAACCGGACCGTCCGCATCATCGTCGGCTTTCCGCCTGGTGGCAGCCTGGATGTGATGTCCCGCCTGCTGGCGGAGTACATGCAGGCGCGCACCGGGCAGACCTTCATCGTGGAGAATCGCAGCGGCGCGACCGGGCATTTGGGCACCGAGGCGGTGGCCCGGGCGGCGCCGGATGGCTACACCATCGGCACCATCGGCATGCCCGGCGTGCTGATCTCGCCGTTGCTGTTCGCGACGCTGCCGTATGACCCTTGGCGCGACCTGATCTACGTTTCTCCCACCTGGGAATTCCCCAATGTGGTGGTGGTGCCCAGCGCGCATGTGCCGGCGCGGACGCTTGCGGAGTTCCAGGAATGGGCCAGGCGGCAGCCGCGCGGCGTGACCTATGGGTCTTCCGGCGTCGGCACCACCATTCAGCTCTGCGGGGCTTCGTTGCTGGCGCGCTCCGGCGTGACGCAGGCGGTGCATGTCCCGTTCCGCGGCGCGGCGCAGACCATCCCGGCCATGCTGAGCGGCGATGTGCAACTGGCGGTGGACAACCTGGCCAGCTACATGCCGGTCATCCAGGAAGGCCGGGTGCGCGCGCTGGCGGTGACCAGTGCGGAGCGCTTCCCCAACCTGCCGGAGGTGCCGACCATGGCGCAGGCGGGGGTGCCGGATTTCGAGCTGACCAGCTGGTCGTTGTGGGCGTTGCCGGCGGGCACGCCGCAGCCGATCGTGCAGGCGCTGAACGGGCATATCCAGGCGATCAGCCGCGACGAGAACGCGCAGCGCCGGGCGCTGGCCATGGGCGGCTGGCTGCTGGGCACCACGCCGGAAGGCGCGGTGGCGCGGCTGCGCAAGGAAGCGCCGATGTGGGCGGAAATGGTCCGCGTGGCCGGGGCCAAGGTGGAGTGACGGACATGCTGCGCAGGACCCTGTTGGCCAGCCCGCTGGCGCTGGCAACGCCCGCCCTTGGGCAAGTATCTGGCGGGCCGATTCAGCCCTCCGCGCCCCTTGGCGCTCCGGCCATCGGGCCGCGCTGGCCGGACCGGCCGATCCGCATGATCGTGCCCTTCCCGGCCGGCGGCAGCCTGGACGTGCTGACCAGGCTGGCCTGCGAGGCGGCGCAGCAGGGGCTGGGCCAGCCGATCATCGTGGAGAACCGGCCGGGCGCCGGCGGCAATATCGGCACCGACCAGGTCGCGAAATCGCCGGCCGATGGCTATACGCTCGGCTCGGTATCGGTCGGGCTGCTCAGCATCAACCAGTACCTGTTCAGCCGCATGCCCTTCGACTTCGACCGCGAGCTGACCGGGATTTCGCTGATCTACGAGTTGCCGAACATCGCGGTGGTGACGCCGCAGTTCAATGAAGCGAAGACGCTGGCGGAGTTCATCGCCTGGGCCAAGGCCAGGCCGCAGGGGGTGACCTTCGGCAGCCCGGGCATCGGCACCACGCCGCATCTGGCCGGTGCGCTGTTCGCGCAGCGGGCGGGGTACAACGGCATCCATGTGCCGTTCCGCGGCGCGGCGCAGGGGGTGCCGGCGGTGCTCTCGGGCAGCGTGGACTTTTCCTTGGACAACCTGGCCAGCTGGATTCCGGTGCTGGGAGAGGGCCGGGCGCGCGGCCTGGCGGTGACCAGCGCCGAGCGTTGGCCGACCCTGCCGGACGTGCCGACCATGGCGGAGGCGGGCATGCCCGACTTCGTCGTCACCAGCTGGGCCGCGATCATCGCGCCCATTGCCACGCCGAAGCCGGTGGTGGAGCGGATCAGCCAGGCCTTCCGCGCCGCCAGCGAAATGCCGCAGGTGCGGGCGCGCATGCTGCAATCCGGCGGGCTTTCGGTGTGGACCAGCCCGGAGCAGACCATGGCGCGGGCGCGGGCGGAGCGGCCGATGTGGCAGGAGATGGTCAGGGTTTCCGGCGCCAAGGCGGATTGAGCGGGCGTGCATTGACGGGGCCGGCCCGGCGCGGTTGAACCGCGCCAACCCAAGGAGCCGCCCATGATCCCGCGCCGCAGCCTGCTTGCCGCCCCCCTTGCCCTGGCCACGCCGGCCCTGGCCCCCTCGGCCCTGGCGCAGACCGCCTGGCCGGACCGGCCGGTGCGGGTGATCATCCCCTGGCCGCCCGGCGGTTCCACCGACGTGCTGGCGCGGCTGCTGAGCGAGCAGCTGACCGCGAAGCTGGGGCAGAATTTCGTGCTGGAGAACCGGCCGGGCGCCGGTGGCAATATCGGCATGGACGCGATCGCCAAGGCGGCGCCGGATGGCTACACCATGGGTCCCGCGACCATCGCCAACCTCAGCATCGCGCAGTTCCTGTACAGCCACCTGGCCTTCGACCCCGAGAAGGATTTCTCGGTGGTCTCGATGCACTGGGAACTGCCGAACGTGCTGGTGGCGCCGGCCAGCTTCACGCCGCCGAACACCATGCAGGAGTTCATCGCCTGGGCGAAGGCGCGGCCCAAGGGGATCACCTATGGCAGCCCGGGCATCGGCACCACGGCGCATCTCTCGGGCAGCCTGTTCTGCAACCGCCAGGGCATTGATGGCGAGCACGTGCCGTTCCGCGGCGCGGCGCAGATCATCCCGGCGATGCTCTCGGGCGACCTGACCTGCGCGCTGGACAATCTGGCCAGCTACATCCCCACCATCGCGGAAGGCCGGCTGAAGGCCTATGCCGTGACCAGCCCGGCGCGCTGGCCGACGCTGCCGAACATTCCGGTGATGGCGGAGGTCGGCGTGCCCGACTTCACCCTGACCAGCTGGTGCGCCTGGGTGGTGCCGACCGGCACGCCGCGGCCGATTGTGGACAAGCTGAACGCGGCGATGAAGGCGGTGAGCGAGGACCCGGCGGTGCAGGCGCGCTTCCTGCGGACCGGGGCCAAGTGCGTCTGGAGCACGCCGGAGGATGCGGTGCGCCACGCCGCGCAGCAGCGGGTGTTCCTGCGGGAAGTGGTGCGGATTTCCGGCGCCAAGGCTGACTGATTGCCTCAAGCGCCGGCGCCGGAGTTTTGCTTGCCTCAAGCGCCGGCGCCGGCATCCGCCGGCTTGGCTTGCGCGGGCATAAGCCCGCGTCGGCCGTTCGGCCTCTCGGCCCCTTCGGGCCGCCCGAGTCCGCGCCGCGGCCTTCGCGTCCGCGTCGCTGTCGCAGCGGCGCTGCCGCGCTGCCGGGACGTGGCGGTGCGGGGTGCGGTGCACGGGGCAATGGACGGCGCGGGGCGGTTGACGCGGTGCGCGCAGGCGCGGCTTGATGGCCATTGGGCGGCCCAACTCGCCGAAGGAGCCTTCGATGCGCGTCAGCGTCATCCAGATGAACCAGGGCAGCGACAAGCCCGCCAACCTGGCCAGTGCGGAGGCGCTGATCGGCGCCGCCGTGGCGGCCGACCGGCCCGGGCTGGTGAGCCTGCCGGAGACCTGGACCAACCTGGGCGGCGGGCGGGACAGCCGGCGCGCGGCGGCCGAGGTGCTGCCGACGCCGGGGGGCGAGGGCGGCGCGGCGTATGAGCTGATGCGCGGCCTGGCGCGGCGGCACGGCATCTTCGTGCATGGCGGCAGCATGATCGAGGATGGCGGCGAGAAGCTGTTCAACACCACGGTCGTGTTCAACCCCGCCGGCGAGGAGATTGCGCGCTACCGCAAGGTGCACCTGTTCGACATCGTGGCGCCTGATGGTACCGGGTATCGCGAGAGCGCGCTGTACGGCGCCGGCGAGGAGCTGGTGCTGTTCGAGGCCGGCCGCGTGCGGTTCGGCTGCACCATCTGCTACGACATGCGCTTTGCCGAGCATTACGTGGCGCTGCGCCGCGCCGGGGCCGAGGCGATACTGGTGCCGAGCAACTTCACCTTGCAGACCGGCAAGGACCATTGGGAAGTGCTGCTGCGGGCGCGGGCGATTGAGACGCAGTGCTGGATCATCGCCGCCGCCTCCCATGGGCAGTATGAGGAGCGCGGGGCTGCCCGCAGCGTGTACGGGCATTCCCTGGTGGCGGACCCCTGGGGGCATGTGGTGGCCAAGTGCAGCGACGGCGTGGGCTGGGCGACGGCGCGGGTGGACCAGGCGCTGACCGCGCGCGTGCGGCGGGACATGCCGGTGCTGGAGCATCGCGACGCAAGGCGCGTGGACTTCGGCGACGACGCAAGGCGCGTGGATTTTGAACGCGACATGCGCAAGTTGGCGCTGTGAGCGACAGCCCCGCGGCCTTTCCGGTTTCCACCCCCCTGCTTGAGGCTGACCTGCAGGGCCGCATCGCCTTCATCGCGTCTTCCGCCGAGGCGGCGCTGGAGGCGCAGGCGCGGCTGGTGGCGCGCTATGGCGACTGCGACCCCGACCACGCGTTGGCGATTGTGGCGCTGGGCGGCGATGGGCTGATGCTGGAGACGCAGCATCGCTTCCTGGGCCGCAACCTGCCGATCTACGGCATGAACCGCGGCAGCGTCGGCTTCCTGATGAACGACTATCGGGAGGACCGGCTGCCCTTCCACCTGGCAGAGGCGCAGGCGGCGGTGCTGCACCCGCTGCGCATGGTGGCGCATGGCGCCGATGGCACGGCGCAGCAGGCGCTGGCGATCAACGAGGTTTCCCTGCTGCGGGAGACGCGGCAGGCGGCGAAGATCCGGATATTGATCGACGGCAAGGAAAGGCTGGAGGAGCTGGTCTGCGATGGCGTGCTGGTCAGCACGCCCGCGGGCAGCACCGCGTATAATCTTTCGGCGCATGGGCCGATTGTGCCGCTGGGGGCCAACCTGCTGCCGCTGACACCGATCAGCGCCTTCCGGCCACGGCGCTGGCGCGGCGCGCTGCTGCCGGCCGAGGCGCAGGTGGTGTTCGAGATACTGGAGCCGGAGAAGCGCCCGGTGGCGGCGGTGGCCGACTATACCGAGGTGCGCGACGTGCGCCGGGTGGAGGTGCGCGAGGATCGCGGCATCACGCTGACCCTGCTGTTCGACCCCGACCACGGGCTTTCCGAGCGGATCATCGCGGAGCAGTTCACGGTGTGAGCGTGCCGCCGGTCGTTCTTCCTCCCAGCGACCGCAAGCTCACCTGGGGGCTGGCGGTGGCGCAGCTGATCAACTGGGGGCCGCTGTTTGCGGTGTTCCCGGTCTTTGTCGGGCCGATGGAGCAGGAGCTGGGCTGGTCGCGCGCGGCGATCAACGGCGCGATGACCGCGGCGCTGCTGGCTGGTGGTCTGGCGGCGATTCCGGCGGGGGCCTGGGTGGACCGGCATGGCGGCCGCGGGCTGGTCAGTTGGGCGGCCTGGATCGGCGGCGCGCTGGTGGCGTTGTGGGCGGCCTGCGACAGCCTGGCGCTGTTCTACCTGGTGTGGGTGGGCATCGGGGTGTGCCATGCCGGCGCGCTTTCGGACCCCGCCTATGCCGTCATCGTCGCGTCGGCGAAGGAGCCGCGGCGGGTGGTGACGTTCATGACCTTCGTCACCGGCTTCTGCACCAGCATCTTCGTGCCCTTCGCCAGCGTGTTGATCGACGGGGTTGGCTGGCGCGGCGCGCTGCTGGTGCTGGCGCTGGTGCAACTGGTGCCGGGGGCGATGACCTGGTGGGCGCTGCGCGGCACGCGGGGCGGGATGCAGGGCCAGCCGCGTGGCGATGGCGCGCCGCTGCGCGCGGCGATGCAGCTGCGCGCCTTCTGGGCGCTGGCGCTGTGCTTCTGCGCCCAGAGCTTCATGAGCACCGGCCTGGCCTTCCACCTGCTGCCGCTGCTGCGGGAGCGTGGCTTTTCCGAAGGCGCGGTGCTGTTTGCCATTGCGCTGCATGGGCCCTGCCAGGTGGGGGCGCGGGCGGTGCTGCACGTGTTCGGGCGCGGCGCGGATATGCGCATGATCGGGCGGATTGCCACGCTGGCCATGCCGGCGGCGCTGGTGGCGCTGGCACTGGCGGGCGACAGACTGTGGCTGGTGCTGGCCTATACCGTGCTGTGGGGCGTGGCGAATGGGCTGATCACCATCGTGCGCGCCAGCGGGGTGGCGGAGATATTGGGGCCGCGCGGCTTCGGGCAGATTTCCGGCGCGCTGACCACGGCGGCGATGCTGCCGCGTACCGCGGCGCCGCTGGTGCTGGCGCTGCTGTGGCAGGCCGGCGGTGACTATGGGCCGGTGGCGTGGATATTGGCGGGCGTGGGGGTGCTGGCGGCGCTGGGGTTCTTCGTCGCCGCCCAGCCGGCGCGGGAGAGGTGACGCAGCCTCAGCGGGTGTGCGAATAAAACGCCGCGGCGCTGCCGCCGATGCGGGCGGTGAGGTCTTCCCCATTGCTGCGGTCTGCCACCGCCGGTGCGCTGCCGCAGGCGGCGAGCAGCAGCAGCAGGACAAGGGCGGGCATCAGCGGAAGCTGGTTTCGTGGCGGTTGCCGCCGACGCTGCCGCTGACATAGGGGCCGGCGCCTGGCTGGCAGGCGGCGAGGGTGAGCAGCAGCAGGATGGCCAGGCTGCGCATTCAGCTGGCGTCGTTCAGGTGGCAGGCGCTGAGATGGCCAGGTGCGATTTCCCGCAGGGCCGGGCGTTCCGCGGCGCAGCGCGGCATGGCGTGCGGGCAGCGCGGGTGGAAGTGGCAGCCCGGCGGCGGCGCCAGCGGCGAGGGGATTTCTCCCTTTACGCTGGCGAAGTTGCGCTTGCGCGCCTCCAGCCGCGGCACCGAGGCGAGCAGCGACTGGGTGTAGGGGTGGTTGGCTCGCGCAAAAACTTCCTCGGAGGGCGCCTGCTCCACCACGCGGCCGAGATACATGATGCAGACGCGGTCGCTCAGGTGTTCGACCACGCCGAGGTCGTGGCTGATGAACAGGTAGGTCAGGTGCAGCTCGGCGCGCAGCTTCATGAACAGGTTCAAGATCTGCGCCTGGATCGAGACGTCGAGCGCCGCGACGGCTTCGTCGCAGACCAGGAATTCCGGCTGCACTGCCAAGGCGCGCGCGATGCCGATGCGTTGGCGCTGGCCGCCGCTGAACTGGTGCGGGTAGCGCCGCTTGAGGCCGGGGTCGAGGCCGGCGCGGCGCAGCTGGTCGTCCACGTAGTCCGAGAGCTCGCTGCGCGAGGCCAGGCCATGGACATAGGGCGCCTCGCCGACGATGTCCTGCACGCGGGCGCGCGGGTTCAGGCTGGCGAAGGGGTCCTGGAAGATCATCTGGGTGGCCAGGCGGGAGCGCCGTTCGGCCGCCGGTTCCATGGCGCTGCGGGCCTGGCCGCGCCAGAGGATATCGCCATTGCTCGGCGGCAAAATGCCCGCGACCATGCGGCCCAGCGTGGACTTGCCACAGCCGGATTCACCAACCAGGCCGAGCACCTCACCCTGGCGGATCATCAGGTCGACGCCATCCACCGCGTGAACGACATCGTGCTTCACCACCAGGCCGGCGCGGCGCAGCAGCTTGGTGGTGAAGTCGAGCGGCTTGGAGAAGCGGCGCGAGACGCCGCGCAATTCCACCATCGGGGTCGCGCTGCTGCTCATGCCGGGACGGATTCCAGATGCGGGTGGAAGCAGCGTGCGGTGCGGCCGGGCAGCAGCTCCGCCATGGCGGGGGTTTCCAGGCAGGCGCCATCGGCGCGCGGGCAGCGGGCGCGGAAGGCGCAGCCGGGCGGCAGGTTGATGACGCTGGGGGTCATGCCCGGGATTTGCTGCAACGGCGCGCCGCGGCGGTTACGGCTGGGCACGCTGCCGATCAGGCCGTGGGTGTAGGGGTGCAGCGGCGCGTCCAGCACGGCATCGACGCTGCCGCTTTCCACCACGCGTCCCGCGTACATCACCGCGATGTCGTCGGCCAGGCCGGCGACCACGGAGAGGTCGTGCGTGATCCAGATCAGCGCGGTGCCGAGTTCCGTCGCCAGCTTCTGCACCTGGGCCAGGATTTGGCCCTGGATGGTGACGTCGAGCGCCGTGGTGGGTTCATCCGCCACGATCAGGTCCGGCCGATGCAGCAGCGCGATGGCGATGGCGACGCGCTGGCGCATGCCGCCGCTGAACTGGTGCGGATAGGATTTCAGCCGCTCATCCGGGCTGGGGATGCCGACCATGCCCAGCGCATCCCGCGCGCGGGCGCGGGCTTCGGTGTGGCTGACCTTTTCATGCGCGAGCACGGTCTCGATCATCTGCACGTCGATCCGGAGCACCGGATTGAGCGTCATCATCGGGTCCTGGAAGATCATCGCGATGCGGTTGCCGCGCAGCGCGCGCATCTCCGGCTCCGGCAGGCCCACAAGTTCGCGGCCCTGGAAGCGGATGCTGCCGCCGACGATGCGGCCGGGTTCGTCCACCAGGCCCATGATGGAGAAGCCGCTGACCGACTTGCCGCTGCCGCTTTCGCCCACCAGGCCCAGCACCTTGCCGCGCTGCAGGGAGAAGCTGACGCCATCCACCGCCTTCACCACGCCGGCGCGGGTGAAGAAGTGCGTCTGCAGGTCTTTCACTTCGAGGGTGGAGCTCATTTCTGCAGCCTCGGGTTCAGCACGTCGCGGACCTGGTCGCCCACCAGGTTGATGGAGACGATGGTCAGCAGCAGCGCGATGCCGGGATAGAAGCTGATCCAGTACTTCCCGCTCAGCATGTACTCGTAGCCATTGGCGATCAGCAGGCCGAGCGAGGGTTCGGTGATGGGCACGCCGAGGCCGAGGAAGCTCAGCGTCGCTTCCAGCGCGATGGCGCGGGCCACCTGGATGGTGCCGACGACGATCAGCGGCGGCAGGCAGTTCGGCAGCAGGTGGTTGAACAGGATGCGGCGCGTGGGCAGGGAAAGGCCGCGCGCGGCTTCGATGTATTCGCGCTTGCTTTCCACCAGCGCGCTGCCGCGCACGGTGCGGGCGTAATAGGCCCATTCGACGATGACCAGCGCGATGACTACGTTCATCACGCCCTTGCCCAGCACCGCCAGGATCATCAGCGCGGCGAGGATGGCGGGGAAGGAAAGTTGCAGGTCGACCAGGCGCATGATCACGCTGTCGGTGCGGCCGCCGACATAGGCCGCCATCAGCCCCAGCGTGGCGCCGAACAGCCCGGCCAGCACGGCGGAGCCGACGCCCACCGAGAGGCTGATGCGCAGGCCGTAGAGAATCCCCGAGAACATGTCGCGGCCCTGGTCGTCGGTGCCGAGGATGAAGGTGAAGCCGGCGCCCCCCACGCTGCCCGGCTCCATCCGGCCATCCATGATGTCGAGCTGCGCCAGGTCGTAGGGGTCCTGCGGCGCGATCAGCGGGGCGAACAGCGCGGCCAGCACGATGAGGGTGCAGACCACCAGGCCGCCGATGGCGACCTTGCTTTCGCAGAAGCCGGCGACGAAGCGACGGAACGGCGTTTCCACCTTGGGGGCCACGGTGGAGATGCTCATTCGCGGCTCTCCAGCCGGACGCGCGGATCAAGCACGGAGTAGCTGAGATCGACCAGCAGGTTGATGACGATGAACATCAGCACGATCAGCATCAGGTAGGCGACGATGACCGGGCGATCCAGCACATTGATGCTGTCGATGATCAGCTTGCCCATGCCGGGCCAGGCGAAGACGCTTTCCGTCACCACCGAGAAGGCGATGGTGCCGCCAAGCTCCAACCCCATGACGGTGACGACGGGGATGAGGATGTTGCGGAAGACATGGACGAAGACGATGCGGTTGGGCGACAGACCCTTCGCCCGCGCGAACTTCACGTAGTCCATGACCATGTTCTCCCGCACACCGGATCGCGTCAGGCGGATGACCAGGCCGATGCGCGACAGCGACAGCGAGAACATCGGCATGGCCATGTGCAGCAGCCCGTCCCAGGTCAGGAAGGACCAGCGCATGCCGAGGATGGTGACGGTCTCCCCGCGGCCGGTGCTGGGCAGCCAGCCGAGCTGCACGGCGAAGACCATGATCAGCATCAGCCCGACCCAGAAGGTGGGCAAGGAGAAGCCGAGGATACTGCCGGCCATGATGGTCCGCGAGCCCCAGGCATTGGGCCTGAGCCCGGCATAGAGGCCGAGCGGCAGGCCGATCAGCAGCGCCAGGAAGGTGGCGCCCAGCGCCAGTTCCAGCGTGGCCGGCATGCGCTGGTAGATGAGTTGCAGCGCGGGTTCGTTGAATACGAAGCTGCGGCCGAGGTCGCCTTGCAGCGCATTGCCCAGGAAGACCAGGTATTGCCGCCACAGCGGCAGGTCCAGGCCCAATTCGCGGATCGCGCGCTCACGCTCCAGCTGGTCGGCCTCGGGGCTGATCAGGATTTCCACCGGGTCGCCCACGGCGAAGACGCCGAGGAAGACCAGCACCGTCATCGCCAGCACCACGCCGATGGCCTGCAACAATCGGCGGAGGAGGAAAACCGTCATCAGCGCGCCGCCGGGCGGATGTCTTGCGCGCGGGTCAGCTCATCGGCGCGGGCCTGGTGCTGCAGGCCGCGGCGCATGGCCCAGATATTGGTCTGGATGTGCAGCGGGATGATGCCGACATCGTCCATCGCCATCTGCGTGGCTTCGCGCAGCAGGGCTTCGCGCTTCGGGTTGTCCAGCTCCACCATGGCGCGCTCCACCAGCGCATCCAAGGCGCGGTTGGAGTAGTGGCCGCGGTTGCTGGCGCCCCAGCCCTTCTCGCGGCTGATGGTGGCAACCAGGTTGCGCAGCGGGTTGCTGGCCTCACTGCCGCTGCTGCCCCAGCCGATCAGCCAGGCGGAGAGTTCGGTGCGGGCGGCGCGGCCGACGAAGGTGGACCAGGTCTGCGCCTCCACGCTGGTGCGCAGGCCCACGCGCGTCCACATCTGGCCGATGGCCTGGGCGATGCGGGCGTCGTTGATGTAGCGGTCGTTCGGGCTGTTCAGGGTGATGCGGAAGCCATTGGGGAAGCCGGCCTCGGCCAGCAGGCGGCGGGCTTCGTCCGGGTTGGCGCGCGGCGCTTCCAGCCCCGGCACGTAGCCGAAGCTGCCGGCCGGCAGGAACTGGCCGGAGGGCGTCGAGGCGCCTTCCATCACGCGCTCGGCGATGGCGTGGCGGTCGATGGCCAGGCTCAGCGCGCGGCGGACGCGGACATCCTTCAGCGGGTTGGGCTCAAGCGGCTTGCCGTCATTGTCGGTGATGAAGGGGGTGGCGCCGGCGCGGGAATGGTCCAGGCCCAGGAAGATGATGCGCTGGCCCACGGTCTCGCTGAGCGTGATGCGCGCCTCGCGGCGCAGGCGGGCGAGGTCGGCGGTGGGGACCTGGTCGATGAAGTCGACATCGCCGGCCAGCAGTGCCGCGGTGCGGGCGGCGTCGTTGGTGACCATGCGGTAGGTGACGCGGGCGAAGCCCGGGGCGCCGCCCCAGTAGGTCTCGTTGCGGGCGAACTCGATCCGGTCGCCGTTGCGGTGTTCCACCACGCGCCAGGGGCCGGTGCCCTGGGCGGCGCGGCCGCTGTTGAAGTCCTCGGTCGTCGCGTTCTCCGCCGTCTCCTTGTCGATGATGCGGAGGTTGGAAAGGTCCGTCGGCATCAGCGGGTAGGGCGCGGCGGTGCGCAGCCGGATGGTGTGGGCGTCGACGATCTCCACCCCGGTGATGGGCCGGGTGTAGAGCGCGAAGGAGGAGGGGCTGTTGGGCACGCGCGGCACGCGGTGCAGGGTGAAGGCCACGTCCTCCGCGGTGAAGGGGTTGCCGTTGTGGAAGGTGACGCCTTCCCGCAGCTTGAACTCCCAGGTGGTGGGGTCCACCGCGCGCCAGGAGACGGCCAGGCCCGGGATGTCGCGGTCACGCGCGTCCCGGTTGACCAGGCTGTCGAAGATCATGTCCGCGACGGCGTTGTTGGGCGAGAGCTGGTGGTAGTGCGGGTCCAGCGAGGTGATCGGCGCACCGACCGCCATGGTCAGCGCCGGTGCCGGTGCCTGGGCTGCTGCGTCCCTGGGCAGCAGCGACACCACGCCGCACGCGACCAGGGCAGCCGCCAAATGAATGCGCGCCATGAACTCCCCCGTGATGATTTCCCTGCGGCGGGCATGCTAGCAGTGGGCCAGCGCCTTCGCCAGCGCTACGCCACCTGACCGGGGATCACCAGATGCCACATCGCCTGCGCCGAGCTTCGCTTGCCCTTCTGGCCCTGCTGGGCGCCGCGCCGACGGGCGCGCTGACGCTGAAGCCTGCCGCGGCGCAGACGCTGGATATCGGCATCGGCGGGGCGATCACCTCGGTGGACCCGCATTTCTACAATGCGGCGCCGAACAACTCGCTGTCCATGCATATCTTCGACCGCCTGGTGGAGCGCGACGCCAAGGCGCAGCCCTACCCGGGCCTGGCCGCCAGCTGGCGCTCGGTCAGCGAGACGGTGTGGGAGTTCAAGCTGCGGCCGGGGGTGACCTGGCATGACGGCAAGCCCTTCACCGCCGACGATGTCGCCTTCACGATAGAGCGCACGCCGAACGTGCCGAACAGCCCCGGCGGCTTCGGCGGCTTCGTGCGCGCCATCACGCGGGTGGAGGTGGTGGACCCGCTGACCCTGCATTTCCACACCGCGCGGCCGCATCCGCTGCTGCCGACCGAACTGGCGTCGGTGGCCATCATCTCCCGCCATGCCGGCCAGGGCGCCAGCACCGATGACTACAATTCCGGCAAGGCGGCCATCGGCACCGGGGCGTACCGGCTGGGCGAGTATCGCAGCGGCGACCGCACCGTGCTGCTGCGGAACGACGGCTATTGGCGCGGGCGGGAGCCCTGGGAGCGGGTGAATTACCGCTTCATCGGCAATGACGCCGCGCGGTCCGCCGCGCTGCTGGCCGGCGATGTGCAGATGATCGACCAGGTGCCGACCAGCGACCTGCCGCGGCTGCGCGCCGATGCCCGGGTGACCGTGAGTGAGACGCTGGGGCTGCGGGTGATCTACGTGGAAACCGACCATTCGCGCACGGGCAGCGTGCCCTTCGTGCTGGACAATGACGGCAAGCCGTTGGCGACCAACCCGTTCCACGACATCCGGGTGCGCCGCGCGCTGAGCATCTCCATCAATCGGCAGGCGCTGGCCGAGCGGGTGATGGAGGGCACCGCGCAGCCGACCGGGCAGTGGTTGCCGCCGGGCACCTTTGGCTACAACCCCGATGTGACGGTGCCGCGCTTCGACCCCGATGCGGCCAAGCGGCTGCTGGCGGAGGCGGGCTTCCCCAACGGCTTCCGCATGACCCTGCACAGCCCGAATGACCGCTATCCGAATGACGCGCGCACGGCGCAGGCGGTGGCGCAGATGTGGACCCGGATCGGCATCCGCACCGAGGTGGAGGCGCTGCCCTGGGCCAGCTTCGCCGCGCGCAGCAACCGGCAGGAATTCGGCATGCGCCTGGCCGGCTGGGGCAGCACCACCGGGGAGGCGAGCTATACGCTGGTCAACATCACCGGCACCTATGACCGCGCCAGGCTGACCGGCGCCAGCAACGTGATGCGCTACAGCAACCCGGCGCTGGACGCGCTGACCGAGCGCGCGGTGGCGACGCTGGACAACGACCAGCGCGCGGCGCAGCTGCGCGAGGGGGTGCGGGTGGCGATGGAGGATATGGCCTTCATCCCGCTGTTCCAGCTGGTCAACAGCTGGGCGCTGAAGCGCGGCCTGCGCTACGAGGCGCGGATGGACGAGCGCACGGTGGCGATGGGCGTGCGCCCGCAATAGCGGGCGCGGGGCCCGTGACGGGGGCGCCCGCAGGAGCGCGGCGAGGTGCCCGCGCGGGGCGCCTGCTATTGCGGGCGAAGCGCGGGTGTCGCGGTGGCGCCCGCTATTCCTCGGGGTCGGCCGGGGCGACCGGCAGGATGCTGGTTTCCTTCAGCGTGGCGAAGGCCAGCAGGGTTTCCACGCGCTGGCACATCGGGCGAAGTTCCTCGGCCAGGAAACTGTCCAGAGCCGCCAGGTCGGGCAGGCGCAGCTTCATCAGGTAGGTCCAGCTGCCGGTCACCGCGTGGCATTCCAGCACCTGGTCCCACTTCTTCAGCGCGCGGCGGAAGGCGGTGTCCTCTCGCCCCGGGGCCACCGCCAGCAGCAGGTGCACCAGCAGCGGGCAGCCGGCATGCACCGGGTCCAGGTCGGCGCGCCAGCCGCGGATGACTCCCCGTTCCTCCAGCCGCTTGACCCGTTCCGCGGTAGCGGAGACGGAAAGCCCCGCGACCTTGGCAAGTTCAGCGAGGCCCGCGCTGCCGTCCTGCTGCAGCGCAACAGTGATATTGCGGTCAATCTCGTCCATGACCGGACCTTATGCGCCCCGGTTGGCTTTGGGAAGGAAGGAATGCGGCGGCCTGCTCCGGGCCGGGGCGGTCGCAGCGCGCCGGATACGCCCTGCCGGGCCTATGCCATGCGCTGCAACCAGTTGAATTCACGACGAAAAGCGCCCCGGGGCGCGCCGTGTCGGGGCGGCTGTTCCGCCGGTTCAGGCGACCTCGAACAAGCCCGCCGCGCCCTGGCCGCCGCCGATGCACATGGTGACGACGACGTATTTCGCGCCGCGGCGCTTGCCCTCGATCAGCGCATGGCCGGTCATGCGGGCACCGGACATGCCATAGGGGTGGCCGATGCTGATGGCGCCCCCATCCACGTTCAGCAGCTCATCGGGAATGCCCAGCTTGTCACGGCAGTAGATGACCTGGCAGGCGAAGGCCTCGTTGAGTTCCCACAGGCCGATGTCGCTGATCTTCAGGCCGTTCTTTTCCAGCAGCTTCGGAATGGCGAAGACCGGGCCGATGCCCATCTCGTCCGGATTGGTGCCGGCCACCGCCATGCCGCGATAGATACCAAGGGGATGCAGCCCGCGGCGCTCGGCCTCCTTCGCTTCCATCAGCACCGCGGCGCTGGCGCCGTCCGAGAGCTGGGAGGCATTGCCGGCGGTGATGAAGCGGCCCTCGGCCACGCGCTGGCCGTCCTTGAACACCGGCTTCAGGCTGTTGAGGCCAGCCAGGGTGGTGTCGGCGCGGTTGCCCTCGTCCTGCTTCAGCAGCACGTCCTTGTGGCTGATCTCGCCGGTGGCCTTGTCCTGCACCGCCATGCGGCTGGCCATGGGGACGATCTCGGCGTCGAAGCGGCCGGCGGCCTGGGCGGCGGCGGTGCGCTGCTGGCTGCGCAGGGCGTAGTCGTCCTGCGCCTCGCGGCTGATGCCGTAGCGCTCGGCGACGATCTCGGCCGTCTCCAGCATAGACATGTAGAGCGCGGGGACATGCTCGGTCAGCCAGGGGTCGCGGGTGCGGTGGCGGTTCATCTTGTCGTTCTGCACGAGCGAGATGCTTTCCATGCCGCCGCCGACGCTGACCTGCATGCCATCGGCGATGACCTGCTTGGCCGCGGTGGCGATGGCCATCAGGCCGGACGAGCATTGCCGGTCGAGGCTCATGCCCGGGACGGTGTCCGGCAGGCCGGCGCGCAGCGCGCATTGGCGGGCGAAGTTGCTGCCCTGGGCGCCCTGCTGCAACGCGGCGCCGAACACCACGTCCTCGACCTCTGCCGGGTCCACGCCAGCGCGCTTCACCGCTTCGGCGATGGCGTGACCGCCCAGCGCCTGGGCCGGCGTGTCGTTGAAGGCACCGCGATAGGCGCGGCCGATGGGCGTGCGGGCGGTGGAGACGATGACGGCGGTGCGCATGGGCGTGCCTTCCCGTTTTTATGGTTGTGGCGGCAGCTTAGCGCCTGATCGTCGCCGGTGGAATCACCGGCGGCGTGGATCGGCCGCGCAAACAGGAGCTGGAGACTGTCGGACGCTTCAGCAGCCGTCCGACAGGCTCTCGCGTGAGGGGGCGGGGCCTGTCATGGCCAGGCCTTGGCCCGGGCGGGGCTACTTCTCGCCCAGGATCTTCCAGACGCCGTCGGAGGCCATGACCAGGCGATCTCCCACTCGCAACTCGCCGGAGACGAAGACCACCGATTTCGTCACCCGCTCCACCTTCGGCGTCATGGTCACGAAGTCGCCGGGGCGGGCGGGGGAGATGAAGCGGTTGTTCAGCTGAATGGTCGAGACCGGCTTCTGCTTGACCGCGAACCACACGCTGGCGCCCAGCAGGTCGTCCATGAAGGTCATCAGCATGCCGCCATGCACCACGCCGCCGACATTGGCGTGGCGCGGCTCGGCCAGGAAGCCGAAGCGGTAGCCATCCTCGAACTTCTTCGACCAGAAGGTGCCGACCACCTGAGGGAAACCCCGCTCGGGCAGCACCTTCCAGCCATCGGCCAGGGGATCGTACGGGGACGCGCCCCCAGCCGCGCCCGACATCAGGCCGCCTTGACCGTGGTGGTCAGGCTGCCGATGCCGTCCACTTCGCAGCGGATCACGTCGCCGGCGACCAGCGTCTTCGGCGGCACCATGGCGTAGCCGACGCCCTCGGGCGTGCCGGTCATGATGATGTCGCCGGGCAGCAGGGTGAAGCCGATGCTCAGCTGCTCGATGATCTGCTTGATGTTGAAGATCATCTTGCTGGTGTGGCTGTCCTGGCGCTTCTCGCCATTCACGAAGCAGCGGACGCCGGTGTTCAGCCCGTCCAGCTCGTCGGCCGGCACGATCCAGGGGCCGAGCGGGCAGGAGCGGTCCAGCGACTTGCCCTTGAACCACTGGCCGTAGCGGCGCTGCAGGTCGCGGCCGGTGACGTCATTGGCGATGGTGTAGCCCCAGACGTGCTTCATGCTGTCGTCCAGGCTGATGTTCACGCCGGCGGTGCCGATGATCAGGGTCAGCTCGACCTCGTAGTCCAGCCACTTGGTCACCTCGGCGTGGTCATGCGTCCACTCATCCGGGCCGATGACCGTTTCGGGGGCCTTCGTGAAGAACTGGGGAAACTTCGGCAGCTCGGAGTTGGTGATGCCGCGGGTGCGGTCGCCCTCGGCCACGTGGTCCATGTAGTTGCGGCCGACGCAGAACACGTTGCGGGTGGGGCGCGGGATGGGGGCCAGCAGCTTCACCGAGGCGGCGGGCAGGCCGGCGGTGGCGGCGGCGATCTTGGCCCGCGCCGCGGCCAGCGCGGCAGGGCCGCCGGCGATCAGGCCGAGCATGTCGGCCGGGCCGCCTGACGCGGCCAGGTCCAGCACGTCGCCATTGTCCAGCACGGCGCCCAGGCGGGCGCCCTTGCTGTCGGAAAAGGTTACGAATTTCGTCATCGGATTGGTTTCCCCGCTACTTGCGTGGCCGCAAGGCAGCGCAGCCCGGCCCGGATGGCAAGCCCTCCTCTGCACCCAGGGCGACAAAACCCGACAAGGCTTGGCTTGGTCCGGTGGCGCCAGGCCGGCATATCAGGGGTAGCGAAAGGGAGTTGTTCGCGATGACCAAGGGACAACTTGAAGTTGCAGGTCGGGCGCCCGAACCCTATGGTGCGGCCACCCGCCCCCGCCCTTTCGCCCCTAAAGCCCGCCCCATGGCAGGATGCCCGCTCATGTCGCACGCCATCCCTCGCCGGCTCGCGCTCGGCCTGCCCTTCGTGGTTGCCGGTGGCCTGGCGCGGCCAGGCGCCGGCCTGGCCCAGCCGATGCCGGCCAGCGCCGAGGCCGGCAGCCTGCCCGGCGCGGACGAGCTGCGGGCCGAGTGGGACGCCTTTCGCGGGCGGTACATGGCGCGGGAAGGCCGGGTGGTGGATACCGGCAACAAGAACATCTCGCACAGCGAAGGCCAGGGCTATGCCCTGCTGGTGGCGGTGCGGGCGGATGACCGCGCCAGCTTCGACCTGATGCTGGGCTGGACCCGGCGCACCCTGAAGCGGCGCGGCGACAACCTGCTGGCCTGGCGGTTCCAGCCGGATGCGGCGAACCCGGTGGCGGACCAGAACAACGCCGCCGATGGCGACCTGCTGGTGGCCTGGGCGCTGCTGGAAGCCGGGCGGCGCTGGGGCCATGCGGATCATTCGGCGCTGGGCACCGCCATGGCGCGGGACGTGCTGAAGCACCTGGTGCGGCGCAGCGGCGGCTATACCGTGCTGCTGCCGGGGGTGCGGGGCTTCGACCGGCGCGACCGTACCGTGCTCAACCCGTCTTATTATGTCTTCCCGGCGATCCGGGCGCTGGCCCAGGCCGTGCCGGACCCGGCCTGGGTGCGGCTGGCGGCGGATGGACTGGCCCTGCTGCGGGCCGGCCGATTCGGCCGCTGGCGGTTGCCGGCGGACTGGGTGGCGCTGGCCAAGGCCGATGGCGCGGTCTCCCTGGCCGAGAATTTTCCGCCGCGCTTCTCCTACGACGCGGTTCGGGTGCCGCTTTATCTCAGCTGGGCGAAATTGGGGGCCGAACCCGCCGTTGCCGATTCGGCAGGATTCTGGGGAGATTCAAGCCATTCCTACCTTCCCGCATGGGTGGATTTGACGAGCAACGCCATTGCGCCCTATGCCGCGTCCTCGGGTATTGCTGCGGTTGCGAGGTTGGCGTCGTCCCAGCGGGGCAAGGCCAGCGTGGAAGCGCGGGTGATGCCCCGCGTAGCCGCAGCTACGGACTACTACGCTGCTGTGTTAGGATTGCTTGTGCGTCTAGCATGGAGAGACATTGTCGCACCGACGGCGTAGAAAGCAGGAACTGAGCCGAAAAAGCTGTTCCGTTGCTTGTGCTGTCGGGGCATTGTCGCTCGCATATTGGGGGACGGATTTTAGATGGCTCAGGATTCTGACGTTGCCAGGGTGGCAGCGGCGCTGAAGGCGCCTGGGCTGCGGTATCGCAGCTTCGGGAACGAGCCGGTGCGCGCGCCGCGGGTCGACGTGAGCAACGTCACCGACGCCTATCCGCTGCTCGGCGCCGCGATGGAAGCGGCCGCCGACGATATCGCTGCCCCTGAGTTGGCGATGCCCGCGGCCGAACCGACGCCGCCCGAGCCGCCTTACGTCGAGCCCGCGCCGCCGGTCGTGGCCGCCTATGTGCCGCCGCCCCAGCCGGAACCGGTTGCGGCACCGGAGCCCTACACCCCGCCGGCCTATGCGCCGCCGGCCTATGCGCCGCCGCCGATGCCCGAGCCGGCCCCGGCGCCGCCCCTGTTCGCCCAGGCGCTGAGCCAGCCGGTTGCGCCGCCGGCCCCAATGCCTGCCCAAGCGCCCGCCCCGGCCGCCATGCCGGCCCCGCCGGCCGCCTCGCCGGCCTACAGCCTGCTGGAAGCGCTGGGCCGCCAGTCCGACCTGGGCCCCTCGATGTCCGCCTCGGCGTCGATGCCGGCCTCGGCCAGCTATGGCCAGCCCGGTGCCGCGCCGGCGCCGGGTGGTACCTTCGGCAGCCTGCTGGCTGCCGGTGGCGCGAGCCCGGGCGGCTACAACGCCCCGGCCGCCTGGGGCAATGCCCCCGGCACCGCGCTGCGCTCGACCTCGCTGCTGCCCGCCGCGGCAGTCACGATCCCCCTGTCGGAAGTGCTGCGGCTCGTCGCCGTCGGCGCACCGGCACCTTCTTCCCCGTTCGACGCGTTCCGGGCCGCCGTTCGCGCGCCCGGGTCTCGGTAGCCTGCCGGAGGTCCCCCATGCCCCTGATCTGTTTCGCCTCTCCCAAAGGGGGCGTCGGGAAGACCACGCTCGCGGCCAATATCGCGGATGCCCTGCGGCGTGACGGCCGCCGGGTGCTGGCGATGGATTTCGACCCGCAGAACACGCTGCGGCTGCATTTCGGCGTGCCGCTGAACGACCATGCGGGCTTCCTGACCGAGTTGCCGAAGCGCCCCGATTGGCGCGCGCTGACCCGTCAGACCGCCTCGGGCGTGATGCTGCTGCCGCATGGCGCCATCGACATCCGCGGCGCGCTGGGGCTGAGCAGCGCGCTGGAGCGCGACCCGGAACTGCTGACCGCGCCGATGCGCGCGATCCTCAGCGACCCCGGCCTGCTGGTGGTGGCGGATACGCCGCCGGGGCCGAGCCATGCGCTGAACCTGCTGGCGCCGATGGCCAGCATGGTCTGCACCGTGCTGCTGGCGGATGCGACCTCCGCCGCGCTGGTGCCGGAGATCGACACCGGGCGGTTCCTGGGGTCGGGCACCATGGCGGCGCTGTTTGCCGGCCGGTTGCGGGTGGTGCTGAACCAGGTGGACCCGAGCGCCAGGCTGTCCCGCGCGGCGGCGGAAACCGTGGCGCGGCATCTCGGGCCGCGGCTGCTCGGCGCGGTCTGCCGCGACGAGAACGTGGCCGAGGCGCTGGCCTGCCAGCGGCTGATCCTGGACCTGGCGCCGCAGAGCCGCGCCGCCGAGGACCTGAAGGAAATCGCCCGCGGCATCCAGGCTGCGCTGCCGGCGGCCCCTGAACCCTTCCAGGCCGGTTGGGGCGCCCGGTGAGCGGCGCCGTGGTGCATTCCCGTGAACGGCTGGCGCGCCTGCCGTTCATGCGGACCCGGATCGGCGGCGCGATCGCGCTGGTGGTCGGGCTGCTGGCCATTGCTTCGGTGATCGTGGTGCCGCTGGAGCCGGACCAGCAGGCCTGGCTGGCGCTGGGTGGCTTCATCCTCTACCTGGTGGCCAACCGGTTCCAGGGCCGCACCGTCACCATCATGCTCTCGCTGCTGAGCTGCGTGGTCTCGCTGCGCTACATCCATTGGCGCATCACGGATACGCTGGACTACACCGGCTTCTGGCAGACCTTCCTGGGAACCGGCCTGCTGCTGGCCGAGATCTACGCCGTGCTGGCGCTGGTGCTGTCCTACTTCCAGTCGGTCTGGCCGCTGGACCGCAAGCCGGTGCCGCTGCCCGCCGACCCCGATACCTGGCCGGTGGTGGACGTGTTCATCCCGACCTACAATGAATCGCTGGAAGTGGTGAAGCCGACGGTCTTCGCCGCGCTGGCGCTGGACTGGCCGCGCGACAAGCTGAACGTCTACATCCTGGACGACGGCCGCCGCGACGAGTTCCGCCGCTTCGCCGACGAGATCGGTTGCGGCTACATCATCCGTCCCGACAACAAGGGCGCCAAGGCCGGCAACATCAACCACGCGCTGGCGCAGACCGATGGCGAATACGTGGTGGTGTTCGACAGCGACCACGTGACGACGCGCGCCTTCCTGCAGCTGACGGTCGGCTGGATGCTGCGCGACCGC
>CAILMF010000007.1 GCA_903835235.1 uncultured Rhodospirillales bacterium
CAGGTTGCTATCCAGCTGCCACATGCCGAAGTAGCCGCTGGGCGTCTGCACCAGGATTTCCGCCTTGCCGTCGCCATTGGTGTCGCCGGAGCCGATGATCTTCCAGCTGGGGTCGAGGAAGGCCACGGCGCCCTGGTGGACAATGCCGCCGCCCTGCACTTCCCAGAACCAGGTGGTGCCGTCGTTGTTCTGGAACAGCACGTCGTTGAAGCTGGCGCCGCTCAGCGCCTGGTTGGTCAGGCCCAGCGCCGCATTGCTGGACGCATGGGATACCGTACCGTTGTCGGTCGGCACCAGACCGTACATCAGTGGCTGCAGCAGCTCGATCTTGTTGTAGTTCACCGACAGCCAGTCATCCTTCAGGATGCCGCCGGTATCCCCCGAGTTCGGGTTCCATGCCCACCAGGACCAGCTCGGCCCCAACTCGCCGGGCTTGATGGTCAGCGCGCTGGTGTCGCCGAGGATGTACTTGGTGATGGCATCCGCCCATTGCACGTCCTTCGGGTCGGTCAGCTTGCTGCCCCATTCGCCCACCCAGATCGGTGCGATGTTCTGCTCGTACAGGTAGCCCCACTTGGCGTTGAAGATCGCCGGCAGGTTTGCCGGGTAGCTGGGGTCGCTGAACCAGGTCTGCGGATAGATCGAGTTGGGGTAGTCGTGCGGCGAATAGACCAGGCGGTTGGCCACCGAGAGGTCCACCGGGTGGTCCTTGGCGCCTTGCAGGTCGCCACCCCACCAATAGTTGCTGCCGTTGTAGCCGCCGATGCCCTCGACGAAGATCAGCCAGTTCGGCGCATGCGCCAGCACCGCGTCGCCGATGCGTTCCGCCGCGGCGTCCCAGTCGGTCGCGGCGCCGGTGCCCCAGGTGGCCGCGGCATGCGGCTCGTTGTGCAGGTCGGCGCCGATGACCGAGGTGTTGTCGGCGTAGCGATCCGCCAGCATCTCCCAGTTCTTGGTCATGTCGGCTTCGGAGTACTTGCTGTCGTACCACAGCCCGTTTTCCGTGCTGCCAGCGCCGGAGGAGTTGCGGTGGTGGTCCAGCACGATCTTCAGCCCGATCTTGTCGGCGTAGTCCACGATCCGGTCGAGGATTTCGAGCGGGCTGAGGCCGACCAGGTCCGGGTTCTTGGCATAGTCGATCCCGGTCGCCTTGCTGGCGGCGTCAAACATCTGGTCACAGTAGGGGATGCGGATGGAGTTGAAGCCCAACTGCACCATCTGGTCCATCATGGAATGGTAGTCGCGCGTCCAGAGGCCATGCGCCGAGTAGTTGCCGCCCTCGAAGCCGAACCAGCTGACCGAGTTCAGCTGCACCGGAATGCCCGCGTCATTGACGATCTGGTTGCCGTCGGTGTGCAGGAAACCCGGGTTCTCGCTGGTCAGTGCGGAGTCCAGGATGCTGGCGGTGCCGTTGCCGTCCAGGATGCTGGCGCCGCTGGCATTGCTGAGCTTCAAGCCGAAGCTCTCGGTGGAGGTTAGCGCCGGGTCTGGCAATACCGTCACATTGACCTGCTGGCTGGTCACGCCGGGCGCGAAGGTCAACGTGCCATGGGTGGCGGTATAGTCGTTGCCGGCAGTGGCCGAGCCGTCGACCGTGGCGTAGTCCACCGTCACCGCCGTCGCGGCAGCCTGCGAGAGCGAGACCTTGAAGGTCGCGGTGCCCACCGTGTCGGTCGGCTCCGGCACCAGCGTGTCGTGCACGCTCAGGCTGGGCGTGCCGCTGGTGCCGCCGCCAATGCCACCGCCGCTGCCGCCGGTAGCCCCACCACCGCCGCCACCGCCGCCCGTGCCGCCCGTAGTGCCGCCGCCAGGCTGCACCGTGCCGCTGGCTGTGCCGGAGGCGATGGCGAGGTTGCTCAGTTGCGCCGAGGCACCGGCCGCCTGGAAGCCGAAGCCGGCATGGCCGCCGCCGGCGATCGCGGCGTTGTAGTCGTTGGCGCCCAGCACCCAATGGTTGCCGACATGGCTGACCACGTGCGCGTTCCACAGATTGACCAGGCCGAAGGCGGCGTCGAAGCTGACCGTCCAGTCATTCACCGCGCCGCCGTCGTTGGCGATGTCGAACTGCGCGACGAAGCCGTCCTGCCATTCGCTCTGGATCGTCTCGGCCAGGCGCAGCGCGCCGGGGGTGACGACGAGGATGGCGCCATCGGCAGCGGCGTCGGCCAGTGTCGCGCCGCTGGGGGCGGACAGGGCCAGGCCGAAATGCGCGCTCTGCGTCAGCGCGCTATTGGCCAGCAGCGCCACGTTCACCGTCTTGCTGGTCTCGCCCGGCGCGAAGCTGAGCGTGCCGCTGGTTGCGACATAGTTGGTGCCAGCGAGCGCGGTGCCGTCCTGGGTGGTGTAGGCCACCGTCACCGTATCGGCCGCGGCCGTTGAGAGTGTGACGACGAAGGCTTCCGTGCCGCCGGCGATGCCGGGCGCCGCCGCGCTGGCATCCGCCACGCGCAGTTCCGGCAGTGGCGCCGGGCCTGGCGTAACGACGGACCCGCCCGCCACGGTGAGGTTGACGTTGCGCCACCCCGCGGACTGCCCGGCGGCCTGGAAGCCGACGTTCACCTGCCCGGTCGCGGGCAGCGCCAGGTCATAGTCCAGGCCAGCCAACACGAAGTGCGTGCCGCTGTGGCTCACCACGCGGGCATTCCACAGGTTGGCCAGGGTGAAGTCGGCGTCGAACTCAAGCGTCCAGGTCAAGGACGCCGAGCTTGGGTTGCCCAAGACCAGTTCGGCGACGAAGCCGCCATTCCATTCGCTACTGATCCGTGAGGTGATAGTCGCGGCCACTTGTTGCCTCCTGGGTTAAGTCTACTTGATATCGATAATGCTTGATTGAAGTATATGACACGAATTATTAGTCTTGTTCTGTCGAGGCAGGTCACAGGGAAAGCGCACCGGCGATGACGTATTTGGCTGATACCTACGTGATTTTCAGTAGCGGACTCGGCTGGCGTTCTACGGCTGGACGCGGTCGCCAGCGCGTTTCTGCCCGACGAGCGCAAGCGAAGCGCGGCCCGCTTTCTTCCGGGCCTCAAGGTCTGGTTCCGCGCCCGCGGTGTCTCCAGGCAATCGGATGCCCGACAAGGGTTCGGCCCACAAAACGTGCGAACGGCAATAGCCCGTAAAATTCACCCTGCCTCACTCCCCGTGCTTCCGATGCTGCCACGGGCGGCCTGACGGACTTCGGCAGGCGCTTTCACCATCCGGCGGTGGGCGCCAGCGGCATGGTGCGGATTGCAATAGCCCCAGTTTCAACGCCCGCTTTACCGGAACTCCTTTGGCCGCAGGACGCTGCCCGAACAGATGCCGGCCCGGGCCTGCTGGGCAGCGGCAAACCCTGCTGCCAACGAAATTGGGACTAGGTGTGCAGTCCCGGAGTGTGGTGGTGCGTTCCCCCGTGACCAGGAGGACGCCCTATGGCAGCAGGTCTTCACGGCTCAGCCCGAACAACGCCGCGAGTTCGAGCCGAACTCCAAGCGTCGCAAGCGTCGACCCGCGTCCTCGCCGCCCAGTACGGCCTGAACCCCAAAACCGTCGCCAAGTGGCGCGCCCGGCAGATCACCGCCGACGCCCTCATGGGGCCACGCCAGCCCCGCAGCACGGCGCTAACGGAGGCCGAGGAGGCCATCTTCGTCGAGTTCCGGCGCCGTACCCTGTTGCCGCTCGACGATGTGATGGGCTGCCTGCGGGATGCGATCCCGAAGCTCAGCCGCAGCGCTCTCCATCGCTGCCTCGAGCGCCACGGCATTTCTCGCCTGCCCCAAGACCAAGCAGCAACCTCAAAGCGAAAGCGCTTCGCCGAAACCACGATCGGCTACGTCCATATCGATATCTGCGAGCTGCGCCTGGCCGAGGGCAAACTCTTCATGTTCCTCGCCATCGACCGGGTGTCCAAGTTCACCCACGTGGCTTTCCTGCCGGCCGCGACCAAACTGAACGGTGCCGCCTTTCTCCGCGACGTCGTGGCCACCTTCCCTTATGCCATCCATACCGTGTTGACGTAGGTGCTCCATCAGCATGATGCGTCAATCGAAAAACACCGCATGTTCCAATATATGTATAACTACCTAATTCTACCGCCTTTCCAGACATTGTAGCATGCCCCGGCAACGCGGCCGACCCCAGAGAATGGTCTCCGTTACAAGACCGGCCGATGGCTACTGGTGGCCGCCAGGCAACACGGAATATTCGCGCGGAGGCACCCCGCGCAGCGAGAACTTCTCGATTGATTTTATTCCGGGGCATGTCACAAATGGATTAGGCGGAACATAGGCCACGCTCATTTTTTTCCCAGGATACGCCAGCTCAAGGCCCCGCTACCTCCTACGTCGTGAAGTGGTATGAACCTACCCCAGTCGCCTGCCCCGCCGTCCGCCTCCGCGCCCTTGGGCTTGCTCGTGGTTGATGACGAACCTGAGGTGCTGGGGGCCATGGCGGAGTTTCTGGGAGCGGTTTATCCCGTCCTCCATCGGGCTGGCAGCGCCGCCGCGGCCCTGGCCCTGGTACGCCAGCACGCCGACATCGCCACGGTGGTCGCCGACATCCGCATGCCGGAGGTGGATGGCCTGAGCCTGCTGCGGCAGATGATGGCCGAGCGCGGCTACGGGCCGGCCGCGCTGACCGTGGTGATGATCACCGGCCATGGCGGGCTGGAAGCCGCCCGGGCGGCGATGCGCGAAGGCGCCGTGGAGTTCCTCACCAAGCCCTTCAGCGGGGCCGAGTTGCGCGCAGCCGTCCGCCACGCCTTGAGCATGGCCCGTGCCCGCCGCGCCCAGGCCGAGGCAAGCACCTCCCAGGCACAGGCGCTCGCCCTCGCGCTGGCGGCCGCCCGGCCCGGCCCGGAGAGCGAGACGGCAACGGCCCCGGTAGCCATGCGCCCGGACCAACGGGCGGTGCTGGCGCATGGGCTGCGGACCCCGCTGGTGCCGCTGGTCGGCCTGGCCGATTTGCTGCAGGAATCGGACCTGCCGCGCGACCAGATCAAGGAATTCGCTCGCTCCATCGCCGAGAACGCTGACCAATTGCAGCACAACGTCAATCGCCTGCTCGATTTCGACGGACTGACCCATGGCGCCATCACCATGCGGCCGCAGCCCATCATCGCCAGCCGCCTGGCCGCTGATGCCCTGCGCCGGGTAGCGCCCCAGGCGGCGCGCGGCAAAGTGACGCTGCAACACGCCGTGCCGGACGCCCTGGCGCTGCGGGCCGACGCGGACTGGCTGGCCTGGGCCGTGACCGAGTTGCTGACCAACGCCGTGCGGGTCAGCCCCGCCGGCGGCTTCGTCGCCCTGGCCGCAGGGCCGGAAGGCGCTGGCGCCTGGCTCACCGTTACCGACCAAGGCCCCGGCCTGCCGGACACGTTGCTGCACGGCAAGCGCCAGCCCTTTGCCAGTGCGGAGCCGGTGTTGAACCGCAGCAGCACCACGCTTGGCCTCGGCCTGGCCATGGTGGACCGCATTGTCGCCCTGCATGGTGGCACACTGGCGCTGCACCGCCTGCCCGCCGGCGGCAGCGAGGCCCGCCTGCTGCTGCCCGGCTGATGCCCTTCCTCCCCGCCCGCTGGGGCGCCACCCTCATGGCCCGCTGGGGCCGCGCCACTACGGCGCGCCGGGACGATGCGACCCTGGCCCTGCTGGCGCTGCTCCTGCTCGGACTGGTCCATGCCGGCATCCAACGGGCGCTGGCAGACGCGGAACGCGTGGCCGAGGCGGAAGCATTGGTCGCGGTCGAACTCGGCAGCAGCATCGTCGCCGAGTCCTTGCGCCGCAGCCTGGACAGTTGGAACACCTATTTCGAATTGCTGGAGTCCCTGGCGCAGACGCGCGCCAGCGGAAGCCCCTTCGCGCCTGCCATCGAGTTCCGTCTCAGGCAATTGAGCGAAGCCGGACGCGCCGGGGTATTCCAGGCCGCCATCATCGATGCCGATGGCTACGCCCGCTGGTCCAGCCTGCGCGACGCCGTCGAACCGACCGACGCGCGGGACCGCGAGTATTTCCAGGCCCAACTGCAACCGGGGCACGGCATCTTTGTCAGCGAACCGGTGCGCGGCCGCGTCAGCCAGCGCTGGAGTGTGCAGTTGAGCCGGCGCATCGTGCTGCAGGATGGAAGCTTCGCCGGCGTCGGGGTTGTCTCGCTCGACCCGGACTACCTTTCCCGCCAACTGGTCAGCCTGGAAGCCTCGCCCTACGGCCAGGCCTCGCTGTTCCGCCTGGACGGGCTGTTGATCGCGGCTGGCCGGCTGGACGACCCGGCGCTGCCGCGCGGCTTCAGGTCGCCCCGAATGCCAGCGCCGGGCAGCCCTCTGCTGGGCAAGTTTGAGGCCGGACCGGGATTGCAATTGCGCTTCATTTCGCGCCGCTTCTCGCCTGGGCTGCCGCTGCTCGCCGCTTATTCGGTGCCGGTCAACAACGCCATGGCGGCCTTCTACCAGCTGCGCCGAGCGGTCCGCTTCGGCGAAGCAGGGCTGGCGCTGCTCATCCTCTGTGCCGCGTTGCTGGTACGGCAGCGGCGGCAATCGCAGCAGGCCGAGGCGGCGCGGGAGCTGGCGCAGGAACTGCACGCGGAAACCTCGCGCATGCTGGATGGCCTGCGCGCCGCGGTGTTCCTGCAAATCATCGGGCCTGAAGGCCCGCGGATGCCAACCCATGTCAGCGCCGGGATTCGGACCTTGCTGCGCATGGCCAACCCGGCGGCCGACATTCGGAAGAGCGTGCTGCTGCGGGCCGAGCCGCCGGTTTCGGCGGCGGAGCGTACCGCATTGCTGGATGACCTGCGCCGCGATGGGCACCAGACCTTCGAACGAAGCTTCCGCTGCGACGATGGCACCCTGCGCTGGATGCGCGTGGACTCCACCGTCATCGGCCGCAGCGGCGCCGATATCGAGGTGCTCGGCCTGATCACCGATATCGAGGATCAGAAGGCCGCAGAGCGGGCGTTGGCCGAGGCTGCGGAGGCGCGGCGCGCCGAGCTGGAGGCGCTGCTGGACGGCATTCCCGGCGCCGTGCATGTCGGCCGGCTGAGCCCGGACGGGAGTTATTCCGGCGACTACATGAGTCGTGGTGCCGCCCGGTTGCTCGGGCTGCCGCCGGGCACGCCGGTTGCCTCCGTGATGCAGCGGACCGATCCGCCTCAAACGGCGGCGGATCGCCGGCAAGAGTACGAGACCTGCCTGGCCACCGGCATGAGTACAGTGGACCGGCAGCTCCGCCTGGCCGATGGCACGCTGCGATGGGTCCGCCATCACGCCGCCCCACTGCGCCTTGAGGGGAATGTGCTGCACGTCATCGGCCTGATCACGGATGTGGAGGCCGAAAAGCAGGCGCAGGCGGCGGTACTGCAGGCCGCCGATTTGCGCGAGGCGGCATTGAAGGTCGCGCTGAACGGCATCGAGGGCGCCGTGTACTACGGCTGCTTTGCCCCCGATGGCAGCTTCCAGCGTGAGTTCATAAGTACCGGCGCGCGTCGCCTGCTGCGGCTGCAGCCGGAGGATACCAGCGACAATATTCTCAGCTATTCCGTACTGCCGCCAACCGCCGAGGAATTGCTGCAGGGCTACGCCACTCTCCTCGCCACCCGCCGGCTGACCAACGAGCGGCAGATCCGCCGGCCCGACGGAACGCTGTTCTGGAGCCGCCACAATGTCTCGGTGCTTGAGCAGCATGGCGATGTCCTGCGGGTCATCGGCCTGGTAACCGACGTGACCGACGAAAAGCAGGCACAGCAGGCGGTAGCCCACGCCGCCGAGCTGCGCCGGGCCGAACTGGCACGCGTGCTGGATGGCGTGGACGCCATGGTTTCGCTGACCAGGCTTAACCCCGCCGGGCGGCTGACACGCGACTACGTCAATGCCAGTGCACGGTGGATCCTGCGGGCCGGACCAGATGCGGCATACGACGATGACTGGCTGTTGCCGCATATCGAGCCGCCCCTGGACACGACTGACATGCTTGCCGAGCGGGGCATACTTCTCGCCAGCGGCCGCCTTCAGCGGGAACACCAGGTACGGCGTGGCGACGGCTCCTTGGGCTGGGTCCGGGCCATCACGCGGGTGATCGGCGAAGCCGACGGATCGCTGGAACTGGTCCACCTCGTGCTTGAAATCGATGACGAGAAGGCCGCCACCGCCGCTGCCATCGGCGCCGCCCGGCTGGCCAGCGTGGGCGAACTGGCCGCCGGCCTGGCGCATGAGATGAACCAGCCGCTCGCCGTCATTCTGCTGGCCGCGGAGCTGGCGCAGGATCAGCTTTCGGCCGGCGGTACCGACACCCTGCCCTTCGTGCTGGAGCTGCTGGACCGGATTGTGCGCATGACAGGCCGGGCACGCGACCTTACCGGCCACCTCCGCCTGTTCACCCACTCCGAGGATGGCCCGCCCGGCCAAGCCGCGGTGGCCCAGGCGCTGGAAGGCACGCTGGTGCTGTGCGGGCAGGCGCTGCGAGATGCCGGGGTTCAGGTGGAAACGGCGCTACCGGATGACCTGCCGATGGTGGTGGGCAAGCAGGTGCTGCTGGAGCACGTGCTGGTGAACCTGCTGCTGAACGCCCGCGACGCCCTGGCCGAGTTGCCGGAGCGGGAGCGGCGCGTCTGCATCAGCGCCGAGGCCGACGGGCAGGCGGTGGTGCTGACGGTGGCCGATTCCGGCCCGGGCGTTCCGGCCACGGCACTGGCCAACCTGTTCCGCCCCTTCTTCACCACCAAGCCGGCGGGCAAGGGCACCGGCCTTGGCCTGAGCATCTGCCAGGGCATTCTGCAGCCCTGGGGCGGCAACCTGGGCGTGGGCAACGCGGCGCCCGGTGAAGCGCTGGGCGGTGCCCGCATGACGGTGACGCTGCGCATTGCCAGCCCCGAGGACAGCCTCGCCAGGCTTTAGCAATGCGCCACCCGGTAAGCGCATGGGATGCGTGCCGGGCCAAACGCACCTGAGCGTTGGGTCGGACCCGGACTCGGCAACTGGGCCGACTCAGGCGACCGCAGTGCAGCCATGGCGGAGACGCCGCATTGAATTTGCCATCGGTCATGGCGCCGGCGGTGAGAACTGTCGGTGTCGGTAGCGCCACGCCATCCGGCAGTTGCGCCGGTAGGCATGCGTCGCATGGCAGCGCGGGGACGGTGCTGGTGGGTTGCCGTGCTCAGGATCGATGCGCCCCGGCCGGTCTCAGGCAAAACCGGCATATCGACATTTTCAGTCACCGTTTGCGTCCAACACGCTCACTCTGAGCTGCAAAAAAAGGCGTTCTTGCAGCCTATAGCTGCATGCACGCCTAAATGCCGCTCCAAAAGGGAGAGGAGTAGCTCTGCGTACCAACGACTAGGTAGTCATCTCTATGTTCAAATTTTGGGAATTCTGGGCATATTTGGTGCGCACCACGGCACTGAGCTGACCTCGAACGGCTGCATTGCGCGGCACGATTAACCTGATGGAGCAGTACGCATGAGCGCGTCGTATAGGTCCCGCACCACCGCCCAACACCGGCCGGATGGCGTTGCAGCCGGCAACTTAATCCTGCAGATCCTCCGCTTGAGCCTACTGGCCACGGGAGCCACCATGATTTGCGCACTAGGCGCCATCCTCTGGCGCAGCCTGGGCGGCTGAGGCGTTACCTCGCTCGTTTCGACCCAGCCGTAGCCCGCGGCAATGCGATGCCGAACCTGCCCCAGCCTAAGCCTGGCATGTATTGTTTCACCCACGCGGGTAATGCCGGAAGATGATCCGTCCCACTTGAACGGCCCGCTTCCGAGATTTCCCAGCGCGCAGGACAAATTACGCATGAATGATGTCCAGAAGGACGGCCAAGCGTCGGACAACCTGGTCTGCGCGGCGGAGGTCGTCGTCTCCCTTCTTGCGATACAGATAAGGGCCGAGCAAGCGGGCATGATAGTGACCGCGGCCCGACTCAGCGCACTCCGCAAGCTGGCAGCAGCCGAGTTCGACATGATAAGGGCCGCAAGCGGCGACCTTGCTTCAGGGAAATCCGTGGTATCGGCGGCCGAGGCGCCTTCCGACCAAAGCTTCCCCCCAGGGTCCAGACCGCGATTTCTCTGCTAGCCGCAATATTCACCAAGATTGGCTGCCACGTCACAACCTTTTGATCGATTATGGAACTCGGCGCTGGTACTTCAACCAAGCTGATGTTGGCGCCCATTCCCGCTGCCTCTCACGCAGCATCTTTCTATTGGGATTGTTACCGGATTTCGGCTAGCCATTGGCGCGTGCTTTGATGACGGCGCACTCACTTTGCACAGTGGCATACTGGCCGTGCGCCAGATCCGGCAGCAGATCGGAATCGCCGATCGCTTGGCCCGTTGACACCAGCCAGGCGTCTTAATCCAGCTGTGTGTGATTAATGCTTTCTCATGGCTTCCATGCTACGCAAACCCAGCAATACCTTCGTCCTCAATCTCTTAAATACACCAAAGGTACTTCCGACTGGCGGCCTGCCGCTTGGGGTGCGCGCAGGTTGGTGGCGGTCGCGGCTTATACCGCGTAGCCAAGGGCTGCGGAGCAGGCCCGCCCGGCCAGTGCGGCGCGCGCAGTTCCATCCAACGTTCGCCTCGTATTAATCTGTCCACCGGCAACGTCGTACTTCAATGGACGGCGCTTTTCGCGCTTCGATCCAGTATTAATCCGAATATCTACGAATTTTTTTGCGCAATTTATCTTTTTTAATATTGCATGATGATTTTCTTTGAATGGAAAGGCAGCAATTTAATAAATATAATTAGATTTTGTCATACGACATTTAGCTCAGAGTCAAATTCTGTCACCTGCAGTAACTGTGGCTGCAGCATGAAAGAAATTCGGACCATTTCAGCGACGTTGCGCACGTTTAGTTTTTCCATTGTATTCAAACGGTACAGTTCAACCGTGCGTGGGCTGATGCCAAGGCGGCCAGCGATCTCCTTGCTGGTCAGACCATGGATTACGCCCCGTAACACCGCCTGTTCGCGCGGGCTCAGGGAAGCAAAGCGTGCCCTCATCGCGTCGGTCCCGCGGCCGCCGCGGCTGATAGCCACGCACTGTGAAATGGCGGTGAGCAGATCTTCAGGTTTGAATGGTTTCTCGATGAAGTCGGCGGCACCGGCATGCATTGCCCGCACCGCACTGCGCACGTCACCGGCACCACTGAGGAAGATCGCAGGCGCAGTAACCCGGCGCGCACGCAGAAGACCCAGCAGCTTGATACCATCGAAGGCGCCAGGGAAGCTAAGATCAAGGATCAGGCAATGGGTGTCGGGAGGCACGCCTCGCCCGAGGAGGCTTTCGCCATAGGCGTGGCAGGTGACCTGATATCCATGCTGTTCGAGCAGTTCGGAAAGAGCCAGCCGGATATGAGGATCATCGTCGACCACCACAACGCCTCCATGCGGGTGGTCCGGGTGGTTCACACTGGGCGGGCCAACCAAGTTCGATGGTAAGTCGACGGGGTGCTGGCGGTCGGCCACGACGATATCTCCCTCCAGGGTGATGGAAAATTTAACCCAATCTGGATGGCTCCGCAGTAGATGTTCCTACGTATCCCAGACCACCAACAGTCGCCTATCCCCGCGTCTGCATGTATTTATACTTAGCCGCCAGCAGCGGCTCTGCGCAGTTTTGTCGCCTCCCCCTATTTACCCATTCCCGCAGGATGGTTGATACGGCTAGCAAGGACTGTCCCCTTGCCATGGAACCCGCCACCATGACTGCAATAAAAAAACTATTTTCCGAAATACCCCCAATTTACTATTCAATGGGTACTGCGGATCATTGTGGAATATTTCCGGCCTCGGCTATCGGCAACCAGAACGACAGCCTACTGAGCTTTCTGCTTCGCGGCGAGGGCGATAGCGGACAGCGAAGCATGATACGCCTGCTGCAGGAGGTCGCTGAAGCGGGCGCGTCTCCGATATCAACCCGCCTCGAGGCGCCGGCGCGTGCCACCGCCTTACGATCCGACCAGGAACTCGCAACCCAACTTTGTGCAGCGTTGCTTGACGACGATCTCGCCGCGCTGCTTGGGCTGGTGCGGACGTTGCGTCAGTTCGGCGTTATCGCTGTCGAAGAGGGGATTACCGGTCCACAGGACTACGCTCTGGCATGCCAAGCGGGTTGCCAAGTACTGCAGAGCTTTTGGTTCTCCGAAGCCATGTGCGCCTCGGCCACCAACGAGCTGGTGGCAACCGGCCACTACCCATGGCACGCGTCGCCATGACCCTTCACGCCTTCAGCGCCGCAGCGCTATCGCGATTTCCGTATATTGCACGGCCGGCCGTACTGGCGAGTTGGATCGAACTGCGGCAGGCGCCCGCGATCGCTCCTGCTGGTCCGCAGCGTCGGGCTGCGGCGTCACGCAGGCATGCAGGCGTTCGGCTTCTTTTCGTCGCCGTGGCCTTCGCCTGCGCATTCGGTCTGACAGCCGTTTATCAGGCGGCCAATACCTTGGTACAACTGCGGGCGGACCTGAGCGGCGCCGGGCGAGGCACAGGTCTCGAACGCTTGGTCGACTGGGAAAGCGTCCGCGCCGGAGTGGTCGAGGACCTCTCGGAGGTCACGTCTCCCGAAGCCGCAGAATATCTTGCCGGTATCGTCCAGGAGGTTGCTGCTGGGCTTGCGACCCCCGCCGGCCTTCGGGACTTTATGACCACCCGATGCAGCATGGGCCCGTCGGACGGGTGGCTAAGTCGCTTGCCGCTGCAGATGGACGGCAGAGGTGCGCTCCGGGTCCGCCTCATGTCCTGTGATCTCGGATCAGGTGACGATATCGATGCGACGCTCACTAGCGCGGCCTTCGGCCTGTCGTGGCGCCTGACCCGCGTCTCCCTTTTAAGCCCTGCCGACGCGGGCAATGGCCACTGAGCCGAGACATACTGTCAATTCCAAATTTTCAGACAGAGTCAAGAATTTGGGAATATAGGTAACAATCCTGAGTTGTGGCGATGAACATTAACCCGCTAGTTCTTTTGGCTCAGGCCATGGAGGACATCCTAATGGTTGATCTCAGCGAACCATGGAACAAGGTTTCAAGCGAATACGCCAAGCGGCATCCCGAAGCTTCTAGGCCAGCCGCATCGACGCGTCGGTATCCAGTCCAAGCCGATCGCATGCGCTCCACCAACAGGTTGGTCACCGCGACCCAAGCGACAGCACGGCCGAATGGACAGACGGCATGCGCTGCAACCTCTGAACCGGGCTGGCCCGCGCATGGCTCTCCGTGCCCGAGCCAAGCCCAATCGCCGCAGTCGAGAGAACCCAATGCCCTGCAATCTTGATCGTACGACCCGACGCGGATTCATGACTGGCCTGGCAGCATTGTCGCTGGCGGTCCCCCTCCCCGGGCATGCCAGCGCGCCGGCGGCTACAGGCCTCACGGTGGTGGGACGCGACCAGTGGTTGTTTCCCCTATGGGATGTGATGTCCCGCCTGGACCAGGCGCAGTTGCGCAGCGTCGCCGCGGTGATGAACGAAGCGATCGGCCTGCTGCGCCAGGCGCGCATTGAGGTGGTCGTCGCCCTGGTGCCGTCCAAAGCCCGCAGCTATCGCCAGTTCCTGCCACCGCAAACCACCCTGGCGCCAGACATCGACCGGCGCTATCCGCTCGCCATCGCCGAGTTGCGCCGCTCCGGCGCGCTGGTGCCGGACCTGGATACGCCGTTCCAGAGCGCAGCGCGCAGCCAACAACTCTACTTCAAGGCCGATACGCATTGGCTGCCTGAGGGCGCCGCGCTGGCGGCAACCGAACTGGCTCGGCAGACAACATCCGGGTTGAAGCTGCCAGCCTCATCCCAGCCGGGAACCAAACTCGGCGAGGTGACCACGGCCACCAACCCGGTCAGCGACCTGCTGCGCTTCCTGCCGCCGGCCGCCCGTGCCGCCTACCCGCAGGAGCAATACCGGGTCCGTAACGCCGTCACCACAGCCAGCCCGGCGGCGCTGATCGAGGATGACAGCGCCGACATGGTCGTCCTCGGCAACAGCTTCGCCCAGCCGCGCTACGGCTTCAGCGCGCAGTTGTCGAACGCGCTCAATCGGCCGGTTTCCCTGGTGTGGAAGCCCAACAACTTCGGCGCCTACCACACCTTGCTCGAATACCTGCGCAGCCCGCTCTTCCGCCAGCAAAGGCCGAAGGCGCTGGTCTGGCAGCACCTGGAAATCGACATGCAGAATCTGCCCAACAGCAGCAGCTGGGGGCAGCAGGCCATGCCTCCGCGCGAGTTCATTGCGAACGTCCAGACCGCTCTGCGCGGCTAACCCAGCCCCCCCTCTCCCGCCCCGGACTATCCTATGAAAACCCAGCCATTCCTGGCTCGCCGGGCAACGCTCGGCGCTGCCCTGGCGCTTGCGCTCCCCAACCTGGCCTTGGGCCAGAGCCAGCTCTACGATGCCCCACCACCGCTCGGCTCCGCCTGGCTGCGCTTTGCCAATGCGCTCGGGCAGCCGGTGGTCGTGCGCCCGGATTTCTTGCCGGCGCGCCAGTTTGGCACCGTTGGGGTCGCCCGGATCGGGCCCTATTCGGTTGTTGAGCGAGTGGCCGGACGGCGCCTCGGCCTGGTGATGGAGGCTGCAGGACGGCAGGGTAGCATCACGCTGGCGGTGGAGGCAGGCAGCTTCACCACCGTCGTGCTGCATGCATCCGCTGCGGGTGACGTAGGCGCTACCGCGATCACCGACCAGGCGGACTTCAATCGGGCACGCGCGAGGCTGGGCTTCTACAACGCAGCGCCGGGATGCGCCGCGGCCGAGTTGCGGTTGGCGGCGAGCGGCGCCCCGATCTTCCAGGGACTTGGGCCAATGGCAACGCAGGCTCGTCCTGTCACGCCGGTTGCAGCAAGTGTGGTCGCGCTGTGTGACGGCGCCGCAACCGCGCCACTGGAACTGGCCAGCTTGAACGCCGGCAGCAGTTACAGCATTTGGCTGATGCAGCCACCGGGCAGCGAAGCTTTCGCGTTGTTTACGCCCGACGTGCTTGCAAGGCGGCCGGCATGAGCGCCCCAGTATTAGGCCGCGCCCTTGGATATGCAGGGCTGGTGGCGGCAACGGTTGGCGGCGGGGTCTGGGCACGGGAAAACCTGATTCCCTGGCTGTTCACCCCGGCACGAATTGCGCCGCCCACACCGGCGCCGCAGCGCGCCCAGGCACCGATGCTGCGCCAGATCCCGCCAACCGCCACGGCAGAGGATGAGGACGCGGAAAAGGCCGTCGAAACGCTGCTGACCCAGGCGCAGTTCTGGCGCACCCAATACCGGCCTGAGTTGGCTTGGCAGGCCGCGACCCGGGCGCTGCGCGTCGCCCCGACCAATCCGGAGGCCTTGGCCCTGGCAACGCAGCTGGCTATCCAGATGGACCAACCGGAGCTGGAGCAGTTGCAGGCCCGCTGGCGCGCGGTGGCACCGGAAGATTCCCGGCTGGCTATTGCCCGGTCGGAAATGCGGGGGGATGTCGAGTCCAGCGAAACGCTCAATCGTGCCCGCACCGCGGCGCGCGGCGGTAGGCCTGCGGAAGCCCTGGTCGAATACCGCAGCATGTTCCGCGGCGGCCAACCGCTGCCGTCCCTGGCTGCCGAATACTACCAGGTGTTGGCCTCCGTCTCCGAAGCCGGGCATCAGCAGGCCATGCGGGAAATTCCGCAGCTCCTGCGCAGCCAGCCGCTCAATACCCCGCTGAAACTGGCGCTTGCACAGTTGCAGACCTATCGGGAGGACAGCCGCAGCCAGGGGATCGAGGGGTTGCAGCAACTGGCCGATGACCACATTGCGGCGATTCCCGCGCGGTCAGCTTGGCGCCAGGCCTTGCTGTGGATGGGCGACGAGCCGGAAACGGCTGAGTTGATCGAAACCTATCTGCAGATGAATGCGGCAGACGCCGAGATATCGGCGAAGCTGACGCGCTCGATCGCCAATCAGATGTCGCCGGCAACCATGAATCGGCTTGCTGCCTGGAATCTGGTTGCGGAGAAGAAGCTGGGCGAAGCGGAAGATGCATTTCGCACCGCGCTGCTGGCGCAGCCAAGCGACCCGGAATCCACGATCGGCCTGGCCATCATTCGTCGCATGCAGGGGCGCGGCGCTGAGGCCAAGCGTCTCCTGGATCAGGCCGTGGCCCTGGCACCGGACCGCAGCGAGGAATTCACGCGCGCCTTTGGTGCAAATGCTGCAGCGGCAACCAGGGGCGGTGATGCCAGCCCGATCACGCAGGCCTGGCAGGCGCTGAACCAGAACCGGCTGGACGAGGCTGATCGCCTGGCCCGGCGCGCGTTGCAGGCCGGCGGCGCAGAACGCCCGCAGGCCGAGGTGGTACTTGGCCAAATAGCGCTGCTGCGGGAGGACTTGGGCGCCGCTGAACAGCGCTTCCGTGCGGCGCTTGCGCTGCGGCCGCAACTGCCGGCGGCGCTGGCGGGGCTTTACGGCGTGCTGCTGCGCCAGAACCGTATCGCGGAAGCCGAGATGGTGGAACGCGAGCCTGGCTTCAGCCAGCCGGCGGGCCAGGCAGGCCGCGCCTATGCGCTGCGCACCCGTGCCTTCGCCGAGCCCGACCTGGGCCGGCGCGAGGCGCTGCTGCGGGAGGCGATGGGGCTGGACGCGGCGAACCCATGGGTACGACTGGACTTGGCGCGCGTGCTGAGGGCGCTCGGCAAGCTGGGCGACGCGCAGGTGCTGGAAGCGGCCCTAGGCGGCGAAACCTCGCCGGAAGGCCTGGCCGCCGCTGCCCTGCTGGCGATGGACCAGGAGCGCCCGGGCGACGCGGTGCTGCTGCTGGAGCGGGTCCCCGTGCGGCTGCGCAGCGCCGACATGTCGCGGATGCTCGTGCGGGCCCGCATGCTCGGCGAAGTGCAGTCCCTCGCCCGGCAGGTGGGCCGCGACGGCGGCACCGCCCGCGCCCGCCTGCTTGTGCTAGCGGGCAGCCCTGACCCGGGCGGCCTGGTCGGGTCTGCGGTCGTCCGTGCCTTCGGCCGCGCCAGCGACGCCAGGGCGATGGCCCTGGCGACCCGGGACGCGCTGGCCGCCAATGGCGGTGCCGCCGATACCCGCATGCTGTTGGCCGCGGCCCTCATGGGTTTGGGGCAATCCGCCGAGGCCGAGCACATCCTGGCGCCTCTGGAGGACTCACCGCGCCTGAACGCCGAGCAGCGGCGCCAATTGGCCACGCTGCGAGAGGTGCTGTCCGGTGCAACGGCCGCGCCCCTGACGGCACGCCCGCAGGGCACGGCCAGTCGTGGTGCCACGTCGCGCCAGGCAGCCGAAGCCGCGCTGCGGCGCAACCCGGCTGACCGCCCGGCCCGGCTGGCGCTGCTGGACCTGGCGCTGGCCGAGGGCAACCTGGGCGAAGCGGAGACGCTGCTGGCTGGGCTTCGTCAGGCCGGCCCCACGGACCCGCAGGTGATGCAACTGGAAGCCCGGCTGGCAATGGCACGCCAGCAACCGCTGCGTGCCCGCCAGTTGCTGGAAACGGCGCTCCGTCGCCAGCAGCAGGTGGTACGGGAAGCCGGAGGCCAGACCGACGCGGCCCTGGCCTCGGACCTGCTGAACCCGCTCCAGGCCACAAGGCGGGTGGGCGAGGAACCGCGTGACCCGCTGATGGCGGAACTGGTCCGAGACCTCGGCCGCGCGCGTGAGCAGTCCGCCACCTGGCTGCAGGCTGGTGGCGGTGCGCGCTGGCACAGCGGCACGGTGGGCATGGGCCGGCTGACGGAAGTGACGGCACCGATCGAAGCCTCGGTACCCGTGACGGAACTGGGTGGGCGCGTCTTCGCCCAGGGCGGTGCTGTCTCGCTGGACAATGGTGGCGGGCGGGGCAACGCGTTGTTCGGCACCAATGTGCTGGCGCGCGGCACGCTGCGGGCGCCGGAGCGCTTGGCCAATGGCGGCAGCGTCGGGCTTGGCTACGCCCAGCGGAACCTGCGCGTGGACCTTGGCTCCACACCGCTGGGCTTCGAGCGGACCAATATCGTCGGCGGCGTAGATGCGGCAGCGGCGCTTGGCGCAGGCTTTTCGGTCCGGCTGAGCGCTTCGCGCCGGGCCGTGACGGAGAGCATGCTGTCCTACGCTGGCCAGCGCGACCCGCGCACCGGTCGGGCATGGGGCGGCGTGGTACGAAGCGGCGGGCATGTCGACCTGGCCTATGCACTGAATGAACGCTTCAGCGTCTATGGCGGTGGCGGCGCAGCGATGCTGGACGGCAGCCATGTAGCCCGCAACAGCATGGTCGAAGGCGGCGGTGGCGCAACCTGGACTGTGCTGAAGCGACCGAACGAGACGCTGATGGTTGGGGTCGATGGGCGCTACGCGCATTACGATCGCAACCTCGGCGGCTTCAGCTGGGGCCAGGGCGGTTATTTCAGTCCGCAGGCCAGTGTGAGCGGCGCTGCACAGGTTGACTGGCGACGAAACTGGGACGCGCTGAGCGTCGGGGCGCAGGCCTCGGCAGGCTATCAGCACTACCGCACCCGTGCCAGCGATGTGTTCCCCAACGACCCCGCGCTGCAGGCGCAACTGGCGCAGCAACGCACAGTGCCCACGGCTTACGCGGCACAATCCAAGGACGGCGTCATAGGAGGCGTTGCGATGAATATGGAATACGCGCTTGATCGCAACCTGCGCCTCGGTGTTGCAGGTCGCTACAACCGCTCCGGATCCTTCACTGAAGGTGGAGGGCTGATGTACCTGCGGTGGCGGATGGACCGTACGGGCGGTGATCTGGCGCCGCTGCTGGCGGATGTGCCGCTGAAGCACCCGGCGCCGAGTTGGCCGCTGGCCTCCACCCTGCAGGATGGCGCACCTGAACCGGTGCGGCTGATGCCTGGCTCGGCGCGCCCGCAATGGTAGCCGTGGTGCATTCGCGGGAACGGCTGGCGCGCCTGCCGTTCATGCGGACCAAGATCGGTGGCGCCATCGCGCTGGTGGTCGGCGTGCTGATTATCGCATCGGTGATCGTGGTGCCGCTGGAGCCGGACCAGCAGGCCTGGCTCGCGCTCGGCGGGTTCATCATGTACCTGCTGGCCAACCGCTTCCAGGGCCGCACCGTCACCATCCTGCTCTCGGTGCTGAGCTGCGTGGTGTCACTGCGCTACATCCATTGGCGCATCACCGATACGCTGGACTACACCGGCTTCTGGCAGACCTTCCTCGGCACCGGCCTGCTGCTCGCCGAGATCTACGCCGTGCTGGCGCTGGTGCTGTCCTACTTCCAGTCGGTCTGGCCGCTGGACCGCAAGCCGGTGCCGCTGCCGGCGGACCCCGAGACCTGGCCGGTCATCGACGTCTTCATCCCGACCTACAATGAATCGCTGGAAGTGGTGAAGCCGACGGTCTTCGCCGCGCTGGCGCTGGATTGGCCGCGCGAGAAGCTGAACGTCTACATCCTGGATGACGGCCGCCGCGACGAGTTCCGGCGTTTCGCCGATGATATCGGCTGCGGCTACATCATCCGCCCGGACAACAAGGGCGCCAAGGCCGGCAACATCAACCACGCGCTGGCGCAGACCGATGGCGAATACGTGGTGGTGTTCGACAGCGACCACGTGACGACGCGCGCCTTCCTGCAGCTGACGGTCGGCTGGATGCTGCGCGACCGC
>CAILMF010000008.1 GCA_903835235.1 uncultured Rhodospirillales bacterium
GCCATGCAACACCTAGTAGTAACTGGTAAGGTTTTACGCGGATTATCAGATTAAAACACATGTTCCACCGTTTTTAAAAGACCCCCGTCAATTCCTTTGAGTTTCAACCTTGCGGCCGTACTCCCCAGGCGGTGCGCTTACCGCGTTAGCTACGACACTGATGTTCTAGGAACACCAACATCCAGCGCACATCGTTTACGGCGTGGACTACCAGGGTATCTAATCCTGTTTGCTCCCCACGCTGTCGCGCCTCAGCGTCAGTAATGGACCAGGTCGCCGCCTTCGCCACCGGTGTTCTTCCCAATATCTACGAATTTCACCTCTACACTGGGAATTCCACGACCCTCTTCCATCCTCTAGTCTGCGAGTATGAAACGCAGCCCCCAGGTTAAGCCCGGGAATTTCACGCCTCACTGTGCAAACCGCCTACGCGCCCTTTACGCCCAGTAATTCCGAGCAACGCTAGCCCCCTTCGTATTACCGCGGCTGCTGGCACGAAGTTAGCCGGGGCTTCTTCTACGGGTACCGTCATCATCGTCCCCGTCGAAAGGGCTTTACAATCCGAAGACCTTCTTCACCCACGCGGAATTGCTGGATCAGGCTTGCGCCCATTGTCCAATATTCCCCACTGCTGCCTCCCGTAGGAGTCTGGGCCGTGTCTCAGTCCCAGTGTGGCTGATCGTCCTCTCAGACCAGCTACCGATCGTCGCCTTGGTAAGCCTTTACCCCACCAACAAGCTAATCGGACGCAGGCTGCTCTCAAGGCGCATTGCTGCTTTGACCCTCAGGCCATATGCGGTATTAGCCCCAGTTTCCCAGGGTTGTCCCCCACCTCAAGACACATTCCTACGCGTTACTCACCCGTCCGCCGCTGCCATTGCTGACCGCGCGACTTGCATGTGTTAAGCATTCCGCCAGCGTTCGCTCTGAGCCAGGATCAAACTCTCAGGTTCATTCAGCTCAATACCCAGGCCCGAAAGCCCAAATACCAAACCTACAACCCATGCAGCTCATCTTAACTCCCCAAAGGCGTCCTACCCAGGCAACCGCGAACAACACCCACAACAGCCGAAGCCATCGCAGCGCCGCCCACGCATCCCACCCACACCAGAAATAAACCCAGCACAAGCAGAACAACACCCAAGCAACAGCACCAACCAAGCCAGCCATGGCCCAATCAGCACCAACACCCGAACTCATCAAACCAGAACATCCACCGAAGCAGACACCCCGATCTTCTCAATCGAGACCAGATACAAATGTCAAAGAACAAATCCCCACCTACGGTCGGCCTTGCGGCGCGACCGGCGATTTACCCTGCCGGGTTGGGGTTTTCCGCGTCAACCGCGGGCCGTGGAAGCTAGTGGCTTTCGCCCTCGCCGTCAAGGCCCGCTTTCTTTGCGGCCCGTCGTCGACCGTGTGGGTCAGCGTCGGGAGGCGGCTTTTATGTCTGGGGCCGGGGTGAGTCAAACCCCTTTCTGCAAATACCCCAAAGTTTTTGCCGCGCGCCCGGCGCCTTCCCCGCAAGCCATTGATTTATAATGACTGCCCGCTTGCCGCAGCGGCCATCCCAAACCCGGAATCGCCGCCGCATCTGGCCTCCGGGCCGACCCGACCGCTAAAAAAAATCTGCCGGACAAAACTTTCCGCGCCGCAGGGCGCGCCGAGGCCGGGACACTGCCCTCCCCGGCCGCCTTTCCTGCCCTCAGGCGGCCGCCGCCAGGCGCTGCTGCACCTCCAACCCATCGGCCGAGGCCGTGACATGCAGGGTCTCGCCGTCATGGATGCTGCCTTCCAACAGCAGGTTGGCCAGCTTGTCCTGCAGATTGCGCTGGATCACCCGCTTCAGCGGCCGGGCGCCATAGGCGGGGTCGTAGCCGGCCTCGGCCAGCCACTCCCGCGCCTTGTCGTCCAGCTCCAGCGCAATGTGCCGGTCCGCCAGCAACTTGCGCAGGTTGCCCAACTGGATATCAACAATCGTTGCCATATCCGCCCGCGCCAGGCGCCGGAACAGCACGATCTCGTCCAGCCGGTTCAGGAACTCCGGCCGGAACCTCTCCCGCACCGCCCGCATCACCGCCGGCCGCGCCGATTCCACGTCGCTGGTATCGGGCAACTCGGCAATCGCCTGGCTGCCCAGGTTGCTGGTCAGCACGATGATGGTGTTGCGGAAATCCACCGTCCGCCCCTGGCCGTCCGTCAGCCGGCCATCATCCAGCACCTGCAACAGCACGTTGAACACGTCGTCGTGGGCCTTCTCGACCTCGTCGAACAAAATCACCTGGTAGGGTCGCCGGCGGATCGCTTCGGTCAGCGCGCCGCCCTCGTCGTAGCCGACATAGCCCGGAGGAGCGCCGATCAGCCGGCTGACGCTGTGCTTCTCCATGTACTCGGACATGTCGATCCGCGTCATCGCCCGCTCATCGTCGAACAGGAAGCTCGCCAGCGTCTTCACCAGCTCGGTCTTGCCGACACCGGTGGGGCCCAGGAACAGGAAAGACCCAATGGGCCGGTTGGGATCCTGCAACCCAGCCCTGGCCCGCCGCACCGCCTTGCTGACCGCCTCCAGCGCCTCCTGCTGGCCCACCACGCGCAGGCGCAGCTGGTCTTCCATCTTCAGCAGCTTGGCCCGCTCGCCCTGCAGCATCTTCTCCACGGGAATGCCGGTCCAGCGGCTGACCACGCCGGCGATGCCTTCCTCGGTCACCGCCTCGTTCACCAGGCGGGCATCGCCATCCCCGGCGCTGGCCAGCTTCTTCTCCAGCTGCGGGATCTCGCCGTACAGCAGTTGCGACGCACGGGCGAAGTCGCCGCGGTTCTGCGCCATCTCGGCTTCGGTGCGGGCCTGGTCCAGCTGCTCCTTCAGCTTCTGGCTCTCAACGACCTTGCCCTTCTCGGCCGCCCAGCGCTGCGTCATCTCATTGGAGCGCTCCTCAAGCTCGGCCAGCTCCTTCTCCAGCTTGGCCAAGCGCTCCTTGGAGGCCGTATCGTCTTCCTTGCGCAGCGCCTCGCGCTCGATCTTCAGCCGCATCAGGTCGCGGTCGATCGCATCCAGCTCCTCCGGCTTGCTGTCCACCTGCATGCGCAGGCGGGACGACGCCTCGTCCATCAGGTCGATCGCCTTGTCCGGCAGGAAGCGGTCGGTGATGTAGCGGTTGCTCAGCGTCGCCGCCGCCACCAGCGCGGCATCGGTGATCCGAACGCCGTGATGCAGCTCGTACTTCTCCTTGATGCCGCGCAGGATCGAGATGGTGTCCTCCACGCTGGGCTCGCCGACGAAGACGGACTGGAAGCGCCGCGCCAGCGCCGCATCCTTCTCGATATGCTTGCGGTACTCATCCAGTGTTGTCGCGCCGATGCAGTGCAACTCGCCCCGCGCCAGCGCCGGCTTCAGCAGGTTGGACGCATCCATCGCGCCCTCGCCCTTGCCCGCGCCCACCAGGGTGTGCATCTCGTCGATGAACAGGATGATCTCGCCGGCGGCCTGCTCGACCTCGTTCAGCACGCCCTTCAGCCGTTCCTCGAACTCGCCGCGATACTTGGCACCGGCCACCATGGCGCCGAGGTCCAGCGCCATGACGCGCTTGTTCTTCAGCGCCTCCGGCACGTCGCCCTTGGCGATGCGCAGCGCCAAGCCTTCCACGATGGCGGTCTTGCCGACACCAGGCTCGCCGATCAGCACCGGGTTGTTCTTGGTGCGCCGCGCCAGCACCTGGATCGAGCGGCGGATTTCCTCATCGCGGCCGATCACCGGGTCCAGCTTGCCGTTGCGCGCCAGTTCGGTGATGTCGCGCGCGTATTTCTTCAGCGCCTCGAAGCTCTGCTCGGCGTTCGGGTTTTCTACTTTTCGGCCCTTGCGCATATCGGTCACCGCGGCTTCCAGCCGCTGCGCATCCGCACCCGCGGCCTTCAACAGCTTGCCCGCCGGCGTGTCGCTGGCGGCCAGCGCCACCAGCAGGCGGTCCTGAGCGACGTATTCGTCGCCGGCGCGCTGCGCCTGCTGCTGCGCCGCGTCCAGCACGCGGACAATCTCGGGCGTGAATTGCGGCTGCTGGCCGGAGGCACCGCCGCCGGTGACCTTCGCCTGGCGGCCGATCTCGGCATCGACCGCCTGCTTGGCGCGACCGCTGTCACCGCCGGCGGCGCGGATCAGCCCGGCGGCGGCGCCCTGCTCGTCATCCAGCAGCGCCTTGAGCAGATGCTCGGGCGTCACCCGCTGGTGATATTCCCTGATGGCGATGGTTTGCGCGGCTTGCAGAAAGCCCTTGGCGCGGTCGGTGAACTTCTCAATGTCCATGGCAATGTCCCTTTCCGGCGACTGGTCCACCCATCCCCGCAGGCAATGGGCAGCACCATCTATCGCCCGATGTGGTAAATCGCCTTGATCCCCTTCAAGGCCAGGACAGAGGAATTTTTTCCATGCGGATCGAGTCCCTCTACCGCTACCCGGTCAAGGGCCTGGCCGCCGAGGCCCTGGGGGAAGTCGCCCTCTCCCCCGGCCAGTGCCTGCCGGAGGATCGCCGCTTCGCGCTGGCCCAGGGCGACAATCCCTTCGACCCCGCCAAGCCCGCCTGGGTGCCAAAGACCCGGTTCGGCTGCCTGGCCGTGAACGCCAGCCTGGCCCTGCTGCATTCCGCCTTCGATGCCGAGACCGGCACGCTGGCGCTGCGCACGCCCGATGGCATGGCCCTGCACGGCGACACACGAACCGAATCCGGCCGCGCCGCGATCTCGGCGTTCCTGGCCCGCTACCTGGGCAAAGAGGTCCGCGGCACGCCCCGCTTCCTGGAAGCGCCAGGCCACAACTTCACTGACGTCGCGAACAAGTGCGTTTCCATCATCGGCCTGGCCAGCCTGCACGCGCTGGAACAGGCGACGGGCACGACGCTCGACCCATTGCGCTTCCGCGCCAATGTCTATGTCAGCGGCGAGGCGCCCTGGGCCGAGTTCGCGCTGCTTGGAAAGGAAATCCAGCTCGGCACCGCGCGGCTGCGCGTGTTCAAGCGCATCGTCCGCTGCCCGGCGACTCAGGTGAACCCGGGCACCGGCACCCGCGATGCCGACCCGCCGGCCTGGCTGCGCCAGCATTTCGGCCACGCCGACCTGGGCGTCTATGCCGAAGTGCTGGAAGCCGGCCGCGTCGCGGTGGGCGACGTGCTGGCGCCGATGCAGGCCGACCTGCTGGGCTGAGCTGCGATCCACCGCGCGGAGGGTGACGCCCCCTCTGCGCAACCTGTCAGATGGGCGTGTCGTGGACCTGCCTCTGGCCTCCGAGGCCCCCGCCTGGAAACCCGGGAGAACCGCCGCTTCACCTGACACGGGGTGGGCCAGGGCAATATGCATATCGCCCTGGATTCAATGACTTCCACAGCAGGAGCTGCGTCCAGGTGGACGCAGTGTGCTCTGGCGCGGCGCCCGGCCGCCTGGCCCTTCCCATCGCAAAACCGGGATGACCCGGATCAAGGTCGCGGGGTCACCGCGCGTCAGCGGTATCTCAGCCCCTGCTCGGGCCTGCTTTGAAAGCGCTGTCAGTCTCTGCCCGGGTGGGGCCGGGTGGCAAACCAGGGCTCAGCCCTGGTCCCGCTCCCGGTTGTCACGGTCGCGCATGTCGCGCTCGCGCGCCTCACGGTCGCGGTCGCGCGGCTCGCGGTCGCGCGGCTCGGCGTGCAGTTGCTGCACCTCCGCCTCCAGCTCGGCCTCCAGGTTGCTGCCGCCCTGGCTGCCGAACTCGGGCTGTTCGGCGCTGCCGCCTTCCTGGCCCTGCATCTCGCCGCCCTGTTCCGGCCCCTGGTAGCGGCCGCGCTGATGGCCCTGCTGCTGCTGCGCCGGCGCGGCCTGCTGCGCCTGGCTCATCGCGTTCAGGATGCGGAAATAATGCTCGGCGTGCTGGAAATAGCCCTCGGCCATCACCCGGTCGCCGCCGCTGGTCGCGTCGCGCCCCAGCTGCAGGTATTTCTCGAACAGTTGCTGCGCGGTGCCGCGCAGCCGCATGTCCGGCCCGGTCGAGTCGAAGACATGGTTGCGGTTCATCGGCTGATGACCGCTGCCACCTCCGCCGCCACCGGCATGGCGGAAATGGCCACCGCCACCACCACCGCCGCCGCCGCCACCACCGCCGTGCCGATTCTGCCCGCGGCCACGCATGCGCTTCATGTTCATCTGTATCGTGTCTGCCGTCTCGCAGCGGGGCCACACCCTGCGTTTGGCCCATGCCACCATGCCGGAAGCTCCGGAATGGTCTGCTCGGGTGGCCACATCCTGTCATTGCAACATCGGTGGGGTGCCGTCTGACCGGCCGGCCCACCAGGCGCCCCCATGGTCGGCCATCGCCTTGGCGATGCCCCTACGGGAACCGGAGAAAGGCTAGCCCCCCTCATCGCCCACGCCAAACAGTATTTTAGCCGGCGGCCCCGGTTAGGGCCGAAAGCACCATGGCGCGGTCGATACCCCCCAGGTCGGGCCGCAGCGCCACCGTTTCAAGCCCCGCCTGGCAGGCCAGCGCCGCCACCGCCGGCCCCTGCCCCGCGCCAAGTTCCAGCACCGCCCGGCCGCCCGGGCGCAGCAGCCGAGGCAGGTCCGCCATGATGGCGCGATACGCCACCAACCCATCCGCCCCGCCATCCAGCGCGGCGCGCGGCTCATGCCCCGCCACTTCCGGCATCAGGCCGGGAATCGTCGCGGCTTCGATATAGGGCGGGTTGGACAGCACCAGGTCGAATCGGCCCGCCAGCGGCGCCGCCCAATCCGCCGCCAGAAATCCCGCCCGCCCCGCCAGGCCCAACGCCCGCGCATTGCCTGCCGCCAGCGCCGCCGCGGCCGGGTTCAGGTCCAGGCCCAGGCCGGTCGCGTTGGGGTATTCGCTCAGCACCGCCAGGAGCAGGCAGCCGGTCCCGGTGCCCAGATCCAGCATCCGCAGCGGCGCCTGCCGGTCCGGGAAGGCCTCCAGCGCCGCCTCCACCAGGGTCTCGCTATCCGCGCGCGGAATCAGCGTGGCCGGCGAAACCGCGAAGCGCAGCGACCAGAACTCCTGCCAGCCCAGCAGGAAGGCCACTGGCTCATGCCGCAAGCGCCGCTGCACCAGCCCGGCGAAACGCTGCGCTTGATCCAGCGGCACCGCCGCGCGCGGGTCGCGCAGCAGGTCCTCCGCCCGGCAGTCCAGCACGTGGGAGAGCAGCAGCCGCGCTTCCATCCGCGGGCCTTCAATGGCTGCCGCCCGCAGCAACTGCCCACCGCGGCAGAGCAGGAAGCCGACCGTCCCTGCCGGCTCCGCACAATCCATGGCTAGTCGAGTTCCGCCGCCAGCCGCGCCGCCTCGTCCTCGGCGGTCAGCGCGTCGATCACGTCGTCGAACTCGCCCAGCATCACCCGGTCGATCTTGTGCAGCGTCAGGCCAATGCGATGGTCCGTCACCCGCCCCTGCGGGAAGTTGTAGGTGCGGATGCGCTCGCTGCGGTCGCCGGTGCCCACCTGGCCCTTGCGGTCCGCCGCCCGCGCATTGGCCAGGGAAAGCCGCTGCGCCTCATAGATCCGGCTGCGCAGCACCTTCATCGCCTTGGCGCGGTTCTTGTGCTGGCTGCGCTCCTCCTGCATCGCCACCACGGTGCCGGTGGGGATATGGGTGATGCGCACGGCGCTGTCGGTCTTGTTCACGTGCTGGCCGCCGGCGCCGCTGGCCCGGTAGGTGTCGATCCGCAGGTCGCCCTCATTGATCTGCACATCGACCTCCTCGGCCTCCGGCATCACCGCCACCGTGACAGTGGAGGTATGGATGCGCCCCTGGGTCTCCGTCGCCGGCACCCGCTGCACCCGATGCACACCGCTCTCGAACTTCAGCTTGGCAAACACGCCGCGCCCGGCGATCTCGGCCACCGCACCTTTCACCCCGCCCAGCTCGCTCTCGTCGTAGTCCATCACCTCGAACTTCCAGCGCTGCGCCTCCGCGAACTTCTGGTAGGCGCGGAACAGCTCGGCGGCGAACAGCCCGGCTTCGTCGCCACCAGCGGCAGGGCGGATTTCCAGGATCGCGTTGCGTTCGTCGGCGCTGTCCTTGGGCAGCAGCATCAGGCGCACCTCGCGCTCCAGCTGCGGCAGGCTCTCCTTCAGCGCCTGCAACTCGGCCTCGGCCAGCTCCTTCATCTCGGGGTCGGCCAGCATGGCCTGGGCCTCGGTGCGCGCCTGCTCGGCCTCGCGCAGCGCCGTCACCTTCTCCACCAGCGGCTCCAGCTCGCTCAGCTCGCGCGACAGGGTGCCGAACTGGCTGCCATCCGCGCTGGAAAGCTGATGCCGCACTTCCTCCGCCCGGGTCAGCACCCGGTCGAGCTTCTCCGCGAGACTCATGAAAGCCTGGCGGCCACGTCTGCCAGCGGCACCATCTCCTGCGTGCCGGCGTCCAGGTCGCGCAGCTGCGCCACGCCCTTCTCGATCTCGTCCTCGCCCAGGATCACCGCGGCCCGGGCGCCCAGCTTGTTGGCGCGCTCCATCCGGCGCTTCAGGTTGCCCTTGTAGCCGATCTCCGCGACCACGCCGGCGCGGCGCAGCGCCTGCACCATGTCCAGCGCCGGCCCCTCGGCCGCCTCGCCCACCGGAATCACCGCCACCGGCCGCGCCGCCGCCGGCGTGCTCCCGGCCACTTCCAGCAGCAGGCCCAGCCGTTCCACACCGGCGGCCCAGCCGACGCTCGGCGTCGCCGGCCCGCCCATTTCCTCCACCAGGCCGTCATAGCGGCCCCCGGCCATCACCGTGCCCTGGGCGCCCAGCTTCTCGGTCACGAACTCGAACGCCGTGTGGCTGTAGTAGTCCAGCCCGCGCACGATCCGCGGGTTGATCCGGTACGGCACGCCGAAACGCTTGAGGTGCTTCTGCACCCCCTCGAAGAAGGCCGCGGCCTCCGGCGTCAGGTAGTCGAAGATGGTCGGCGCCCCCTCGATCAGCGCGCGGTCGCCCTTGTCCTTGCTGTCGAGGATGCGGAGCGGGTTCTTCTCCAACCTGGTCTTGCTGTCGGCGCTCAGCGCCTCCGCGTGCTGCTGGAAATACGCCACCAGCGCCGCCCGATAGGCGTCGCGGCTCGGCCCGTCGCCCAGCGTGTTCACCTCCAGCACGGTGCCTTCGTCGATGCCGAGTTCCTGCTGGATGTGCCAGCCCGCGGCAATCGCCTCTGCATCCGCCAGCGGTTCGGCGGCACCCAGGATCTCAAGCCCGATCTGGTGGAACTGCCGGTAGCGGCCCTTCTGCGGGCGCTCGTAGCGGAACATCGGCCCGGCATAGAACACTTTTCGAGGTAACCCACCCTGGGTCAGGCCGTTGCTGACCAAGGCGCGGCAAACGCCCGCCGTATTCTCCGGCCGCAGCGTCACACTCTCCCCGCCGCGATCCTCGAAGGAATACATCTCCTTCGTCACCACGTCGGAGGTATCGCCCAGGCTGCGGGCGAAGACGCGGGTATCCTCGAAGATCGGGGTCACCCACTCCTCGAAGCCATAGAGGGTGGCGATCCGGCGCGCGGTCTCCACCACCTTGTGGTGGCGGCGGAATTCCTCGCCGATCAGGTCATGCGTGCCGCGGGCGGGCTGAAGCTGGGTGGGGGCCATTCCGGCGGGGTAGCGCGCGGCGCCGCGCCGGGCAAGGGTTCAGCGCAACGCCAGCGTCAGGCCCAGCATCAGCGCCAGTTGCAGGCTGAGCATCACAGTCAGCCGGCGCAGCACCGCCCGGTGCCGCACAGGGTCGAACGCCTCCGGCCCGCGCAAGTCCTGCACCAGCAGCGCGGAGGCGCCGAAGCCGGTCATGCCTTGGTCTCCTCTCCGCTGCCGCATGGCGGTGGCACCAGCGACCGCAGCGCCTGCGCCAACACCGGCAATTCCTCCACCGCCACCTGCCACACTAGGTCGATGGCAATGCCACCATAGTCGTGGATCAGCTTGTTCCGCATGCCGATGACCAGCCGCCAGGGTACGCCGGCAATGCCGTTGCGGCAGGTCGGCGAGAGCCGTGACGCGGCCTCCCCAACCACCTCCAGGCAGCGGATCACCGCGGCCTGGTGCAACCGACTGGCGCGGAACGCGGCCAGGTCCAGCCCAGCCAGGAAACTGGCGGCATCCCCGGCCGCCGTGAGAATGTCCAGCAGCAGCGCCGCATCCCGCTCCGCCGCCGCCAGGCTCATGCGCCGAACAGCGGCTCGGCTTCGGCCAGGATGCGCCGGCGCCGCAGGTGGTTGCGGCTTTCCTCCAGCGCCTGGCGTTCCACCAGGTCCACCGGCCGGGCCAGCAGCGCGGCGGCTTCCTCCTCCAGCGCCAGCAGGGCGCCGAGGCTGCGCGGGGCATCAGGCGCAAACTCGACCAGCAGGTCCACATCGCTCGCATCCGGGTCGAAATCCCCGCCGCGCGCGGCCGAGCCGAACACCGCAAGCCGCGAAACGCCATGGCGCCGACAGAGCGCCGCCAGGGCTTCGCGCTGCGCCGAAAGGCTCGCGTGCATCCTGCCCTCCGCTATTCCGCCGCCAAGGCCCTGGCCTTCTCGGCGGCCTTCTCGGCCTCCATCTCCGCGGCCTTCTTCTCCACCAGGCCGACCAGGTGCTCCACCATCGCATTCTCGTCGATCGTGTGGTCGGTCTTGCCGGCGGCGTAGATCATGTGCCGCCCGGCGCCGCCACCGGTCAGGCCGATATCGGTCATCAGCGCCTCGCCCGGCCCGTTCACCACGCAGCCGATGATCGAAAGGCTGATCGGCGTCTCGATATGCGCCAGCCGGTCCTCCAGCTTCGCCACCGTCTCGATGACGTTGAAGCCCTGCCGGGCGCAGCTGGGGCAGGAGATGATCTTCACGCCGCGGTGGCGGATGCCCAGCGACTTCAGCATCTCCCAACCGACGTGCACCTCCTCCTCCGGCTCGGCACTCAGGGAGACGCGGAGCGTGTCACCGATGCCGGCCCAGAGCAGGTTGCCCATGCCGATGGCGCTCTTCACCGTGCCGGTCCGCTTGCCGCCGGCTTCGGTGATGCCGATGTGCAGCGGGTGGTCGCAGACTTCTGCGAGCTGCTGATAGGCGGCGACGGCCAGGAAAACGTCGCTGGCCTTCACGCTGATCTTGAACTCATGGAAGTCGTTCTGCAGCAGGTGGTCGGCGTGCCACAGCGCGCTTTCAACCAGAGCTTCCGGGTTGGGCTCGCCGTACTTGTCCAGCAGGTGCTTTTCCAGGCTGCCGCCATTCACGCCGATGCGGATGGAACAGCCGTAGTCGCGCGCCGCCTTGACCACTTCCTTCACCCGCTCGGCGCTGCCGATATTGCCCGGGTTGATCCGCAGGCAGGCGGCGCCGGCCTTGGCGGCCTCGATGGCGCGGCGATAGTGGAAGTGGATATCGGCCACGATCGGCACGTTCACTTCGCGCACAATTTCTGCGAGTGCGGCGGTGGCTTCCGGCGTCGGGCAGGAAACCCGCACGATATCCACGCCCGCCACCTCGGCCCGGCGGATCTGGGCGATGGTCGCCGCGGCATCCTCGGTCGGCGTATTCGTCATGGTCTGCACCGTGATCGGCGCACCGCCGCCCACCGGCACCTTGCCGACCATGATCTGCCGCGACTTGCGGCGCTCGATATGCTGGTAGGGGCGATAGCTCATCGGTCCGAAGGTCCCTCACGCTTGGCGCGCAATATGGCAGCACCCAGCGCCAGGCCCAAGCGTGCCGCGATGATTTTCGCCTATTGCGGCGGCTCGTAGGCCCGGTCTTCCGGGCGAACCGGGCGGGGCCGCGGTGCTGCCGGGCGCGGCGCCGTCGCCACGGTCGACGTCGGGGCGCCCGTGGCGCCGGTCGTCGGGGCCGCGGCAACCTGCGCCGAGGGCGCTTCGCCACTCGTCGCCACCACGGGCGTTGGATTGAAATTGCCGGCCTTCAGCCGCTCCGGGTCCATCGGAATATCCCGCTTGACCGAAGTATTGGCCGGAAAGGCCGGGATCGGCAGGCCATCGACCACAATCTCGGTGCCCGCGGCATAGCCGATGGTCAGCATCAGGCCGCTCTGCGGCGGAATCTGCAACGTCTCGCCCGCCTTCAGCAGCCGGTTCACCAGGCTGGTGTTGGTGGTGCGGTCGCGCAGGCTGACCCAGGTATCCGCCTTCGCGCGCAGCGAGATGCGGGATTCATCCGGCCGCGGCGTCGGCGGAATCGCCAGGCTCGGCGCTGCCGGGTTCGCCAGGGTCATGGACGGCATGGTCGGCGCCGTCGCGGCAATGGCGGAGGGCGGCCCCGGCGGCAGGGTTCCGGCCGGGCGCTGTTGCCCCGGCTGCTGCAGGGCGCCGGCAATCAGCGCCCCAGCGGCCGGCGGCAGGTTGCTTGGCAGTGGCGGCTGGGCGGGACCACGCGCCGCCTGCTCCAGCCGGGCCGGCATCGGCGGCACGGTATCCACCGTGCGGGTACCGCTGCCCGACCACTGGAACCAGGCCATGTAGGCACCGACAACCAGCACCACGCCGGCCATGACCACCACGCCGGCGGGAATGCCACGCTCGGGAACGGGCTCGGGGAAGATCAGGTCGGTGCGGCGTTGCGGCGCCGAGGAAGCGGCCTCACGGAAGCGGCGGACCATGTCGTCATCGTCCAGCCCCAGCGCCCGGGCATAGGTGCGGACGAAGCCCAGCACATAGGCCGGCGCCGGCAACTCGCGCACCCGGCCTTCCTCCAGCGCCGCCAGGTAGACCCGGCGAATGCGAAGGCTGGCGGCCATGTCCTCGATGGACAGGCCAAGGGCGATGCGCGCATCGCGCAGTTGTTCCCCGAGCCGAGCGGCTTCGCCGGCAGAGGGGTCAGGTCGGGAAAGGCGCTTCATGTGGGACACGCACCTGCGATGTAGCGCGTGGATTGGCCCAGATCAAAGCGAATCACAACAAGCGGCGTGTGTTTCATCGGGTCGACACGACTCGGTAAACCCGCAGGAAATCTGGACGTTCTCATGGAATATCAAGACCGCCGCCTAGTCCGTTGGCAATGAGAATACCACGCAATATATTCCATCTACAGTATTAACTATTATTCATCTGGGCGCGCCGCGCATCCAGCGCCGCCGCGGCCTGGGCCATCAGTTCAGCCATGATCTCGGCCGCCGGCTGCTCCTTGCCCACCATGCCGACCGACTGGCCCGCCATCAGGCTGCCCTGCTCGACATCGCCGTCGATCACCGCGCGCCGCAGCGCCCCGGCCCAGAAATGCTCGATCTCCAGCTGGGCCGCGTCCTTGGCCACCTCGCCGGCCAGGAAGCGCGCCAGCACCTTGGCCTGATGCTCGACGAAGCGCTTGGTGCCCTCGTTCTGCAAGGCGCGCACCGGAATCACCGGGAAGCGCTCATCCAGCTGCACCGTGGGCATGGCGTCCCGCGCATTGCCGCGCAGGAAGGCCTGCTTGAACTTCGGGTGGGCAATGCTCTCGGTGGCGCAGACGAAGCGCGTGCCCAGCTGCACCCCGGCGGCGCCCATCTCCAGGTAGGAGAGGATCGCCTCGCCGCGGCCGATGCCGCCGGCGACGAAGACCGGCACGTCGCGCACATGCGGCAGGATTTCCTGCGCCAGCACGGTCAGGCTCACCGGGCCGATATGCCCGCCGGCCTCGCTGCCCTCGATCACCAGCGCATCCGCGCCTGACCGCACCAGCTTTTTTGCCAGGGCCAGCGCGGGCGCAAAGCAAACGACCTTGGCCCCGCCTTCCTTGGCCTTCTTGATGGCACCGCCCGGCGGAATGCCACCGGCGAAGACGATGTGCCCCACCTTGGCTTCCAGGCAGACATCCACCAGCTGGTCCAGCCGCGGATGCATGGTGATCAGGTTCACCCCGAACGGCTTCTGCGTCAGCGCCTGGGTGCCGGCGATCTCCTGCGCCAGCCGGTCCGGCTCCATCGCACCGCAGGCGATCACGCCAAAGGCACCGGCATTGCTCAGCGCCGCCACCAGGTTGCGCTCGCTGACCCAGCTCATCGCCCCGCCCATCACCGCGTAGCGCGTGCCCAGGAAGGCTGCGCCGCGCGCCATCAGCCGGTCGATCCCGGGCATTCCGGGGGACGACATATCGGAGGACATCTCGTTCATGCGGCGGGTCCGTCCAGGCCATAGGCGGTGTGCAGCGCGCGCACCGCAAGTTCCGTGTAATCGGCGGCCACCAGCACGCTGACCTTGATCTCGCTGGTGGAGATCACCTGGATGTTGATCCCCTTCTCCGCCAGCGTGCGGAACATGGTGGTGGCCACCCCGGCATGGCTGCGCATGCCGATGCCGACGACGCTGATCTTGGCCACGTCCGGGTCGGCCAGGATCGCCTCGAACCCCACCTCGCCCTTCGCCTTCTCCAGCGCGTCCTGCGCCCGGGCCAGGTCGGCGCGGCCGACCGTGAAGGTCATGTCCGTGCTGCCATCGGCGCCCAGGTTCTGCACGATCATGTCCACGTTGACATTGGCGCCGGCCAGCAGCCCGAACACGGTGGCGGCAATGCCCGGCCGGTCCGGCACGCGGCGCAGCGTCACCTTGGCCTCGTCGCGGGAATAGGCGATGCCGGAAACAATCGGCTTTTCCATGATCTCGTCCTCGTCAACCACCAGGCTGCCCGGCTTGTCTTCAAAGCTGGAAAGCACCTGCACCCGCACGCGGGCCTTCATCGCCATCTCGACACTGCGGGTCTGCAGCACCTTGGCACCGACGCTGGCCAGCTCCAGCATCTCCTCATAGCTGATGCGGTCCAGCTTGCGCGCCCGCGGCACCATCCGCGGGTCCGTGGTGTAGATGCCGTCCACATCCGTATATATGTCGCAACGGTCGGCCTTGATCGCCGCCGCCAGCACCACGGCGGACAGGTCGCTGCCGCCGCGGCCCAGGGTGGAAACCCGGCCATCCGGCGCCACGCCCTGGAACCCCGCCACCACCGGCACCTCGCCGGCCTGCATCCGGGCGATCAGGGTCGCGCCCTCCACCTCGGTCACCCGGGCCTTGCCATGGGCGTCGTCGGTGCGGATCGGCACCTGCCAGCCCTGCCAGGACCGCGCCTGCACGCCCACGGACTGCAACGCTATCGCCAGCAGGCCGATCGTCACCTGCTCACCCGTTGCGACCACCACATCATATTCGCGCGGGTCATGCAGCGGCGAGAGGTCCTGGCACCATTTGACCAGCTGGTTCGTTGTACCCGCCATGGCGGAGACGACGACAGCCACCTCGTTGCCGGCATCGACTTCCCGTTTCACCCGGTTGGCGACGTTGCGGATACGGTCCAGGTCGGCCATCGAGGTGCCGCCGAATTTCATGACGATGCGGGACATGGTGTGTCTTCAGTCTTGAGCGGCTGGCCCGGCGGTTGCGGTTCTGCGCGGCAGGGCGGAAAAGGGCGGGCAGCAATACCGGGGCAGGCGGCGCCCTGCAACACAGAGAGAGCGCATGCCATGAACGGAACAGCCTCGGCGACCGAAATCGCCAAGTTCGACGAGATCGCGGCGGAGTGGTGGGACCCCCAGGGCCCCATGGCACCGCTGCACCGGATGCACCCGACCCGGATGGAATGGGTCATCGCCAGCATCTGCGCCACCCTGGCGCGGGATGCCAACCTGCCCCTGCCCCTGGCCGGGCTGCGCATCCTGGATGTCGGCTGCGGTGCCGGGCTGGTGGCGGAATCCCTGGCCAAGGCCGGCGCCGAGGTGACCGGCCTGGACGCCGCGGCCGAAGCGCTGGGCGTGGCCCGGCAGCATGCCGCGGCCGGTGGCCTGGTCATCGACTACCGCAACGGCACGCCCGAATCCCTGCTGGCCGAAGGGGTCGCCCCCTTCGACGTGGTGACCGCGCTGGAGGTGGTGGAGCATGTGACCGACCGCGCCGCCTTCTGCGCCGGGCTGGCCGGCCTGGCCAGGCCGGCGGGGCTGGTGGTGCTCTCCACCCTCAACCGCACCGTGCGCTCCCTGCTGACCGCCAAGATCGCCGCGGAATACCTGCTGCGCTGGCTGCCCGCGGGCACGCATGACTGGAACGGCTTCGTCCGCCCGGCCGAACTGGGCGCCGACTGCCGCACCGCCGGGCTGCATGTGCGGCGCATCGCCGGCATCGGCCTGGCGCCGGGCGGCGGCTGGCGGATCAGCAAGGATGTCGGGGTCAACTACCTGATGCTGGCCCAAAAGGCCTGATCAACGGCGGGTCTGCCCGGTCAGCCGGCCGCTGCTGTCATAGTGGTAGGTGGTATCGCCGCGGGTCTCGGCCCGCCCGGTCTGCCGGCCCGATTGGTCATAGAACTGGGTGGTGTCGCCGCGGCGCTCCGCCCGGCCGGTCTGCCGGCCTGACTGGTCGTAGAAGCGGGTGGTGTCGTCCCGCGTCTCGGCGCGGCCGGTCTGCCGGCCGGACGGGTCGTAGTAGCGGGTGGTGTCGTCGCGCCGCTCGGCCCGGCCATTCTGCCGGCCGCTGGGGTCGTAGTAGCGGGTGGTGTCGTCCTTGGTTTCCGCCCGGCCCAGCTGGCGCCCGGAGGAATCATAGTCCCGCGTGGTGAAGTCCTTCTGCGCCCAGGCCGGCGAGGCCAGCAGGGGCGCGGCCAGCAGCGCCAGCAGCAGCCACCTAGCCATCGGCGCGGGGCACCCAGGGAATTTGGGCAATGTCGATCCCCTCCTCCTTCAGCGCCTCGGCTTCCTCCGAGGAGGCTTCGCCATAGATGCCGCGGGCCTTGGTCTCGCCCAGGTGGATCTTGCGGGCTTCCTCGGCGAATTCGGCGCCGACATATTCGCATTTCTGCTCCACCTCGGCCCGCACCCGCTGCAGCAGCGCCACCAGCTGGGCAGGCACAGGGCCGGCCAGGGCCTGGGGCTGCGGCGGTGCTGGCACCGGCGGGGCGGGCGGCGTGGGCGCTTCGGCCGGCGCCACCTTGATGCGCGCCGGGCGGCCCTTCTTCGGAATCGCCGGCGCCATCAGCGCGCGGCTCACCTTGGGGCTGCCGCAGGTCGGGCATTCCACGAAGCCCGCCTTGGCCTGCTTGTCGAAGGCGTCGCTGTCCTTGAACCAACCGTCGAAGCCATGGCCGTCGGCGCACCGCAACTGGTAGTGGATCATGCCCGCTGTCCCTGGGCCCCTGAGTGGGCACCCCGCGCGCAATTTGGCACTCGCGGTCGCGGAGTGCCAGCCCCTTCAGCGACGGATCGATGACAGGCCATCAGCCAGCCAGCAGCGCGTCCAGCTTGCCGGCGCGGTCCAGCGCCACCAGGTCGTCGCAGCCGCCGATGTGCTGGCCAGCGATGAAGATCTGCGGCACCGAGGACCGGCCGCCGGACCGCTCCATGGCGGTGCGGCGCGCCGCCGAACCGCCGGGCGCGTCGTGTTCGACATAGGGCGCGCCCTTGCTGTCCAGCAGCGCCTTCGCCCGGTCGCAATAGGGGCAGAAGTATTGGGTGTAGATTTCGATCTCGGCCATGCCGCAGATTTGGCGCGCCGCCGCCCGCGGTCAAGCCCGCAGCGGCGGCCACCGCAGCCGGGCTACCCCGCGAAGACCACGCCGATGCCGGCCACCACCGCGAACACCATGGCCAGCGCGGTCAAGGCGCGCAGCAGGTCGCCAAGGGCCATGGCGCTGCGCCGGTCCGGGCGAGCCTGCGGCGCCGGCATGGCAAAGGGTGAACCGGCCATGATCGCGCGGTCCAGCTCTTCATCGGTATTGTAGCGGTGACGGTGGGAGCGGGAGCGGCCATCGAGCGGCATGATAATTTCCGTTCTGGATCAATGCACTGGCGGCAAATCCTTGCCGCTGATGTGAGCATGCCCGGGAAATCCTACCGAACTCTTACCGCCGCTGCCGGCCTGCTGCGGTGCGGCAAAAACATCACGTTGCCGCTGCACGCCTCCGCGCCGGCACCCGCCGCCCCCAGCTCCGCTCGACGCCATGCTGCCGGCCGCCCGCTGGGTCGCCCGCTGGGTCGCGTCGCGGCCCCTCCCCCCTGGAACTGGTGCGGGTCGCCATCCAACGCTGGATCGTCGGCCGCGCCGCCACGCATTTTGCCGCGCCCGCACCACCGCGAAATGGGTTAAGCTTTGTCGACCATGGGGCGGGAGGTGCCGAATGCGTGCGTGGGTCGTAGCTTTCCTGATCAGCCTGTCGCCGCTGCCGGGTCTGGCCCAGCCGGCGCCGGCCCCTGCCCCTGCCCCTGCCCCTGCCACCGCTCCAGCCCCCGCCACGCCCCCGGCCACATCCCCCGGCCCTGGCGCGACCACCGCGCCGGCACCGGCCGCGGGCGCCCGCCCCCGCTCGGAGGCGCAGCAGACGCAGCAGGACCGGATGCGCGTCTGCAACAACGAGGCCTCCGCCCGCAGCCTGGCCGCCGACGCGCGCCGCGACTTCATGCGGGAATGCCTGGCCGGGCGCATGCCACCGGCCGCCGAGGCCGCCCCGGCCGCCGCCCCCACCCAGCAGGACCGCATGCGGCGCTGCAACGCCGACGCCACCGCCCGCAACCTGACCGGTGAACCGCGCCGCAGCTTCATGAGCAGCTGTCTCTCCGGCAGCCCGGCCGCCACGGGGCGGCCCTCCCCGGCGGGCAACTCGGCCACGACCTACCCCAACGAAGCCGCCGCCCGCACCGGCTGCGCCGACGACACGGTGGTCTGGGGCAACAGCGACACCCGGGTCTTCCACCTGGCGGGGTCACGCTTCTACGGCAAGACCCAGGATGGCGCCTACCTGTGCCGCAGCGCGGCCGAGCTTGCCGGCTACCGCGCGGCGCGCTGACACCCGAGGGGCCTTGCTCCACAGCCGGTCAGCCGCTCACTGGAGCGTCCGGCAGGCTCCAGCCCGTTGTATGAGCGGCTCATTCACGCCGCCGATGGCCCCACCGGCGCCGGCCAGACCCTGGAATCTGATCGTCGCAGGCGGAAGCGCCGTAGACGTGAATCGCACGACAAAACAAACAGCAGGAGGCTGCCAGGCGCTGCTGTCTGCGCCGCAGGGACCCTACAGAACCATTCGCTCTCACTGAAACAGTGTGAGCGGATTTCGTGGTTTCTTTTCAATGGGTTGCAGAGCAGGACATCCGTTCTGCTGGGTCCATCCGAACGGATATTGCTCAGCCAGTCCGGCCCAGCTCGGCCGCCACTTCCTCCGCGTGGCGCATCACCTCGTCGCCGGTCTTGTTCCAGGTGGTGATGCCGCCGACCATCAGAACCTGGACCAGCCCCTCGGCCAGTTCCGGCAAGGTCAGCCCCAGGCGGATGGCGTTGGCGGCATGCGCCTTGGCGCCGCGATTCTGCCCCACCAGCGTGTCCAGCAGCGCGAAGACCAGTTCCTTGGTCTTCAGGTCCAGTGCGCCGCCCTCGGCGCGGTCGCGCATCAGCCCCGCGCGCATCAGGCCATAGCCGGCGAAGGCTTCCGGCGCATGGGCGATCATGGTGCGGAAGCTGTCGGGCACCCGGCCATGGGTCTTTTCGAAATTGGCCAGGCCAGCGGCCACGGCCTGGTCGGTCAGCTCGGTCATCGCGGTTCCCCTCGGCGCTGCGTGGCGCCAGGGTGGGCCGGCCAGGCCGCAACGCGCAAGCCGGGCGCTTTCGTCTCGCGGCAGGGTCGATCTATAAGCGAGGGATCAACCGGAGAGCCCGCCATGGGATTGTTCGACCAGATCGCCGGCGCCGCCATTGGCGCGTTGCAGCAGCAGGTGGCGGGGGCGGCCCCGGCAGCGGGCGGCGGCGCGGCCATCCAGGCCATCATGCAGCTGGTGCAGCAGCAGGGTGGGCTGCACGGCCTGCTGGACAAGCTGCGCGGCGGCGGCCTGGCCGAGGTGGTGCAGTCCTGGATCGGCACCGGCGCCAACCAGCCGGTCAGCCCGGCCCAGCTGAGCACCGCGCTGGGCGACCAGCAGGTGGGCCAACTGGCCGGCGCCGCCGGGATGGCACCGCAGGAGCTGCTGGGCATGCTGTCGCAGCATCTGCCCGGCCTGGTGGACCAGCTTTCCCCCGGTGGCGAATTGCCGCATGACATGGCCGGCCTGCTGCAGGCGGGGCTGAACCTGCTGCATCGCTGAGGCGATATCCGTCCGGATGCCCGCATCAGGACGGATGCCCTGCCCTGGTTTCAATACGTCATGGAGCACCATGCGCGCATGGTGCCCTGAGGGAGCACCGCCATGCCGACCATCACCGTCAACGGCCACACGCTGCACACCGCCGAGGCCGGCAGCGGCCCCGCCGTGGTGCTGGTGCACGGCACCCTGCAGGACCAGCGCTACTGGGCGCCGCAGATGCAGCCGCTGGCGGATGCCGGCTTCCGCGCCATCGCGCTGAGCCTGCGGCACTTCTGGCCGGAACAGTGGGATGGCGTCGGCGACGACTTCACCATCGCCCAGCACATGGAGGATGTGGCTGCCGTGATCCGCACGCTGGGCGGCCCGGTGAGGTTGGTCGGGCATTCCCGCGGCGGGCATATCGCCTTCCGCCTGGCCGGCGCCTACCCCGAGTTGCTGCACCAGCTGATCCTGGCCGAGCCGGGCGGTGAACTGGATGAGACGCTGGGCGGCGCCCCAGCCACCGGCGCGCAGGCCGCGGTATTCGCCCAGGCCGCCGAGATGGTGCGCGACGGCAAGCTGGAGGAAGGCATGACCTTCTTCGCCGACTATACCGGCGGCAAGGGCGCCTGGGGCCGCCGGCCGGAAGCCCGCCGCCAGGTGGCGCGGGACAATGCCCGCACGCTGCTGGGCCAGATCAACGAGGCCCGCAAGCCCTATGGTCTGGCGGCGGTGAAGCTGATCCGCACGCCCACCCTGTTCGTGCAGGGCGAGAATACCCAGCCGCAGTTCAAGACCATCATCGCCGCCATGCTGCCGCAAGTGCCGGGCGCCGAAAGCGTGGTGGTGCCGCGCGCCACCCACAGCATGAGCCTGGAGAACCCGGCCGACTTCAACACGGCCATGCTGGGCTTCTTCGCCAAGGGGTGAGCGGCACGCGGCGGGCGGCGGCTACAGCCGGCCGCGCACGCTGGCCAGCATCTCCAGCTGCCGCTCCGGCGCGCCGCAGAAGCGCAGCATCAAATGGCTGGCGCCGGCCTGGATGAAGCCGCGCAGGAATTCCACCGCGCCCTCCAGGCCGCCGCCGTAGCAGGGACCAAGCTTGGAGGAGATATCCGCGCGGTCGCCGTAGTAGCTGCGCAGGAAGTCGTGCACCCGCTGGGTCGCCAACGCGGCATCATCGTCGATGGAAATGGTCAGGTAGGCCGCACCGGTGATGGCCGCCGGGTCGCGCCCATGCGCCCGCGCCGCATCCTGGAACTCCGGCCATTTCCGGGCAAAGCCGGCGGCATCCAGCGAGGATGGGAACCAGCCGTCCAGCTCCTGGCTGACGCGGCGCAGCGTGGCCGGCACCGTGCCGCCGATCCACACCGGCGGGCCGCCCGGCCGGTGTGGCATCGGGCCGACCTGCTGGCCCTTCAGCGTCCAGAGGTTGTCCCAGTCCACCCGCTCGCCGGTCCACAGCGCCCGGCACAGCCGGATGGCCTGCATCATCCTTGTGCCGCGCGCCTCGAACGGCACGCCGCAAGCAGTAAACTCGTCGCGGATGGCCGGCGCATCGGTGGCGGCGCCGATGCCCAGGATCATGCGCCCCTCGCTGATCTGGTCCAGCGTGGCCAGCTGGTGCGCCAGCACCACCGGGTTGCGCAGCGCCGGCAGCAGCACGGCGGTGCCGATCTCCACCCGCCTGGTGCGGGCCGCCACGGCAGCCAGCAGGGTCAACGGTTCATGCCGCGGCCGGGCGGTGATGCTGTCGCCGACCCAGATGCTGTCATAGCCCAGCGCCTCGGCCTGCTCGGCCAGGGCCAGCATCGGCGCCACTTCCGGCCGGCCGAGCACGATCTGCTCGCGCGTCGGCAGCAGGTAGCCGATCTTCACGCTCATGCCGGGTTCAGCCGGCGATGGCGTAGGCGGGGCGGCGCGGATCGGCGCCGGCGGCCAGCAGGCCCTTGGCCGGGTCGCTCAGCACCACCTCCACCGTGCCGGCCAGCCAGGTGCGTTCCGGCCATTCGCTGATGCCATGGCCCCTCGCGGCCAGCGCCTCCCGCGTCGCCGCGGGAATGCCGCCCTCCACCGCCAGCCGGCCGGGGAAGTACTGGAAGGGCGCGAAGGAACTGGGGAAGGAGTAGCTGGCCACCCGCGGCGCCTCGATGGCGTCCTGCACCTCCATGCCGTGCTGCATGATGTTCAGCAGCACCTGGGCCATGGCCTGGATCTGCACGTCGCCGCCGGGGGTGCCGAAGGGCATGACCCCGCCCTGCTGCGTCACCACCATGGCCGGGTTGGGCGTCAGCCGCGGCCGCTTGCCCGGTGCCACGCCGCAGGGGTGCGACGGGTCGGGGCGGGACTGCGAGCCGCGATTGGACGGGATGATGCCAAGGCCAGGCACCACCGGCGCCTCCCAGGACCCATCGGACGGCGTGGCGCTGAAGGCATTGCCCCAGCGGTCCACCACCGCGCAGTAGCTGGTATCCGCCTCCACCAGCGGCCGGTCGGCGCGGCTGGCACCGGGCAACTGCGGCGAGGCATTCAGGATCGGCCCCGGCATTTCCGGCATGGCCCGGTTGGGGTCGATCTGCGCCAGGCGCGCGCCCAGGTGGCTGTCGCTCAGCAGCCGGTCCAGCGGCACCTCCACGAAGCGCGGATCACCAAAGTGGTATTCCCGGTCGGCCATGGCGGCCTTCACGCATTCAGTGAACAGGTGCAGGTATTCCGGGCTGTTGTGCGCCATGCCCGCGATGCCGCCCTTCTCCAGCAGCAGCAGCAACTCCAGCAGCGCCGGCCCCTGGCACCACGGGCCGCAGGTGATCACCTGGTGCCCGCGCCAGTCGCGCACCACGGCGGGCTCGATCCGGCTGCGGTAGCCGGCCATGTCCGCCATGGTCAGGTAGCCACCTTCCCGCCGCATGAAGGCGTCGATCTCGCGGGCGATGTCACCCTTGTAGAAGGCGGCATGGGCGGCGGCCAGGCCGGCCATGCGGCCCTGCCCGGCGACCTTCTTCTCCTCATCTGCCATGTATTGCAGCGTGCGCGCCAGGTCCGCCTGCACGAAGCGCTCCCCCACCTGCGGCAGCCGCCCGCCGGGGTAGAAGATCGGCATGCTCGTCGGGAAGCGTTCGTACTCGGCGCGGTGTTCCCGCAGGTTGTCGTGCAGCAGCGGATAGACCGCGTAGCCGTCCCGGGCGTGGCGGATGGCGTATTGCGCGACATCGCCGAAGCCCATGGTGCCGTGGCGCTCCAGGGCGGTAATCCAGGCATCGGGGGCCGCCGGCACCACGGTGCGCAGCACGCCCGCGGGTATCTTGCCGCCATGTTCGCGCATGAACAGGTCCGCCGGCAGGCTGGCCGGCCAGTGGCCCAGCCCGGCGATGGTCTCCACCGTGCCATCAGCCAGCCTGATGATGATGGGCGCCACCCCGGCCACATTGACCAGGTCCGGCAGCAGCACGCCCAGGGCCATGCCGGCGGCGCAGCCGGCATCCACCGCGTTGCCGCCGGCCTCCAGCACCGCGAAGCCGGCGGCGGCGGCCAGGTAGTGCCCGGCGGAAACCGCGTGGCGGGCGCCGTACAGGGTGGGTCGCGTGGCGTACATGGCTGGACCTGTCCGTGTTTCGCGGCCCAGGGTTCTCCCCGGCAAAGACGCTGTCAAGGAAACGCCACCATGCCCGACCCGGTCCTGCTCGCCATCGACGCCCGCGGCATCGCCACCGCCACCCTGAACCGGCCGGAGGTCGGCAATGCCTACAACGAAGCCGTGCTGCTGGGCCTGATCGGCGGGCTGGAGACGCTGGCCCGCGATAAGTCGGTCCGCGCCCTGGTCATCCGCGGCGCCGGAAAGCACTTCGCCGCCGGCGCCGACATCAACTGGCTGGCCGAGGTCTCCGGCTACCCGCCGGACCGCGCCTATGAATGCAGCTACGCCACCACCCTGGCGATGACCCGGCTGAACGAGTTCCACCGCCCAACCTTCGCCGTCATCCAGGGTGCCTGCTTCGGCGGCGGCTTCGGCTTTGCCTGCTGCGTGGACGTGGCTCTGGCCACGCCGGCGGCGCAGTTCGGCATCACCGAGGTCCGGGTCGGCGTCGCCGCCACGCCCATCTCCACCCACATGGTCAACGCCATCGGCCTGCGGCAAACCCGGCGCTACGCGCTGACCGGGGAACGCTTCGGCCCCGAGGAGGCCCTGCGGATGGGCCTGGTGCATGAGGTCGTGGCCGCCGACGCCATCGAGGCGCGACTCGCCCACATCCTCGACGAGACGCTGAAATCCTCCCCGGCCGCGGTAGCGCTGACCAAGCACAGCTTCCTTTCCGCCAACGGATTGACCCTGGATGAGCGACAGATGCAGATGCTCTCGCACGAGGGCTGGACCATCCGCGCAACCGAGGAAGCCCGCGAGGGACTGGCGGCTTTCCGGGGCAAGCGGGCACCGGCCTGGTACCGATGAGTTAACGGGTCATCCATGTCCGTCATTTAAGCTTCACAAATATGCAACAGGAATGTCGCTTACCCCGCCTAGAAGCCGGGCACGCCTTTCGCGGAGAAAAATTATGAACCGTCGGTCCTTCCTGCTCGCCTCCAGCGCCATGGCGCTCGCCCCCCAGTTGGCCAGCGCCCAGGGCGCGCAGATCACCGGCGCCGGCGCCAGCTTCCCCAACCCGGTCTACCAGAAGTGGGGCGAGGCCGGGAAAGCCGCCACCGGGATCTCGCTGAACTACCAGTCGGTCGGCTCGGGCGCCGGCATCAACCAGATCAAGAACCGCACGGTCGATTTCGGCGCAACCGATGCGCCGCTGACCCAGGCTCAGCTTGATGAAGCCAACCTGATGCAGTTCCCCTCGGTGATGGGCAGCCTGGTGCCGATCGTGAACATCCCGGGCGTCGAGAACGAGGCGATGAAGCTCACCGGCGAACTGATCGCCGAGATCTACATGGGCAAGGTCACCAAGTGGAACGACCCGCGCATCGTCGAGATGAACCCGGGCCTGACCCTGCCGAACCTGGCCATCGCGCCGGCCTATCGCGCCGACGGCTCGGGCACCACCTTCGTGTGGGTGTCCTACCTGGCCGCCGTTTCCCCCGAATGGAAGGAAAAGGTCGGCGTCGGCACCTCGGTGCGCTTCCCCACCGGCACCGGCGCGCGCGGCAATGAAGGCGTGGCCGGCACGGTCAAGAACATCCGCGGCGCCATCGGCTACGTGGAAAACGCCTATGCCATCACCAACAAGCTGGTCACCACCCAGCTGCGCAACAAGGCCGGCCACTTCGTGAAGCCGACCCAGGAATCCTTCATCGCCGCGGCGAGCAATGCCGACTGGACCGCGCCGGGCATGGCCGCCAGCCTGATCGACCAGCACGGCGCCACCTCCTGGCCGATCGTCTCGCCGACCTTCATCCTGCTGCCGAAGAACCCCACCGACGGCACCCGCAGCCTGAACGTCATGAAGTTCTTCGACTGGGCCTTCAAGAACGGCGCCGCCCTGGCGCAGGAGCTGGAGTACATCCCGCTGCCGGGTGCGGTGCAGAACGCGATCCGCGCCGCCTGGGCGAAGGACGTGAAGGTCAACGGCCAGTCGGTCTGGACCAACTGAGCCACTTCGGCTGAGCGAAGGCGTGCGGCCGGGCAACCGGCCGCCGCCCTGATTTTCCCCCCTCTCCGTCACCCGGAGCGCTGACTTTGTCCCAGGCCGTCGCCACCCCCCTTGGTGCCCCCATGGGCGCCAAATCCGCCCCGGCGCGCCGCGCCAATATCGGCGACCCCATCTTCGCGCTGGCCTGCCGCGCGGCCGGCGCCGGCGTGCTGCTGCTGCTCGGCGGCATCATCATCTCGCTGTTCCTCGGCGGCCTGCCGGCCTTCCAGAAGTTCGGCATCGAATTCCTGTGGTCCACCGAATGGGACCCGGTGACCGAGGTGTTCGGCGCCGGCGTGTCCATCTATGGCACCGTCGTCACCGCCATCATGGCCATCCTGCTGGCCGTGCCGGTTGCCTTCGGCGTCGCCTTCACCCTGACCGAGCTGGCGCCCAACTGGCTGCGCCGCCCGGTCGGCACCGCGGTGGAGCTGCTGGCCGCCGTGCCGAGCATCATCTACGGCATGTGGGGCTTCTTCCTGATCGCGCCGCTGATGTCGCAATACGTGCAGCCCGCGCTGATCGACAGCCTCGGCGAGATGCCGGGCATCGGCTTCCTGTTCCAGGGCCCGCCCTTCGGCACCGGCATCTTCACCGCAGCCCTGATCCTGGCGATCATGATCCTGCCCTTCATCGCCGCCACCATGCGCGACGTGTTCGAGCAGGTGCCCCCGGTGTTCAAGGAAAGCGCCTACGGCCTGGGCTGCACCACCTGGGAAGTGATGAAGGGCGTGGTGCTGCCCTATACCCGCGTCTCCGTCGCCGGCGGCGTCATGCTCGGCCTCGGCCGCGCATTGGGGGAGACCATGGCGGTCACCTTCGTCATCGGCAACGCCAACCGCATCACCACCACGCTGTTCGGCCCGGGCAACACCATCGCTTCCGTGGTGGCGCTGGAGTTCGGCGAGAGCGAGGCCGGCAGCCTGAAGCTCTCGGCGCTGCTGGCGCTGGGCTTCATCCTGTTCGTCATCTCGTTCATCGTGCTGGCGGCGTCCCGCTACCTGCTGCGTTCGCGGCTGAAGGGCTGACCCCGATGAGCGCTACCACCCAACCCTCGCTGGCGCCGGCCAAGAACCTTGCCGTCGCCGCCCGGCTCGGCAGCAGCCGCCGGCGCAGCGACGTCATCGCGCGCTTCCTGTCGCTGCTGGCCACCGCCATCGGCCTGGTGTTCCTCACCTCCATCCTGGTGACGCTCTTCTACAAGGGCTTCAACGCGATGAACCTCTCGGTCTTCACCGAGGTCACGCGCCCCCCGGGCTCCAATGGCGGCCTGCTGAACGCCATCGTCGGCAGCCTGATCCAGGTGGCGCTGGGCACCGCCATCGGCACGCCCATCGGCATGCTGGTCGGCACCTACCTGGCTGAATATGCGCGGGGCTCCACCTTCGGCGGCATCGTCCGCTTCGTGTCGGACATCCTGCTTTCGGCACCGTCCATCCTCATCGGCCTGTTCGTCTACTCGCTGCTGGTGCTGCCCTTCGGCGGCTTCTCCGGCTGGGCGGGCGTGGCGGCGCTGGCCATCATCATTATCCCCATCGTGGTCCGCACCACCGAGGACATGCTGAGCCTGATCCCGAACACGCTGCGCGAAGCGGTGATCGGGCTCGGCTCGCCGAAGTGGAAGATGATCGTGCTGGTGTGCTGGCGCTCGGCGATCTCGGGCATCATCACCGGCGTGCTGCTGGGCATCGCCCGCATCGCCGGCGAGACCGCGCCGCTGCTGTTCACCAGCCTGGGCAACAACGCCTGGTCCACCGACCTGACGCAGCCGATGCCCAGCCTGCCGATCACGATCTATTCCTACGCCGGGTCGCCGTTCCAGGATTGGATCGAGCTGGCCTGGGCCGGCGCCCTGGTGATCACCCTGGCGGTTCTGGGTCTGAATATCGCGGCCCGTAGTCTTTTCAGCGGCAAGAAGTGAGGCGGAGATGAGCGGGACCATGACGGAACAGACGGGCCAGAACGCCAGCTTCGGCGGCATGGCGGCACGCTCCAGCGCCGAGCTGAACAAGACGGCGCGGATCAGCATCCGCAACCTGGATTTCTACTACGGCACCAACAAGGCGCTGAAGGCGATCAACATCGACTACCCGGAGAAGCAGGTGACCGGCATGATCGGTCCCTCCGGCTGCGGCAAGTCCACCCTGCTGCGGATCCTCAACCGCATGTTCAGCCTCTACCCCGGCCAGCGCGCCACCGGTGAGGTGCTGATGGATGGCAAGAACATCCTCGACGACAGCGTCGACATGAACGAGCTGCGCTCCAAGGTCGGCATGGTCTTCCAGAAGCCGACGCCGTTCCCGATGACGATCTACGAGAACATCGCCTTCGGTATCCGCCTGCACGAAAAGCTCAGCCGCTCGGAGATGGACGAGCGGATCGAGTGGGCGCTGACCCGCGCCGCGATCTGGGGCGAGGTCAAGGACCGGCTCAACGCTTCCGCCATGGGTCTCTCGGGCGGCCAGCAGCAGCGGCTCTGCATCGCCCGCACCATTGCGGTGCGGCCGGAAGTGATCCTGTTCGACGAGCCCACCTCGGCGCTGGACCCGATCAGCACGCTGAAGATCGAGGAGCTGATCGACGAGTTGAAGCGCGACTTCACCATCGCCATCGTCACCCACAACATGCAGCAGGCGGCGCGCTGCGCCGACCAGGTGGCGTTCTTCTACCTCGGTGAATTGATCGAGGTGGCGCCGGCCGCCCAGTTGTTCACCGCCCCGAAGCAGCAGAAGACCCAGGAATACATCACCGGGCGGTTCGGCTGATGGGTGAAGACCAGCAGGAGCACACCGTGAAGAGCTACGCCGAAGAGCTGAAGCGCCTGAGCGGGATGATCATCCGCATGGGCGGCCTGGCCGAGCGCGCCGTGGCCGATGCCACGCATGCCCTGGTGGAGCGCGATTCCGACCTGGCTACCGACGTGGTCCAGCGCGATGTCGAGATCGACAAGCTGGAGCGCGAGATCGAAAGCTTCACCGTCCGCCTGCTGGCGCTGCGCCAGCCGATGGGTTCCGACCTGCGCATGATCGTCGCGGCCATGCGGATCAGCCACGACCTGGAGCGGATCGGCGACTACGCCCGCAACGCCGCCAAGCGGGCGATCGTCATCTCCGAGCAACCGCAGATCGGCAGCCTGAACGGCTTCATGCGCATGGCCCGGCTGGTGCAGGAAAACCTGAAGAACGCCATCGACGCCCTGGTGACCATGGATGTCGCCAAGGCCGACGAGGTCTGGGCCGCGGACGAGCCGGTGGACGAGATCTACAACGGCATCTTCCGCGAAATGCTGACCCACATGATGGAAGACCCGCGCAATATCACCGCGGCCACCCATCTGCTGTTCATCGCCAAGAACCTCGAGCGCATCGGCGACCACGCTACCAACATCGCCGAGACCGTCCATTTCGCCGTCCGCGGCGACACCCTGAACGAGGAAAGGCCGAAAGCCGATGCTTCAGCCTATGCTGTCGTCCGCCCGCACGACTGAGACCGCCGCCCGCCCCACCGTGCTGGTGGTGGAGGACGAGGCGCCGCTGCTGACGCTGCTGCGCTACAACCTGGAACGCCAGGGCTTCCGCGTTGAGGAAGCCGCCGACGGCCAGGAAGCGCTGCTGCGCGTGGCCGAGGCGCGGCCGGACCTGGTGCTGCTGGACTGGATGCTGCCCAGCCTGTCGGGGATCGAGGTCTGCCGCCAGCTGCGGCGCCGCCCGGCCACGCGTGACCTGCCGATCATCATGGTGACCGCCCGCACCGAGGACCAGGACGCCGTGCGCGCGCTGGACCTGGGGGCCGACGACTACATCACCAAGCCCTTCGTCATGGAAGCGCTGATGGCGCGCATCCGGGCCCTGCTGCGGCGGTCCGGCAACATCGCCAGCAAGGGCACGCTGGCCTATCGCGACCTGGTCATGGACCAGGACGCGCACCGCGTGTCGCGCAACAACCGCGCGCTGCACCTGGGCCCCACGGAATACCGCCTGCTGGAGTTCTTCCTGCAGCACCCCGGCCGGGTCTTCACCCGGGAACAACTGCTGGACGGGGTCTGGGGCCGCGACATCCATGTCGAGCCGCGCACCGTGGACGTGCATATCCGCCGCCTGCGCCGTGCGGTGAACGGCCCGGACGAGGAAGACCTGATCCGCACGGTCCGTTCCGCCGGCTACGCGCTGGACGCCGAAGCCACCTGAGCCGCCCGAAGCCCGCCCTCTGGCCGCCCTGGCCCACGCCGGGGCGGTTTACAGCCCCGGCGCCATGCCCGAAGCTGGCCGCAACCAGCAGGGAGGCGCAACCATGGCCGCAGCACAGCTGACCCATATGGGCATCTACGTGCACCAGCTTGAGCCCATGGTTGCCTTCTACGGCAACGTGCTCGGGCTGGTGGTTTCGGACCGGGGGCATGTCCCGCGCTTCGGCGGCGATATCGTGTTCATGTCCGGCGACAGCCAGATCCACCACCAGGTGGTGCTGGTGCACGGCCGCCCGGCCCACGCCACCTACACCACGGTCATGCAGATCAGCTTCACCGTGCCCAGCCTGGCGGAGCTGCGCGCCGCCCGCGACCGGGCCCTGGCCAATGGTGCCCGCAACCTGCGCGCCACCAGCCATGGCAATGCCTGGTCGATCTACTTCGAGGACCCCGAGGGCAACGTCATCGAGGTCTACCTGGACAGCCCCTTCCATGTGCCGCAGCCGCATGGCGACCCGCTGGACCTGGACAAGCCGGACGCGCAGATCCTGGTGGAGACCGAGGCCGCCTGCCGCGCCGACCCCGGCTTCCTGCCGCGGGCGGAATGGGAACGCCTCCAGGCCGCCCGGCTGGCCTGATCCAGGACACAATATACCCATGACTTTGCCCCGGCATTGACGGTTGCGAAGCAAGTAAAAATCCGTCCAATGGCGGCCATGGATCTGCAAGCCGAATATGATAACCGCGCCCGAGTCGCTGGTTCGGCCGAGTTGCTGTCCCGCTGGCAGCGCGACGCCGCCGCCTACCGCGAGGCGTCGGTCAACGCCGAACTGAACCTGGCCTATGGCCCCGGCAAGCGCGAAAAGCTGGACCTGTTCCGCCCCGCCGGCGTCGCCGACGCGCCCTTGGCCATCTTCATCCATGGCGGCTACTGGCAAAGCCTGGACCGTGCCTTCTGCTCCCACTTCGCCCATGGGTTGGTCAGCCGCGGCATCGCGGTGGCCATGCCGTCCTACGACCTGGCGCCGGCGGTGCCGCTGACCCGCATTGCCGACCAGATGCGCTCCGCCACCAGCTGGCTGTTCCGCCGGCTGCGCCGCCGCCCGCTGCTGATGGGCCATTCCGCCGGCGGCCACCTGACGGCCATGCTGATGACGACGGACTGGCGCGCCCTGCAACCCGGCCTGCCGCAGGACCTGGCGCCCGCGGGCCTGCCGATCTCCGGCGTGTTCGAGCTGGAGCCGCTGATGCCCACCACCATCGCCAAGGCGCTGCGGCTGCGGCCGGAGGATGCGCGCCGGCTTTCCCCACGCTGGATGAAGCCGCCGAGCTTCGCCTCCCACCACCTGGTCACGCCCGGTGCAGGGCTGCACTGCGTCGTCGGCGCCGCCGAATCCGGCGAGTTCATCCGCCAGAGCCGGGACTTCGCCAGCGCCTGGGGCGGCGGGTTCGAGGCGCTGGCGGGCGCCAACCACTTCACCGTGCTGGACCCGCTGCTGGACCCCGGCAGCGCGCTGGTGGCCCGTGCCGCCACCATGGCAACGGCGCTTGCCCACGGGTGATGCTTCGGGCCTAAACTGTTTCCGAGAAAGATGGGAGTTTCCGGCATGACCGAGTTCGGCAGGCGTGGCGTTCTGTTGGGTAGCGCGGGCGCCCTTGCGCTTCCCTGGGTCGCCAAGGCCCAGGCGGCCGGCGTGAAGATCGGCCTGGTGGCGGTGCAGACCGGCCCGGCGGCGTCGCTCGGCACCCACCTGAAGGACGGCTTCATGCAGGGGCTGAAGCACCTGGATGGCAAGCTGGGCGGCCTGGCCGCCAGCGTGGTGGATATCGATGACGAGTTGCGCCCGGAAGTGGCGGTCACCAAGGTCCGCGCCGCGCTGGAACGCGACAAGGTGGATTTCGTCGTCGGCGTGGTGTTCAGCAACATCCTGCAGGCCATCATCCGCCCGGTGACCGAAAGCGGCACCATGCTGATCAGCACCAATGCCGGGCCTTCCACCTTTGCCGGTGCCGGCTGCAACCCCAACCTGTTCGTCACCAGCTACAGCAACGACCAGGTGCATTCCGTCATGGGCGAAGCCGCCGAGCGGAATGGCTACAAGAAGGTTTTTGCGCTGGTTCCCAACTACCAGGCGGGCAAGGACGCGGTGGCCGGCTTCAAGAGCCGCTTCAAGGGCGAGGTGGTGGACGAGGTCTACGTGCCCCTCAACCAGCTGGATTTCAGCGCCGAGCTGGCCAAGATCGCCGCGGCCAGGCCGGACGCGATCTTCACCTTCATGCCCGGCGGCCTGGGCGTGAACCTGGTGCGGCAGTACCGCGCGGCCGGCCTTGCCCACATTCCGTTCCTGTCCACCTTCACGGTGGATGAGAGCACGCTGCCGGCGCAGCAGGATGCGGCGCTGGGCTTCTTCAGCGCCTGCCCCTGGGCGCCCAACATGGACAACGCCGCCAATCGCAGGTTCGTCCGCGACTTCGAGGCCGCGCACAACTATGTGCCCGGCAGCTATGCGGCGCAGAGCTACGACGCCGCGATGCTGCTGGACAGCGCCATCCGCAAGGTGGGCGGCAACCTGGCCAACAAGGCCGCGCTGCGCGCCGCCATCAAGGCGGCCGACTTCCGCAGCGTGCGCGGCCCCTTCAAGTTCGGCGCCAACCACTACCCGGTGCAGGACTTCTGGCTGTGCAAGGTGGTCAAGCGCGCCGACGGCAAGTTCGCCACCGAGACCGTGCGCAAGGTGCTGGAGAACGACACCGACCCCTACGCCAGCGCCTGCAAGATGTAGGGTGAGCACACAGCTTCTTCTGATCCAGGCGCTGAACGGGTTGCAGTTCGGCGTCCTGCTGTTCCTGGTGGCGGCGGGGCTGACGCTGGTGTTCGGGGTGATGGACTTCATCAACCTGGCGCATGGCGTGCAGTACATGCTGGGCGCCTATCTGGGCGCCAGCTTCGCCGCGGCCACCGGCAGCTTCTGGCTTGCGCTGCTGCTGGCGCTGCCGGTGGCGCTGCTGGCCGGCTTGGCGCTGGAATGGCTGGTGTTCCGCCACCTCTATGCGCGCGACCACCTGGCACAGGTGCTGGCCACCTTCGGCGTCATCCTCAGCCTGAACCAGCTGGTCCGCATGGTCTGGGGCAGCGCGCCGTTGCAGGTGCCGGTGCCGGCGCTGCTGGAAGGCGGCATCCAGCTGATGCCCGGCCTGACCTGGCCGACCTATCGCGCCGCCATCCTGCTGGCGGGCCTGGCCACCGCCGGGCTGCTGTGGCTGGTGGTGGAGCGCACCCGCCTCGGCGCCCTGGTACGCGCCGGCGCCAGCAATGCGCCCATGGTCGCGGCGCTCGGCGTCGATATCCACCGCCTGTTCATGCTGGTGTTCGGCTGTGGCGCCATGCTGGCGGGGTTCGCGGGCGTCATGGCCGCGCCGATCCTTTCCGTGGAACCCGGCATGGGCGACACGGTGCTGATCCTGGCCTTCGTCGTCATCGTCATCGGCGGCATCGGCAGCGTGCGCGGCGCCTTCATCGCGGCGCTGCTGGTCGGGTTGATCGAAACGCTCGGACGCAGCCTGATGCCGGACCTGATGCGGCTGTTCCTCGCCCCCTCCCCGGCGCGGCAGACCGGCGCGGCGCTGGCTTCCATGCTGGTCTATGTCGCCATGGCCGGCATCCTCGCCTGGCGCCCCCGCGGCCTCTTCCCCGTGCGGGCCGGCTGAGTGCTGCACCGTTACGCCGTACCGCTGGCCATCTTCGGCGCGCTGGCGCTGGCGCCGCTGCTCGGCTTCGGCGCCGGGCACAGCCTGTCGCTGCTCGCCCGCGCCATGATCCTCGGCCTCGGCGCGCTGGGGCTGAGCGTGCTGGTCGGCGGCGCCGGGCTGGTCAGCCTGGGGCATGCCGCCAGCTTCGGCATCGGCGCCTATGCGGTGGTGATGCTGGACGCCGCCGGCCAGACCAATGCCGGCGTGGTCTTCCCAGTGGCGGTGCTGGCCGCCGCGGTGTTCGCGCTGCTGACCGGCGCGGTCGCCATCCGCACCGCCGGCGTCAACTTCATCATGATCACGCTGGCCTTCGGGCAGATGGCCTTCTTCACCGCGGCCTCGCTCTCGGCCTATGGCGGGGATGACGGCTATACGCTCTACGCCCGCACCAGGCTGTTCGGCACCAAGCTGCTGGAGAACCGCTGGTTCTTCCACTACCTGCTGCTGGCGCTGCTGGTGCTGGCCTGGGCTGCCGGCCGCCGCCTGCTCGCCTCCCGCTTCGGCCGCGTGCTGCGGGCGGCACGGGAGAACCCGCTGCGGGTGCAGGCGCTGGGCTTTTCGCCCTACCCCTACCAGTTGCTGGCCTACACGCTGGCGGGCGCGCTGGGCGGGCTGGCCGGCGCGCTGCTGGCCAATGCCACGGAGTTCGTCGCGCCCAGCTTCATCGCCTGGCAGCGCAGCGGGGATTTGCTGTTCATGGTCATCCTGGGCGGCCTGGGCCAGTTGCACGGGGCGGTGCTGGGCGCCCTGGCCTTCGTGCTGCTGGAGGAATACCTGGCCGAACTGACCCCGCATTGGCGGCTGATCTTCGGCCCGCTGCTGGTGCTGGTAGCGCTGTATTTGAAGGGCGGGCTGCTCGGCCTGGTGCAGCGCCGTGGTTGAGCCGCTGCTGGAGCTGCGCGGGCTGACCAAGGCCTTCGGCGCGCTGAAGGTGACGCAGGACGTCTCGCTCAGCGTGCTGCCCGGCGAGATCCACGCCGTCATCGGCCCCAACGGCGCCGGCAAGACCACGCTGGTGCACCAGGTCAGCGGCACGCTGGCGCCGGATGCCGGCAGCATCCACTTCGCCGGCCGCGACGTGACGCGCCTGCCGCTGGCCCGCCGCGCCCGGCTGGGGCTGGCGCGCAGTTTCCAGATTACCGCGGTGCTGCCGGGCTTCTCCGTGCTGGAAAACGCCGCGCTGGCGGTGCAGGCGCGCAGCGGTTCCTCCTTCCGCTTCTGGCGCGCCGCTGCCACCGAAGCCGCGCTGAACAACGCCGCGCTGGAGGCACTGGCCCAGGTCGGCCTGGCCAACCGGGCCGAGACGCTGGCTGGCGATCTCTCCCATGGGGAGCGCCGGCAGCTGGAACTCGCCATCGCCCTGGCCATGCAGCCGCGCCTGCTGCTGCTGGACGAACCGCTCGCCGGCGCCGGGCCGGAGGAGACCGAGCGCCTGGTCGGCATCCTCGCGGGGCTGAAGGCGCGCTACGGAATCCTGCTGGTGGAGCACGACATGGCCGCGGTCTTCGCGCTGGCAGACCGCATATCCGTGCTGGTCTATGGCCAGGTCATCGCCACCGGCACGCCGGCCGAAATCCGCGCCAACGCGGAAGTGCGCGCCGCCTATTTGGGCGAGGACCACTGATGCTGCGCGTCGACAGCCTGGCCGCCGGCTATGGCCACAGCCAGGTGTTGTTCGACGTCAGCCTGGGCATCAACGCCGGCCAGGTGGTGACGCTGATGGGCCGCAACGGCATGGGCAAGACCACCACGGTGCGGGCGCTGATGGGCATGCTGCCAGCGCTGGGTGGCCGCGTGCTGGCCGGGCGCGTGGGCTGGCAAGGCGCCAGCATTATCGGCCAGCCGGCGCACGCCATCGCCCGCCAGGGCCTGGGCCTGGTGCCGGAGGGGCGGCAGGTGTTCCCCACGCTGACGGTGCTGGAGAACCTGACCGCCACCGCCCGCCCTGGCCCCTGGACGCTGCCGCGGGTGCTGGCGCTGTTCCCCCGCCTGGGCGAACGCGCCGGCAACCTGGGCGCCCGGCTTTCGGGCGGGGAGCAGCAGATGCTCGCCATCGGCCGCGCCCTGCTGACCAACCCTTCGCTGCTCATTCTCGACGAAGCCACCGAGGGCCTGGCACCCCTGATCCGCGCGGAGATCTGGGCAGTGCTGGCGCAGCTGAAGGCCGAGGGGCTGGCGATATTGCTGATCGACAAGAACCTCGGCGCCGTCATGCGGCTCTCGGATCACCTGGTCATCATCGAAAAAGGTCGCAGCGTCTGGTCCGGCGCACCGGAAGCCTTGGCAGCGGCCCCCGAGGTGAGCCAGACTTACCTGCACGTGTGAAACGAAGGGAAACGCCATGTCCATCCCCCCCATGAGTGCCGGCATCACCCCGGCAGGCGAAGGCGAGAACGGCATCGTCTGGAACATCCTCGGCCAGACCTACAAGCCGAAGCAATGCAGCGCGGACAGCTTCGCCTTCGACACGCTGTTCCCGCCCGGCACCTTCGTGCCGCCGCACATCCACACCGACCAGGATGAGTTCATCTACATCCACGACGGCAAGTTCGAACTGTTCCTGGATGGCCAGACCAAGTTCGCCAGCACCGGCGACCTGATCCGCATGCCGATGGGCATTCCGCACGGCATCTTCAACAAGTCCGGCAGCCCGGTGAAGGCGCTGTTCTGGGTGGCCCCGGCGCGCGGCCTGTACGAACTCTTCACCCGCATCCACAACGTGGCCGACCCGGCCGAGGTGGTGCGGATCGCCAGCGAGTACAACGTGAACTTCCTGCCGCCTCCGGGCTGAAGGCGCAGGGTTCGGCCGGGGTCCAGCCCCGGCCATCCGCGCCGCTCAATCCGCCGCCGCCAGCGCCGCCTCGCTGATCTCGAAGCCCAGCCCCGGCCCATCCGGCACCGCGATGAACCCGCCCTGCGGCACCAGCTGCGGATAGGGCGGCAGCGCCAGGTCGGCGAAGTACACCTCAAGCGGCTCCTCCGCCTCGGCCGCCGCCAGGAAGTGCAGCGTCGCCAGCAGCCCCGGCCCGAAATACGGGCTATGCGGCACGCAGCGCAGCCCCTGCGCCGCCGCCAGCCGGCCCACGGCGGCCAGCGCGGAAACGCCGCCCACCTTGGTCACGCTCGGCTGCATCACATCCACCGCGCCGGCCGCGGCCATCGCCTCGAATTCCGCGACACCGCCCAGGTTCTCCCCGGCCGCGATCGGCACGCCCGCGGCGCGCCGCACCTCGGCGATCGGGCCAGGCTGTTCCGGCGGCCAGACCGGCTCCTCCACCCACCAGATGTTCTTGCCAGCCACCGCGTGGCAGAAGGCGACGCCCTGCGGCACCGTGTCCCAGAAGCAGTTGATGTCCAGCATCAGCGGCACCTCGGCCGGCGCGTTGTCGCGAGCGGCCTGGATGCAGTCCAGCTTCACCTCATGCAGCTTGATGTGCCGGTATCCCTTGGCCACGGCGGCGGCGGTGTTCTTCGCCACCAGGGCGGGCTCGCCATAGCGCAGCAGGCTGGCATAGGCCGGCACGCGCCCGCGCTTCGCCCCGCCCAGCAGCGCATGCAGCGGCTTGCCCGCGGCCTTGCCGGCAATGTCCCACAGCGCGATGTCGAGACCGCTCAGCGCGAAGGTCACCGCACCGTTGCGGCCGAAATTGTGGAAGCGCCGCGCCAGGGCCCTCATCGTGCCGGCGATATCCGCCGCGTCCATGCCCAGCGCCACCGGCGCCACCAGCTTGTCCATGGCGAAGCGCGTGGTCTCGCACAGCGTGAAGCCGAAGCCCTCGCCCCAGCCGATGATGCCGGTGTCGGTCTCCACCCGGATCGCCAGCGTGTCCATGCCGCGCAGGTGCAGGTTGCCGCCGACGCCGCCCTCGGCGCCGTAGGTGAAGCTGGAGCGCAGCATATGGGTGGTGATGCGGGCGATCTTCATGCGGTTCCCTCCGGTGGCGCTTGGCGCGATACTCGGCGCAAACAGACTACGGAGGAAGCCCATGCTCACCCGCCTCATGCCGGCCTTGCTGGCGCTGCTGGCCGCCTGGCCCGCGCTGGCGCAGGACGCCTTCCCCAACCGGCCCGTCCGGCTGATCGTGCCCTTCGCCACCGGCGGCCCCAGCGACATCCTGGCCCGGCTGATGACGCCGCGCATGAGCGAGCGGCTGGGCCAGACGGTGGTGGTGGAAGCCCGCCCCGGCGCCGGCGGCGTCACCGGCGTGGACGTGATGGTGAAGGCCCCGGCCGATGGCTACACCTTCGCGCTCGGCTCCGCCGGTGGGCTGGTGATCTCGCCGGGGCTCGACCGCAACATGCCCTATGACACGCTGCGCGACCTGGCGCCGCTGTCCCTGGCCGCGGTGGTGCCGGAACCCGTGGTGGTCGGCGGCGCCACGCCGTTCCATTCCATGGCCGAGTTGCTGGCCGCCGCCCGCGCCCGGCCGGGACAGCTGAACTACGCCTCCACCGGTCCCGGCAGCATGCCGCACCTGGCGGGCGAATGGATCAAGGCCGTGACCGGCGTCGACATCACCCACGTGCCCTATCGCGGCGGCGCCCCGCTGGCGACGGCGCTGCTGACCGGGGAAGTGCAGATCGGCCTGGCCGACCTGCCGATTTTGCTGCCGCATCTGCGCGCCGGCAGCATCCGCGCCCTGGCCATCGGCCATGCCACCCGCGTGCCCTGGTTGCCGGACGTCCCGACGCTGCGCGAGGTCGGCATCCCCGAGGTCAATACCGACAATTGGCACGGCCTGGTCGCCCGCGCCGGCACGCCGGAAGCCATCATCGCCCGGCTGGCCGATGCGGCGGTCTTCGCCATCAAGGACCCCGCCGTGGCGCGGCTGATGTACGACCAGGGCGCCCTGCCCGGCGGCAATACCCGCGCGGAATTCGCCGCCTTCATCCGCGCGGAGCTGGAGCGCTGGGGTGGCGTGATCCGCCGCGCCAACATCAAGGTGGATTGAGGGCTAAGCCACGCGGTCCGGCCCCAGCGGCCGCAGCCGCACGCCGGGGCGAAGCTTCTGGTAGGGGTACAGCGCGGGGTCGGCGCCGTAGTAGCCAGGCGCCAGCACCACGATGACGGCCTCGCTGATCGGCTGGAAATCCCCGCGAAAATGGCAGGTGGATTTCAGTGCCAGGATCTTCTCGGCCGTCGGCTCCACGCTCACATGGCGGAACGGCGCCAGATCCAGCGCCTGCATGCGCTTGGTGGTCACGACCACGCGCACGCCGCCGGTCTCCAGCACCGCCATCGGGCCAAGGTCCACCGGCCGATTGCCGGAGACGCTGCCAGTAGTGTGGAACTTGCCGGCGCCGAGCGTGACGACGCGGAAGGTGGCCTGCAGCGGCGTCACCGGCTCCGGCCCGGTGCGGCCACCCAGCGCCAGGGTGATGCTGGCGCCCTCGCCCGCCGCATGCGCCGCCTTCGCGGCATCCGCGTCGCACAGGAAGCCCAGCACCGCGCCTTCCGCCTTGGCCGCGATCAGCGCCTTGAGCAGGTCCGTCGTGTCGGCATTGCCGCCGCAGCCCGGGTTGTCCTGCGTGTCCGCGATCACCACCGGCTTGGTCGCCGTGCGCGCAATGGCCATGGCCTGGGCCACGCCTTCTTCCGGGCTCACCATCGCCACCGCGAAGTTCGCCTCCTGCAGCACAATCTCGCGCAGCATGGCATCCGCGGCGCGGTCGGCATCGGCCTGGGTCCAGGCATGGGCGATCACGGAGGGACCGCACCAGTACAGGTCGCTCGGCGGAAAGCCCGCGAGGTAGCTGAGGTTCAGCAACCCGTCCTCGCAGACCTTGCTGCGCGCCACGATCCCAGCGCTCGGCTCCACCAGCGTGCATTGGTCGTTCAGCGGAATCAGGAACGGCGTTTTGCGCAGCGCGCGGCCGGCGGGGCGGCCCTTCTCCAGCACCGCCTCCATCGCCTTGGCCGCGCGCAGCCCGGTCTGCGGCCGGTCCACATGCGGGTAGGTAAGGTAGGCGATCAGCGCATCGGTGTTCTGCACCATCGCGGGGGTCACGTTGGAATGGTAGTCCAGGCTGATCACCACCGGGATCACCTCGCCAACCACCGCGCGCACGCGGCGCAGCAGCTCGCCCTCGCCATCCTCGAAGGGCGCCGAGACCATGGCGCCGTGCAGGTCCAGGTAGACAGCATCCAGCGGCATCGCCTCGCTCAGCCGGCCGATCATCTCGCCGACGATGCGCTCATAGGCATCCGCCGTCACCAGGCCGCCGGCGCCACCGCTGGTCCACAGCAGCGGCACCAGCTCGTGCTTCGCCTCCATGGCCTGCATGAAGCCGCCGAGCGCGAAGCTGGAACCACGCAGCCACTGGAACACATCGGGCCCACGCACCAGCGGCGGGCGGTCGCGGTGGGTGTTGAAATAGGCGTAGTCGGTATCGGGCTTCACGAAGCAATTCGTCTCGTGGTGAAAGCCACCAACGGCTATGCGGGCCATGCGGCGCCCTCCCCTTGCCTGTCTGGAGCCTGTTCCGCGGAGGCGAAGGCCGGAGCGGTGAAACAGTCTCCCCAATCACGCCGCAGCATGCCAGCGTGGCGCCAAAGCACAAGGAACCCAGCGCATGCTGCACAACCCGCCGCTGCTGACGCTGCATCGCGGCCACCAGCGCCCGTCGCGCGCCATCATCGAAGCCTTCCGCAACGCGCAAACCGGCCATGTCTGCGACGCCATGGACGGCCGCGGCGCGGTGGACTGGCGGATCAAGCCGCTGGACCCCGACAACGCCGTGTTCTGCGGCCCCGCCATCACCGCCCACGCCTACCCCGCGGATACGGTGGGCATGTTCGGCGCCCTGCATGAGGCCGAGGCCGGCGACGTGATCCTGGTGGCCTGCGACGGCTATACCGGCACCGCCGTGCTGGGCGACCTGGCCGCGGGCATGATGAAGAACAAGGGCGTCGCCGGCTTCGTCACCGATGGCCTGGCGCGGGACAAGGCGGGCATCCTGGCCTCGCGCCTGCCGGTGTTTGCCATGGGAGTCTCGCCCAACAGCCCCGCGCGCAACGGGCCTGGCGTGGTCGGCCTACCCATCGTGCTCGGCGGCGTGCATGTCCGCCCCGGCGACATCATCGTCGCCGATGCCGACAGCGTGGTGGTCGTACCGCAGGAGCGTGCGGAGGCGGTGCTGGAAGCACTCGCAGAAATCCGCGCCGCCGAGCTGGTGGCCGAGCAGAAGGTGCGCGAAGGCGCGACCATGACCGGCGGCATGCTGCCGATCATCGCTGCCGCCAAGATCGTGCTGGGCTGAGCCGCATGAGCCGCCCGCCCTTCCCGCCCTTCACCGCTGAAACAGCGGCGCAGAAGGCCCGCATGGCCGAGGACGCCTGGAATGGCCGCGACCCCGCCCGCGTCGCCCTGGCCTATACTGAGCAGAGCCGCTGGCGCAACCGCGCCGAGTTCTTCAGCGGCCGCCCCGCGATCGAGGCCTTCCTAACCCGCAAATGGGCCAAGGAACTGGAGTACCGCCTGATCAAGGAAGTCTGGGCCTTCACCGGCAATCGCATCGCCGTGCGCTTCGCCTATGAATGGCACGACGACAGCGGCCAGTGGTTCCGCAGCTACGGCAATGAGAACTGGGCCTTCGACGAAGCGGGCCTGATGGCCGAACGCCACGCCAGCATCAACGACCTGCCGATCAGCGAGAGCGAGCGCAAATTCCACTGGCCGCTCGGCCGCCGGCCGGACGGGCACCCGGGGCTGAGCGACCTGGGGTTGTAGCGCCGCGCCACGACGGGCGAGAGACGCGTGCGCCATACCGTCCCGCCCCACCCGTCATGCCCGGACTTGTTCCGGGCATCCACGCCCACCAGCAGCGGCAACGGCCGCGGCTGACACCCAGCCCTTTCGCATGCGCCAAGCCGCCGCAACCGCAGCCTGTGCGCAGCGCGTGGATCACCGGGACAAGCCCGGTGATGACGAGGTTGCGCCGCAACGCGCCGATCCACCGCCCTACCGCCGCTGGCTGCGCGGGTCCAACGCATCCCGCAGGCCATCGCCCACCAGGTTGAAGGCCAGCACCACCAGGAAGATCGCCACGCCGGGATAGATCGCCATCCACGGCGCCTGGGTCAAAAACCGCTGCGCGCTGTTCAGCATGCTGCCCCAGCTTGGGTTCGGCGGCTGCTGCCCCAACCCCAGGAAGCTCAGCGACGCCTCGGCGATGATCGCCTCCGCGATGGAGAGCGTCGCCTGCACCATCAGCGGCGGGATGATGTTGGGCAGCACATGCACCAGCGCCAGGCGCCAGGGCGGATTGCCCATGGCGCGCGCCGCCTCCGCCCAGTCGGTGCTCTTCGCCTCCAGCGCCATGCCGCGGGAAAGCCGCACGAAGACCGGGCTGGCAGTGATGGCGATGGCCAGCATCGCATTCTCCAGCGCCGGGCCCAGAAAGGCCGCCAGCGCGATGGCGAGGATGAGGAAGGGCACCGCCAGCATGGCGTCCGCCACGCGGCCGATGATCGTCTCCGCCCAGCCGCCGGAAAGCCCGGCCAGCAGCCCCAGCGGCACGCCGATCATCGCCGCCAGCGAAACCGCGACCACGCCCGCCATCAGGCTGGCCCGCGCGCCGTAGATCACGCGCGCCAGCACGTCGCGCCCATTCTCATCCGTGCCGAACCAATGCGCCGCGCTGGGCGCCTTGCGCACCAGGGTCCAGCTGGTCTGCAACGGATCGAACGGCGCCAGCAGAGGCGCGAACACCGCCGCGAGGACGAAGGCCGTGACGACCACCAGGCCGAACACCGGCAGCGGATGCCGGAAGAACTGCCGCAACGCCCGGCGGAACGGGGATTCCGGCGGCACCTGGCGGGGCCGATTCAGCGGCTCCGTACCCTGGGCGCGCCCTTCGGCGCTCGGTGCATCGGACCCGCTCATGCGTGCCGCAGCCGCGGATTGACCAGCAGGTAGATCACGTCCGCCACCAACGCCAACACCACGGTGATGACGGCCACCACCATCACCACGCCCTGCACCACCGGATAGTCGCGGTTGAACACCGCATCCACGATCAGCTTGCCGAAGCCGGGGATGGTGAAGATTTGTTCCGTGAGCACCGCGCCAGCCAATAGCCGTCCCAGTTCAATGGCGCCCAGCGTCACCACCGGCACCAGCGCATTGCGCAGCGCGTGCTTCAGCACCACCACGCGTTCCCCCAGCCCCTTGGCCCGCGCCGTGCGCACATAGTCCTGGCTCAGCGCGTTCAGCATGGCGGCGCGGGTGTGCCGCATCAGCACCGCCGAGATCGCGTTGCCCAGCACGAAGGCCGGCATGATCGTGGTCTTCAGGCTCTGCCAGGGGTCCTCGAAGAACGGCACATAGCCCGAGGGCGGCAACCAGCCGAGGTTCACGCTGATCAGCAGAATCAGCATGATCCCCAGCCAGAAATTCGGCGTGGAGATGCCGGCCAGCGCCACCGCATTCACCAGCACATCCGGCCAGCGGCCCTTGTACACCGCGGAAAGCACGCCCAGCGGCACGCCGATGCAGCAGGCGATGACGAAGGCCATGCCGCCGAGTTGCAGCGTCACCGGCAGCTTCTGCAAAATCAGCACCGCCACGGGTTCGCGGATGCGCCAGGAAAAGCCGAGGTCGCCATGCAGCGCGCGCCACAGCCAGCGCGCATATTGCTCCGGCAGCGGCCGGTCCAGGAACAGCTCCGCCCTGATCTGCGCCAGCACCAGGGGGTCGCCGCGCTCCTCGCCGGCCAAAATCAGCGCGGGGTCGCCGGGCATCAGCTGCTGCAACGCAAAGATCAGCACCGAGAGGATCAGCAGCGTCGGGATGATCTGCCCGATGCGGCGCAGCAGCCATACCGCCATCTATTGCAGCCTCAGCCCCTGCACGCGGATCAGGCCGTCCGGCACTCCCACAAAACCCTGCACGCGCGCGCTCATCGCCGGCGTGTTCTTGCGGTGCCACAGGTAGATGCGCGACACGTCCTGCACCACCGCAATGCGCCACATCTGCTCCAGCAGCGCGCGGCGCTCGGCCACGCCGTTGACCTGGCGTTGCTGGTTCAGCAGCGCGTCCACCGCGGGGTTGCTGTAGCGGCCGTCATTCTGCGGCGCGCCGGTGTGGATGAAGGTCCAGATATTGCCATCCGGGTCGGTCCGGCCGGACCAGCCCAGCAGATAGGTCTCGAACTCCCCACGATTGGCCGCCTGCAGGCTGCTGGCGAACTCCATGGCGTTGATCTTCAGCTCGAAGCCCGCCTCGGCCACCATCGCCTGGATCACCTCCGCCACCTGGCGCAAATCCGGGTTGTTCGGCACCGTCATCTCAACCTGCAACGGCGTGCGCACGCCGGCTTCGCGCAGCAGCGCCTTGGCGCGTTCCACGTTGCGCGGCTCCGGCCGAATGCCCGGCACATGGAAGGGGCTGGCCGGCGGCACCGCCTGGCGGGTCGGGCTGTACATGCCCTCATACACCACCTGGTTCAGCGCATCCCGGTCGATGGCGAGTTCGAAGGCCTGGCGCACCCGCGCATCCCGCCCGAACGGCGTATTGGCGCGCGGGCCATTGCCGATGTTCAGCGTGATGCTCTGGTAGCCAAGCTCGTCGCTCAGCACCAGGCGCAGCCGGCTGTTGCGGCGAATGGCGGCGACGTCCGAAGGGCTGACGGTTTCGCTGATCTCGATGGCGCCGGATTGCAGGTTGGCCAGCCGCACCGTGCTGTCGGGGATCGGCAGGTAGGTGATGCGGTTCAGGTGGATGCGGACGGCGTCCCAATACTCAGGAAAACGCTCCACCACGATCCGGTCCTGCGCCACCCGCTCCACAAACCGGAACGGCCCAGCGCAGACCGGCCGGTTGCCGAATTGGTTGCCCGCGGCTTCCGCCGCCTTGGGGCTGACGATCATGCCGGCACGGTCGGTCAGTTGCGACAGGAACGGCGCGAAGGGCTCCTTCAGCCGGATGCGGACATGGGTGGCATCCACCACCTCCACGCTCTCCATGCTGTTGATCTCGCCACGGCGGAAGCTGCCCTGCATGGTCAGGTGGCGCATCAGGCTGTACTTCACCGCCTCGGCGTCCATCGCCTCGCCATCATGGAAGCGCACCCCGGTGCGCAGCGTGATCAGCAGCGTCTTCGGGTCCTCCCAGGCGTGGGCGGTGGCCAGCTGCGGCACGATCTCCAGCTTCTCATTGATGTCGAACAGCTTGTCGCACAGCGCCGCGAAGACGATCCGGCCGACATAGGTGCGCGCCAGCGAGGGGTCGAGGATATCCGGGTCCTCGCGCAGCCCGATCCGCAGGTTGGGCAGCGGCTGCGCCGAAGCCGCTCCAGCCAGCAGCACCAATGCAAGCAGAAGTCGGATCATGCGGCGGTCCCTTGAGTGAAGAAGGCTTGCAGGCGGCGCAGGCGCTCGCCGCCGGTCTCAGTTTCATGCGGTGCAATGGCCGGCGGCAGCTCGGCGGCCAGGTGGCAGGCGGCGGCGTGGGCTTCGCTGGGCAGCACCGGGTCCACTTCCCGGCACATCGCCACCGCGTGCCCACAGCGGGTGTGGAAGCGGCAACCGCTCGGCGGCGCCATCGGGCTGGGCACGTCGCCGGCCAGCGGCGGCGCCTTGGCGCCCTGGCCCGGCACCGCGGCCAGCAGCGCCCGCGTATAGGGGTGCCGAGGCCGGCTGAAGACCTGCTCGGTTTCGCCCAATTCGACGATACGGCCCAGATACATCACCGCCACCCGGTCGGCGATGTGGCGCACCACGGCCAGGTCGTGGCTGATCAGCACGAAGGTCAGGCCGAGATCGCGGATCAAATCCTGCAGCAGGTTCACCACCTGCGCCTGGATCGAGACGTCGAGCGCGCTGACCGGCTCGTCGCCGATCACCAGCTTCGGCCCGCTGGCCAGGGCGCGGGCAATCGCAATCCGCTGCCGCTGCCCGCCGCTGAACTCATGCGGCCAGCGCCGGGCATGGTCGGCGCGCAGGCCCACACGCTCCAGCCATTCCGCCACCTTCGCGCTTTCCTGCCCGCGCGGGACCACGCCATGCAGGCGCAGCGGCTCGGCGATGGCGGCTTCCACCGTCATGCGCGGGTCCAGACTCGCAAAAGGGTCCTGGAAGATCAGCTGCATGTCCCGCCGCCGCGCCCGCAGCGCCGCCGGGCTCAGCGCCCGCAGGTCTTCCCCGCCGAAGCGCACCTCGCCCGCATCCGGCTCGATCATCCGCAGCGCCAGCCGCCCCAGCGTGGACTTGCCGCAGCCGCTCTCGCCGACAATCGCCAGCACCTCGCCCTGCGCCACGCTCAGCGAGACGCCATCCACCGCCCGCACCGCGCCGCGATGCCGCCCCAGCGCATCCCGCACCGGGAACAGTTTTCGCAGGTCGCGCAACTCCAGCAGGTTCATGCCGCCAGCACCTGGTCCAGCGGCGCCCGCCAGCACGCCGCGCCATGCCCCGGCGCCATATAGGCCAGCGGCGGCGGCTCGGCGCAGCGCGCCACCGCAAAGGGGCATCTCGGCGCGAAGCGGCAGCCCGGCGGCAGGTTCAGCGGGTCCGGCACGGTGCCCTCGATACTGGCGAGACGGTCGCGCCGCCCCGCCAGCCGCGGGGCCGCGCCCAGCAGCCCCACCGTGTAGGGGTGCTGCGGCATGGCGAAGAGCCGCGCCGCCGGCGCCGCCTCCACCACCCGGCCGGCATACATCACCGCCACCTGGTCGGCGCGGTCCGCCACCACGCCCAGGTCGTGCGTGATCAGCACCACCGCCGTCCCGGTCTCCCGCCGCAACTCGTCCAACAGCGCCATGATCTGCGCCTGCACCGTCACGTCCAGCGCGGTGGTCGGCTCGTCGCACAGCAGCAGCCGCGGCCGGCAGGCCAGCGCCATCGCGATCATCACCCGCTGGCGCATGCCACCGCTGAGCTGGTGCGGGTATTGCCGCGCCCGCCGATCGGCATCCGGAATATGCGCGCGGGCCAGCATCTCCACCGCGGCGTCGAAGGCCGCGCGCGGCGCCAGGCCGCGATGCTTGCGCAGCGCTTCGGCCACCTGCTCGCCGGCGGTGAAGGCCGGGTTCAGGCTGGTCATCGGTTCCTGGAACACCATGGCCAGGTCGCGGCCGCGCTGAGCTTCGCGGGCGTCGCGGCCATCGAACAGGATGCGCCCGCCAAGCTCGGCGCTGTCCGGCAGCAGCCCCATTACCGCCAGCGCCGTCACGGATTTCCCGCAGCCGCTTTCGCCCACCACCGCCAGCATCTGGCCGGGCGCGACGCTGAAGGAAACCGCCTCCACCGCGCGCACCAGGCCGCGGTCGGTGCCGAAGCCAACCGAGAGGTTGTCGAGTTCAAGGACCGGGGTGCTCATTCCCCCGACCCTAGCAAAGCGCGCGCCAAGGGCGCCAGGGGCTCGGCTACAGCTTCACCTTGAACAGGTTGCCGATCTCACCGACGATTCCGCGGCGGAAGGCCAGCACGCAGGCCACGAAGATCACGCCCTGGATCACCGTCACCCAGGCACCCATCTCGGCCAGGTAGTTCTGCATGCCGATCACCACGGCAGCACCGATCACCGGCCCGAAGATGGTGCCAAGCCCGCCCACCAGCGTCATCAGCACCACCTCGCCGGACATGCTGAAATGCACGTCGGTCAGCGTGGCAATGCCGAACACCAGCGTCTTGGTCGCGCCGGCCACGCCGGCCAGCCCGCAGGACAGGATGAAGGCCACCAGCTTGTAGTCATCCGTGCGGTAGCCGAGCGAGGTCGTCCGCGGCTCGTTCTCGCGGATCGCCTTCATCACCTGGCCGAAGGGGGAATGGATGACCCGGTGGATGGCCATGAAGCCGCACAGGAAGACCACGGCCACCACCCAGTACATGGCCATGTCACTGTCCAGCGGGATCACGCCAAACAGCTTGCCGCGCGGAATGGCCTGGATGCCGTCCTCGCCGCCGGTGAAGGGCGCCTGGACGCAGAAGAAGTAGACCATCTGCGCCAGCGCCATGGTGATCATGGCGAAGTAGATGCCCTGGCGCCTGATGGCCAGCCAGCCACCAATCAGGCCAAGCCCGGCACCGATCAGCCCGCCGGCGATGATGCTGATCTCCGGCGTCAGGCCCATCACCTTGGCGGCATGCCCAGCGACATAGCCGCCCATGCCGAAATAGGCGGCATGGCCGAAGCTCATCAGCCCGACATAGCCGATCAGCAGATTGAAGGCGCAGGCGAACAGCGCGAAGCACAGCAGCTTCATCACAAAGACCGGGTACAGGAAGAACGGTGCCGCCCCGAGCGCCGCGATCATGATCAGCAACGCGATCATCTGGCCGCCATTGAAGCCCCAGATGCCCGGCGCCTGCTTGCCGACAACGCCGGTCGGGATGGCGGTGAGGGTGGTTTCGCTGGCCATGGGTCAGGCCCTCCCGAACAGGCCGGCGGGACGCGCCAGCAGCACGATCGCCATGATGACGAAGATCACGGTGGCCGAAGCCTCCGGATAATAGACTTTTGTCAGTCCCTCGACGATGCCGAGGCCGAAGCCGGTGACGATGGAGCCCAGGATGGACCCCATGCCGCCGATGACCACCACGGCGAAGACCACGATGATCAGGTTGCTGCCCATCTGCGGGTTCACCGAATAGATCGGCGCCGCCAGCACGCCGGCCACGGCGGCCAGCGCCACGCCGGCGCCATACGTCAGCGTGATCATCCGCGGCACGTTGATGCCGAAGGCCTGCACCAGCTCGGCGCGTTCCGTCGCGGCGCGCAGATAGGCGCCAAGCCGCGTCTTCTCGATGATGAGCCAGGTGGCGATGCAGAAGAACAGCGCGGCCACCACGACCCAGCCGCGATAGATCGGCATGAACATGAAGCCGAGGTCCCAGGCGCCGCTGAGTTCGGCAGGGATGCGATAGGGCAGGCCGGAGGAGCCGAACTCGTTGCGGAACACGCCCTCGATGATCAGCCCCAGGCCCAAGGTCAGCAACAGCCCATACAGGTGGTCCAGCTTGTACAGCCGACTAATAAAAAGCTTTTCCAGGATGATCCCGGTGAAGCCGACGATGATCGGCGAGAGCAGCAGCGCCCACCAATAGCCCAGCCCCGCCCAGGCCAGCAGCATCCAGGCGGCGAAGGCGCCCATCATGAACTGCGCGCCATGGGTGAAGTTGATGATGTTCAGCAGCCCGAAGATCACCGCCAGCCCCAGCGAGAGCATGGCGTAGAACGCGCCGTTGATCAGGCCCAGCAGCAGCTGCCCGAACAGCAGGGGCGCGGGCACGCCGAGAAAGGCCTCAATCGCATCGAGCATCGCGCTTCCCACTCCTTCACCAGTCACGCCAACCGGCCCGGGGGGGTGCCCCGGGCCAGCCTGTATCAGCTACGCACCAGAGCGCAGTTGCCTTCGTTCAGCGGGCGGAAGGCCTCGCCGGCCGGGGTGGTGCCCAGCAGCTTGTAGTAGTCGTACGGCCCCTTGCTCTCGGCCGGGCTCTTCACCTCGAACAGGTAGCTCGGGCACAGCTTGCGGCCGTCGGCGCGGATGCTGCCGGCGCCGAAGGCGTCGTCGTCGCAGGGTATCGCCTTCATGCGGTTGACCAGTTCGGTGCCGCTGGCCTTGGCCGCAGCCACGCCCATGTCCTTCACCGCCTTCAGGAAGTGCAGCGTGGCCGAGTAGTTGGCGATGCTGGCCATGTTGGGATAGGCGCCGCTCAGGTGCGGCAGCAGCCGGCGCGTCACCGCGCGGGTGCGGTCGTTCAGGTCCCAGTAGAAGCTCTCGGTCAGCACCAGGCCCTGCGCGGTCTGCAGGCCCAGCGCATGCACGTCGGCCAGGAACATCAGCAGCGCCGCCAGCTTCACGCCGCGCCGGGTGATGCCGAATTCGGCCGCCTGCTTGATGGTGTTGATGGTGTCGGCGCCAGCATTGGCCATGCCGATGACCTTGGCGCGCGACGCCTGGGCCTGCACCAGGAAGCTGGAGAAATCGGTGGTGGACGGGAAGGGATAGCGCACCTGGCCCTTCACCTCGCCGCCGGCCGCGCGCACGAAGGCCGCGGTGTCGCGCTCCAGCGCATGGCCGAAGGCGTAGTCCGCGGTCAGGAAGAACCAGCTGTCGCCGCCCGCCTTCACCATGGCGCTGCCGGTGCTCTTGGCCAGCATGTAGGTGTCGTACATCCAGTGCACCGTGGTGGCCTGGCAGGCCGAACCCGTCAGGTCCGACGTCGCCGAGCCGGTGTTGATGTAGGCCTTGTTCTTTTCCTTGGCCACCTGCGCCACGGCCAGGCCGACCGAGCTCGTCGGCACGTCCAGAATCATGTCCACGCCCTGGTCGTACCACTGCCGCGCCAGGCCGGCGCCGACATCCGGCTTGTTCTGGTGGTCGGCGTTGATGACTTCCACATTGAAGCCCTGGGCGCCGAACTCCGCCACCGCCTGCTTGGCGCAGGCCACGCCGTAGGGGCCGCTGATGTCGCGGTACGGGCCGGACATGTCGTTCAACACGCCGATCCGGATGGTATTGGCCTGCGCGCCTGCCCGCGACAGCGGGGCAATGCCCAGGGCGGCACCGGTGAGCAGGGCGGATCGACGGCTGAGCGACATGGCGGTCTCCTGGGTTGCTGGTTAGCTGCGCACCAGGGCGCAGTTGCCCTGGTTGATCGGACGGAAGGCTTCGCCGGCCGGGGTGGTGCCGAGCACCTTGTAGTAGTCCCACGGCCCCTTGCTCTCGGACGGCTTCTTCACTTCCAGCAGGTAGCTGGCGTGCAGCTTGCGGCCATCCGGGCGGATGGTGCCGGCGCCGAAGGCGTCGTCCATCGTCGGCATCGCCTTCATGCGGTTCACCACCTCGACGCCGCCGGCGGACTTGGCCGCGGCCACGCCCATATCCTTCACCGTCTTCAGGTAGTGCAGCGTGGCGCTGTAGCAGCCGGCATGGATCATGTTGGGGTACAGGTTGGGCATCTTCGGCAGCACGCGGCGGGTGAAGGCGCGCGTGGTCGCGTTCAGGTCCCAATAGAAGGTCTCGCTGCACACCAGGCCCTGGCCGGTTTCCAGCCCAATGCTGTGGACATCGGTGATGAACATCAGCAGCGCCGCCAGCTTGGTGCCGCGGCGGGTGATGCCGAACTCGGCGGCCTGCTTGACGCAGTTGATGGTGTCGCTGCCGGCATTGGCGAAGCCGATGACCTTGGCGCGGCTGGCCTGCGCCTGGGTCAGGAAGGCCGCGAAGTCCGTGGTCGCCGGGAACGGCGTGCGCACCGCGCCCAGGATGCGCCCGCCGGCCGCCTTGACGAACTCGCCGGTGTCTCGTTCCAGCGCATGGCCGAAGGCGTAGTCGGCGGTGATGAAGAACCAGGTGTCGCCGCCGGCCGCCACGGTGGCGCCTCCGGTGGTGCGCGCCAGCTGGTAGGTGTCATAGGCCCAGTGCACCGCCGAAGGGCTGCACTGCGCACCGGTCAGGTCGGACGTCGCCGAGCCGACATTGATGGCGACCTTGTTCTTCTCGCGTGAGACATTCTGCACCGCCAGTCCGACCGAGGAGGTCGGGATGTCCAGGATCATGTCCACGCCCTGGTCGTACCACTGCCGCGCCAGGGAGACGCCGACATCCGGCTTGTTCTGGTGGTCGGCCGCGATCAGCTCCACGTTGAAGCCCTGGGCGCCGAATTCCTCGATAGCCTGGCGGGCGCAGGCGACGGAGCCCGGGCCGGTATTGTCCTTGTAGGTGCCGGACTGGTCGTTCATCACGCCGATGCGGATGGTATTGGCCGCCTGGGCGCGCGCCAGGCGCGGCAGGCTGGACCCCATGGTGGTGACCGCGAAGGCCCCCAGCATCGAACGGCGTGACAGTTCCATCTCAGTCGTTCCCCAGGTTTGCGCCGGCTTGAGCAGGTCGCGTGTCGTTGGCGTCGGTCAGGCGCGGATCAGGCTGCAACCGCCGGCGGTCAGCGGGCGGAAGGCCTCATCGGTCGGTGTGGTGCCCAGCAGCTTGTAGTAATCCCAGGCGTGCTTGCTCTCTTCGGGCTTCTTCACCTCGAACAGATAGGCCGGGTGGAGCTTGCGGCCATCGGCGCGGATGCTGCCCTGGCCGAAGCAGTCGTCGCTGGTCGGCAGCGCCTTCATGCGGTTCACCGCCTCCACGCCACTGGCCTTGGCGGCGGCCACGCCCATCGCCTTCACCGCCTTCAGGTAGTGCAGCGTGCCGGCATAGCATCCGGCCTGGGTCATGGTCGGGTAGATCGCGCCCATGTTCGGCCGCACCTTGGCGGTGAAGCGGCGGGTCGCCTCGTTCATGTCCCAATAGAAGGTCTCGGTGCAGACCAGGCCATTGGCGGTGGCCAGGCCCAGCGAATGCACGTCGGTCAGGAACATCAGCAGCGCCGCCAGCTTGGTGCCGCGGCGGGTGATGCCGAACTCGGCCGCCTGCTTGATGCAGTTGATGGTGTCGGTGCCGGCATTGGCGAAGCCGATGACCTTGGCGCGCGACGCCTGCGCCTGCACCAGGAAGCTGGAGAAATCCGTGGTGCCCGGAAACGGCGAGCGCACCGCGCCCAGCACCTGGCCGCCGGCCTGCTTGACGAAGTTGCCGGTGTCGCGTTCCAGCGCGTGGCCGAAGGCGTAGTCCGCGGTGATGAAGTACCAGCTGTCACCGCCGGCCTTCACCATGGCGGCGCCGGTGGAATGCGCCAGCATCCAGGTGTCGTAGGTCCAGTGCACCGTGTTGGGGCTGCACTTCGCGCCCGTGAGGTCGCTGGTGGCCGCGCCGCTGTTGATGTGGACCTTGTTCTTCTCGCGGCAGATGTCGTTCACCGCCAGCGCCACCGAGGAGGTGGTGACATCCAGCAGCACATCCACGCCGTTCTGGTCGATCCATTGCCGGGCGATGTTGCTGCCGACATCCGGCTTGTTCTGGTGGTCGGCGTGCAGCACTTCAACGTTGAAGCCCTGGTTGCCGAAATCCGCCACCGCCTGGCGCGCGCAGACCGCCGCGGTTTCGCCGGCGATGTCGCGGTACATGCCCGAGCCATCATTCAGCACGCCGATCTTGATGGTATTGGCCGCCTGCGCCCGGGCGCTGCGGAACGGCAGGCCACCCAGCGCCGGCAGCGCGGCAGCGGCACCCAGCAGGCTGCGACGATCAAGCGCCATGGTCTCTCTCCCGTTCCGGCTCAAACGCCGAGATACTGGTGCAACCGGTCCAGCGAACCGAGCAATTCGTCATTGCCGACCATGTCCACGACGCGGCCATGTTCCATCACGTAGTGCCGGTCCGCGACCGTCTGGGCGAAGCGGAAGTTCTGCTCCACCAGCAGCACGGTGAAGCCGCGCGACTTGATCTCGCGGATCATGGCGCCGATCTGCTGCACGATCACCGGGGCCAAGCCCTCGGTCGGCTCGTCCAGCAGCAGCAGCTTGGCGCCGGTGCGCAGGATGCGCGCAATGGCCAACATCTGCTGCTCGCCGCCGGAAAGCTTGGTGCCCTGGCTGCCCGCGCGTTCCCTGAGGTTGGGGAACAGCTTGTAGATCGTCTCCAGGTCCAGCCCACCCTCGGCCACCACCGGCGGCAGCATCAGGTTTTCCGTGACGTTCAGGCTGGCGAAAATCCCGCGCTCCTCCGGGCAATAGCCAATGCCGGTGCGCGCGATCAGGTCCGGCCGCAGCCCGACCAACTCCTGCCCATGGTAGCGGATGCTGCCGCGGCGGCGCCCGACCAGGCCCATGATGGCGCGCAGCGTGGTGGTCTTGCCGGCGCCGTTGCGGCCCAGCAGCGTCACCACCTCGCCCGGATGCACCTCGATCCCGACGCCATGCAGGATGTGGCTCTCGCCGTACCAGGCCTCGAGGTCCTTGACCTCCAGCAGCGGGCTAGACATGCGCAACAGCCCCCGAGGTCGCCGGGTCGGTGCCGAGATAGGCCGCGATCACCTCCGGGTTGGCGGAGACGCTGGCATAGTCGCCCTCGGCCAGCACCTGGCCGCGCGCCAGCACGGTGATGCGGTCGCACAGGCCCTGAACAACCTTCAAATTATGCTCCACCAGCAGCACGGTGCGGCCGACCGCCACGCGCTTCACCAGCGCCACGATCCGGTCCACGTCGTCATGGGTCATGCCGGCCGTGGGTTCGTCCAGCAGCATCATCTCGGGGTCCATCGCCAGCGTGGTGGCAATCTCCAGGGCGCGCTTGCGGCCATAGGGCAGGCTGCCCGCCAGCTCGTTCACGTAGTCGGTCAGGCCGACATCGCCCAGCAGCTGCATCGCCCGCTCGTCATACTGCCGCAGCAGCGATTCGCTGCGCCAGAAGTCGAAGCTGCCGCCGCGCTGCCGCTGCAACGCCACGCGCACATTCTCCAGCACGGAGATATGCGGGAACACCGCCGAAATCTGGAAGCTGCGGATCAGGCCCAGCCTGGCCACCTGGGCCGGCTTCATATGGGTGATGTCGCGACCATTATAGGTGATCTTCCCCCGCGTCGGCGGCAGGAAGTTGGTCAGCAGGTTGAAGCAGGTGGTCTTGCCGGCGCCGTTGGGGCCGATAAGCGCATGGATGCTGCCACGCCGGACCTTCAGCGCCACGTCGCTGACCGCGACGAAGCCCCGAAATTCCTTGGTCAGCCCTTCGGTTTCCAGGATGGTGTCTGACACCCGGATCGCTCTCCCCAGTCACGGCCAGCCCGGTTCAGGCAATGGCAGCCGTCGTTGCGGCTAGGTATGGCCGGGGCGCAGGCTGGATGCAAGGCCAGCGCATGGCTCCACGGCGCCCTTTATGCTTGTGAACCGAAGTGCAGAATTCACATGGCGCGGCGGGCCGGCCTAACGCAGGCCATCCTTGCCTTCTATCTGGGCAATCGTCAGCCCACCGATCCGAGGCAGCGGCCGACCGCCCACGGTCAGGGCAAGGCAGACCAGGATTTCATCGGCCCGCGGCGCATCCGGCACCCGCGCCTCCATGGCGTCGAAATGGCTGCGCACGAAGGCGGCGTCCTTGTGGCCCAGCGGCACATCGATGGCGGTGCCCGGCCCGCCCGACTTCTTGGCCGAGGGGATCAGCGCCGCGCCACCGCCCAGCGCCGCCCGCACCGGCGCGCCCATCCTGGGGTGCAGCAGCGCGGCGGCGTGTTCCAGCTCGCCATTCTCGCCGACCACGGCGGCCTTGCCGTAGCTCTCCACCGCCGTCCCCGGCACGCCCAGCGCGGCAATGGCGCGCGCCACCAGCAGGGCGCCGAGTTCCTCGCCCTGCGCCACCAGTTCCGCCAGGTCTTCCTGGTAGCGCCCGGCGAAGGGGTTGCGGATGACCGCGCAGGCCACCGCCCGGCGGATCGGCGGCGAGACCTCGCGGCCCATCTCCAGGTGGGTTTCGTCCAGCAGCGTCACCAGCTTGCGGATCACGGCGGCCATCGGCGGCGCTCCTTTCTTGCTTCTGTCCGGCGCAGATGGAAGCGCCTGACAGAATCCAGCTCTTGTTGTGTCGTGTGATTCACGTCTCCGGCGCTTCCGCCTGGGACGATCACCCTCTAATGCCTCAGCAGTTCCGGCACGCGCTCGGCCGGGGGCGTGTTGCGGCTGCGCCCACAGCGCACGGCGCCATCGATCATCACCATGCCCACGCCGGGAATGTCGCCCAGCTCGATGCTGTGCAGCATGTCCCGCCCGGCGGAATGCTGCGCCCGGTCCAGGAACACCAGGTCGGCGGCGCGGCCGACTTCCAGCAGCCCGCCATCCAGGTTGCGGATGCGCGCGGTATTGCCGGTGGCCAGCGCAATCGCCTGCGCCGCCGGAATTCGCCCGAACCCAGCCAGCAGGGAGATCAGCCTGAGGATGCCGAGCGGCTGCACGCCGGACCCCGCCGGGCTGTCGGTGCCCAGGATGACGCGCCCCAGCACGCCCAAATCCCGCGCCGCCTGCACCGCGGCCACCGCCACCCGCTCATTGCCGTTATGGACAATCTCGATCGCGCGGCTGCTGCGCTCGCACAGCTCGCAGACATGCGCTTCCGAAAGCGAGGTATGCCCGCCATTGATGTGGCCGATGATGTCGGCATCCGCCTCCAGCACCGTGTCCTTGTCGATATAGCCGCTGCCCGGCACGCTCGGCCCGCCGGTATGAATGGTGCTCTGGATGCCGTGCTTGCGCGCCCAGCCGATCATCTCCCGCGCCTCATACCCGGCCTTGACGCTGCCCAGCCCGACCTCGCCCAGCAGGGTCACGCCGGCCGCCGCCAACTCGGCGAAATCCGCCTCCACCATGCCCTTCTCCAGCACCGGCGCGCCGGCGATCACCTTCACCCCCGCCGGCCTGGCGTTGAAGAAGGCGCGCTGCGCGGTGATGGCCAGCGCCTTCAGCCCCACGATGTCCTTGGGCCGCCCCGGCAGATGCACCTCCCCAGCCGAGACCATGGTGGTGACGCCGCCATGCAGGAAGCTCTCGACCCAGCCGATCTGGTTCTGCCGCGGGGTCCAATCGCCGAACACCGGGTGGACATGGCTGTCGATCAGCCCCGGCGCCACGGCGCAGCCATGCGCGTCGATCACCTGGTCGAACGGCCCATGCGCGATCAGTTCATGCCCACGGCCGAGCGCGGCGATCACGCCGTCCTGCACCACCAGCGCATCGGCCTCCAGCAGCGGCCGGTCGACATCGCCCGAGAGCATCAGCCCGGCATTGCGCACCAGGGTACGGCCCGGCTGCGGGCCGACGACGGGTTCCAGGGCCATGCGGCATCTCCTTTGGCGGGGAATCCTAGCCTCGGGGCAACCGTAGGCCTAGAAACAATGCATGGGAACGCCACCCGCCCCCGAATACCAGCTGGAAGACCAGGTCGGCCACCTGCTGCGCCGGGCCTACCAGCGCCACCTGGCGCTGTTCCAGGGCATAATGGGGGAGGATGGGCCGACCTCCATGCAATTCGCCGCCCTGGTCACGCTGTGGCGGCAAGGCCCCCTTTCGCAGAACCTGCTGGGCCGCGGCCTGGCGATGGACCCGCCCACCGTGAAGGGCGTGGTCGCCCGGCTGATGGCGCGCGGCTGGGTCACCCGCCACCGCGACCCCGCCGATGCGCGGCTGCTGAGGGTGGCGCTGACCCCGGCCGCCGAAGCCGCCCTGCCCGGCTGGGTGGACAAGGCCCGCGCCATCACCGCCGCCACGCTGGCGCCGCTTGGCCCGGCCGACGCGGCCCGGGTCGCAGCCCTGCTGCGCCGCATGGAATAGGCTTGGCGCGCCGCCCGCCGCCTGGCTATCGTTAGCCTGCAAACAATCGGCTGCCCCGGCATGGATGCCTATCTCCGCCCCCGCACCCTTGACCACGCGCTGGCCCTGCTGGCGGCCACCCCCGGCTGCCAGCTGCTGGCCGGCGGCACGGATGTCTTCCCCGCCCGCACCGGCGCCGAGGTCTGGCTGCACCGCGACGCCCGGCCGCTGCTGGACCTCTCCGGCATCGCGTCCCTCCACGGCATCAACGAGACGCCAGCGGGCTGGCGCATCGGCGCGCTGGCCAACTGGGCGCAGCTCTGCGCCACGCCGCTGCCGCCGGCCTTCGACGGCCTGAAGCAGGCGGCACGCCAGGTCGGCGGCGCCCAGGTACAGAATCGCGGCACCATCATCGGCAACCTCTGCAACGCCTCCCCCGCCGCCGATGGCGCGCCGCCGCTGCTGACTCTGGACGCCCAGATGGAACTGACCGGCCCCGCCGGCCCGCGCGTGCTGCCGCTGGCGGCCTTCCTGCAAGGCAACCGCCGCACCGCCCTGGCGCCCGGGGAGATCGCCTCCGCCCTGCTGATCCCCGCGCCGCCGCCCGGCGCCCGCGCCGGCTTCCTCAAGTTGGGTGCGCGCAGCCACTTGGTCATCTCCATCGCCATGGTCGCCGGGGTGGTCACCCTGGAAGGCGGCATGGTGCGCCACGTCCGGCTGGCGGTGGGCGCCTGTTCCGCCACCGCCCAGCGCCTGCCGCTGGCCGAGGCCGCCCTGCTGAACGCCCCACCCGACCCCGCCCGCCTGCGGCCGGAACACCTGGCCGCGCTGGCGCCGATCGACGACGTCCGCGCCAGCGCCGCCTATCGCCGGCACGCCGCGCTGGTGCTGCTGCAACGCCTGGTGGAGCGCCTGGCATGACCTCTCTGCTGCTGAACGGCGCCGCCACGCAGGTCGCCGCCGCGCCGGAAACCCGCCTCTCCGCCGCGCTGCGCGACGAATGCGGCCTGACCGGCACCAAGGTGGGCTGCGATGCCGGCGACTGCGGCGCCTGCACCGTGCTGCTGGACGGCGCCCAGGTTTGTGCCTGCCTTGTCCCGCTGGCCCAGGCCGAGGGCCGCGCCGTGACCACGGTGGAAGGCCTGGCCGCCACGCCGCAGGGCGCGGCGCTGCAAGCCGCCTTCCACTCCCATGGCGCGGCGCAATGCGGCATCTGCACCCCGGGCATGCTGATGGCGGCGACCGAGTTGCTGGCCGCCACGCCGAACCCGGATGAAGCCCAGGTACAGGCCGCGCTGGGCGGCGTGCTCTGTCGCTGCACCGGCTACCGCGCCATCATCAAGGCGGTGCTTACCCTGAGCACGGCAGCCCCGCCGCCGCCCGGCGCGGTTGGCGACAGCATCCCCCGCCTGGACGGCCTGCCCAAGCTGGACGGCTCCGAGCGCTTCGGCGCCGACGACGCCCCGGCCGACGCGCTCTGGCTGCGCCCGATCCGCAGCCCCCACGCGCATGCCCGCTTCAGCATCGGCGACGCGTCGCACCTGCCGGCCCGCCTGCTGACCGCCGCCGACATCCCCGGCCGCAACGGCTTCGGCATCTACCCGGACATCAAGGACCAGGCCGTCTTCGCCGAGGGCCTGGCGCGCTACCGCGGTGACTGCGTCGCCGCCCTGGTGGGCGAGCGCGCCGCCGTGGAAGCGGTGCGCTGGGAAGACCTGCCGATCACCTGGCAGGAACTGCCGCCACTGACCGCCGCCACCGCGCCGGGCGCCGCACCGTTGCACCCGCGCTGGCCGGACAACATCCTGACCACCGGGCGCCTGCGCAGCGGCGAGACCGCGCCCCCCGCTGCCCATACGGCCCAGGGCCAATGGACCACCGGCTTCGTCGAGCACGCCTATATCGAACCCGAGGCCGGTTGGGCGGAGCGCCATGGCGACACCATCCATGTGCATGGCTGCACCCAGGCGCCCTACATGGACCGGGACGAGGTCGCGGCAGTGCTGGGCATCCCGCTGGACAACGTCCGCATCATCCCCAGCGCCTGCGGCGGCGGCTTCGGCGGCAAGCTGGACGTCTCCTTCCAGCCCATGGTGGCGGTGGCCGCCTGGCTCACCGGGCGCCCGGTGCGCGCGGTTTGGTCGCGCGGCGAAAGCCTGGCCAGCAGCACCAAGCGCCACCCCGCCAGCATCCACGCCACCGCCGCCTGCGACGCGGCAGGCCGGCTGACCAGCTTCGAGTTCACCGCCGACTACGACACCGGCGCCTATGCCAGCTGGGGGCCAACGGTGGCCGGCCGCGTGCCCGTGCATTGCATGGGGCCGTATCGCGTCCCCTATGTGCGCAGCCAGGCCCGCGCCGTGCTGACCAACAATCCGCCCAGCGGCGCCTTTCGCGGCTTCGGCGTGCCGCAGGCCGCCATTGCGCAGGAGATGCTGTGGGACCAGCTGGCCGATGCCACCGGGCTGGACCGCCTGGAGTTCCGCGTGCTCAACGCGCTGCGCGAAGGCGACACGACCAACACTGGCCAGCACCTGCGCCACAGCGTCGGCCTGGTGGAATGCCTGGAGGCGCTGCGCCCGCACTGGCACACGCTGCGCGCCCAACGCCGCACCACCGGCCGCCTGCGTGGCGGCGTCGGCGTGGCCTGCATGTGGTACGGCATCGGCAATACCGGCATGCCCAACCCCTCCACCATGCGGCTGACCCTGGCGCCGGATGGCCGGCTGACCTTCCACAATGGCGCGGTGGATATCGGCCAGGGCAGCACCACCGTCCTCGCCCAGATCGCCGCCGAAGCCCTTGGCCTGCCGGTCTCCGCGCTGCACATGGTCCTCTACGACACGGCGCTGACCGCCGATGCCGGCAAGACCAGCGCGTCACGCCAAACTTTTGTGAGTGGCCGCGCCGCCCAGGCCGCCGGCGCGGCGCTGCGCGGCGAAATCCTGCGCCGCGCCAATGCCGGCCCCGATGCCCGTCTGACCCTCTCGGACGGCACCCTGCGCGTAAACAACGAACCGCTGCGCCTGGACACCACGCTGGAAGGCACGGGCAGCTACGACCCGCCCACCGTGCCGCTGGACGCTGATGGGCAGGGCATTCCCTACGCCACCTACGGCTTCGCCGCGCAGCTTGCGGCGCTGGAAGTCGACCTCGACCTCGGCACCATCCACCTGCAAAAAATCGTCGCCGCGCATGATGTCGGCCGCGCCATCAACCCGCTCCTCGTCCGCGGCCAGGTGGAAGGCGGCATCGCCCAGGGCATCGGCCTGGCCTTGATGGAGGAATACCTGCCCGGCCGCACCGAGAACCTGCACGACTACCTGATCCCCACCATCGGCGACGTGCCCGACATCGAGACCATCCTCATCGAGGCGCGCGAGCCGCTCGGCCCATTCGGCGCCAAGGGCATCGGCGAGCCGGCGCTGGTGCCAACCGCGCCGGCCATCCTCTCGGCCATCCGCGACGCCACCGGCGCCACGCTGCGCCGCGTGCCCGCCCTGCCCCATCGCGTGCTGGAGGCTATTCGTGGCCACTGACCGTACCGCTTTGTTCGGCGCCCGCGAGGGCGATGAAGGCATTATACGTTGTGACGCCTGCCCGGTGCTGTGCCGCATCCGCCCCGGCCGCGCCGGCGCCTGCGCCCGTTACGCCAACAAGGACGGCGAGCTGATCCGCACCGACCCCCTGGTGCTGCTGGAAAGCGGGGAGCGCAGCTTCGTCACCGGCATCGGCAGCGGCACCACCTACCCCGACTACAAGCCCGCGCCTTTCATCGTCGGCGCCACGCATGAGGGCGTAGACACCGTCACGGTGGTGACCGAAGGCATGTTCAGCTACTGCGGCCTGAAGGTCAAAATCGACACCGACCGGCACCTGGGCGACGAAACCGCCGCCGTGCGCGTGAATGGCGAACAGATCGGCCACGTCACCTCGGCCGAATACGGCAGCCAGATGCTCTCGCTGGGCGGCGTCCACCACCTGGTCGGCGGCAGCAAGAAGGAAGGCAACGCCACTTGCGCGGCCATGCTGACCCTGGCCAATCGCGGCGCTGTCGAAGTGACCATAGATGGCGGCGCCACCATCATGTTGCAGGCGGGCACCCAGCCAATCGTCAATGGCCGGCCCGAACAGCGCATGCGCGTCGGCTGCGGCAGCGCCGCCATCGGCATCTTCGCCCAGCAATGGCATGGCCATGTGGACGAGGTGATCGTGGTGGACGACCACATCACCGGCGTCCTTTCCGAACACCAGGCCGGCAAGTGCCTGGACATTCCGCCCGCCGGCATCCGAGTCCGCGGCCGGCGCTCCACGCCGGGCCGCTACTTCCAGGTGGCCAACCCCGGCACCGGCTGGGGCGGCACCGACATCACCGAGCCGCTCAGCATCATCGAGAGCATCGACCCCAAGGTGGCCCGCCCCGGCCTGCGCCTGCTGCTGACCAGCACCACCGGCGAGGACCACATGTACTGCGTGCTGGACGAAACCCTGACCCCGCGCGAAGCCGAATGCCCGCCGGAAGTGAAGCTGGTGGTGGACCGCATCGGCGAGAATTGCGAACCGGCGCTGACCAGCATCCTGTTCATCGCCGGCGCCGGCGGCAGCCTGCGCGCGGGCGTCACCGAGAACCCGATATTGCTCACGCGCGCGGTGCAATCCGGCCAGGTGCGCGTGACCATGGGTGGCGCGCCCTGCTACCTCTGGCCTGGTGGCGGCATCACCATCATGGCGGATGTGCTGCGCATGCCGCGCGACAGTTTTGGGTATGTGCCTACCCCCGCGCTGGTAGCGCCGCTGGAGTTCACGCTGAACGCCGCTGCCTATGCTGCGTTGGGCGGACATATGCAGCACGTACAGCCTGCCGAACGCATCCTGGCCGACTACGGTGCCGCCGCCCGCCACGACGCGCCGGCGCCGGAAAACCCATGGCCCACAGCGCCGTAACCCTGCCCGATGGCCGCCTGCACTTGCAGGAAGGCCCTATCGACATCGTCATCGGCCTGTCCGGCACCCGCGCCGCGCTGGTGGAGGCCCGCGCCCGCGCCGAGGCCGCCTTCGCCGGGCTGCTGGGCGCCCTGGCGGCGGAACTGCCGCTGCTGCGCACCCCGCTGGCGGTGGACCTGCCGGCCGCTGCCCACCCGGCCGCGCAGCGCATGGTCGCCGCCTGCTGGCCGCATCGGCGCGGCTTCATCACCCCCATGGCAGCCGTGGCCGGCGCAGTGGCCGAGCATATCCGCGACGCGCTGGCGGAAACGCCGGGCCTGGCCAGCGCCTACGTCAACAATGGCGGCGACATCGCGCTGCACCTGGCACCAGGGCAGCGGCTGCATATCGGCCTGGTCCGCCACCTGGCCCACGCCGCGCCGGAAGGCCTGGTGCGGGTGCGGGCCGAAGACCCGGTGCGCGGCATCGCCACGTCAGGCTGGCCCGGCCGCAGCTTCTCGCTTGGCATCGCCGATGCGGTGACGGTGCTGGCCGCCAGCGCCGCCGCGGCCGATGCCGCCGCCACCGTCATCGCCAATGCCTGCAACGTGGCGCACCCCGCCATCAGCCGCGCCCCGGCGCGCAGCTTGGACCCCGACAGCGACTTGGGCGACCTGCTCGTCACCACCGCGGTTGGCCCGCTGCCGCCGGAGGCCGTCGCCACTGCGCTGGCGGCCGGGGAAGCGGTGGCGGAAGCCCTGCTGGCGCGCGGCCTGATCCACGCCGCGCTGCTGGCGGTAGGCGATACGCTGGGCAGCGTCGGCACACCACTGCTGAGCCATGGCTGACCGTCGCCGTATACGGCGCGCCCCGCATATCCACCAGAACGCCGCAAAATCCGATTGACGCGACCACTGCCGTATACGACGATGCCCCACCCCACCCGCAGGAGAGCCCGCGATGACCGCGCTGATGAACCAGGACGAATTCCGCACCGCGCTGGAAAACGCCATCAAGGGCAAAAGCGCGAACACCTCGCCGTTCAGCGTCGCCTGGGCCTCGGGCAAGCTCTCGCGTGAGCATCTCTGCCGCTGGGCCGAGAACCACTACCATTACGTCGGCCCCTTCGCCGACTACCTCGGCTACGTCTATGGCCGCATGCCCGCGCAGTACCAGGAGGCCAAGGACTTCCTGCTGGCCAACATGTACGAGGAAGAGATCGGCGGCGACCGCCACACCGACCTGCTGATCCGCTTCGCCGAGTCCTGCGGCACCACGCGCGAACGCGTGAAGGACGAGAACAACATGTCCGCCACCACCCGCGCCCTGCAGGCCTGGTGCTACTGCGTGGCCATGCGCGAGGACCCGATCGTCGCCGTCGCCGGCCTGGTGGTTGGCCTGGAATCGCAGGTCCCCAGCATCTACCGCCGCCAGACCCCGACCCTGCGGGAGAAGTACGGCTTCACCGATGAGGAGGTCGAGTTCTTCGACCTGCACATCGTCTCCGACGAGATCCATGGCGAGCGCGGCTATCAGATCGTGCTGGAGCACGCGACCACGGTCGAGTTGCAGCAGAAGTGCCTGAAGATCTGCGAGATCGGCGCCGAGATGCGGCTGCTGTACACCACCGCGCTGTACAACGACTACGTGGCCCGCGACCTGTCGCTGGCCGACCTGGACATGGCCGCGTGATTGCCGGGCAACATGGTTGCCCGGCAATCAGGTCTTTCCACCCTCAAAGGCGTCGTGCGAGCAGCACGCCTGCGGCGTGACGCGCCGGCATCCGTCGGCTTGGCTTACGCCACACCTGTAGCGGGCGCCGTTCGGCGCCTCGGTACGGGGCTTGGCCCCGTGCCGCCAACCAGAGGCAAGCGCATGCCCACCGTCACCTTCCGCGTCGGCGACCTGGCCTTCACCGAGGAGGTGGCTGATAACACCAACCTGGTGGTCCGCGCCGGCATCAAGAAGTTCCCCTTCCCGCACCTGAAGTACAAGTGCGGCATGGGCAAGTGCGGCACCTGCGCCAGCCGCGTGCTGGCCGGCGCCGAGCACCTGCCCGAGCCGAATTGGAAGGAACAGAAGGTGCTGGGCGAGCGTCTCTCGCAAGGCTGGCGGCTGGGCTGCCAGCTCTGGCTGCATCACGACCTTGAACTGACGCAGGACCGCGCCTGATGTACGCCATCCTCACCAGCAAGCCCGGCCAGTACCGCACGGAAATCGCCGCCGGCGTGACCCCGGTGGAAGCCTATGACTACGTCTTCTGCGGCGCCGTCCGCGCCCGCTTCGTCATCGCGGAACTGGGCGACGCCGAGCGGTTGCACGTGATCGACGAAGGCAACCCGCCCACGGTCAACAAGGTGCCGGTAAAATTCTTCCCCAGCTTCGCCACACTGGAAGCGGCGCGACGCGAGCTGCAGCATCTCGTAAAATTCGGCTCCATGCAGGTGGCGCTGGACCCGGTGCCGCTGCCATCAGCGGTGGCCGCCTGATGCCGCAGGTCACCTTCCTGACCAATGCCGGCAAGGTCGCCCCCGCGCCGGAGGAGCCGACAAGCCTGCTGCGCATCTCCATCCGCGAGAAAGGCGGCATTCCCTTCAAATGCGGCGGCGGCCTCTGCGGCACCTGCAAATGCCTGATCGAGGCGGGCCGCGAGAACGTGGACGCGATCAAGCCGAAGGAGCGCAAGCACCTGAGCGAGGAGCAGTTCGCCGCCGGCTGGCGCATGGCCTGCCAGACTTTTGTGCTGGGCGATGTCAGCGTCTCCTGGCCCCCACCCCCGCCCAAGCCCGGAAGCCCGCGCCCATGAAAAAAGCCCTGAAGCTGGAAGCCCGCGAGGCCCGCGCCATGGTCGCCGCCGCCCTGGCGGAAGCCGCGCGCCTCGGCGTGCCGCAGACCTGCTGCGTGACGGATGAAGGCGGCTTCCCCATCGTGCTGGAACGCATGGATGGCGCCCGCGTCACCGGCCCGCAGATCAGCTGGAACAAGGCGTTCACGAGTGCCGGCCACAAGCGCAGCACCCACCTGTTCAACACCCCGCCCAACGGGCCGGCGCTGCCGGGCAACGAGGCCTTCGGCATCCAGTGGAGCTTCGAGGGCCGCTTCGCCGTCTTCGTCGGCGGCTTCCCGGTGGTGGTGGATGGCGAGGTCGTCGGCGGCATCGGCCTGTCGGGCGGCAATGGCGAACAGGACATCGCCTGCGGCGTCGCCGGGCTGAAGGCCCTGGCGGAGCTGCTGGCGCCCGCGGGCCATACCGTGCTGGTGGCCGCGGATATCAAGAAGTAGCGACCTGGGTTATCCTGGCCGCGTGACCCACGACTCCCCTGCCCCGGCCGGTTTCCGGCAACTCCCCGGCTACGACAAGCCCGTCTTCAACAACCTGGTCGGCCCGCTCTGGGCCATGCCGGAGGGTGCCGACGGCATCCTCTACGGCTTCCGGGTGGAACTGCGGCACTGCAACCCGCAGGAGGTCGCGCATGGCGGCCTGCTGGCCAGCTTCGCCGACATCGTGCTGACCGGCGGCACCAACTACGTCGCCAGGCTCTCGCGCTTCGTCGTCACCGTCTCGCTCGCCACCGACTTTCTCGCGCCGGCCCGCATCGGCGCCTGGGTGCAGACCCGGCCGGAAGTGCTGCGCGTCGGCCGCAGCACCGCCTTCAGCCAGTGCCTGGTCACCGCGGATGGCAAGCCGGTGCTGCGCTGTTCCGGCACCTTCAACCTGGGTGGCGAGGTACACGAGAAATACGACCGGCTGCGCCACTTCCTCGGCACATGAGCCGCGCGGCCAGCCTGGGCACGGCGCTGCTGGCCACCACCACGGCGCAGGGGCTGGCCACCTTCACCGTCTTCGTGCTGCCGGTGCTGGCACCGCAGGCCAGCGCCACGCTGGGCGTGGGCGCGCAGCTCATCGGCGTGCAGATGGCGCTGGTCTATGGCGCCGCGGCCTGCACCTCGGCGGTGGCTGGCGGCGCGCTGCGGCGCTGGGGGCCGGCGCGCTGCACGCAGATCGCGCTGGCCAGCGCCGCCTTCGCCTGCCTGGCGATTGCGCTGGGGGGCCTGGTCGGCGTGGCGCTGGGCTCGCTGGCCACCGGGCTGGGCTACGGCCTGACCAACCCGGCGGCCACGCAGGTGCTGGCGCGGCTGGCGCCGCCGGCCCGGCGCAACATGGTCTTCGCCATCAAGCAGACCGGCGTGCCGCTGGGCGGGGCGCTGGCCGGGCTGCTGCTGCCGACGCTGGCGGCCTGGCTGGGCTGGCAGGGCGCGGCCCTGGCTTCGGGCGCCACCATCGCCCTGGTCACGCTGGCCTATACGCCGCTGCGCCAGCATTGGGACACCGGGCGCGACCCCGCCTCCCCGTTGCGGGCTGGCAGCGGCGCCGGCTTGCGGGCGCTGCGGGAACAGCCGGGGCTGTTGGGCCTGGCGGTCTGCGGCGGCTGCTACAGCGGCATCCAGCTGGCCATGGGCGCCTTCATGGTCACCATGCTGGTGGCCGAGTTCGGCTGGACCCCGGTGGCCGCCGGCCTGGCCACGGCGGTGGTGCAGGCGGCGGGCGCGGTGGCGCGGCTGGCCTGGGCCTGGGTGGCGGACCGCAGCGGTAGCGGGCTGCGCACGCTGGTGGCCATTGGCTGCCTGACCGTGGGCTGCGCGCTGCTGATCCCGCTGGCGCCGACCTGGCCGCAGGCGGCGGTGCTGGCGCTGTTCACCGCGCTGGGCTTCTGCGCCTCCGGCTGGAATGGCGTGCTGATGGCCGAAACCGCCCGCATGGCCGCACCTGGCCGCGCCGGGGAAGCCGCCGGCGGCGTGCTGGTGCTGAGCGTCGGCGGCGTGGTGGTCGGCCCCGGCCTGGCGGCGGCGCTGGTGGGCCTGATGGGCAGCTACGCCCTGGCCTTCGCCGCGCTGGCGCTGCTGCCGCTGACCGGGGCGATGGTGGCCTGGCGCACGGCGCGGCGGGCGTAGCCCCCGTCCTATTCCGCCTTGATCCCGGCGTCGCGGATGATGGCCTCCGCCCGGGCATAAGCGTCGCGGATATGCGCCATCGCCTCGGCCGGGGTGCCGCCGCGCGCCACCACCTGTTGCTCGGCCAGCGCCCGCCGCAGTTCCGGCCGCGCCAGCGCCTGATTGACAGCCGCGCTGACCCGCGCCACCACCTCGGCCGGCGTGCCCTTGGGTCCGTACAGCGTGAAGAAGCCGTTGCTCTCGAAATCCGGCACGCCCTGTTCGGCGAAACTCGGGATATCCGGCAACTCCGGGCTGCGCTGGCTGCCCGCGATGCCCAGCGTGATCAGCCCGCCGGACTGGATCACATCCATCGGCCCGACATAGAAAGCGCATTGGATGCGCCCGGTCAGCAAATCCTGGATCAACCCGGTGCGCGGATAGGGCACCATCTCGATATCCAGCTTCTCGCGGATTTTTAGTAGTTCCATCGCCAGTTGCTGCGGCGTGGCATTGCCGCCGCTGCCGTAGCTCAGCTTGCCCGGGTTGGCGCGCGCATAGGCGATGAACTGCTGCAGGTTGCGCGGGGGAATGCTGGGGTGGCTGACCAGCATCATCCGGTTGGTGCCGATCAGCACCATCACCACGGCGTCGTTGGTATCGAAGTTCAGCCGCTTGAGCAGTGGATTGCCGACATGCACCGGCAGCGCGCCCAGCCCCAGCGTGTAGCCATCCGGCGCCGCGCGCAGCACGTATTCGGTGGCCACGGTGCCGCTGCCGCCGGCGCGGTTCTCAATGACCACCGGCTGGCCCAAAATCTCCTGCATATGCGGCGTCAGCACCCGCAGCACCGCGTCCGTCGCGCTGCCAGCGGCGAAGATATCCACGATGCGGATCGGCCGGTTCGGCCAGGCGCCCTGCGCCAGGGCAGGCGTCGCCAACGCGGCGCCGAGCAAGGTCCTACGCAGCATGGGCCACCACCGCTCCTGTCGCCTGCAACGCGGCGATTTCATGCGCGCTGAAGCCGGCTTCGCTCAGCACCTCAAGGCTGTGCTCGCCCATGCGTGGCGGCTGCCGCCGCAGCGTGGTGCGGGCGCCGCCGCCGAACTCCACCGGCAGGTTGGGCAGGCCATAGATATCGCCGCCGCCCATCGCCGAAATCGCCGTCTGCAACAGCCCACCGCTGGCCAGCAGATGCGCGTCCTCGAACAGGTCGCGCGGCTTGCCGACATTGGCGAAGCTGACGCCGCAGCCCTCGCACAGCCGCGCCGCCTCGGCCTGCGGAAAGGCCAGCAGCGCCTCCTGCAATGCCGGGATCAACCAGGCGCGTTCCTTCGCTCGCTTGGCGTTGGTGTCCAGCCTTTCATCGGCGGCCAGCGCCGCCAGCCCGAAGGCCTCGGTAAACCGCAGCCATTGCTGGTCGGAGGTGACGCCGATGAACAACTCGCCTTCGCCACCGGTCCTGAACACGTCGTAGATGCCCCAGGCGCCGCGCCTGGCCGGCATCGGCGGCGCTTCGGTGCCCGTCGCGGCAAAGCCGGCCATGTGGCTGCCCATCAGGAAGGCCGCGCTCTCGAACAGCGCCGAGGAAACCCGCTGCCCCTCCCCGGTGCGGTCGCGTTCCCGCAGCGCCGCCAGCACCGCGGTCACGCCGAAGACAGCACCGAGGATGTCGATGATGGAGGCACCTGCCCGCAGCGGCCGGCCCGGCGGCCCGGTCATGTAGGCCAGCCCGACCTGGAACTGCACCACCTCGTCCAGCGCCGGCCGATGCTCGTACGGCCCGGCCAGGTAGCCCTTCAGCGCCAGGTAGACCAACCTCGGGTTCACGGCGCGCAACTGCTCCCAGCCGCAGCCCAGGCGCTCCATGGTGCCGGGCCCGTAATTCTCCAGCACCACATCGGCCTGCGCCACCAGCCTGTGCGCCGCGGCGCGCCCGGCCTCGCTCTTCAAATCCAGCGCGATGCTGCGCTTGTTGCGGTTGAACGCGGCGAAGAACCCGGCCGCGAAGCCCGGCAGCTTGCGGGTGTGGTCGCCAGCCGGGGCCGGTTCCACCTTCACCACCTCGGCGCCAAGGTCGGCAAACAGCAGGCCCGCACAAGGCCCCATGATGGTGTGACTGAACTCCAGGACCTTCAGCCCGGCCAGCGGCCTTGCTTCGGCCGGCGCCCTGCGGCCATCGGACGGCGCGCTCATGCGGGCACTCCCGTCACCACCGCCCTCACGCCGCGCGCTTCCGGAACGCGTCCAGGCTGCCCGCGCGGATCAACTCGCTCGGCAGCATGTGCCCGACAATCCGCTCCGCCATGCGCCCCACCTCGATCAGCCGGTCCAGGTCCACGCCGGTGCTGATGCCCATCTCCTCGCACAGCAGCACCAGCTCCTCGGTGCAGATGTTGCCCGCGGCGCCCTTCTGACCCGCAAAGGGGCAGCCGCCCAAGCCCCCAACGGTGCTGTCGAACTGCGTCACCCCCAGCCGCAGCGCCGTCGCCGCATTGGCCACCGCCAGGCCGCGCGTGTCGTGCAGGTGCAGCCCCACCGCAATCTCCGGCCAGCGCTCCCGCACCGCCGCCACCCCGCGCTCTATCCTTATCGGCGTCGCCCAGCCCATGGTGTCCGCCAGGCTGATCCGCTCGATCGTGCAGCCCTGCTCGGCCGCGATCGCCATGCCATCCGCCACCGTCTGCACCACCTGACCCGCAGAAATATCGCCCTGGTAGTTGCAGCCGAAGGCCGCCATCACCCCCACCCGCGTCACCGCAATGCCGTTCCGCAGATGCACCGCGGTCTGCTTGCGCATCGCGTCCAGGTTTTCCTGGTGGCCGCGGTTCAGGTTCTTCCGGGTGAAGGCCTCGGACGCCGCCAGGGAGATGCTGCCGCTCATCGCCAGCTTCTCCGAAAAGGCCAGCGCCCGGTTCAGCCCGTTCTCGTTGAACCACAGCGCGGTGTAGTCCACCCCCGGCACCGGCCGCAGCCCGGCGCAGACGGCCTCGGCATCCGCCCAGCCCGGCACCAGGCGCGGGTTGACGAAGGAACAGACCTGGATGTGATGCAGCCCCGTCTCCGCCAGGGCATGGATCAGCTCCAGCTTGTCCGCGGTGCTGATCGGCCCGGGCTCGATCTGGAAGCCCTCGCGCGGGCCTTCCTCATGGATATGCACAGCCTTCGGCAGATCGGTCATGGCCGGGTTCCTCCATTCGGTTGCCCCATCCTGCCGCCCGCGGCCTTGCTTCACCAGCCCCACCCCGGCAAAACCCTACCAGAAACCCGGAGGAAGACCCCGATGAGCGCCGCCGCCCAGACCACGGATGAAGGCACCCAGCCCACCCTGAGCATCCAGGGCAGCCGCGCCACCCTCCACCTGAACCGCCCCAAGGTGATGAACCGCATCCAGCCGGAGGACATCATCGCGATCATGGGCTTCCTGGCCGAGGTGGAAGCCAACCCGGCGGTGCGCGTCCTCGTCATCGCCAGCGAAGGCAAGTCGTTCTCGGCCGGCGCCCATCTCGGCGCCATGCACGCCCAGGCCGCGGCCGGTGGCATCAAGGACACGCCCGGCGCGACCTTCGAGGACATGATCAACCGGCTGGAAATGCTGAAGATCCCGACCATCGCCCGCCTGCATGGCGGCGTCTATGGCGGCAGCACGGACCTGGTGCTGGCCTGCGACTTCCGCATCGGCGTCACCCCCGCCACCGTCATGTTCATGCCGGCCGCGCGCATCGGCGTGCATTATTACGAGAGTGGGCTCCGCCGCTACGTCTCCCGCCTCGGCCTGAACAATGCCAAGCGGCTGTTCATGCTGGCCGAGCAGCAATCCACCGAGGAACTGCTCCGCATCGGCTACCTGACCGACGTGGTGGCGCCGCCCGAGCTGGACGCCAAGGTGGACGCCATCGCCAACCGCCTGGGCGAACTCGCCCCGCTGGCGGTGCAGGGCGCCAAGCGCGCCATCAACGAACTCGGCCACGGCGCGCTGGACGTGCCGGCGCTGGAAGCCCGCATGAAGGCGGCGAAGAACAGCGACGACATCAAGGAAGGCCTGGCCGCCTTCAAGGAAAAGCGCAAGCCGGTGTTCAAGGGGCGCTGATCCACTCATGGAGGAAGTCGACTGCATCGTCGTCGGCGCCGGCGTTGTCGGCCTGGCGGTGGCCCGCGCCATGGCCCTGGCGGGGCGAGAGGTGCTGGTGCTGGAAGCCGCCGAGGGCATCGGCACCGAGACCTCCTCCCGCAATTCGGAAGTGATCCACGCCGGCATCTACTACCCCGCCGGCAGCCTGCAGGCGCGCAGCTGCGTGGAGGGCCGCAAGCTGCTCTACGCCTATTGCGGTGAGCGCGGCCTGCCGCACGACAACTGCGGCAAGCTGATCGTCGCAACCGATGAGGCCGAGGCCGCCAAGCTGCTGGCCATCCAGGCCCGCGCCGCCGCCAATGGCGCGGAACTGCACCTGCTGACGCGCGACGAAGCCCTGGCGATGGAACCCGCCCTGCACTGCACCGCGGCCCTCCTCTCGCCCAGCACCGGCATCATCGACAGCCATGCCTTCATGCTCAGCCTGCAAGGCGACGCCGAGAATGCCGGCGCCACCCTGGTCTTCCACACGCCCGTCCTCGGCGGCCGTGTGAGCAATGCGGGCATCGAGGTCGAGTGCGGCGGCGCCGAGCCGATGCGCCTTTCCTGCCGCACGCTCATCAACAGCGGCGGCCTGCACGCACCCAAGCTGGCCGGCGCCATCCAGGGCATGCCGGCGCAGCAGGTGCCGGGCATGTGGTACGCCAAGGGCAACTACTTCTCCCTGGCCGCGAAGAACCCGTTCGGCCGGCTGATCTACCCGGTGCCGGTCCCCGGCGGCCTCGGCACCCACCTGACCATCGACCTCGGCGGCCAGGCCCGGTTCGGGCCGGATGTGGAATGGGTGGAGACGCTGGACTACGAGGTGAACCCCCGCCGCGGCGACAGTTTCTACGAGTCGATCCGGCGCTACTGGCCGGGCCTGCCGGATGGCGCCTTGCAGCCGGGCTATTCCGGCATCCGCCCCAAGACCGTGCCCCCCGGCGCCCCGGCGCAGGATTTCGTGGTGCAGGGTCCGCGCGACCACGGCATCCCCGGCCTGGTGCATCTGTTCGGCATCGAAAGCCCCGGCCTGACCGCCTCGCTCGCCCTGGCCAACCACGTCGCCGAGGTTGTCGCCGCCGGCTGAAAAGCGCCACCCCGGCAAGGGCTTGCAGCCGGCGGCGAAGATGCCGCATGATCCCCGCCAAGGTCGCCGCAAGCCCCCTCCGGCGGCGTCCCGCTCAACTTCCCGCCACCGGCAACCAGTGTCATCGCCATGCGATGGAACCTGTCGCCGGGCCGGCCGAGAAGCGCCCGGCCTGCACGCCGATGGGGGACGATTCGCCACGATGACCGAAACCGAGCTGCTGACCTACCTGACCAGCGCCACCGAACCACCGCCCCGCCTTGGCGACGCCGTGGTGCTGCGGGCCAGGGAAGGCGCCAACGATGCCGAGGCCTTCTCCACCAGCGGCCGCCTGCTGGGCCGCGTGCCGCCGGCCGAACGCGCCGCGCTGGGCACCCTGCTCAATGAAGGCCACAGCGTACCCGGCCGCGTCACCGCCCTGGTGCCCCGGCCCAACCAGGCCGGCATCGGCCGCGTCCACGTCACCCTCTTCGCCGCCTGAGAGCCCGTTCCGCACCCGGCCGACCCTGGCCGGGTATGCATCGACATCAGCACCGATGCCGGGGCATGCTGCCTGCTTACCGGAGCGAAGCAGCGCCGCATGGCCCACAGGGCGGTTGAACCCGCCGGGAAGCCCTCCCGGTTGAGACAGGAAGCCCGGCGCCCCAGCGCCGCGCCGGCGGCCCCGCGGCCATGACCGGCCCTGCCTTCCAACAGGACATCACCCCAACCCCGGCCGGCCTGGCCGAGACCAGCCTGGCCCTGGGCGCCTGGCTCACCGCCCAGGGCGCGCCGGAAGCCGGCATCGGCCGGGTGGAGCTGGTGCTGGAGGAGGTGGTGATGAACATCATCATGCACGGCGCCTCGGCCGAGGGCGCCGCCCGCATCCAGCTGGCCGCCCAGGCCCAGCCCGGCGCCTGCGACCTCCGCGTCACCGACAACGGCCCGGCCTTCGACCCCACCACCGCCACCCCGCGGGCCGATGGCGCCTCGCTGGACCAGGCCGCACCAGGCGGCCTCGGCCTGGTGCTGCTGGCCCGCTATGCCCGCGGGCTCGGCTACCGCCGGCTGCCGGGCGGCAACCAGCTCGACCTCAGCATCCCCTACCCCCTGCCGCCTTCGGGAACATTGCGCTAGAACCACGGCGGGGCGGCGCAAGGGGGACGATGATGCTGGCGGTGATCGGCGCCCTGCTGCGGGCCGGGCTGGGCTTCCTGCTGGGCGGCGCCCTGCTCTATCTGTTGATCACCCCGCCTGCGGACTGGAGCTTCGGCGCGCTCCGCGGCCTTGCCGCGCTGCCGGGCCTGCTGCCGGCCGAGGCCACCCTGGACTCGCTGCTGCTGCTGGCCGGCGGGGCGCTGCTGGGCGTGCCGGTCGCGGCCCTGCTGCTGCGCCTGCCGGCCCTGGCGCATCCGGCCTTCCCGGCGGTGGCGCTGGCCTTCCCGGCCTGGGTGCTGGCACTGCTCCTGGCCCTCGCCTGGTCCCCCGGCCCGGCGATGGCGCTGGCCGGCATCGGCTGGACCGCGGCGCTGGCCTATGCGCTGCCCTGGCGCGCCGCCACCGGCCAGCCGCTGATGGCGGTGCTGCGCCGTGCCCCCACGACCATGGCCGCGCTGCTGGCCGTGCAATTGCCGCTGGAACTGCACTGCGGCGCCGGCGGCCTGGCCGCCTTTCTGGTGCAGGCCAAGCATTGGCGCCGGCCGGAGGAGAGCCTGGCCCTGCTGCTGGGCTGGCTGGCGCTGGCGCTGGCCATCGGCCTGCTGGCCCGGCTGGCCGAACCGGCGGCGGCGCGCGTGGCCAGCGCACCGCGGCCCAGCACGGCCACCCCCGGGCTGCGCCAGCTCGGCCTTGGCCTGGTGCTGCTGCATCTCGGCGCCGCGCTGCTGGCGCTGCTGCCGCAGGCCTGGCCCGCCGGCAGCCTGGTGGAGCGCCTGATGGCCGGCGGCTGGCCCCTGGTGCTGCCGGTTGCCGCCGCCATTGCCGTGGCGCTGCCCCTGGGTGGCCTGGCCGGGCTGGCTTATGGCCTGCACCGCGCCTCGCCCGGCCTGCCGCCGCTGCTGGCCAGCCTGGGGGCGCTGCCCCTGCTGCTGGCCGCCCGCATGGAACCCGAGGAACCCACCCGCGCCTGGTGGCTGGCCCTGCTGCTGCCGGCCTTGGCCGGGCTGTTCCACGCCGGGCGCACCGCCGGGGCCGCGCTGGCGCCGCAGGGCTTCGTGCTGCAGGCGCGGTTGCGCGGCACGCAGGGGCTGGCGCTGGCGCTGGCCATGCTGCCGCACGCAGCGGCCCCGCTGCTGGCCGCCGCCGCCCGCCAGGCCGCGCTGCTGCTGCTGGCGCTGGCCATGCTGTCCGCCATCGGCATGGCGCTGCAACCGCCGGAGGATTGGGGCCGGCTGTTGCTCTACGCCCGCGGCCGTGGCGGCCCCATCGACCCCGTGGCGGTGCTGCTGCCGGCGCTGTGGCTGGGCAGCCTGGTTGCCGGCCTGCTGCTGCTGGGCGCCAAGGACCGCACCGATGGCTGAAGCCCCCACCTTGGCCCCCCTCCTCGCGCCGGGCGCCGCGCTGGCGGTGCTGGCCCCCGCATGGCCCTGGCCGCTGCCGCCGGGCACCCTTCTGCTGCCGGCCGAGGCAGACGCCCATGGCGGCCTGGCGGCCGACCCACATGGCGGCCTGGCGGCCGACCCACATGGCGGCCTGGCGGCCGACGCCCATGGCGGCCTGGCGGCCGACGCCCATGGCGGCCAGGCGGCCGACACCCAAGGCGGCCTGGCTTGGCGCAACGCCCTCACCGCCGCCCTGGCCGCCAGGCCGGGCCTGCTGGCCCTGGCGATCCCGCCGCTGGCGCCCCTGGCCCTGGCGGAGGTGCTGGCCGCGCTGCGCCAGGCCCGCCGGGCAGGCCAGGCGCTGCTGCTGCTGACCGAGGACCTGAACCTGGCCACCGCCCTGGCCGAGCAGGCCTGGCTGCCCCCCGGCCCCGCCCAGCCGATCGCCCGCCTGCTCTCTCGCCCGCCCAACCCCACCGCGCGCGACCTGGTCGCCGCTGCCCGCCTGCCCAGCGCCGGCCCGCCCGCCCCGCCACCCGGCCGTGGCGCCCTCTCGCTGCACGGCGTCGCCGGCCTGCCGCTCAGCCTCGCCGCCGGCGAGATCCTGGCCCTCCTCGGCGACGACCCGGCCGGGCGCCGCCAGCTCGCCCTCACCCTCGCCGGCCTGGGCGCCGCCCCGGCGGGGCTGCTGGCGCTGGATGGCCACGCCATCCCCTGGCCCGCCCACCAGCGCAGGGCCGCCGAACTCGCCGCCCTGCAACTGCTGCTGCCGGACCACGCCACTCCGCTGGACCCGCGCCGCAGCCTGGGCGCGGCGCTGCAAGGCCGGCTGCACAGCCTGGGCCAACCCGCCGCCCGCGCCGCCGAACTGCTGGCCGCCTGCGGGCTGGACCCCGAGCGCGCCTGGCAGACCCCGCCGCAGCTGACGCCCGTGCAGCGCCAACGCGCCCAGCTGGCCCTGGCGCTGGCCGCCAATCCGCTGGTCATCCTCAGCCAGGACTGGACCGCCGGCCTGCCCATCGCCGCCGCCGCCGAGCTGCTCGGCCTGCTCGCCCGGCTGCGTGGCCGCGCCGCCTGGCTGATGCTGGGCGAATCGCTGCCCCTGGCCGCCCGCCACGCGCATCGCCTGGCCATGCTGGACCAGGGCCGCATCGTCGAGGCCGGCGCCACCACCGCGCTGCTGGCCCGTCAGGCCCACCCCGCCACCACGGCGTTGGTCGCCCTGGCCGCCACCACCCGGCGGCTGGCGGCGGCGCAGGTGGTCCCGATCACCGCCGCCGCCATCGACTGACGCCCGCCGGCCCGGGCACGGGCCGGCACCCCTCCGGGTGGCCAACCGCCGCGGGCCGGCGCTGCGCCACATCGCCTGAATGTTGCCGATTTGAACCATACCGGCCTAACCTTGCGCGGCCCTCGGCCGAACATGCACAGGCAAGGCCGGGAAAAGGAGTACGCGCATGCCCGTGGTCCGCCACGATGGCTGCGACCTGCACTACGACATCGCGGGTCAGGGTCCGACGCTCGTCTTCGCTTCCGGCCTGGGAGGCACCGCCACCTGGTGGAAGCGGGAGGTCGCGCTCTATTCCCAGCACTATCGCTGCCTGACCTTCGACCAGCGCGGCACCGGCCGCTCCAGCCATGTCCAGGTGCACAGCGTGGAGCAGATGGCCGCCGACCTGGTCGCCATCCTGGACCATGCCGGCCTCCCCAGCGCCCATCTGGTCGGCCATTCCACCGGCGGCGCCATCGGCCTGGCCATGGCGCTGGACCACCCGGGGCGGATCGCCTCGCTGGTCATCCAGTCCTCCACCAGCCATGGCGACGCCTATCGGCGCCGGCTGTTCGAGATCAGGCGCAACCTGCACGCCATCAGCGCCCAGGATTACGCCCGCTTCTCGACCCTGCTGCTCTACCCGCCCTACATCATCAACGCGCGGGACGAAGCCCTGGCCGCCGAGGAAGCCGCCAGCGCCGCGGCGCTCGGCCCGCCGGCGGTGCAAGGCAGCCGGCTGGACGCGATCCTGGCCTTCGACCGCCGCGCCGACATGCACCGCCTGCGGCTGCCGGTCCGAGTCATCGTGGCGGATGACGACATCCTGACGCCCCGCTACTTCGCCGAGCAACTGGTGCAGCATATCCCCGGCGCCGAGGCCGCCTTTACCCCGCGCGGCGGCCACGCCCTGTCGCGCAGCGAACCCGCGGTCTTCGACGCGTTGGTGATGCCCTTCCTGGCCAAGGTCACTGCGACATGATCACCCCTCGCGATCCCGCATCCATGCACCGCCGCAATCCTGCATCCATGCACCGCCGTGCAATGCTCGCCACCTTCCTCGCCGCGCCGGCCCTGGCCAGCCCCGCCCTGGCCCAGCCCGCCTGGACCCCCAGCCGGCCGCTGCGCATCGTCGTGCCCTTCCCGGCCGGCGGCAGCTTCGACGTGCAGGCCCGGTTGCTGGCCGAGGGCCTGGCCCCCGCGCTGGGCCAGCCCGTGGTGGTGGAGAACCGCCCCGGCGCCGGTGGCACCATCGGCGCGGCGGAGGTCGCCCACGCCGCGCCGGACGGCCACACCCTGCTGATGGGCAGCAACGGCACCCAGGCCGCGAACGTCACGCTGTACCAGGGCCGCCTGCCCTACGACCCCGCCCGGGACCACGCCCCCATCACCCTGGTCACGGTGCAGCCGCAGATCGTCGCGGTCGGCGAGGCCTGGCCCGCCGAGCGCAGCCTTGCTGGCCTGCTCACCGCGCTGAAGGCGCGGAGCGAGCCACAGCCCTTCGGCTCCTCCGGCAATGGCTCCCCCACGCATCTGGCTGGCGAGATGTTCGGCCGCGCGCTGGGCGTGGCGCTGACCCATGTGCCCTATCGCGGCCAGGGCCCAGCGCTGAACGACCTGATCGGCGGCCGGCTCGGGCTGATGTTCCCCTCGGTGGCCGACGTGCTGGGCCAGTTGCGCGCCGGCCGCGTCTTCGCGCTCGCCGCCATGAGCGACCACCGCCTGGCCCTGCTGCCAGACGTGCCGACCCTGGCGGAACTCGGCCACCCTGGCCTCACCAGCTCCATCTGGGCCGGCCTCTACACCCGCGCCGGCAGCCCGCCCGCCGCCATCGCCCGGCTGAACGCTGACATCACCGCCCTGCTGAACGCACCCGCGCTCCGCACCCGGCTGGAAGCCCAGGGCTTCGAGGTCCTGCCCGGCACGCCGCAGGCCCTCGCCGCCCGCCAGGCCGCCGAGACCACCCGCCTCGGCGAGATCATCCGTGCCTCGGGTGCGACGGCGGACTGAACACCGGCGGCGGCAGTCCTGCTTCGGCCTGCCTTCGCGCAGGATCGGCACGGCCTCCCGCGCGGCATGCGACGCCAATGGGCCGGCCCGTTCCAGCCCGCAGCCGCGCAGCTGACGCCGCATGCCGCCCGGCATTTGCCCGCCGGCCCGATTCCGCGCCACCATCCCGCCAAAGGAATGGAGGAACGCCATGGCCCTGACCGTCACGCCGCTCTCCGGCGCCTGCGGCGCCGAGATCGCCGGCATCGACCTGGCCCGCGACCTGACCGACGCCGCCCTCGCCGAGATCCGAGCCGCGCTGAACCAGCACGGCGTGGTCTTCTTCCACGACCAGGCCTTCGACGACGAAACCCACAAGGCCATCGCCCGCCGCTTCGGCCAGCTGTTCATCCACCCCAATTTCCGCGGCACCGGCAGCGCCGACCCGGAGATCGTCTGGGTCAAGCGCGAGCCGCACGACCCCTCCGTGGTCGGGGAGCAATGGCACGCCGACACCACCATGTGCGCCGCCCCGCCGATGGGCGCGCTGCTGCACGGCATCGAGGTGCCGCCCTTTGGCGGCGACACCATGTTCGCGCACCAGGCCGCCGCTTATGACGCGCTGAGCGACGGCATGAAGCGCATGCTGGAAGGCCTGCGCGCCTGGCACACCGACCGCATGGTGGCCGGCCCGAATTCCGGCATCAACGCCCGCCGCAGCACCAAGGTGCGCGACGGCGCCGACTGGGTGGAAACCCGCAGCCTGCACCCGGTGGTCCGCACCCATCCGGAAACCGGTCGCCGCATGCTCTTCGTCAATGCCAGCTACACCACGGGCTTCGAGGGCATGACCGAGGCCGAGAGCCGCCCGCTGCTGGACTATCTGATGGAACACAGCCACCGGCTGGACTTCAGCTGCCGCTTCCGCTGGCGCGCCGGCAGCCTGGCCTTCTGGGACAACCGCGCGGTGCTGCACATCGCCCTGAACGACACCGGCCCGCAGCGCCGGCTGATGCGCCGGGTGCAGATTGCCGGGGATGTGCCGGTCTAGCGTCTGACCGCCCGAGGGCGGGGATCAACCGCCCGAACTACCCCCGCTCCACCGGCACAATCGTCACCCGGCGCAGGTCGCCGCGGCGCAGGAAGGCCACCTCGGTCACCTGGCCCACGCGCTCCCCGGTCAGCCAGCGCAACAGGCTGTCCACGCCCGTCGCCGGGTGGCCACCGATGCCGACCACCATGTCGCCGGCCTCCAACCCCGCCCGCGCCGCCGGCGTGCCCGGCTGCACGCCCGCCACCAGCACGCCGCTGGTCTGCTCCAGCCCATGCAGCCGCGCCAGGCGTCGCGGGATGTCCTCGCGCTGCCCGGCCAGCCCCAGCTGCGCCCGCCGCACCCGGCCGAACCGCACCAGGTGCCCCAGCACCAGCCGCGCCGTATCCGCCGCCACCGCAAAGCACAGCCCCTGCGCCCCGGATATGATCGCGGTGGAAATGCCGATCACCCGGCCGCCACTATCCACCAGCGCTCCGCCGGAATTGCCCGGGTTCAGCGCCGCATCGGTCTGCACCAGGTCCTCAATGGGCCGGCCACCGCGCCCCGGCAGCGTCCGCCCCAGCGCGCTGACCACGCCAGCCGTCACGGTGAAGGAAAACCCCAGCGGATTGCCGATCGCGACCGCCAGCTGCCCCACCTTCAGCCCGCCGCTGTCGCCCAGTTCCGCCACCGCCAGGCCGTGGTCGGCCTCCATCCGCAGCAGCGCCAGGTCGGTCTCGGCATCGGCGCCGACCAGCCGGGCGACATGGCTGCGGCCCTCCACCGTGGTCACCACAATCTGCTCGGCCTCGGCGGCCACGTGGTGGTTGGTCAGCACCAGGCCATCGCCGCTGACCACCACGCCGGAACCGGTGCCGGCGCCGCGCGCCCCGCGCGTGGCCACATGCACCACGGCGGGTCCGGCGCGCTCCACCGCCGCGGTCACCGCGCGGGAATAGGCATCCAACAGCATTGCGTCATTCGGGGGGGTGGCGTCGGGCATGGCCGTTACGACATAAGCAACGCCCAAACCCCCTCCAACCCCCGCCGAATGGGTGCCCGCCGTGGAAATCGTTGAAGCCGTCCTGGCCCTGATGGCCGCCTGCGTCGGCTTCTCGCTGGTCGCGCGCCACCTGAAGCTGCCCTACGCCGTCATCCTCGTGCTCGGCGGCATGGTGCTGGCCCTGATCCCCGGCCTGCCGCCGGTGCGGCTGGACCCGGAACTGGCGCTGGCCTTCTTCCTGCCGCCGCTGCTGCAGGGCAGCGCCTACCGCACGGATTGGCGCGCCTTCCGCAGCAACCTGCGACCCATCCTTTTGCTGGCGCTCGGCTGCGTGCTGTTCACCGCCGCCTGCATCGCCGTGGTGGTGCGCTGGCTGGTGCCGGAGATGCCTTGGGCCGTCGCGGTCGCGCTCGGCGCCATCGTTGCGCCGCCTGATGCCGTGGCCGCCGCCGCCGTGCTCCAGCGCCTGCGCCTGCCGCGCCGCGTGGTCTCGGTGCTGGAAGGCGAAAGCCTGATCAACGACGCCTCCTCCCTGGTGCTCTACAAGCTGGCGCTCAGCGCCGTCGCGGTCGGCGCCGTCTCTCCGCTGGAGGGCCTCGGCCAGTTCTTCCTGCTGGCCATCGGCGGCGTCGCCTTCGGCTGGGTCATCGGCCGCGCCGCGCTGTTCGCGGCACTGCGGCTGGAGGATGTGCTGCTGGTCACCGTCGCCAGCTTCCTTGCCTGCTACGCCAGCTACCTGGTGGCCGAGGCGCTGCACGTCTCCGGCGTCATGGCCGTGGTCACCACCGGCGCCGTGCTCGGCCGCGCCCAGCACCGCTTCAGCGGCGAGGTCCGGCTGGAAACCCGCACGGTCTGGGAGTTCGTGGAGTTCCTGCTGAACAGCCTGGTCTTCATCCTCATCGGCTTGCAGCTGAACCAGATCCTGACCCGCATCGACGGCCATGGCACCGGCTGGCACCTGGTGGGCCTGGGTGCCGCCATGGCCGCCACGCTGATCGTCAGCCGCTTCCTCTGGCTGGTCCCCGGCAGCTTCGCCGCCCAGGTGGTGCCCATGGTCCGCCGGCACGAAGGCGAGGCCAATTGGTCCCATGTCGCGATCATCGGCTGGTCCGGCATGCGCGGCGTGGTCAGCCTGGCCGCGGCCCTGGCCCTGCCGCTGGACTTCCCCTATCGCGACCTGATCGTCTTCCTGGCCTTCGCCGCCATCCTCGGCACGCTGGTGGTGCAGGGCACCACGCTGGAGCCGCTGATCCGCTGGCTGCGCGCCGAGGAACCGCCGCATGAGGGCGGCATCCACCCGGAGGAGGCCGAGGGCCGCCGCCTGGCCGCCCAGGCCGCGCTGGAGTCCATCGAGGCCCGGCTGGACGACCCGCTGGACGGCGCCATCGCCGCCGACCTGGTGGCCGAGTTCCGCGACCGCGCCGGCCACCTGCACCGCACCGCGAAGAACCGCGGCGCCGCGGCGGCCGAACGCGCGGCCCGCCGCAGCATCCGCCTGGCCGCGCTGGAGGCCAGCCGCGTCGCGCTGATCAACCACCACGCCAAGGGCGCGCTGGAGGCCGAGGTGATGGTCAAGCTGGAGACCGAGCTGGACCTGGAGGAAGTGCGCATCCGCCAGGCGCTGGGCGACGAGCGCACCGCGGCCCAAAAGCGCGCCGCAAAGCGGCCGAACCCCACTTGATGCCGCGCAAGGCGCCCGCCCGCGCCGGCGCCTAGCCTGCCCTGGCCGGAACCCCCAGGTGGTTCCGCCAAGGAGAGCCCCGATGAAACTCGGTGACATCATGACCCGCAACGTCATCGCCGTGCCGCCGGACACGCCGGCGCTGGCGGTGGCCCGGCTGCTGGCCGACCGTGGCATCTCCGCGGTGCCGGTGACCGACAGCTGGAACATGCTGCTCGGCATCGTCTCCGAGGCCGACCTGATCCACCGCCTGGCGGTCAACGACGTGCCCACCGGCGGCCTGCTGCACGCCCTGTTCTACGACCGCGACCGCGCCGCCACCGAATACGCCCGCGCCCATGGCGCCACCGCGGCCGACGTGATGACGCACGAGGCCGACCTGATCACCGCCACCGAGGACACCACCGCCGAGCACGCGGCGAAGTTGATCGAGCAGCACAAGGTCCGCCGCCTGCCGGTGCTGCGCGACGGCCTGCTGGTCGGCATCGTCAGCCGGGCGGACCTGCTGCGCGCCCTGCTGGTGCCGCCTGCCGCCGGCACGGATGCCGAGATCCGCACCCGCGTCGCCGCCGAGATCGCCCGGCTGCCCTGGGCCGATGCGCCCTATGTGTTCTTCGACGTGCTGGGTGCCGAGGTCACGCTCTACGGCTTCTGCCATTCCGCCGCGGTGCGGGCAGGCCTGCGCGCCCTGGCCAGCGCCACGCCAGGGGTGGCCCGGGTGGTGGACCGCATCACCGACGCCGCCAGCAACCACCACGCGATCTGAACGGCGCGGCCGGGCAGCCTGAAGCTGCCCAGGCCTGCCTGCGCGCGGCCTCAGGCCTTCCGCTGCGCCCGCAGCTCGTCGCGAATCTCCGCCAGCAGCGCCTCGCTCGGCGTCGGGCCGGCCGGCGCCACGGCCGCCTTGCCCATTTCCTTCAGCTTCAGCCGCGACAGCGCCTTCACCACCCAGAACACCGCGAAGCTGACGATGACGAACTTGATGATGGCGTTGATGAAGTTGCCCCAGGCCAGCACCGCGGCGCCGCCCTGGCGCGTGGCCGCCAGCGTCTCCTTCCGCTCCCCGGCCAGCACCGCGAACTGGTTGGAGAAATCCACCCCGCCGGTCGCCAGCCCGATGAGCGGGTTCAGCAGATCCTCCACCGCCGAGGAGACGATGGCGGTGAAGGCGGCGCCCACCACCAGGCCCACCGCCAGGTCCACCACGCTGCCGCGCAGCAGGAAGGCCTTGAACTCGGAAATCCAGGCGGGCTCGCGCAGCAGGGCCATGGCGGCAGTCTCCTCAGGGGTTGGTCAGGCGCTGGCGGACATAGTCGATATCCCGCCGCATGGCATACACCAGCGCAGCATAGCCAGAGGGCACGCCCATGCGCGAGACCTGGGCTTCCAGCGTATCCAACTGCTCCAGCAGCGCCCCGCGTGCGGCGGCATCGGCCTTGCCCGCGGCCTCGCGCTCCACCCGCCGCAGCCGGTCGTAGCCGCGCCAGACCCGCATGCGCATCTGCCAGGCATAGACCGGGGGCGCGAAGCGCAGCAGCGGCAGGAACAGCGTCACCAGCGGAATGGCGAAGACCCATAGCCGCTCCACCGCCACCGCCCAGCGGAAGGACAGCCATTGGTGCAGCTGGGAAGGCCCATGCTCATAGGCCTGGCGCGCCGCCGGGTGGACCGGCAATTCCTGGTTCAGCGCATTCGGATAGGTGCCCTCGGCGGCAAAGAGCTGCCGCCCCCGATGCGTCGCCTGCAGCACCCGCACCAGCAGCGCCGCCAGCTGCGGGTTCACGTCCTCGCGCGCCGCCAGGAAGGCCTGCGCCGCCAGCATCGTGGCGGGCTGCGCCGGCAGGTCGTCGGCCAGGGAAAACCCGGCGCGCGGCAGCACCACGGGGCTGAGGAAGGGCAGCCGCACCGCATAGGCCGCGGCCCGGGTGGCAAAGTTGACCAGCTCCGCCTGGCCCGGCTCCCGCAGCAGCAGGGAGATCGCCGGCCCCGGCCTGGTGGCGACGAAGAAAGCGACATCGACCTCGCCGGCCAGCAGCGCCTCGGCGGCGGCCAGCCCGGCGAGGGGCAGCGCCTCGAAGCTGCCGGGCGCCACGCCATTGGCCGCCAGCAGGGCCAGCGCCAGCGCGCGGGTGCCGCTGCCCTCGGGCCCCAGCGCCACCTTGTGGCCGGCCACGCGCATGGGGTTGCGCAGCCCGGCGCCGCGGCGGACGAAGACCCAGGCCGGTTCGTTGAAGATCCCGCCCAGGCTGACCAGCCCGGCATCCCGCTCAGCCAGCACCAGCCCGCCCTGCACCGGCGCCAGGTCCACCTCGTTGCCGCGCAGCAGCGCCAGGTTCTCCACCGCGCCATCGGTCGGCCGCAGCGCCACCGCCAGCCCCTCGCGCTCCAGCGCCGCGGCCCAGGCCTCCGCCACCTCGCGATAGGCACTGCCCTCCGGCCCGGTGCCGATCCGCACCACCGCCGGCGGTGGTGGCGCGACGAAATGCCAGGCCAGCGCGCAGCCGCCCGCCACCAGCGCGGCGCCCAGCACCCAGGTTCGCAGGAAGGCGAGGAAGCGGCTCAGCATGGCCGCCAACATAGCGGAAGGTTCCGCGCCAGGCCATCGCCGCCGCTCAGGTGCCGGCGCAACCGAAATGGCCCGACGGCGTTCCCGCCCATACTGGTGCAGTCCCGCACCGGATGAGGGAAGATGCAATGATTCGGCTCATGATTGGTTTGCTGGCTATCACGGTTACCGTTGCCGCCTGCAGCCCCAACAACATGTCGCGCACCGGCAGCGGCAGCGGCGTGCCTACCAGTGCCAGTGGCACCCCGGCAACCAACTCGCCGCCCATCGCGCCCGGCATGCAGCCCGGGGATGATGCGTCCCTGCGCGGTGACGCCGGCCGCGGTGCCGGCGGCCTGGGCCGCGCCCGGCCCTGAGACGGCATGCCGCACTTCCCCCTCCGCTGGGGGAGTGCGGCGCCAGGGCAGGCCGCGTCCAGCTGGACGCAGCTTGCCCTGGAAGTCTTCGAATCCAGGGCAAGAAATGCGTTCAGATGAGGTCAGCTGAACGCATGTTGCTCTACCGTCGCAGCAGCCAGTCCGGCAAATCCGTCACCAGCGTCTGCGGGAACACCGTGATCAGCACCACGGTGACCACCAGCATCAGGAAGAACGGCATGCTGGCCTTGGCCACCTCGGTCTGTTCCTTGCCTGTCATGGTCTGCATGACGAACAGGTTGAACCCCACCGGCGGCGTGATCTCGGCGATCTCCACCAGCAGCACGATGAAGATGCCGAACCACACCAGGTCGAACCCCGCCTTCTGCACCAGCGGAATGACGATGGAAGTGGTCAGCACGATCATCGAGACGCCGTCGAGCGCGGTGCCGAGGATGACATAGACCACCGTCAGCACCGCGATCAGCCCATAGGGGCCGAGTTGCAGGTAGGCCACGCCCTCCGCCAGCGCCGAGGGAATGCCGGTCAGTGCCATGGACTTGGTCAGGAAGGCGGCGCCAGCCAGGATGAACATGATCATGCAGGACAGCCTGGTCGCGCCCTTCAGGCTCTCGACAAAGCTGGTCCAGGTCAGCGTCCGCGTCACCGCCGCCAGGATCAGGCTGCCCAACACGCCGAAGGCCGCAGCCTCCGTGGCCGTGGCCCAGCCGACGAACATGGTGCCGATGACCGCGATGATCAGGATGGCGCAGGGGATCAGCTGGGCCGAGGCCTTCAGCTTCTCCCACAGGCTCATCCGCGGCTCCATCGGCGGCTGCTTGCTGGGGTTCAGCAGCGCCCAGATCACGATGTAGGCGCTGAACAGCAGCATCACGATCAGCCCGGGCAGGCAGCCGGCGATGAACACCCGGACGATGCTGACCTCGGCCGCCACGGCATAGACCACCATGATGATCGAAGGCGGGATCAGGATGCCCAGCGTGCCCGAGGTGGCCAGCGAGCCGATGGCGATGTTTTCATCGTAGCCGCGCCGCTTCAGCTCCGGCAGCGCGATCTTGGAGACCGTGGCGCAGGTGGCGGCCGAACTGCCAGAAACACTCCCAAATATGCCGCAGGCAAGAATGTTCACATGCAGCAGCCGCCCGGGGATGCGCCGCACCCAGGGCGCCAGGCCGTTGAACAGCTCCTCGGAAAGCTTGGTGCGGAACAGGATTTCGCCCATCCACACGAACATCGGCAGCGCCGCCAGGGTCCAACTCCCGGTCGCCTCCCAGAACGCGCTGGCCAGGTACTGCCCGGCGGGCTGGCCGGTATAGATCATCGCCACCCAGCCGACGAAGGCGAGCGACATCGCGATCCACAGCCCCATGCCCAGCAGCAGGCACAGCAGGATCAGCAGGCCAAGGGCCAGTTCGAGCAATTCCAAAGCCCTACACCTCCGCCGAGAAGTCGCCGGCCGCGGCGCGTTCCTCGGCCGCGGTCACGTAGCCCGGCTTCTGGCCGCCCAGCACGGTGAAGAACTCGTCCAATATCGCCACCAGCAGCAGGCCGCTGCCGGCGGGCACCGCAATCTTCGGAATCCACAGCGGGAAGGGCACGGTGCCCTGCGCCACTTCCTCGATCTCCAGGCTGAACAGCATGTCCTGCGTGGTCCAGTACACCACGTAGCCCAGGATGCCCGCGGCCACCGCCAGCACGAACAGCTCCTGCACCCGGCGCACCCCCGGCGGCAGCCGGTCGATCCCCATCCCCACGCGGATCAGCTCGCCACGCTTGAAGGTGGCGGCCAGCGCGAAGAAGGTCGTCGCCACGCACAGGTAGGCGCTGATGTCGTCCGCGCCAGGCAACTGCTTGTTCATCTCGCGCAGCGCCACCTGCGCCATCATCACCAGGAAGATGCCCAGCAGCGACAGCGCCGCCAGGCCCGCACTCAGCGTGTAGACGCCATCCAGAAACCGGCGCACGCGATCAGGCCCGATAGGCGTCGAGCAGGGTCTTGCCGTCCGGCCCGGCCTTGGCCAGCCATTCATCCGCCATGGTGCGGCCCACCGCGGCCATGCCGTCCATCAGGGCCGTGCTGGGCTGCATCACCTGCATGCCCTTGCTGGCCAGCATGGCCTCCTGGTCCACCTTGGCCTTCTGGCTGGCTTCCCAACCGCGATTCTCGGCCGCATTGGCCACCTCGCGCAGCGTCTGGCGATCCCGCTCGGAGAGCGCTTCCACCGCCCGGCGGCTGGCGAAGACGCAGTTGCGGGTGAAGGTGAAGCCGATGGGCGTGAAGTATTTGGCGTAGTCCCAGGCCTGGGTGTCCACGCCGGTCGCCGCCGAGGTCACCATGGCGTTGACCACGCCGGTGGCGAAGGCCTGCGGGATTTCGGCCGCCTGCACCAGCGTCGGCGTCGCGCCGATCAGCGTGGCGAAGCGGTTGGTCAGCACGTTGAAGGTGCGCATCTTGCTGCCGCGCAGCGTCTCCAGCGTCGGCACCGGGGTGTTGGTGTAGAAGCCCGAGGGCGGCCACGGCACATGGTACAGCACGGTCATGCCCTGGCGGGCGAAGCGCGCCTCGATGAACGGGCGCGCCAGTTCCAGCAGCTTCTTCGCCTGCGGGAAGCTGGTGACCAGCTGCGGAATGCCGTCCACCTCGAACATCGGGTCTTCATTGCCATAGGCGCTGAGCAGGATCTCGCCCAGCTGCACCTGGCCGGACTGCACCCCGCGCTTGATCTGCGGCTGCGGCAGCAGGGACTGGTTGGTGTGCAGCTGCACGCCGACGCGCCCGCCCGTCGCCTTCTCCAGCTCCTCCACGAACTGGCGGTTGTTGCGGGTGTGGAAGTTGGTGTCCTGGTACGGCGTGGCGAATTGCCAGCGCGCGCCTGCCTGCCCCTGGGCCTGCGCATTCGCAGCGAAAGGCAGCCCGGCGGCGGCCGCGAACAAGGTACGGCGAGAGGTGTTCATGCGGAGGCCCCCGAAAGTTCCGGTTATTGCGATGAACCATGCGCCGGGCGCTTCCCGCCGCGCAAGGGGGGCGGCGGCACCGGCCTGCCCGCGCGGCAGGCGACTGCACCCACCCGGGGCAGCGTGGCGGCGAAACCGCCCAGCCGCGCGGCAGCGCCGCGGCTACTTGGCGTCGGCGCTGTCCAGCACCACCAGCAGGCGGCCGGCCAGCGCGGTCGGCTCGCGCTCCGGGTGCAGCACGGCGCGGTGGCGCTGGTCGCCGGTCAGCAGGCTCGCCTCATGGTCCACGTCCAGTACGCCGCGGCGGTCCAGGAAGCGGTTCAGCGCGGCCGAGATGCGGATGCAGCCCTGCGACGCCGGGCGACCCAGCCGCTGCTCCAGCTGGTCCGGGTCGGTCGCGTGCAGCAGCAGGCGCATCTCGCGTGGCGGCTCGCTGGCCGGCAGCCAGCCCGGCTGCGCCTGGTTCCAGCCGAAATCCCACACCCGGCTGCCCTTGGCCCCCAGGCCACGGATGCCGTTCTCGTTGTAGGTGCCCTCGGCGCGATAGTCGCGAATGGCCGTGCTGTGCGGAAACACGCCGACCGGGGTGATGAAGTAGCCGCGCCGCCCGGCCTGGCCGGTGGAGACCTTCTCCAGCGCCAGCACCTCCCACTCGGTCTCGGGGCCGGCCAGCACGAGCGCCAGGCGCTGCACCGCGGGGTTGCGGTCCACCACCAGGATGATCTGTTCGCGCGTCACCTTCTCCCCGGCCTGGTCCAGCGCGGCACGGGCGGCGTCGAGCAGCGCCGCCGCCTGCTCGGGCGAGGCCGCCTCGGCCGCCGGCAGCTCGGCCCGCAGCGCCGCGCGAAATGCCGCCAGCGCGCCTTCGGCCGGCACGGTGACGGCAACCGGCAGGGCCTGCGCCCGCAACACCGGCGCCCAGCCGACCAGGGCCGCCGCCAGGGCGACGGGAATGAGCTTGCTGCGCATCAGGGAACCCCCTCGTTCCCGCGCAGCCTAGCGGAACGATGCGGCGGCGGAAGCGGCAGCACGCGCGCGCCGCAGGTTTTTCCCGCCATCGCGGCAGCTAGGCCACGCTGCCCCGCCACCGCAACCCGCCGCCGGCGCGATCACCAGCGGCGAGACACCAATCCGGCGCAGGTCCCAGAGCACGCTGCATCCCCTGGGACGCAGCGTGCTCTGGAAGTCATTGAATCCAAAGCAAGAAATGCGTTCAGATGACCCCATCCGAACGCATGTTGCTCTACGCGGAGGCGCGATAGGCCGCCAGCAGCCTGCGGCCATCGGCGCCGGTCTTCTCCACCCATTCATTGGCCATGGTGGCGCTGATCTTCTTCAGCTCCTCCATCACCGCCGGCGCGATCCGGCCGATCGCCATGCCCTTCTCGGCCAGGCGCGCCACGGCGGCCTTGTCGCTTTCCTCGGCGTAGCGATAACCGCGCTCCTCCGCCTGCGCCGCGGTGGCGCGCACCATCGCCTGGTCTTCCGGGCTCAGCGCCTGGAAGGCGCGGCGAGACACGAAGACCGCATTCTTCGTCATGGTGAAGCCGGTGGGGGTGAAGACGCGGCAATAATCCCAGGCGCTGGTATCCACGCCGGTCTGGGCCGAGGTCACCTGCACTTGCACCACGCCGGTGGCGAAGGCCTGCGCCAGTTCCGCCACCTGCACCAGGGTCGGCGTGGCGCTGACCAGCGCGGCGAAGCGGTTGGTCATCGGGCTGTAGGTGCGGAAGCGGCTGCCCTTCAGCACGTCCATGCTGTCCAGCGGGGCATTGGTGTAGAAGCCCGCGGCCGGCCAGGGCACGGAATACAGCAGCATCAGCCCCTGCCGTTCCAGCCGCGCCTCGATATAGGGCTTCTGCAGGTCGGACAGCCGCTTGGCCGCCGCGAAGTCATCCACCAGGAAGGGGATGGCATCCGCGTCGAACATCGCCTCCTCGTTGGAATAGGCGGTCAGCAGGATCTCGCCCATCTGCACCTGGCCCTGCTGCACGCCGCGCTTGATGGCGGGCATGCCCAGCAGGCTGCCATTGCTGTGCAGTTGCACGTTGATCCGCCCCTTGCTGCTGGCCTCCAGCTCGGCCAGCCATTCGCGGATGTTGCGGGTGTGGAAGTTGCCGTCCGGGTAGGGCACCGCCATCTGCCAGCGGGCTTGGGCCCCGGCCAGGTGCGGCGCGGCCAGGGTTGCTGCGGCAGCGGCCAGCGCGGCGCGACGAGTGATGGACATGGATTCCCCCAAAGGCCCTGTTGCTGGGCCGCAGCTTGGCCGCGCCCACCCCACCGATGCAACCCCCAAGGGTGCCACGCACAGGGTACCACTCCGAGGGCGCAACCCCGCGGGCAGGCGCCGCGCGCTACAGTGGGTAGTCGCGCTCCGGGTCCACCCCGGCGCTGGCCAGGAATTTCCGCAGCGCGCCGACCTCCTCCTTGGACAGGCTGTGGTGGGTGTCGTGGAAGCCGTGGCTATGGCCGTTCAGCTTCACCAGCACCTGGCCATGGCCGCCATGGCTGACCTCGGCACCCAGCTCGCCCAGCGCGGCATGCACCTGCTTCGGGTCCAGGTTGCTGCTGACGGGATGGGCGAACAGCGCGTGCAGTACCTTGCGGTGATGGTGGTTCATGGCGTGGCTCCCGGCCGTGATGGATTGGCCAGCACATGCAACGCCCCCGGGCGCCCAAAGTCCTTGCGCCGGATCAAGCCGGCCCGGCGCGCCGCACCACCCCCGCCCACACTGAACCGGTGGGAGCGGATTGCGGGCCGTCGTTCCGACAGGGTGCCGAGCCGGACATCCGTACTGCCGCTTCCGGCAGCACGGACATCGCGCTACCCCGCCGATGCCACGTAGTTCTTCAGCTCCGCGGCCTCCAGCTCGGCCTGCTCGATCCGCGCCTTCACCAGGTCGCCGATGCTGACCATGCCGGCCACCCTGGTCCCCGCCATCACCGGCAGGTGCCGCACCCGGCGGTCCGTCATCAGCGCCAGCGCGGTCGTCACCTTCTCCTCCGGCGTCACGGTGATGACGTTCCGCGTCATCAGGTGCTTCGCGTAAAGTTGGGTGGTGCCCTGGCCCTGCCCGGCCATGCCGCGGACGATGTCGCGCTCGCTGATGATGCCGAGCATGCCACCCTGCGGGTCGCTCACCAGCGCCGCGCCGATGCGGTGCTGCGCCAGGGTGACCGCCACCTGGTGGATGGTGTCGTCCGGGTTCACCGAGAAGACCTGGCCACCCTTCCGCTTCAGGATGTTGGCGATGATCATGCCTACCCCTCCCTTTGTCTTGAGGGGCAAGGCTGCGCCGGCGCCCGAAGGGAATGCAAGCAAAAGCACAACCGGAACGGGTAGCGCCCCGCGCAATTCTGCGCGGCCCGGGCCTGCTCCGCCAGGCCGGCCGGGCGGAAAAGCCGCGCCGGGCCGACCCGGGACAGACCCTCAGGGCGCGGCCGGCGGCGCCACCCCCGCCGCGGCCGGCGCACCCGCCGCCACCGCCACCGCCACCGGTGTCAGCGCCGTGGTCAGCTGGGTCTTCACCAGTTCGGCGAAGCGCCCATCCAGCCGCACCAGCTGCTCGAAGGTGCCGCGCTCCACAATCCGCCCGGCATCGAACACCAATATCTCGTCGGCATCCTTCACGGTCGAAAGCCGGTGGGCGATGATGAAGGTCGTCCGCCCCTCCATCAGCGCCTTCAGCGCCTTGCTCACGCGCGCCTCGGTCGCCGCATCCAGCGCCGATGTCGCCTCGTCCAGGATCAGCACCGGCGGGTCCTTCAGCAAGGCGCGCGCAATCGCCAACCGCTGCCGCTGCCCACCGGAAAGCGACGCCCCGCGCTCCCCCACCATGGTGTCGTAGCCATTCTGCTGCCGGGTGATGAAGTCATGCGCCTCGGCCATGCGGCAGGCGCGCTCCAGCTCCTCCTGCGTCGCGTCCGGCTTGCCCACCAGCAGGTTGTCGCGGATGGTGCGGTTGAACAGCATGCTCTCCTGGAACACCACGCCGATGTTCTTGCGCAGGCTGTCCAGCGTCACGTCGCGCACGTCGTGGCCATCCAGCGTGATCCGCCCCTCCACCGGGTCCCACAGGCGTTGCAGCAGCGCCATGGCGGTGGACTTGCCGGCGCCGGTCTGCCCCACCAGCGCCACGGTCTTGCCGGGCGGCGCATGGAAGGAAACCTCCGCCAGGATCTTCGGCCCATGCGGGTAGCCGAAGCCGACATTGTCGAACAGCACGTCGCCGGAGGTGCGCGCCAGCGCCAGCGCGCCGGGCTTTTCCGGCACCGTGCTGCGCGCGTCCATCACCTCGAAGAACTCCCTCAGGCTGGGCGCATGCAGCACCAGCGCGGCGACGAAGGAAACCGCACCCTCCAGCTTGCCGATCAGCAGCCCGGCGAAGCCCATGAAGGACACGATCTCGCCGACCGTGGCGAAGCCATCCAGGTGCAGCAGGGTGCCCAGCATGAAGATGGCGATGGTGGTGATGGTGCTGGCCGCCCGGGTCAGCACGCTCACCACCGCCCACCAGTTCAGCACCGGGAATTGCCGGTCCAGCACCTGCTGCACGATGTGGCGGAAATTGGCCATTTCGCTGGCCATGCGGGTGAAGCTCTGCACCACCACCACGTTGCTCAGCGCGTCCTGCGCATTGCCGGCCAGCTGGCTGTGGAAGCGCGTCACCTGGCCCTGCGCCGCCTCGGTCTTGCGGATGACGATCGCGGTCAGCACCGCGAACATCACCACCAGGCCGATCAGCAGCAGCGACAGCCGCCAGTTCAGCACCAGGGTCAGCGGCAGCAGCACCACGGCGGCGACGAAGGTGGAGAGATGCTCGCGGAAAAAGCCGAGCCATTGGCCGAACAGGTTGTCGCTGCCCACCAGCATCACCTTCATCAGGCGGCCGGACTGGATATCCCCGTGGAAGCTCAGCGGCAGCGCCAGCACGTGCTGGAAGAAGGCCGCCATGGCGGTCAGCCGGTTGCGATGCGCCATGCGGTCCGCCATCAGGGCAATGGCCACATTGGCGCCAATGGCGGAAAGCCCGACGCTGGACCACAGCGCCAGCAGTTCCAGCGCCTGGGTCCAGACCTCGGCGCGCTCCAGCCGCTCGGCCCTGGTCAGCACATCGATGACGCGGCCGAACAGCACCGGCTCCAGGAATTGCAGGGCGGCCATGACCACATTGGCCAGGGTCAGGCCCGCGGCCACCCGCCTGTCCGGCCCCAGCATGCCAAGCACCCGGGTGTAGAGTTTGACGAATTCCATGCACCGCGCCCTTGCCCGGACCAGCCCCGGGGCCGCGGCAACCTAGCCTGTAACCACCATCGGCGGAACGCCCACCGCACCGATTCCGCATCGGGCTTGCCAGCAGGCCACGCGATGCGGCACGAGGATGAACAAACCGCCATTTTCCGCGCGGAGGAAACGCCGATGACCCACCCGATTCAGCGCCGCAGCCTGCTGGCCCTGCCCCTGCTGGCCGGCCCCGCCCTGGCCCAGACCGCCCCTTGGCCCAGCCGCCCGTTCCGCATGATCGTGCCCTTCCCGGCCGGCGGCACCACGGATGTGCTGGCCCGCATGCTGGCGGAGGGCCTGGCCCAGCGCCTCGGCCAGCCGGTGGTGGCGGAGAATCGCGGCGGCGCCGGCGGCGCGGTGGGGGCCGAAGTCGCCTCTCGCCTGCCCGGCGACGGCACCAGCCTGTTCTTCGCCAGCATCGGCAGCGCCGCCATCATCCCCCACCTGGTGCCGCGGCTGAACTGGAACCCCGAGGACCTGCTGCCGGTGGCGCTCTTCGCGGACCTGCCGAACATCGTCGTGGTCGGCAAGCGCAGCCCGCACCGCACCCTGGCGTCGCTGCTGGCGGACGCCAAGGCCCGGCCCGGCGCGCTCAGCTTCGCCACCTCGGGCATCGGCTCCTCGCTGCACCTGTCCGGCGAATACCTGAAGGCGATGGCCGGGGTGGACATGCTGCACGTGCCGTTCCGCGGCGGCGCCGACACCGCGAACGAGGTGATGGCCGGGCGCGTCGACTTCGGCGTCAACAACCTGCCCAGCGCCATCGAGCTGGTCCGCGCCGGCGAGATGCGCGGCCTGGCGGTGACCACCCAAACCCGCAACCCCGCCTGCCCCGAGATCCCGACGGTCGCGGAAACCCCGGGCTGGCCGATGGCCAGCTACGACGCCAGCGCCTGGTTTGGCCTGCAGGTGCCGAAAGGCACGCCGGAGGGGGTGATCGCCCGGCTGAACCGGGAGCTGAACGCCACCCTGGCGGACCCACAAGTGAAATCCCGCATGGACCTGCTGGGCGCCCGCGGCCGTGGCGGCAGCCCCGCGGATTTCGTCGCCTTCATGGCCGCCGAGAACGTGAAGTGGCGCGAGGTCATCCGGGTCAGCGGGGCGAAGGCGGAGGGGTGAGGCACCGCTTTCAACCGCACCGCTTTCACCCCATATAAGCGCCAACGGCCGCCACCAGGCCGACCCAGGGAAACGCCATGCTGAACCGCCGCACGCTCCTCGCCGCCCCCGCCGCGCTGCTCGCCACCCCGGCGCTGGCGCAATCCGGCTTCCCCAACAAGTCCATCCGCCTGGTCGTCGGCTTCACCCCCGCGGGCACCACGGATATCGCCGCCCGCATCCTGGCGCAGGCGCTGGGCAACCGGCTCGGCCAGCAGGTGGTGGTGGAAAACCGCCCCGGCGCCGGCGGCAATATCGGCAATGAGGTGGTCGCCAAGGCCGACCCGGACGGCCACACCCTGCTGATGGCCACCATCAGCAGCGCCGCCATCAACTTCGGCCTCTACGGCCCGCGCATGCCGATCAAGCCCGAGGACCTGGTCGCCGTCGGCCTGCTGCTGCGGGTGCCCAACGTGATCTTCGTCACCAACAGCCTGCCGGTGCATTCGCTGCGCGAACTGGTGGCCTATGCCAAGGCCAATCCGGGCAAGCTGAACAACGGCTCCTCCGGCAGCGGCACCAGCCTGCACATGACCGGGGAGCTGCTGAAGAACGTCGCGGGCATCCAGATGACGCATGTGCCGTTCCGCGGTTCGGGCCCCATGCTGCAGGAAGTCATCGCCGGCCGGATCGAGGTGGCGGTGGACAACCTGCCCAGCGTCATCGGCCATCTGAAGGAAGGCCGGCTGCGCCCACTGGCCATGACCACCGCCACCCGCAGCCCCGCCATGCCCAATGTCCCCACCACCGCCGAGGAAGGTTTTGCGGGTGTGGAAGCCACCGCCTGGTTCGGCGTGCAGGCCCCGGCCCGCACCCCGCGGGATATCGTGGAGCGCCTGGGCCGCGAGATCGACGCCGTGGCGAAGGACCCCGCCACCTGGGCCCGGCTGGAGGAACTCGGCGGCATGAAGCCGGATGTCGGGCCCGACCACGGCACCACGCCGGCGGGCTTCGAAGCCTTCATCAAGGCCGAGATCGCCAAGTGGGGCGAGGTGGTGCGCCGCAGCGGCGCGACGGTGGACTGAACCGGCAACCCGGGGGGCAGCAACCCCTTCCCCCCGCGGCCAATTCCATCGCACCATCCCCGGCAACAATCAAAAACGGGGAAACGCCTTGCCCACCCGCCGCACGCTGCTCGCCGCCACCCTTGCGCTTCCGGCGGTGCATGCCCGCGCCCAGGGCGCATGGACGCCCACCCGCCCCATCCGCCTCATCATTCCCTTCACGCCGGCCGGCACCACGGACCTGGTCGGCCGCATCGGCGCGGAACGCCTCTCCGCCCGGCTCGGCCAGCAGGTGGTGGTGGAAAACCGCGCCGGCGCCGGCGGCAATGTCGGCGCCGATTTCGTCGCCAAAAGCGACCCCGATGGCCACACCCTGCTGCTGACCACCATCGGCACCGGCGCCATCAACTTCGCCGTCTATGGCGACAAGATGCCCTACAAGCCGCAGGACCTGGTCGCCGTGGGCCTGTTCATCCGCGTGCCCAACGTGCTGATGGTGCGGAAAGACCTGCCGGTCAGCAGCATCGCGGAACTGACCGCCCTGGCAAAAGCCCGCAATGGTGGCCTCAACTATGGCACCGCGGGCATCGGCAGCAGCCCGCATGTCTGCACCGAGCTGTACAAGATCATGGCGGGCATCGACATGACCCATGTGCCCTACCGCGGCAGCGCGCCGATGCTGACCGAGCTCATCGCCGGCCGCGTCGATGTGGGCATGGACAACATCCCCTCCGCCCTGGCGCATTGCCGGGAAGGCTCGGTCAAGCCGCTGGCCACCACCGGCCTGCGCCGCAGCAGCGTGCTGCCCAACCTGCCCACCATGCAGGAAGCGGGGCAGCCGGGCTTCGAGACCACCGCCTGGTTCGGCATCCTCGCCCCCGCCGGCCTGCCGGCGCCGGTGCTGGCCCGGCTGAGCCACGAGATCGACGCCATCGTCAAGGAACCCGCCTTCCACGCCCGCATGGCCGAATTCGGCGGCGAGATGCCGGCCCTGACGCCGGATGGCGGCTCCTCGGCCGCGGGGTTCGAGAGCTTCATCGCCGCCGAACGCACCAAATGGGCGGATGTCGTCCGCCGCAGCGGCGCCAAGGTGGAATAGCGCCATGCAACGCCGCACCCTGCTGGCCACGCTGCTGGCCGCCCCCGCCCTGGCCCGCGCCGAGACCTACCCCACCCGCGCCATCCGCATGCTCGTCGGCTTCCCGCCCGGCGGCACCACGGATATCGCGGCCCGCCTGGTCAGCGAACGCCTCTCCGCCCGGCTCGGCGTGCCGGTGACGGTGGAGAACCGCCCCGGCGCCACCGGCAATATCGCCACCGAGGCCCTGCTGCACGCCGAGCCCGACGGCTACACCCTGCAGACCATCAGCGCCGCCGAGGGCGCGATGAACTACACCCTGTTCGGCCCCCGCAACCCCGCGCGGCCCGAGCAGGTGACCCAGGTGGGCCTGCTGATGCGCGTGCCCAACGCCATCTTCGTCCACCCCAGCCTGCCGGTGCATTCCATCGCCGACCTCATCGCCCATGCGAAGGCCAACCCGGGCAAGCTGAACTTCGGCAGCACCAGCCTGGGCGGCACCCCACACATGGGCCTGGAACTGCTGAAGCTGCGCACCGGCATCGACCTGCTGCACGTGCCCTTCCGCGGCGCCGGCCCGATGCTGATCGAGGCCATGGCCGGCCGGGTACAGGTGGGCAGCGACAACATGCCCAGCGTGATCGGCCACCTGCGGGATGGCCGGCTGCGCGCCATCGCCGTGACCAGCGCTGGGCGCAGCCCGGCGCTGCCCAGCCTGCCGGCGGTGGCCGAGACCGTCCCGGGCTTCGAGGCCACCGGCTGGTTCGGCGTGCAGGCCGCCGCTCGCGTGCCCGCCGCCATCATCGCCCGTCTCGGCGCCGAGATCGACACCATCACCCAGGAACAGACCTACCGCCTGCGCCTGGCGGAGCTGGGCGCCGACCCGCCCGCCCTGACCCCGGCCGGCGGCACCACCCCGGCCAGCTTCGCCGCCTTCACCCAGGCCGAGATCGGCAAATGGGGCGAGGTGATCCGCGCCAGCGGCGTGCGCCTGGAATAGCGCGCCCGCTTGCGCTTGCTGCGGCGCAGCATGCTAGCCTGCGCTCATGACCCTGCCGCGCCGCGCCCTGCTCGCCCTCCCGCTCCTCGCCACCCCGGCCATCGCCCAACCGGCATGGCCCGCCGCCCGCCCGCTGCGCCTCGTGGTGCCCTTCCCGCCCGGCGGTGCCACGGATGCCGTGGGCCGCCTGACCGGCACGCTGATCAGCCAGCAGATCGGCCAGCAGGTCATCATCGAGAATCGCGGCGGCGCCGGCGGCAACCTGGGCGCCGAGCTGGCCGCCAAGGCCGACCCGGACGGCTACACGCTGCTGATCACCACCATCAGCGCCGCCGCCATGGGACCGCATTTGTACCCTCGCCTGGGCTACGACCCCATGCGGGACCTGGTGCCGGTGGGCCAGAGCTGCCACGTCTGCAACGGCATCATGGCCCGGCCGGACCTGCCGGTGGCCACGCTGAAGCAAGCGCTGGAACTGGCCAAGCGCCGCCCCGGCGAGCTGGTCTATGGCAGCCCGGGCAACGGCACCTCCGGCCACCTGGTGGGCGAATACCTGAACCGCAACGCCGGCGTCACCATGCAGCACGTGCCGTACCGCGGCACCGCACCGATGATGACCGACCTGCTGGGCGGCCGGCTGGACCTGGTGCATGACAACCTGCCGGGCTACCTGCCGGCCATCCGCGACGGTCGCGCCAAGTTGCTGGCAGTGACCAGCCCGCAGCCCTGGTTCGCCGCCCCCGGCACCCCCACCGTGGCCGAAGCCGCCGACCTGCCGGGCTTCTCCGCGATGATCTGGTGGGGCGTGCAGGTGCCGACCGGCACGCCGGAGCCGATCATGGACCGGCTCTCAGCCGCCATGGTCGCCGGCTTCAGCGGCACCGAGGCGCGCGACCGGCTGCACCAGCTGGGGATCGAGCCCGCCCCGCTGGACCGCGCCGCCTTCACCGCGCATGTGGCGGCGGAGTATCGGAAGTGGGGCGAGGTGGTGCGTCAGGCCGGGATCAGGGTGGATTGAGGGGGGCGCGAGCCTGGTTTTCCTTGCATCTACCAATCGTTCACTTTATGTTCACGGCTCCCGCGCCGGACACCCCCCATGCTCCCCCGCCTCACCAACCCCCGCCCCTGGCAACCGCTCGACGACGCCGAACTCGCCGCCCTCATCCCCTTCTTCACCCGCCAGGGCAGCGGCCGCCCCATCTTCGATATCCGCGCCCGGCTCGACGCCATTCTGTGGGTTGCCTGCCACAATGGCCCCTGGAAGGACCTACCCACAGAAATGGGGCCAGCCGACACCGCCTCCCGCCAGTTCCGCCGCTGGACGCATGCCGGGGTCTGGTCCCGCCTGCTCAAGGCCGTCGCGGACCCACGCGCCCCCGCCGCGCTGCGTCGGCTGGAACACTGGATCTGCCGCGCCTACCGCCGCGCGCTGCGCATCCTGAAGCTGGCCGGCATCGTCCTGGCCCGCCGCCTCGGCCTGCACAGCGCCCTGAACGCCCCGGCCCACCTGCTGCCCGACCCGGATTTGTCCAAAACGCTCATGCCGCTGGTCCAGGCCAAGGTCGCGGCGCTGATTGGTCGCTGCGACCGGGGCATGATCCCGGTCCTGCGCCTGGCCCGGGCCGCCCACCAGCTCTGCGGCGGCAGATCCCGCCTTCCCCGCTGGATGGCGCCGCCGTGACGCCGCTCAAACCACCCGCGCCGCCGCCGCCACGGGGCAGCATACCGCCCGGCGTGGGGGCGCAGCGGCAGCCGCGCGGTCGGGCCAGGCCGGGTCAGGCGCCAGAGTCTGCAAGGCGCGGACAGAAACGCCTGACACACCCTAAGCTGTTGTTTGGGCGGCCGATTCACGCCGCCGGTGATTCCAGCGGCGGCGATCAGGCGCTAGTCGGCGGCGTCCGGAAGATGCTCGTCATGCATCCGATCGTAGGCGTCGCGCACCACCCGGTAGCATTCGCAGGAAGCCTGCTCCAGCCGGGGCCGATCCAGTACGGTCATGGTGCCCCGTTCGTAGCGCACGATGCCTGCAGCCTGCAGCGCCGCGGCCGCCACCGAGACACCTGCCCTGCGCACCCCCAGCATCATCGCCAGCAGTTCATGCGTCATGCGAAAGCATGGGCTGCCCAGCCTGTCCTGGGCCATCAGCAGCCAGCGCGCCAGCCGCTGCGGCACCTGGTGCCGGCCGTTGCAAACAGCGGTGCGTGCCACCTGGCCGAGAAATCCCAGCACGAAGCGCATCAATACCGCTTTCAGAATAGGGTCGGCCGCCAGCGCCTTGCGAAACGAGGCGGCGCTCAGGCACAGGGCAGTGCCAGCCGCCTGCACCATGGCCTCCTGGTCGTCGAACTCGGCGCCAAGCAACACCGGCAGGCCAACCATCCCCTCGTAGCCGATCAGCCCCACCTCCACCATCTCGCCGTCGGCCAGCACCCCAACCATGGAAACCAGGCCGGTTTCCGGAAAATAGATGGTCGTGACGGGCAGATGCACGGGGTGCAGCACCTGACCCAACTCCAGGGCAACCAGGCTGAGCCGAGGCAACAGCAGGGCAAGGCTCTGGGCGGGCAGGGCCCGCAGCAGGGTATTCCGCGGCAAGGGCGCGACGACATCGCAACTGAAAGTCATTGGTCCTGCTGCTGCGGCCTACCGGGAGGTGACCCCTCCCCCACGCGCCCGTGCCGACTTGAACCCGACGCCTCTCACTATATGGGGCGCCCGGCCCCCAGGTCGGTACTGCATCGTACGTTCGTGAAACCCGGCGGCCGTTTGCGGTCGATCACGCGCTCAGCGCGGCACGGAGACCCTCGACCAGGGCCTGCGCGCCGTATGGCTTCGGCAGCACAACCAGGCCCGCGTCGCAGCCTTGCCCGGGTTCACCATCGATGACGATCGGAATGCCGCGCGCCCGCAGCGCCGCGATCACCGCGGCACATCCCCCGCCCAGAACATATCGGTCAACCAAGGCAACATTGCCGCGCCGGTCTGGCAGGGCCGATATGGCTTGCAATGCCACTGCCGGGCCATCCACCAGAATCACCTCGGCAACGCCGGCGCGAAGCAACACGGCTTCTATCAGGACGCCCAGGTGTTCAGATTCATCAATAACAAGCACGTGGGTCGGGGAAACCATGGTCCAGCCCTGCTTTTTGGTTCACCCAAAGTTGGTGAAATCGGCAGGGGAATGTCGGTACGCAATCGTGCGCCTGGCACTGAAACTTTTGAATCAGCGAACCAATCGGCCACTCAAACCACCCGCGCGGCGTCCACCACGTGGAAGCAGGCAGTCACATCGTCGTTCCAGCGCTCGGCGCGCAGTTGCCCGGCCAGGTGCAGCGGCAGCCGCTCGCCCGAAAGCAGCGCGTCGGCCAGCGGGCCTTCCTTGGCGCGGAAGCAAATCGCCTTCAGCCGTCCGCCGGCCTCGCCTTCAAGATAGGCGCGCACCGTCGCGCCTTCCTTGCCCACGCGGTCGGCCCGCACCACGCGGCAGCGCGGCAGCACGAAGATCGGTTCCTCATTGCCGGACCCAAACGGCGCCAGCCGCTCCACCTGGCGCGCCAGGTCGGTGGTTGCCGCCGGCACGGTCACGCTGCCTTCCACCACCAGGTCGGCGGCGCCGGCCAGGCCACCCGCCAGCGCCAGGCGCTCATTCAGAAAGTCGTGCAGCGCCTGCTGCTTGCCCACGGCAAAGCCGAACCCCGCGGCCATGGCATGCCCGCCGCCGCTCACCAGCAGCCCCAGCTGCCGGGCCGCGATCACCGCCGCGCCCAAATCCTGCCCGGCCACCGACCGCCCGCTGCCCTTGCCGAAGCCGGCCGCCAGCCCGGCCACGCAGGCGGGACGATTGTACTTTTCCTTCAGCCGCCCGGCGACAATGCCCACCACGCCGGGGTGCCAGCCTTCGCCGGCAACCAGCAGCACCGGCATGCCCGCCGCCGCCTGCGCCTCCGCCATCTCGAAGGCGGTGCCCAGCACATCGGCCTCCACCTCCTGCCGGCGCTTGTTCACCGCGTCCAGCCGCTCGGCCATCTCGCGCGCCTCAACGGGGTCGTCGCACAGCAGCAGCCGCATGCCCAAATCCGGCTCATCGATCCGCCCCGCGGCATTTATCCGCGGCCCCAGCACAAAGCCGAGGGAATGCGCGGAAGGCGCCTCCCGCACCAGGCCCACATCCAGCAGCGCCGCCACGCCGGCATGGCCGCGCCGCGCCATCACCTTCAGCCCCTGCGCCACCAAGGCGCGGTTCACCCCGGTCAGCGGCATCACGTCGCACACAGTCGCCAGCGCCACGATATCCAGCAGGTCCAGAAGCTTCGGCTCCTCCCGGGTCTGGAACCAGCCCTGCCGCCGCAGCAGCCGATGCGTCGCCACCATGGCCAGAAACGCCACGCCGGCCGCGCACAGGTGCTTCAGCCCGCTGCTGCAATCCAGCCGGTTCGGGTTCACCACCGCCCGCACCGGCGGCACCGCGCCCTCGGCCTTGTGATGGTCCAGCACCACCACATCCGCCTCGCCCTGCGCCACCGCCAGGGCCTCATGCGCCGCCACGCCGCAATCGACGCAGACAATCAGCGTGGCACCGCGCGCCAGCAATTCCCGAATCGCGCCGGCATTGGGGCCATAGCCCTCCTTCAGCCGGTCGGGGACATAATGCGTCACCTCACAGCCGAGCATCCGCAGCGCCCGCACCATCAGCGCGCCGCTGCACGCCCCGTCCACGTCATAGTCGCCGAACACCGCCACCTGTTCGCCGGTGCGCACCGCATGCGCCAGGCGCTGCGCCGCATTGTCCATGTCCATGAGGATGGACGGATCGGGCAGCAACGCCCGCAGCGTCGGCTCCAGAAAATCCTGCGCCGCATCCAGCCCGATGCCGCGCGCGGCCAGCAGCCGGCCGACCACTTCCGGTACTTCCAGCCGCTGGGAGATCGCCAGGCCGACGCGCTGGTCGCCCTCGCGCCAGACCCAGCGCCTGCCGGAGACGCTGGCCTCAACCCCCAATACGGCGCCGGGCTGGATCAACCGGAGAAGGCTTTTGGCTTCAGCGCGAAGTTGTGGTGCCCTTCCACGTACCGCACCGTGCCGGACTTGCTGCGCATGACGATGGAATGCGTCACCGCGCCGCCGCCGAACCAGCGCACGCCGCGCAGCATCGGGCCGGTGGTCACGCCGGTCGCCGCGAACATCACGTCGCCCCGGGCCATGTCTTCCAGCTTGTACTTCCGCTGCGGGTCGGTGATGCCCATTTCGCGGGCGCGGGCGATTTGTTCCTCGTTTTCGTACATCAGTCGGCCCTGCATCTGGCCGCCGATGCAGCGCAGCGCGGCGGCCGCCAGCACGCCCTCGGGCGCGCCGCCGCTGCCCAGGTACATGTCGATGCCCACTTCCGGCTGCGAGCACGCCACTACGCCGAACACATCGCCATCCGGGATCAGCATGATCCGCGCGCCGGCGTTGCGGCAGGCCTTGATCTTGTCCTTGTGGCGGTCGCGGTCCAGCAGGCAGACCACCAGGTCGGAGACATCGCACTTCTTGGCGCGGGCCAGGTTGCGCAGGTTCTCCTCGGGGCTGGCGTCGATATCCACCACGCCGTCCGGCAAGCCGGGGCCAACGGCCAGCTTGTCCATGTATATGTCGGGGGCGTGCAGGAAGCCGCCGCCCTCGGCCAGCGCCAGCACGGCCATGGCATTGGGGCCGCCCTTGGCGGTCAGCGTGGTGCCTTCCAGCGGGTCCACGGCAATGTCCACCACCGGGCCGCCCAGGCCGATCTTCTCGCCGATGTACAGCATCGGCGCCTCGTCCATCTCGCCCTCGCCGATCACCACGGTGCCCGAGATGGAGAGCGTGTCGAAGGCCTTGCGCATGGCGTCGACGGCGGCGCCATCGGCGGCGTTCTTGTCGCCCTTGCCCATCCAGCGGCTGGCCGAGAGCGCGGCGGCCTCGGTCACGCGCACCAGTTCCAGCGCCAGGTTGCGGTCGACGTGTTTGCCGATGTGGGGCCCGAGATCGCCCATGGGAAGCCTCCGTATGCGTTCCCACGACCCTACACCGCGCGGGGAGTCGCCGGAAGCACTCCCTACGGCAGTGTTATGTCGGATCCTGTCGCCGACCTCAGGCCGGCTCGATCCGGATCAGCACCGGCTTCTCCATCACCGCGGCCAGTTCCTCGATCCGCGCGATCGCAGCGCGCATCCCGGCTTCCTCGCATTCATGCGTGGTCAGCACCACCGGCACCGCCTCGCCGGGCGCGCGGCCGCGTTGCAGCATGCTCTCCAGGCTGATGCTGTGGTCGCGCAGCACGCCGGTCACGTCGGCGATGACGCCGGGGCGGTCCACCACCATCAGGCGCAGGTAGTAGCAGCCGGTATGCGCCGCCATCGGCACGCTGGGCACCGCCGCCAGCGCCCCGGCCGCACTGCCCCACACCGGGGTGAAGCGGCCACGGGCAATGTCGATCACATCCGCCACCACCGCGCTGGCGGTCGGGCCGGCGCCGGCGCCGCGGCCCTGCAGCACCACGCGGCCGACGAAGTCACCCTCGGCCACCACGGCGTTGAACACGCCATCCACCCGCGCGATCGGCGCCGCCTGCGGCACCATGCAGGGATGGACACGGGTAGAAATCCCCGCCTCGGTCCGCTGCGCAATGCCCAGCAGCTTGATGCGGTAGCCCAGTTCCTCCGCCATCTGGAAATCCAGCGCGGAGACCTGGCGGATGCCCTCGACATGCACGCTGGCGAAATCCACCGGGCGGCCGAAGGCCAGCGCGGCCAGGATCGCCAGCTTGTGCGCGGCGTCCACGCCGTCGATGTCGAAGCTGGGGTCAGCCTCGGCGTAGCCAAGCTTCTGCGCCTCGGCCAGCACATCGGCGAATTCGCGCTTCTGCTCGCGCATCGTGGTCAGGATGTAGTTGCAGGTGCCGTTGAGGATGCCGGCCACGCGCGACAGGTTGTTCGCCGCCAGGCCTTCCCGCAGCGCCTTGATCGCGGGGATGCCGCCGGCCACCGCGGCCTCGAAGGCCAGGGGCGTGTCGCCGGCCAGCTCCGCCAGGCTGGCGCCATGCACCGCCAGCAGCGCCTTGTTGGCGGTGACCACCGGCTTGCCGGCACGCAGCGCGGCTTCCACCAGCGCGCGGGCCGGTCCCTCGCTGCCGCCGATGCACTCGACAACCACGTCCACGCCGGCATCGCCGGCCAGCGCCACGGGGTCGTCGTACCAGCGCAGGCCCGCCACGTTCACGCCGCGGTCGCGCCCGCGTTCCCGCGCGGAGACCGCCACCACCGCCACCGGCCGCCCGGCGCGGGCCGCCACCACATCGGCATTGTCGGCCAGCAGCTTCAGCACGCCGGCACCCACGGTGCCCAGCCCGGCCACGCCGAGCGTCAGGGGACGCATGCTCATTGTGCCGCCAGCTCCACCTCGGGCAACGCAGGGCCGTCGCTGCCATGCAGCGCGGGACCAGCGTTATCCACCGCCATGAAGCTGCGGATGCCCCGCAGCGCCTGGCGAATGCGGTGGTTGTTCTCCACCAGGGCGATGCGGACATGACCATCGCCATGCTCGCCGAAGCCCAGGCCCGGGGCCACCGCCACCTTGGCCTTGGCCATCAGCAGCTTGCTGAACTCGACGCTGCCGAGATGGCGGAACTTCTCGGGGATCGGCGCCCAGATGAACATGGACCCCTCGGGCGAAGGCACGTCCCAGCCGGCCTGGTGCAGCCCCTTCACCAGCAGGTCGCGGCGTTCCTTGTACAGCACGCGCATCTCGGCAACGCTGTCCTGCGGGCCGTTCAGCGCGGCGGCGGCGGCGATCTGGATCGGCGCGAAGGCACCGTAGTCCAGGTAGCTTTTGACGCGGGTCAGCGCCGCGATCAGCCGCTGGTTGCCGGCGGCAAAGCCCATGCGCCAGCCCGGCATGTTATACGTTTTGGACAGGCTGGTGAACTCGACGCAGACATCCATCGCCCCCGGCACTTCCAGCACGCTGGGCGGCGGCGTCTCGCCGAAATACAGCTCGGCATAGGCCAGGTCGCTCAGGATGTAGAGCTCGTGCTTGCGGCACAGCGCCACCAGCTCGCGGTAGAACTCAATCGAAGCCAGGTGCGCGGTCGGGTTGCTGGGGAAGTTCACGATGACCGCGGTCGGCTTCGGCACGGAATGCCGCACCGCGCGGTCGATCGCCTGCAGCATCTCGTCATCCGGCGTGCAGGGCAGGCTGCGCACGCTGGCGCCGGCGATGATGAAGCCGAATTGGTGGATCGGGTAGCTGGGGTTCGGCACCAGGATGGTATCGCCGGGGCTGCTGATGGCCTGGGCCAGGTTGGCCAGGCCCTCCTTGCTGCCCAGCGTGGCGACAACCTCGGTCTCCGGGTCCAGCTTCACGCCGAAGCGACGGTCGTAATAGCCGGCCAGGGCCTTGCGCAGCCCCGGGATGCCCTTGGACATGCTGTAGCGGTGGGTGCGCGGGTCCTGCACCGCCTCGATCAGCTTGGCGACGATATGCGGCGGCGTCGGGCTGTCCGGGTTGCCCATGCCGAGGTCGACGATATCCTCCGCTGCTGCCCGCGCCTTGGCCTTGGCCGCGTTCACCTCGGCGAACACGTAGGGCGGCAGGCGGCGGATGCGGTGGAATTCCTCGGTCATCTTACGGGTCCGTGCGGGTTGGCCCGGCCGGTATCCGGCTCGGGGCCGGCACGTATAAAGCGGTTTGCCCGCCAGCGGTATCGCCGCGACGCGAAAAACCTATTGCAGGCGCGGCAGCGGCGGCGGGGCCGCCAGCAGGTCCGGCGTCGGGCCGGCCGGCACCTCGCCTGGCTCGGGCAAGGGGGCCGTGCTGCCGGGGGCGGCGCCGGGCAGGGCCTGCACCCCGCCGGGCAGCACCCAGGGCACGGCGACGGCGCCGGCCAGCCGCGGCGGTTCCGGTGGTGCGGCCGGCACGGGTGGAGTGCCGGGGGCCTCGGCCTCGGCCGGCGGTGCCGGAATGTCGCGCGGTGCCAGCGGTTGCAGGCTGCGGGCGCGGTCGGCCTCCAGCGTCGCCGTCAGGCCGGCGCGGGTCTTGGCATCCGGCCGCTCCGGCCGCGGCGGCACCGTGCCCAGGCTGGGATAGGGCCGGTCCATGCCGGGCGGGCGTTCGCGCCCGGCATCGATGTCGCCGGTCACCTCGTCATAGATCACGAAGGGGTCGATCTCGCGCGGGATACCGCAGCCGGCCAAGGGGCAGGCCAGCGCCAGCGCCAGGGCAGCCGCCGCCGGCCGGGGCCAGCAAGCCCGCCCTGCGCTGCTGCGGTTCACCCGTTCCGGCCCCACCTGCGGTTCCCCTTCGCCCCGATCACGCCAGGGTTAGCGCGGATGCCCGGCCGGGGAAAGCCGGCCCGGGCCGGCGGCGGGGTTGAACGGCGCCGCGGCTTGGCGCATGTGGTCAGGCAAATAGAGGACCGTGCCAACCGCGCGGGACGCCACATGGCCGAAAAACCGCCTGTCGAACCGCCGCAGTTCCGCCTGCCCGACCCGGCGCTGGTCACCCGCACCATGGCCGAGGTGGCCGAGCGCGGCCAGCGCATCGTCGGCGACTTCCTGAAGCGCCAGGCCGAAGGCGGTTCCTCGCCGGACCCGCTGAACCTGGGCGGCGCCTTCATGGAGATGACGGCGCGGCTGATGGCCAATCCGGCCCGCCTGGTGCAGGCGCAGCTGGGCTTCTGGCAGGACTACCTGACGCTGTGGCAACACACCGCGCGCCGCATGATGGGCGAGGCGACGCCGCCGGTGGTGGCGGAGGACCCGAAGGACCGCCGCTTCAAGGACGATGCCTGGCGCGAGAACGAGGTCTTCGACTTCATCAAGCAGAGCTACCTGCTGAGCGCCCGCTACTTCCAGAACGTGGCCGGCAGCGCCGATGGCATGAACGCCAAATCCGCCCAGAAGGTGGATTTCTACACTCGGCAATTCGTCGACGCGATGAGCCCCAGCAACTTCCTGATGACCAACCCGGAAGTGCTGCGCAAAACCGCGGAAACCGGCGGCGAGAACCTGCTGAAGGGCCTCTCCCACCTGCTGGCGGACCTGGAGCGCGGCAAGGGCCAGCTGCGCATCAGCATGACCGACGACAGCAAGTTCAAGATGGGCGAGAACATCGCGATCTCCCCCGGCAAGGTCGTGTTCCAGAACGACCTGATGCAGCTGATCCAGTACACGCCGGCCACCAAGGAAGTCTTCAAGCGACCGCTGCTGATCTTCCCGCCCTGGATCAACAAGTTCTACATCCTGGACCTGCGGCCCAGGAACTCCTTCGTCAAATGGGCGGTGGAACAGGGCCACACGGTGTTCATGGTGTCCTGGGTGAACCCGGACGAGCACCTGGCCCAGAAGGGCTTCGACGCCTACATGACGGAAGGCGTCTACGCCGCGCTGGACGCGGTGGAAAAGGCCACCGGCGAGCGCGAGGTGAATGCCATCGGCTATTGCCTGGGCGGCACGCTGCTGGCCACCACCCTGGCGCATATGGCGGCGAAGGGCATCGACCGGATCAAGACCGCGACCTTCTTCGTGACCATGACCGACTTCGAGGAAGCCGGTGAGCTTGGCGTCTTCATCGACGAGGAACAGCTGAAGGCGCTTGAGGAGAAGATGAACAAGCGCGGCTTCCTCGACGGTGCCGAGATGGCCAGCACCTTCAACATGCTGCGCGCCAACGACCTGATCTGGTCCTTCGTGGTCAACAACTACCTGCTGGGGCAGGAGCCCTTCCCGTTCGACCTGCTGTACTGGAACGACGACAGCACCCGCATGCCCGCGAAGATGCACAGCTTCTACCTGCGGCGGATGTACCAGGCCAACGACCTGGTGAAGCCGGGCGCGATCACGCTGCTGGGGGAGAAGATCGACCTGCGCAACATCAAGGTGCCGGCCTACTTCATCAGCACGCGGGAAGACCACATCGCGCCGTGGAAAAGCACCTATCGCGGCACCCAGGTGCTGGGCGGGCCGGTGCGCTTCGTACTGGCGGCGTCAGGCCACATCGCCGGCGTGGTGAACCCGCCGGACAGCGGCAAGTACAGCCACTGGATCAACGACACGCTGCCGCCGACACCGGATGAATGGTTCGCCGGCGCCACGGAACTGGCCGGCAGCTGGTGGCCGGACTGGCACCGCTGGGTCAGCGCCCAGGGGAGCAAGGATGGGGCGCCGGAGAAGGTGGCGGCGCGGGTGCCCGGCAAGGGCAAGCTGAAGGCGCTGGAGGACGCGCCGGGCAGCTATGTGGCGGTGATGGCGAGTGACTGATGCCGGGCTGGCATGCCGGCGGCGCGGGGCAGCACAGCCCCGCGGTCCGGCACGCCGGCCAGTCCGCGGTTGCTGTTTGTCAGAACCCGCTGCCCATCCCAAGCCCCGGGGCGCTGCCGCCGGGCGAGGTGCCGACCTGCATGCCGATGAGGTCCTGGCTGCGGCCCTGCAGCCAGAGCCGGTTGGTATCCATCCGCGCCAGGTCCTGCTGGGCCAGGCTGGTCGCCGCCGCGGCCTGGGGCAGCGGGCCAGGTTCAGCGAAGCGGCGGACCGAAGCGGCCCCGCCCGGGCGGAACAGCCCCACCGGCAAGGCCGCCGCCGCCTGATCCGGCTGGCCGGCCCGCAGCGCCCGCGCCACCGCCAGCAGCGCGCGGATCACGCGTTGCGGCTCGGCGCTGTCGTTGACGCCCAGCGCCGCGCGCAGCTCCTCCCGCGCCAGGCCAAGGCTCATCACCGTGGTCTGCGGCATCGCGGCATAGGCCTCGGACCGCGGCAGCACCATGGAGAGGTACTCCAGCTGCGCCGCCGCCTGGGCCACCTCGGCCGGCTTCTCCGCCAGGCTCAGCCCGGCATCGGCAAAGGCGGCGGCACTGGCGACAATCGCCGCCCGCACCGGGTCCGCCAGCTGGCCGGGCTGGTTGCCCGCGCCCAGCTCGGCCGGCGGCGGCGGGGCGGCCGGCGTGCGCAGTTCGGCGCAGCCGGCCAGCACCACCAGCAGCGGGAGCACAACCCGCCGCATCAGAAGCGGCCGAACCCACTCCGGCGCAGCACGCGGCTGGCTTCCTGCGCGGCCTGGTTGGTCACGGGCAGGTCCGGCAGGCTGGCCAGCCGGGCCAGGGTGGCCGGGCCGCCCAGGGTGAAGATCGGCTGCGAGAGCACCACCTCGGCCGAGCGGGGCTGGCCGCCCTGCAGCGCGCGCGCGGCGGCGAACATGCCGTCGATCACGGCCTGCGGCGGGGCGGCAGGGCTGATGCCCAGCGCGCGGCGCCATTCCGCCTGCGCCGACGGAAAGATGGTGCTGGCGGTGGTGGAGCCACCGGCGCTGCGCGGGTTGGAGGCGATCTCCACCTTCAGGAACTCCATCTCCGCCACCGCACGGGCCGCCTGGGCCGGCTTGCCGGCCAGCTGGGACCGGTTGGAGAAGGCGATGGTGCTGTTGTTGATGGCGGAGCGCATCGGGTCACCCGCACCGGCATAGGCATCCTCCGGCAAGCTCGCGGTCTGTTCCACCGGCAGGCCCAGCGAGGACAGCGACGGCAGGGTGCAGGCCCCGAGCCCCAGGGCAAGGAGCAGGCTGGCGGTGGTGGTGAGGCGCGACATCGGTAGTTCCTTCATTGGGGCTTACTGGCCGCGCCCGCCGGCGGAATCCCCGCCGGGGCTGGTGCGGCCCACGAAATCGATTCGGTTCAGTTCCTGCTGGGTCTCGGCCGCCGCCAGCGCGGTGTGCGGCAGCGGCGGCAGGGCGCCCAGGCGGGCAAAGGTTGTGGCGGGTTGCGGATAGAGTGCCTGAGGCAGCGCCTCGGCGCCACCACCGCGCACCACGGCGTAGAGTGAATCCACCACGGGCTGCGGCAGCGCATCCGGCGCAATGCCCAGCGCCTCGCGCCATTCCGTCCGCGCGCGCTGCAACCCGAAGGTCACCTGCGGCTGGAACTCGACCCAGCGCGGGCCGACGGGGATTTCCGCGGCCAGGTATTCCATGCCGGCCAGGGCGCGCGCCGCCTCGCCCGGCTGCCCCGCCAGTACCGCCGGGGCGTTGAAGACGTAGGCGCTGCGCAGGATGGTCGTGCGCGTCGGGTCGCCAGAGCCGAGCACGGCATCGGGCGGCAAGCTGGCAGTGGGCGGCAATGGGCCGCAGGCGGCAAGGCCCACCACCAGGCAGAATGGCATGAAGCGACGCATGGCGTTGTCTCCTCCGTTTCCCCTGGGGTGAACTTCGCCGGCAGACTGGCCTGCGGTAACGGGTGGGGCAACCGAAGCTTCGTTAATGCCTCAGTAACAGCCCGCAACACGGCCGCGTGAGCGGACCAGCGCCAGCACGGTGCGGCAGGTGGGCACCGGCAGCTCCACCATCTCGGCCAGTTCCACCACGCTGCCCAGCAGCGCGTCGATCTCCATGGGACGGCCGCGTTCCAGGTCCTGCAGCATGCTGGTCTTGTGCGCGCCCACCTCGGCGCCGCCGGCGATGCGCTTGTCGACATCGATGGCGAATTTCACGCCGAGCGCCTCGGCCACGGCCTGGGCTTCCAGCATCATCTGGCGGCAGACCGCGCGCAGTTCCGGCTCGCCGGTGATGATGTCGAGCGTCGCGCCGGTCAGCGCGGAAAGCGGGTTGAAGGCCAGGTTGCCCCACAGCTTGACCCACATCTCGTCGCGGATGCGCGGGCGGACCGGGGCCTTGAAGCCGGCCGCCATCAGCGCCTTGGAGAGCGCCTCGGCGCGCGGGCTGCGGCTGCCATCCGGCTCGCCCAAGGTGAAGCGGTCGCCGTAGGTGTGGTCGATGACGCCGGGCTCCGGCACCTCGGCCGCGGGATAGACGATGCAGCCGATGGCGCGGCTGGGGTGCAGCAGCTCGCCCACCGTGCCGTCGGGGTCCACGGAGGTGACGCGACGATCCTCGTGGGCGCCGGGCAGCTTATAAAAATACCACCAGGGGATGCCGTTGACGGCCGAGACGATGGCGGTCTCTGGCCCCAGCAGCGGCTGCATCTGCTTCGCGGCGCCGGGCAGCGAATGGGCCTTCAAGGTTACCACAACGTAATCCTGCGGCCCCGCTTCCTCGGCTGAGGCGACGCAGCGCGGGTGGGTGACGGACTCCACGCCCTCGCTGCGCAGGCGCAGGCCATGCTGCTGCATGGCGGCCAAATGCGGGCCGCGGGCGATGACGGTGACCTCGTGCTCGCCCTTGGCGGCCAGCTTGGCGGCCATCAGGCCGCCGATGGCGCCGGCGCCGAAAATGCAGATCTTCATGGGGAGGTCTCCGTATGGCTTCCCCTCCCCCGTTGGCGGGGGAGAGTCGGGGGGGGGTGGGGCGGTGCTGGCCCCCACCCCATCCCTCCCCCGCCCGCGGGGGAGGGTGTTTGGTTCAGGCGGTCACGCCCAGCTTTTCGGCCAGGCCGATGCGCATCAGCTTGCCGGTCGCACCCTTCGGGATTTCCGCCAGGAAGACGATCTTGCGCGGCACCTTGAAGTCCGCCAGGTGCTTCGCGGCGTGGTCGCGCAGCTCGCGCTCCGTCACCTCCATGCCTTCCTTCAGCACCACGGCGGCGCCGACTTCCTCGCCCAGCATGGTGTGCGGAATGCTGAAGGTCAGCGCCTGGGCCACGGCGGGGTGCTCGCTCAGCACGCCGTCCACCTCCAGCGGGCTGACCTGCTCGCCGCCGCGCTTGATCAGTTCCTTCAGCCGGCCGGTCAGCAGCAGGTAGCCATCGGCGTCGAACATCCCCTGGTCGCCGGTGCGGAACCAGCCCTTGGTGAAGGCCTTTTCGTTCGCTTCCGGATTGGCCTCGTAGCCATGCGTCACGTTGGCGCCGCGGATGACGACCTCGCCGATCTCGCCCTTGGGCAAAATCTCGCCGTCATCATCCATGATGGCCACTTCCGGCCCGGCGGGCAGGCCGACCAGGCCGGGCTTCTGCGCGCGGGGCGGCAGCGGGTTGCTGCACATCTGGTGGCTGGCCTCGGTCATGCCATAGGCCTCGATCACCGGGGCGCTGAACGCCGCGGCCAGGTCCTTCATCGCCTGCGCCGGCAGGCTGGCGGAGGAGGAGCGGATGAAGCGCAAGGGCGCGCGGCGGATGACCTCCGCGTTGCGCTCGGCCCGCTGCAAAATCGCCTGATGCATGGTCGGCACCGCCGTGTACCAGCTGGGGCGTTCGGCATCCAACAGGCCGAAGAAGCGCAGCGCGTTGAAGCCAGGCGTGCAGATGACGGCGCCGCCGGCGGCCAGGGAGGCCAGCGTCGCCGCGATGAGGCCGTGGATGTGGAACAGCGGCATCACGTTGAGGCAGGCATCGGCGCGGGTCAGCGCGAGCGTCCCGGCGATGTTGCGGGCACTGGCGGAAACATTGCCATGGGTCAGCGGCACGATCTTCGGCCGCGCCGTGGTGCCGGAGGTGTGCAGCACCAGCGCCACGTCTTCTTCCAACGCCATGCCGGGCTTGGCGGCGGCGCCGGGGGTGCCACCTTCCAGGCTGAAGCGGCCGGCGCCGCCGACGGTGTCGGGCACCAGTTCCAGCACCGGCACGCCCAGCTTCTGCGCCACGGCGCGGGCCGGGGTTTCCCAGCCGGCCTGCACCACCAGCGCCTTCGCGCTCAGGTCGGTCAGGTAGAACTCGAACTCCTCGGCCTTGTAGGCCGGGTTCAGCGGGGCGGTGGTGGCGCCGCCGGCAATGGCGACGAAGGCGGCGGCCATTTCCGGGCCGTTCGGCAGCACGATCGCCACCCGGTCGCCACGGCCGATGCCGATGCCGTTCAGCCGGGCGACCGTGCTGGCGGTCAGTTCGCGCAGGCCACCATAGGACAGCGAGGCGCGTTCCGGCGCGCGGATGGCGGGCAGGCTGGCCTCGCCCACCTGGAGCAATTGGGCGACGGTCTTGAAGTCAGGCATCGGCGGCCTCGTTCTTTCTCAGGACGGTAGCGGCTTGTTTAACGCAAACGCCGGCCAGGTAAAATCACCCGGCCGGCGGTGCGAGGCGGGCCGTGGGGGTCAGCGCAGTGCCTCGCCGGCGATGACGGCGGCATGCGGCAACTCGTTCTCCACCGCCGGCGGCAGTTGCCGCCTGGCCATGCGGGCGCGCATCGGCTTGACCAGCAGCAGCGCCATGGCGCTGGCCAGCAGGTTGGCGGCGACCACCACGTAGAACACGCCGTTCCAGCTGCCCGTCGCCTCCTGCACCCAGGAGGAGAACGGCACCAGCAGCGCCGCCGTGCCCTTGGCAGTGTAGAGCATGCCGTAATTGGCCGTGGCGTATTTGCGGCCGTAGATGTCGGTGCAGAGGCTGGGGAACAGGCTGTAGATCTCGCCCCAGGCGAAGAACACGAAGCCCGAGAGCACCACGAACAGCACGGGGTCGTGGGCGAAGGTGGCCAGCAGCCAGATGCCGATGCCTTCCAGCCCGAAGGCGATGAACATGGTGTTCTCGCGGCCGATATGGTCGCTGACCCAGCCGAAGAAGGGCCGCGTCAGGCCGTTGAGGATGCGGTCGATGGAGAGCGCGAATTGCAGCGCCGGCAGGGTGAGGCCGAGCACGCTGACCGGCACATCGGCCACGCCATAGTCGCGCGCCATCGGCGCCAGCTGGGCCACCGCCATCAGCCCGCCGGCGCAGACCATGACGAACATGGCGTAGAGCACCCAGAACAGCGGGCTGCGGGCGACCTCGCCGGGGGTGTAGTCGCGCGCGGATTGCGCCGCCAGCGTGGCGGCCGAGGGGGCCGGGGTTTCGCCCGGCTTCGGTGCCCGCAGGAACACCGCGGCGGCGATGACGATGATCCCCTGGCCCAGGCCGAACCAGAGGAAGGCGGCCTGGTAGCCCTGCGACGCGATGGTGTTGGCGATGGGGATGACGGTGAGCGCGGAGCCACCGCCGAAGCCGCCGGCGACGATGCCCGCCGCCAGGCCGCGCCGGTCCGGGAACCACTTCAGCGCATTGCCGACGCTGGCGGAATAGACCACGCCGGCGCCGATGCCGCCCAGCGCCGCCGCCAGGTAGAGCACGACGAGCGAGGTGGCATAGCTGTTGGCCACCCAGGCGCAGCCGACCATCAACCCGCCCAGGGCCACGCTGATGGCCGGGCCGAAGCGGTCGATCAGCCAGCCTTCGATCGGCACCAGCCAGGTCTGCATCAGGATGAAGATGGTGAAGGCGATCTGGATGTCGCGGCGCGACCAGCCCTGCGCCTGTTCGATGGGGGTGACGAAGAGGGTCCAGCCATATTGCAGGTTGGCGATCATCACCATGCAGGTGACGCCGAGGGCGAGTTGCAGCCAACGCCAGGGCGGCGTCGGCGCGGCCGCGGAAGTGGTGTGGGACATGGGCGTTCTCCCCTAATGGCCAGCTGAATTGGGTTGATTCGATGAGAGGATGATCCGAGGATCGCGACCGTCCATCACCCGTTCGGGTGAGACGCCGCGCGGGGGCACCTGGCCGGTGGCAGGCGGTTGGCGCCGGGGTCCGGGAGGCGGGTGCTGGGTATCGGGCATCTGGTTCGTTCCGCTGCTGGCTGGAACGATGCTCTCAGGCGGGACCGGGGCGAGGCGAGTGAAGAAACCGTTAGGTTAAGAAATTATCTAATATTTTCTTATGTTTACGCATGCTCTTCGCCGATTTTCGCGCAATTTACCCGGTTTTGCGGCAATTCTGTCGATAATTTACCCGTTGGCGCTGCGCGTGCGGCGCCCCCGCCCCGGTGGGACCGGGGCGTTGCGACGGGGCGAACCAGGCCGAGCGGCCCGGGCGATGCGGTGGCGCGGCCGGTATCAGCCCAGCGAGGCGCGGTGGCGGTGGCCCAGTTCCGCGTAATGCGCGGCGGTGCGGTCGAAGCCGGCGCTCTCGGCGTCGGTCAGCAGCTTGCGCAGCTTGGCCGGGTTGCCCATCCACTGCTCCTGCCGGCCCATCACCTTGTTGGGCGGCAGGATCGAGCCGGCGGCCAGCATCGAGCCTTCATGCATCACCGCGCCATCCAGCACGGTGGCGCCCATGCCGACGAAGGCGCGGTCCTCCAGCGTGCAGGCATGGATGATGCAGGCATGGCCGATGGTGACCTGGTTGCCGAGGATGCAGGGCTCGCGCCCTCGGTTGACGTGCAGGATGCTGCCATCCTGGATGTTGGTCGCCTCGCCGATGCGGATGAAGTTGGTGTCTCCGCGCAGCACGCAGTGGTACCAGACCGTACTGTTGGGGCCGATCTCGACATCACCGATGACCGCGGCGGTGGGCGCGACCCAGGCCGTGGGGTGGATGCGCGGCCACTTGCCCTCGAAGGGGAAGATGCTGGTCATTCGGCGGCGGCCTTCAGCGAGGTGACGACGGCGATGCCGAGCATCAGGCCGATATTCTGCACCGCCGCGCCGGAGGCACCCTTGCCCAGGTTGTCGTAGCGCGCGGTCAGCACGGCCTGGCCGTACTTGTCATTGCCGTGCACCCGCAGCTCCAGCGCGTTGGTGTTGTTCAGCGCCTGGGGTTCCAGCTTGGCGCTGGCCGGCACCACCCGCACATGCTCGCCGCCGGCATAGCGCGCGGCCAGCACGGCCTCGATGTCAGCGGCCTTGGGCTTGCCGGGCAGCGTCTCCAGGTGCAGCGGAATGCTGTCAATCATGCCCTGGCGGAAGTCGCCGACGCTGGGCACGAAGATCGGCCGCCGGGTCAGCCCGCTGTAGAGCTGGAGCTCGACGATGTGCTTGTGCTCCAGCCCCAGGCCATACAGCTCGAAGTCCGGGGCCGTGCGGGCTTCATAGGCCGCGATCATGGCGTTGCCGCCGCCGGAGAAGCCGGAGATGGCGTTGCAGGTGATGGGGTGGTCGGCCGGGATGATCCCGGCCTCGATCAGCGGGCGCAGCAGCAGGATGCCGCCCGTCGGGTAGCAGCCGGGGTTGGAGACACGCATCGCCGCGGCGATCTTCGCCGGCTGCTCGGCGCTGAGCTCCGCCAGGCCATAGGCCCAGTCCGGGTTCACCCGGTGCGCAGTGGAGGCGTCCAGCAGCTTCGGCGCCGCATCGCCCAGGCTGGCGGCCAGGGCGGCGCTTTCCTTCGCGGCGTCGTCCGGCAGGCAGAGCACGACCAGGTCCACCTCGGACATCATCTCGCGGCGCGCCTCGGGGTCCTTGCGGCGGGCCGCGTCGATGCTGCGCACCGCCACGTTCGGCAGCAGCGCCAGGCGGTCGCGGATCTGCAGGCCGGTGGTGCCGGCTTCGCCATCGATGAAGACAGTGGGCGTCTTGGCCATGTTCGTGGACTCCGTCGCGGAAGCAGTATGCCCTGAAACGCAACAAGGGCGGGACCTTGCGGACCCGCCCTTGCGTATATCGGCCATGCGGCCGGCGCGTAACGCCGGTCCGTCGGCGTTTAGCGCTTGCTGAACTGGAAGCTGCGTCGGGCCTTCGCCTTGCCGTACTTCTTGCGTTCGACCACACGCGGGTCGCGCGTCAGGAAGCCGGCCTTCTTCAGGATCGGGCGCAGCGCCGGTTCATAGTTGGTCAGCGCGCGGCTGATGCCGTGGCGCACCGCGCCGGCCTGGCCCGAAAGCCCGCCGCCGACCACGGTCACGATCACGTCGAACTGCTGGTAGCGGTCCACCACCAGGAAGGGCTGGGTGATCAGCATGCGCAGCACCGGGCGGGCGAAGTAGCGGCCAACCGGGCGGTCGTTGACGGTGATGACGCCCTTGCCCGGCTTCACCCAGACGCGGGCAACCGCGTTCTTGCGGCGGCCGGTGGCGTAGCTGCGCCCTTGGGCGTCGCGCTTCACCTGGTAGACCGGGGCGGCTTCGCCATTGGTCTGCACCGCGGGGGTGCCGGCGACCATCGCCTTCAGGTCGGCCAGGGAGTCACTGGTTTGCTGTTCGCTCATGCTCAGCCCGCCACGTTCTTACGGTTCAGCGCGCCGACATCCAGCGCCACCGGCTGGTTGCCGGCATGCGGGTGTTCCGGCCCGGCATAGACGTGCAGGTTCTTCATCTGCACGCGGCCCAGCGGCCCGCGGGTGATCATGCGTTCCACCGCCTTCTCGACCACGCTCTCGGGGTGCTTGCCCGCGATGCGCGCCTTGAAGCTGCGTTCCTTGATGCCGCCGGCATAGCCGGTGTGCCAATAGAAGGTGGACTGCTCGGCCTTGTTGCCGGTGACCTTCACCTTCTCGGCGTTGATCACGACGACATGGTCGCCGCAGTCGACATGCGGGGTGAACTGGGGCTTGTGCTTGCCGCGGAGACGGTTGGCAACGAGCGTGGCAAGGCGGCCGAGCACGAGGCCCTCCGCATTGATCACGATCCAGCCCTTGGTCACCTCGGCCGGCTTCAGCGAGCGGGTTTGCGCTTGCAATTGCATCGGTTGAGTTCTGTCTGATCCAAAAGAGACGCGGCTTATTGCCGCTGGGGGCGCTGAGGTCAAGGGAAAACCGGGGATTTTCGCCTGCGGTATTCCGTTACCGTAGCCTGCGGCAGCGCCTTGCGGTGACGCCCCCGGCCCGGCCATGCTGCCACCCAAGGGAGAACAACGCCAATGACCGGACCCAACCGCCGCCACCTGCTGGCCGCGCCCGCCCTGCTGCTGCCAGCAGTCGCCCAAGGGCAGGCCCAGGCCCAGGGGCAGCCCCATTCCAGCTATGCCGCGGGGCAGACCGTCACCCTGGTCAACCCCTATGCCGCCGGCGGCGCCAGCGACGTCATCGGCCGGGTGCTGACCGAGGGGCTTGCCGCCCGGCTCGGCGCCAATGTCATCATGGAACACCGCCCCGGCGCCTCCACCAGCCTGGCCGCCCGCCAGGTGGCGCGGGCCAAGCCGGATGGGCTGAGCCTGCTGATGGGCACGATCGTGACCTACACCATGGCCCCGCTGGCGCTGAGGAACCCCGGCTACAACCCGGTGGAGGACTTCGCCCATGTCGGCATGGTGACCGACAGCATCTACGTGCTCTGCGCCAACCCGAAGTGGCAGAGCCTGGCCGAGATCCTGGCCGCGGCGAAGGCCGACCCCAAGCGGATCAACTATGCCAGCTGGGGCATCGGCACCACGGCGCACCTGCCGATGGTGGACCTTGGCATCCGCGCCGGGGTGGAGATGACCCATGTGCCCTACAACGGCAGCCCGCCGGCGCTGATCGACACCATCGCCGGCCGCACCGACCTGATGTTCGCGCTGCTGGCGGCCTGCAAGGGCCATATCGAAAGCGGCCGGCTGCGCCCGCTGGCCACCTGCGCGCTGGACCGCGCGGCGCTGCTGCCAGCGCTGCCGACCGTGGCGGAGCTGGGCTTCCCGGGCTTCCGCGTCGGCGGCTGGTACGGCGTTTCGGCACCGAAGGAGACGCCGGCGCCGGTGCTGACGCAGCTGGTGGCCGCTACCGCCGCCACCATGGCCTCGCCCGAGGCAAGGCGGGTGCTGGACCCCGTGGGCATGTTCGAGCAACCGTCGGGGCCGGCGCCGATGCTGGGCCGGATTGCCGAGGAACTGCGCCTGCATGCGGCGCTGATGCAGCGTTCCGGCGTGGTGCCGGAATAGCGCCGCCGCCTTCCCCCCTTGCCATCCGCCCATAGCCAAGGCCCACTCCGCCCCATGAGCAAAAACGAACCTCCTCGCGGCCTGGCCCGCAACGCCGCCAATTATGGCGACCTCGACTTCGCGCTGTACCTGCGCCGCAGCTTCGCCAAGTCCATGGGCTATTCCACCGCCATGCTGGAAAAGCCGGTGGTCGGCATTGCCGATACCAGCAGCGACTACAACAACTGCCATCGCACCGCGCCGGAGCTGGTGGCCGCGGTGAAGCGCGGGGTGCTGGCCGCCGGCGCCTTGCCGCTGGGCTTCCCCACGGTGTCGCTGTGCGAGCCCTCGCTGTTCCCGACCTCCATGCATTATCGCAACCTGATGGCGCTGGACACGGAAGCGATGCTCTCGGCCCAGCCGATGGACAGCGCCGTGCTGATCGGCGGTTGCGACAAGACCGTGCCGGCGCAGCTGATGGCCGCGGCTTCGTCGGACATGCCGAGCGTCATGCTGGTCACCGGCCCGATGCTGGCGCAGCGCTTCGAGGGTGAGCGCCTGGCCGCCTGCACCGATTGCCGCCGTTACTGGGCGCGCTACCGCGCTGGCGACGTTACGGCCGAGAAGATCAACGCCATTGAGGGCAAGCTGGCGAGCTCCGCCGGCACCTGCGGTGTGATGGGCACCGCCAGCACCATGGCCTGCATCGCCGCCGTGCTGGGCTTCATGCCGCTGGACACCGCGAGCATCCCCGCCGTGCATTCGGACCGGCTGCGCGCGGCCGAGGAAGCCGGCGCCCTGGCGGTGCGGCTGATCACCCAGCCGGTGAAGCCGTCGCAGTTGATTACCGCGAAGTCTGTGGAGAATGCGCTGCGGGTGCTGCTGGCGATTGGTGGCAGCACCAATGCGCTGATCCACCTTGCCGCCATTGCCGGGCGCGTCGGCGTGAAGGTTGACCTGCGCGACCTGGACCGGCTCAGCGAGACGACGCCGGTGCTGGTGGATTTGAAGCCCACCGGCGAAGGCTACATGGAGGATTTCCACGCCGCCGGCGGCATGAAGATGCTGCTGCGCGAGATGCGCGACCTGCTGCATCTGGACTGCATCGACCTGTATGGCCGCACCCTGGGCGAACAGCTGGACGAGCCGGGTGACTTCGTGGACCGCCAGTACATCCATGCCCGCGCCACGCCCGTCTCCCCGGTGGGTGGGCTGGTCTCGTTGTTCGGCAACCTGGCGCCGGATGGGGCCATCCTCAAGCGCAGCGCGGCGACGCCGGCGCTGTTCGAGAAGGAAGCCCGCTGCGTGGTGTTCGATGGGCTGGCCGACCTTGCGGCGCGCATCGACGACCCCGAGCTGGACGTGACCGCGGACGATATCCTGGTGCTGAAGAATGCCGGGCCGACCACTCCGGCGGGCATGCCGGAAGCCGGGTATCTGCCGATCCCCAAGAAGATCGCGCGGCAGGGCGTCAAGGACATGGTGCGGATCAGCGACTGCCGGATGAGCGGCACCGCGTTTGGCACCATCGTGCTGCACATCAGCCCGGAAGCCGCCGTGGGCGGGCCGCTGGCCTTCGTGCAGTCGGGCGACCGCATCCGGCTGAGCGTGAAGGACCGCAGCATCGACGTGCTGCTGAGCGACGAGGAATTCGCCAAGCGCCGCGCCGCCTGGGTGCGGCCGGCAGCGCCGAAGCGCGGCTGGGACAAGCTGACGCATGACCAGGTGCTGCAGGCGCCGGATGGCTGCGACCTGGGCTTCCTGCGGCCCGACGGCCGCTGATGCAGGACGAACTGCCGCCCCACCTGTACCGCGACGCCCGCGGCGTGGTGCGGGACCGGGTGATCGAGCAGCTGGCCGGCGCAATGGAGCGCGGCGAGACGCTGAACGCCGAGGCCATGGCGCAGTTGAAGCGCCTGGCCGCCATGTTCGGCGACGCGCCGGCGCTGCCGGTGGATGTGCTGACCAATGCCGCCGCCGCACTGGACTGGGCGGGCGGGATCGGCCTGGTCAACTTCACCCGGCTGCGGCCGGATCTGCACAAGGCGGAGGCCACGCGGATCAGCGCGCAGGGCCTGCGCTACGTCTGCTACCTGGAGACCACGCGGCGCAGCGCCCCGGCCATGGCGCCAACCATCCAGCACGCGGTGGTGGGCGCCGTGGTGCAGACCATGCGGGAACAGGCGGCGACGCAGAACAACCTGCTGCGCGCCAACGCCACCGCCGGGAAGCCCAACTGAGCATGCCGACCGAGGACAAGGCCTTCGCTATCGGCCCGATGCGGCGGGAGCTGGGCGTGGTGCCGCGGCCGTTGCAACAAGGGCTTGCCCAGACCTTCGCTGCCGCCACATCCTGAGCCAAACCTTCCCAGGACGCCGACATGCCGATCATCAACCGCATCGCCGAATACCATGACGAGATGACCGCCTGGCGGCGCGACATCCACATGCACCCGGAGATCGGCTTCGAGGAGACCCGCACCGCCGCGCTGGTGGCCAGCAAGCTGCGCGAATTCGGCGTGGACGAGGTGGTGACCGGCATCGCCAAGACCGGCGTGGTCGGCGTCATCAAGGGCCAGGGTGCCAGCGGCAAGGCCATCGGCCTGCGGGCGGACATGGACGCGCTGCCGATGCAGGAAGAAACCGGCCTGCCCTATGCGTCGCGCACGCCGAACATGATGCATGCCTGCGGCCATGACGGCCACACCACCATGCTGCTGGGTGCGGCGAAGTACCTGGCCGAGACCCGCAACTTCGACGGCACCGTCTACGTGATCTTCCAGCCGGCGGAGGAGTCGCTCGGCGGTGGCCGCGCGATGGTCGAGGAAAAGTTGTTCGAGCGCTTCCCGATGCAGCGCGTGTTCGGCATGCACAACTGGCCGGGCGCGCCGGAAGGCGAGTTCTGGTGGCGCGAAGGCCCGGTCATGGCCGCCGTCGCCAACCTGGACGTGACCATCACCGGCACCGGCGCGCATGGCGCGCTGCCGCACACGGGGAACGATCCCATCGTGATCGCGGCGCAGATCGTCACCGCGTTGCAGAGCATCGTGGCGCGCAACGTGGAGCCGGTGGAAGCGGGCGTCATCACCATCGGCCACATCAATGGCGGCTCCACCTGGAACATCATCCCCGAGAGCGTGAAGCTCATGGGCACCGCCCGCTGGTTCAAGCCGGAGGTCGGCGACCTGCTGGAGAAGAAGTTCTGCGAGATTGTCCACGGCATCGCCGCGGCCTTCGGCGCCAAGGCGGAGGTCAAGTTCGACCGCGCCTATCCGGCCACGGTGAACGAGGCGGAGAGCACGCAGATTGCCCGCAAGGTGGCCGAGCAGATCGTCGGCGCCGCCAAGGTGAAGCACATGGACCGCCCGACCATGGGCGGCGAGGATTTCTCCTTCATGCTCAACACCTGCCCGGGCAACTACATCATGATCGGCGGGCAGCGGCGCCCGGGCGAGCCGAACGTGCACAACCCGGCCTATGACTTCAACGACGCGGTGCTGCCGATCGGCGCCAGCTACTGGGCCACGCTGGCCGAGCAGATGCTGCCGAAGTGAGGCTGGTCCTCGCGCTTTTGCTGCTGCTGGCGGCGTTGCCCGCCCGGGCGGCGGACCGCGTGGTGGACCTGCCGACCGGGCGCGGCGAGAACATCATGCGCGTGCTGCTGCTGGCCCCGGCGGGGCCGCCGCGCGGCGCGCTGGTGCTGCTGGCCGGTGGCGATGGCAGCCTTGACATGGCCGCCGATGGCAGCATCCGCGCCCTGGGCGGCAACCAGCTGGTCCGCACCCGCCAGGCCTATGTGGCCGCCGGCTGGCTGGTGGCCGTGCCGGACATGCCGTTGGATACCTGGCGCGCCCGGCCCTACAGCCGCCTGGGCGCCGAGCATGCCGCCGACCTGGGCCGGCTGGTGGCGCTACTGCGGCGAGAGGTGCGGCTGGTGGTGCTGGCCGGCACCAGCATGGGCAGCCTTTCCGCCGCCAATGCCGCGGCCCGGCTGGCCGGCGAGCAGGCGCCGAACGGGGTGATCCTGACCTCTGGCCTGCTGATGGGCGGCAATGGTGGGCCGAGCGTGGAGGAGGGCGTGCCCGGGCTGGGTGGCATCGCCATGCCGGTACTGCTGGTGCACCACCGCCACGACGGCTGCCGGGTGACCCCGCCGAGCGGCCCGGCCCAGCTGCGCCCGCTGCTGAAGACGGCGCCGCGGGTGGAGCTGGTGATGCTGGATGGCGGCAGCGGCACCGGCAACCCCTGCGAAGGCCGCAGCGCCCACGGCTTCTGGGGCATCGACGACCAGGTGGTGGCGACCGTCACCGAATGGCTGGGGCGGCTTTAGCGCGGGGCGTGGCGTAGACCACCGGGACACGCCCGGTGGTGACGGCGGGGTCGTTGCGTGGGCCACCAGGACACGCCCGGTGGTGACGGTGTGGGTGGCCGCCTTTACCCCAGCCCCGCCGCCTTCGCGGCCGCGCCCCACTTTTCCTGCCAGTCGCCGCCGACGAAATCGACCACGCGGCCGTCTTCCAGGTAGAATTTGTTGGGCATCTGGAAAATCGCCAGCATCAGCCCGCCTTCCGGGCAACTCGCAGAGTGGCGGCTGCCGGCGGGGCGGTAGATGAAGTCGCCGGCGCGGCATTCGCCGTCGCGGTCCACCAGGCGGCCTTCCAGCACATAGGTCTGCTCGGTCATGGTGTGCTCGTGGTCCGGCAGGGTGGCGCCGGGGGCCATGCGCATCAGCACCGTCATGGTGCCGGCTTCCTTGTCCATGCACAGCGTCTTGTATTCCACCCCGGGGAACATGGCGTTTTCCCAGGGCATCTCGGCCACGGCGACAAAGCGCGAGTCCTTTTCGCCCAGGCCCGCGTGGTTGGGGGCGTTGGGGGTGAAAGCGGTCATGGCGGGGCCTCCCTTGGCTGTTGGGGGAAGCCTAACCCCAGGCCGCGCCGCCGCGCTACGGCATGGCGCCGTGGCGGCGCAGGAAGTCCTCCACCAGTGGCCCCCAGACGTCGCTGCCGCGCCGTCCGAAGAACAGCGCATGGCCGTCCTCGCCCCAGGGGTCCAGCTGGTGCAGTTCGGCGGCGCCACCGCCGGCGACGAACAGCCGATGCATGGCTGCGGCGATGCTGGGGCGAAAGAAGCTGTCATTCGCGGCGTAGACCCAGATCATGGGTACCCGGGCCGTGCTGCCGAAGCTGCTGGCGCCTTCGCCCAGCAGGTCCAGCCGACAATTGCTGTCGGGTACCCGCTGTACCCGGCCGCCAACACCCCCGGCCATGTTCACCATCGCGCCCACCCCCTGCGGGTTCTGGCTGGCCAGGGCCAGCGCGCCCCAGCCGCCGGCGGAAACCCCCAAGACCACGGCGGGCCTGGCGGCGTCCACCCCGGGCAGCGTGCGGGCCAGCGCCAGGGCCGCGGCGATATCGCGGGCGGATTCGCGGGCCATGGTGGTGAACTCCGGCATCGAGCAACTGAACGCCTCGGCCCAGGGACCGCCACTGATGCCATAGCCGCGCCGCAGCGGCTGCCCCACGGCGAAACCGCGCGCCAGGAACCAGCGGATCGCCTCGTGGTCACAGGGTGCCAGGGCGTAGGTGACGCGGTCGGCTGTCTCCCGCGGCAGGCCGTGGTTCACCAGCACCAGCGGCGCCGGGCCACCCGTTTCCGGCTGGCAAAAGCGCATCCGGATCATCTGGATCACGCCGTCCAGGCCCACCACTGGCACCTCCAGCATGGCCTCTCGCGCCGCGACGGGCTGAGCGTGGCCGAGGGCTGGCCAGGTCGCGGCCAGCAGCAGCACCAGGGCCAGCAGGAGCGCTTGGCGGCGCGCCAGCGGACCATGCAGGGCGGGGATATCAGCGGCCATGATCCATCTGGCTCAAGCGGCCACCCAGCCTAACCCCAGGCCGCGCCACCGCGCTACGGCATGGCGCCGTGGCGGCGCAGGAAGTCCTCCACCAGCGGGCCCCAGACGTCGCTGCCGAATTGGCCGAAGAACAGGCCGTGGCCGTCCCGCCCCCAGGGGCCGAGTTGCTTCAATTCGGCCGGCGCGCCGCCGGCGGCATAGGCGGCCACCAGCGGGGCGGCCACGTCCGGGCCGAAGAACGTGTCGTTTTCGGTATAGACGAACAGCGCCGGCACCCGCGCCCTGGCGCCGAACGTGCCGGCGGCGGCGACCAGCAGGTCCGGCCGGCAGACATTGTTGGGCCGGCCATTGGCCCAGCCGCCGCGTCCCGCGGCCATGTTGACGAAGGCACCGACGCCGGCCGGGTTGTGGCTGGCCAGCGCCAGGTTGCCCCAGCCACCGGCGGATTGGCCCACCACCACGGCGGGGCGGCCGGCATCCACGCCAGGCAGCCGGCGGGCGTAGTCCAGCGCCGCCTGCTCGTCGCGCGCCACTTCCTCGGCCGAACCGGCGGGGTCGGGTGTGTCGCAACGGCCCAACGCCTCGACATAGGCGCCGCCGGAGGCGCCGAAGCCGCGGCGCAGCGGCACGCCCACGGCGAAGCCGCGTTGCAGGAACCAGCGCACGGCTTCGCTGTCGCAGCGGGTGGCGACCATGCCCGGCAGCGTGGCGCGGTCCACCGGGGCGCCGTGGTTCACCAGCACCAGCGGGGCGGCGGCATCGCCCTCCGGCCGGCAGAAGCGCATCAGGATGGTGCGGGGCTGGCCATTGGCCGCCCGCATCGGCACGCGGTGCATCTGGTCGCGCCAGCGGCCCTGGGGTTCGCCGATGGCGCCGGCGCGCGGGCCGGGCGCCTCGGCCGGCGGCGGCGCCGTTTCCGGCGTGGCGCAAGCGGCCAGCAGCAGCAGGATCAGCAGGCGAGGCAACATGGGCGGCACCCCTTGGGGGCTCCAACCATAGCGCGAATTGCGGCGATTCTAACCGCGTTCCGTGGGTCGCGGCGCCATCGGCGGGCGGGCGGGATTCGGGGGTGGGAAGGCGCCGGGGCCGGCGCGCTCAACAGCGTCGCGGCCTTGGCCGCGCCGGGCAGTCGCGGCTTTGGCTGCGCCGGGCAGTCGCGGCTTTGGCTGCGCCGGGCAGTTGCGGCCTTGGCCGCGCCGGGCAGTTGCGGCCTTGGCCGCGCCGGGCAGTTGCGGCCTTGGCCGCGCCGGGCAGTTGCGGCCTTGGCTGCGCCGGGCAGTCGCGGCCTTGGCCGCGCCCGGGACTGCGGGCGTTGGCTGCGCCAGGGCTCGCGGCGTTACCCGCGGTCGCGCATCAACCGGGCCTTGTCGCGCTGCCAGTCGCGCGCCGCGATCGCCTGGCGCTTGTCGTGCTTCTTCTTGCCCTCGGCCAGGCCGAGGTTGATCTTGGCCATGCCGCGTTCATTGAAGTGGATGTCCAGCGGCACCAGCGTGGCGCCGTCGCGGTCGATGGCGCTGATCAGCTCGCGCATCTGCTTGCGGTGCAGCAGCAGCTTGCGCGGGCGGCGCGGCTCGAACTTCGCCACATGGCTGCCGGCCTGCCATTCGGGGATGTAGAGGTTGAGCAGGAACAGCTCGCCCTCGCGTTCCGCCGCATAGGCTTCCTGCAGGGTCGCCCGGCCGGAACGGAGCGACTTCACCTCCGGCCCGACCAGCATGATCCCGGCCTCCACCGTGTCGCCGATCTTGTAGTCGTAGCGGGCCTTGCGGTTCTGCGCCGCAATGCCGGTGGTGATCAGCGACTTCTTCTTCTCGGCCTTGGCCATGGGGGCTTTCGGGGTAAGGGGCGCCGGCAGGTAGGGGGCGTGGCCCCCCGGGTCAAGCCCGGGGGTGACGCGTTGGGCGCCCCGGATGGCCCGTGCCGGGGCCGGGGCTCAGTTCAAAATGCCGACACCAACCATGGCGGCGCGCACCTTTTCCTTGCTGGCGGCGGCAATCGGCGCCAGCGGCAGGCGGCAATGCTCGGTGCCGCGGCCCAGCAGGCTGGCGGCGTATTTCACCGGGCCGGGCGAGGTTTCGCAGAACATGGCGTCGTGCAGCGGCACCAGGCGGTCCTGGATCGCCATCGCCTCGGCGTAGCGTCCCTCGCGCCAGGCCTTCTGCATCTCCGCGCAAAGCCGCGGCGCGACATTGGCCGAGACGCTGATGCAGCCGGTGCCGCCGGAGGCGTTGAACGCCAGGGCGGTGTGGTCCTCACCCGAAAGCTGGATGAAGTCCGCGCCGGCCGTCGCCTTGGTGTGCAGCGGGCGGGCCAGGTTGGCGGTGGCGTCCTTGATGCCCACGATGTTGCGGTGCTTGGCCAGCCGCGCCACCGTCTCCACGCCAATGTCCACCACCGTGCGCGGCGGCACGTTGTACAGGAACAGCGGCAGTTCGGCGGCGTCCGCGACGGCGGTGAAGTGCAGGAACAGGCCTTCCTGCGTCGGCTTGTTGTAGTAGGGCGCCACCACCAGCGTGGCATCGGCGCCCACCTGCTTGGCGTGGCGGGCGAAGTCGATCGCCTCATCCGTGCTGTTGCTGCCGGCGCCGGCGATGACCGGCACGCGGCGGGCGGCCACCTCGACGCACATCTCCACCACGCGCTTGTGCTCGGCGTGGGAAAGCGTCGGGCTCTCGCCGGTGGTGCCGACGGGGATCAGGCCTTCGGTGCCTTCCTTGATCTGCCAGTCGACCAACTCACAAAAGGCTTTCTCGTCCACGGATCCGTCGGCACGCATCGGCGTGATCAGCGCGACCATCGAACCCTTGAACATGACTGGCTTCCCTTCCCCGGGCGTGTTTGGACCGCAGACCCTAGTGCCACCGGCAATACGGGACAAGCCCGCCCTGCCTGCGCTAAGGAGGCGACCCATGCGCCGTCGACTCCTGCTCGCCCTGCCCGCCATTGCCCTGGCCGCCCCGGCCTGGGGCCAGGGCACCCCGCCCCGCCCGGCCTCCCGCCCGGCCACCGCCCCGCAGGGCGACCCGCGCGCCGCCGCCGGGCGCAACGCACTCGCCCATGCCAATGCCGGCCGCTGGCGGGAAGCCGAGGCCGCCGCCGCCCAGGCCGACCCGTTGGTGGGCAAGGTGGTGCAGTGGATCAAGCTGCAGCAGCGGGATGGCGGCACCGCCTGGGAAGTGGCCAGCTTCGTGCTGGACAACCCGGAATGGCCGGCCCAGGACCAGCTGGGCCGCCGCGCCGAGGAGATGCTGGAAACCTCGGCCGATGATGACCTGGCGCTGCGCTTCTTCGCGCTCAGGCCACCGCGCACGCTGGACGGCTTCCAGCGCCTGGCGAATGCGCAACGCGCCGGCGGCAAGCCGCGGGAGGCCGATGCCACCCTGGCGCGTGGCTGGGTGGAGGCCGCGGCCGAGCCGGGCGCCGAGGGCGGCTACCTGGACCGCAACGGCCCGCTGCTGGCCCCGGCGCTGCACTGGCAGCGCTTCAACCGGCTGACCCTGCCGCGCGAGGCCGGCTCCGCCGCCCGGCTGCTGCCGCTGCTGCCGGAGGATCGCCGGGCCGGCGCCAGCGCCCGGCTGGCCTTTGCCGCCGACCAGGCGGATGCCGAGGCGCCCACTGGCAGGCCGGATGCCGGGCTGGCGCTGCATCGCGCCCGCTGGCTGCGCCGCCGCAACCGCGACACCGAGGCCGCCGAGGCGCTGAAGGCCGGCGAGGCCGACCAGCGCGACCTGCCGCTGCCGCTGGCCCGCCAGCTGTGGGAGGAGCGCAACGTCCTGGCACGCAAGCTGCTGCGGCTGAACGACGTGGCCGCCGCCTATGCCGTGGCCGCCAATCACGGCCAGGCCCCGCCGGGCGAGCAGCACCAGGAAGCCGAGTTCCTGGCCGGCTACATCGCGCTGCGCCGGCTGGAGCAACCCGCCAAGGCCGCCGCCCATTTCGCCAAGCTGGCGGAGCAGAGCCGCAGCGTCATCACCCGCGCCCGCAGCCTGTACTGGCAGGGCCGCGCCGAGGCCGCCCAGGGCCACCAGCCCAAGGCGCGCGAGCACTACCAGGCCGCCGCCGCCCTGCCGCTGGCCTTCTATGGCCAGCTGGCGGCCATGGCGCTGGGCGAGAATGGCGCCGCGCTGTCCGCCCGCATCCGCCGCGCCGCGCCGCCCGCCGCCGGCAATGCCGAGGCCCGGGCGCTGGAGCGGCGGGAGCTGGCCCGCGTGGTGCTGCTGCTGGGCGAACTGGGCGAGACCAGGCGCACCCGCGTGTTCCTGCTGCGGCTGGAGGAGCTGACGGAAAGCCCCGGCGAGAAGGCGCTGGTGGCGCGGCTGGCGCATCGCATCGGCCGGCCGGACCACGCCATTTGGGTGACGCGGCGGGCCGGCATCGCCGGCGCCATGCTGCTGGAGGAAGGCTGGCCGACGCCCTACCAGCCGCCGGCCGATGCGCTGGACCCGGCGCTGGTGTTCAGCATCACCCGGCAGGAAAGCAACTTCGACCCCGAGGCGGTGAGCCCGAGCAATGCCCGGGGCCTGATGCAGCTGCTGCCGACCACGGCGGTGGCGGTGGCGCGAAAGCTGGGCGTGCCGCATGCGCTGCCCATGCTGACCGGCAACCCGCATCACAACATGCGCCTGGGCACCGCCTATATCGACCAGATGGTGAACCAGTTCACCGGTGCCGTGCCGTTGGCGGTGGCCGCCTACAATGCCGGGCCGGGGCGGGTGAATGAATGGGTGCAGTCCTTCGGCGACCCGCGCAGCGGCTTCATCGCCATGCTGGACTGGATGGAGCAGATCCCCTTCGGCGAAACCCGCAACTACGTGCAGCGGGTGCTGGAGAACATGGCGATCTATCGGGCGCGCGATCCCTCGCTGGCGGGCCTGGACCACCCGATGACGCAGTGGCTGGCCGAGTGACGCTTTCCAAGTTCATCGCCACCTTGGCGGGCGTGGGCCTGCTGCGGCCGGCACCGGGCACCTGGGGTTCGGCGGTGGTTCTGCCCTGCACGCTGCTGGGGCCGCTGTGGTGCCTGGGGCTGGCGGCGCTGCTGACGCTGGTCGGGCTCTGGGCGGTGGCGCGGCTGCCGGAACGCGCGGAGGACCCCGGTTGGGTGGTGGTGGATGAAGGCGCCGGGCAGTTGCTGGCGCTGGCCGCGCTGGCGCCAGGCGCCGGCTGGCCCTGGGTGCTGGCGGCCTTCGGGCTGTTCCGGCTGTTCGACGTGCTGAAGCCGGGGCCGGTGGGCTGGGCCGACCAGCAGAAGGGCGCGGTCGGGGTGATGCTGGACGACGTTGTCGCCGGGGCCATGGCGGCCGGCGTGCTGGGCATGCTGCGCGGCGCGATGTGAATCCGGGCGACGACGTGCCGAGCGCCGCCGCCGGCGGCACCCTTCGGCCGGGCCTGCCCGGGCGGCGCCGGGTATGGCCCTGGTGCCGCGCGCTACAGCAGCCCGCGCGTGATCCCGCCATCCACCGCGATGGACTGCCCGACGACATAGGCGCTGCGCGGTGAGCACAGGAAACCCGCGACATCGGCCACTTCCTCGGCGCTGGCGAAGCGGCCCAGCGGGATATCCTTGGCGAAGCGCGCCAGCACCGTCTCCGGCGCCACGCCTTCCTCCTTCGCCAGCTTGGCGGCGCGTTCGGTCCACAGGCGCGTCACGGTGCGGCCGGGCTGCACGGCGTTGACGCGGATGCCTTCGCCGATCAGCTCCGCGCTCAGCGTTTTTACGAGTGCCACATGGCCGGCCTTGTGAACGTTGCTGACGATCTGCTCGGCATAGGGCATGCGGGCGCTGGCGGCGCCGAACAGCACCACGCGCGAACCCGGCGCCCGGCGTAGCGCGGGCAGGAAGCCGCGCACCAGGCGCACCGTGGCCAGGATGTTGAACTCCCAATTGCGCTGCCAGTCGGCATCGGTCAGCGCCTCGAAGCTGCTGCGCTGGCTGCCGCCGACGGCCATGACCAGGATGTCCAGCGGGCGGGTCCAGCCGGCCACCAGGGCGGCCACGGCAGCGGCGTCGGTGGCGTCGCAGGGCATGGCGGTGGCGCCGAATTCCGCGGCCTTGGCCGCCAGCGCGGTGGCATCGCGGGAGACGACCGTCACCGCCGCGCCCTCGGCCGCCAGCAGCCGGGCGGTGGCCAGGCCAATGCCGTCGCTGGCGCCGACGACCAATGCCTGGTCGCCCTTGATCCGCAGGTCCATCACTTCCCTCCCCTTGATTGCCGCCCTACGCTTTAGCGCATGAGCATGCTCCCCGCCGAGACCCTGGCCGAGGCCGCCGAACTCCTGAAACTGCTGGACGCGAGGGGGTTGACCCTGGCGACGGCGGAAAGCTGTACCGGTGGGCTGATCGCCGCGGCGCTGACCGCCATCGCCGGCTCCTCCAGCGTGGTGATGTGCGGCTTCGTCACCTACTCGAACCAGGCCAAGCAGCGGATGCTGGGCGTGCCCTACAGCGTGCTGGAAGGCTATGGCGCGGTCAGCGACAGCACGGCGAGGCGCATGGCCGAGGGTGCGCGGCGCGAGGGCCAGGTGGATGTGGCCGTGAGTTGCACCGGCATCGCCGGGCCGGGCGGCGCCACGCCGGGCAAGCCGGTGGGGCTGGTGCACCTGGCGGTGGCGACGGCTGCCGGCACCCATGCGGTGCGCTGCGTCTTCCCGGGAGACCGGGAAGCGGTGCGCGCGGCGACGGTGGCGGAGGCGTTCCGACTGGTGCGGGAAGCCGCTGCTACTGCGGCGTAATCCCCGCCTTCGCCGCCACGTCCCGCCAACTCGCGGTCTCGGCGGCGATCAGCGCGCCGAAGGCGTCCGGCGTCAGCCCGCCTGGGGTGGCGCCCTGCCCGGCCAGGAAGCTCTGCATCGCCGGCATGGCCAGCGCCTGCACCACGGCCTGCTGGATGCGCAGCACCACCGCATCGGGCGTGCCCCGGGGCGCCGCCAGGCCGACCCAATTCACCATGTTGAAACCGGCCACGCCGGCCTGCTGGAACAGCGGCACCTCGGGCACCGCGGCAGAGCGTTCCGTGCCGCAGACCGCCAACGCGCGGATGGTGCCGGCCTTCAGGTTGGCCATGGCGGAAGGCAGGCTGCCCATCACCATCTCCACCGTGCCGTTCAGCAGGTTCAGCGTGGCCTCGCCGGCGCCCTTGAAGGGAATGTGGAACAGCTCCACCCCGGCGGCCTGCTGGAAGGCCTCGGCGGCGAAATGCAAGGAGGAGCCGACGCCGCCGGTGCCGTAATTCACCACGCCGGGCTTGGCCTTCGCCTCGGCCACCAGGTCGGCCAGGGTCCGGAAGCGGCTGCTGGCCTTCACCGTCAGCACCACGGGGGCGAAGTTGCAGACCGTGACCGGCACCAGGTCGCGCGCATGGTCGAAGGGCAGCCGGGCGAAGACGTAGGGCAGCATGGCGTAGCTGTTGTCGTTGCCCAGCAGCGTGTAGCCGTCCGGCGCGGCGCGGGCCACCTCGGCGGTGCCGATGGTGCCGCTGCCGCCGGCCTTGTTCTCCACCACGCACTGGGTGCCCAGGATGGGGCCGATGGCTTCCGCCACCTTGCGCGTCACCACGTCGGTTGCGCCGCCGGGCGGGTAGGAGACGATGATGCGGATGGTGCGGGACGGCCACGCCTGGGCATGCGCGGCGCCGGCCAGGAAGGGCAGCGCCAGGGCGGCGCGGCGAGAAAGCGGCATGGGGCGTTTCCGGTTTTGTTGCCGCCAGCCTAGGGCAATAGGCGTTCGGATGGAATCAGCTGAACGCAGTACTTGCCTTGGCTTCAATGGCTTCCAGAGCATGAGCCGCGTCCAGGCCAATGCAGCGTGCTGTAGCGCGGGCGGCGCCTGCCGTCAGTCGCCCAGCCGGAAGGCATCGGCAATCCGGCGCACCGTGCCGTCCACCGCCACCAGCAGCACGTCGAACCGCATGCCCGCCGCGCCATGGCCGGGGTTCTCGGCCAGCCAGCATTCGGCCGCCGCCAGCAGCCGGGCGCGTTGCGGCGCGCGCAGGGCGTGGGCGGCCTCGGTAAGGCTTGGGCGGGCCTTGACCTCAATGAAGGCCAGCAGCCCCTCGCGTTCCGCCACCAGGTCCAGTTCGCCGGCGGGGGTGCGGGCGCGGCGGGCAAGTACCTGCCAGCCCTCCCGAGCCAGGGCGGCAACGGCCGCGTCCTCCGCCTGCACGCCCCGCACCTGCGCCCGGCCGCCGCGCCGGGCGCGCCCGCTGTCAGGCGGCGGCAAGCGCCTGCCGGATGGCGCCGACCGCGTCCTCCACCATGGGCGCGGTCACGTCCAGGTGCAGGCAGGCGCGCACGCGGTTGCCCATGCCGCTGACCCAGATGCCCTGCATCGCCAGCTTTTCCTGCAGGCGCGGCACGGTCATGCCGGCACCGCTGATGTCGAAGAACACCAGGTTGGTCTCCGGCTCCTCCACCGTCACGCCCTGGATCTGCCGCAGCCCACGGGCCAGCGACTTGGCGTTGGTGTGGTCGTCGGCCAGGCGCTCCACGTTATGGTCCAGCGAATACAGGCAGGCGGCGGCGACGATGCCGCCCTGGCGCATGCTGCCGCCCAGCCGCTGCTTCCAGCGCCAGGCCTGGCCGATGAACTCGCGGCTGCCGCACAGCACGGCGCCGAGCGGCGCGCCGAGGCCCTTGGTGAAGTCCAGCCAGACGCTGTCCATGCTGGCGGTCATCTCACTGGCAGAAATGCCGGCGGCGACGCAGGCATTCATCAGCCGGGCGCCGTCCATGTGGGTGGACCAGCCTTCGTTGTGGGCAACCGCGGCCACGGCGTTCAGCTGCTCCAGCGGCCAGACCGCGCCGCCACCGAAATTCGCGGTCTGCTCCACCTCCAGCAGGGCCTGCGGCGGGGCGTAGCGGGTGCGCGGGCGGATCGCGGCGCGCAGCGTCTCCGGCGTGAACATGCCGCGCTCGCCCTCAAGCCCGGTCAGCATGGCGCCGGCAAAGGCGCAGTGGCCGCCACCTTCTGACGTGATGATATGGCTGTGCTTGTGGGCAATCACCTCGTCGCCCGGGCGGCAATGGGTGAGGATGGCCACCACGTTGCACATGGTGCCGCTGGGCAGGAAGATCGCGGCTTCCTTGCCCATCAGCGCGGCCATGCGGTCGCACAGCGCGTGCACGGTGGGGTCGTCGCCATGCTGCTCGTCGCCGACCTCGGCGCTGAACATCGCGTCCTTCATCGCCGCCGTCGGCTTGGTCTGCGTATCCGAATACAGGTTGATCCGCGCGGGCGGCGCACCGGCGGGCGGGCGGGGCGGGGCGTGGTCCATGGCGGTGTCTCCTGGTGGTACGGCCGCGCATGCTGCCAGCGGCGCCGGGGGTTGGAAAGCGCCACCGCGGCGCGCTTGCAAAGCCACCGGGGAAACCGGCACAACGCCTCCAAACCGAACCGGGACGGAGTGGGGCGATGACAGGACACGGACATGGCGGCGGGCATGAGGGCGGCGACAAGCGGATCGCGCTGCTGATCAGCATCCTCGCCCTCTTCCTTGCGGTTGCCGAGACCGGGGCGAAGTCGGCGCAGACCGACGCGCTGTCGCGCAACGTCGAGGCCGCCAATTACTGGGCCTTCTTCCAGGCCCGCACCATCCGGCAGACCGTGGTCAATTCAGTGGCCGACCTGGCGGAGCTGGACAAGTCCGTGGCGCGGGACGAGGCCACCCGCCAGACCATCACCCGCCAGCAGGAAGCCTGGCGCAACAGCGCCCGGCGCTGGGAAAGCGAGCCCGAGACCGGCGAGGGCCGCCGCGAGCTGGCAGCCCGCGCCCAGGCCGCCGAAGCCAAGCGCGAGAAGTCGCTGAGCGCGTATCACCTGTTCGAATACAGCTCGGCGGCGTTCCAGGTGGCGATCGTGCTGGCCAGCGCCAGCATCGTTACCGGCGTGGCGGCGTTGGCGCTGGGCGGCGGCGCGCTGGGCGTGGTCGGGCTGCTGCTGGGCATGATCGCGGTGATGGCACCGCAGGCGCTGCACCTGTAGCGCCGGGCGGCGGTGGCCGGGCGGGGTGGCGCCTCCCCGCCTGTTCAGCTGGTCGGCGCGGTGGCGGGACTGCCCAGCGGTTCGCCCCGACCGTAAAGCTGCATCGCCCGGCGCTCGAAGGCGCGGACCATCATGCGCACCGCCTCGTTGAAGACGGTGCCGATGACCGCCTGCAACAGCCGGCTGTTGAACTCGAAATCGACGAAGAACTCGACCTCGCAGCCCTGCGGCGTGGCGGTGAAGCGCCAGTGGTTGTTCAGGTATTTGAACGGCCCGTTCAGGTAGCGCACATGCACATGGCCGGGGCGTTCCAGCGTGACATTGCTGCGGAAGCTCTCGCGGAACAGCTTGAAGCCGATGGTGAGGTCGGCCACCAGTTCCTGCGGCGTGGCCGAGACGATGCGCGCCCCGACGCACCAGGGCAGGAATTCCGGGTAGCGCTTCACATCCGCCACCAGGTCGAACATCTGCTCCGGCGTGTAGCGCAGTCGGCGCTTTTCCGCGTGCGTGGGCATTACAGCCGGGCGAGCCTGGCCGCCTTCAGCGCGGCGAAGTCCTGGTCGGCGTGGTAGCTGCTGCGGGTCAGTGGCGTGGCGGAAACCAGCAGGAAGCCCTTGGCGCGGGCCATGCCGGCCAGGTCGTCGAAGGCCTCCGGCTCCCAGAAGCGGGCGACGGCGGCGTGCTTGACCGTGGGTTGCAGGTATTGGCCGATGGTCAGGAAATCCACCTCCGCCATGCGCAGGTCATCCATCACCTGGCCGATCTCGGCGCGTTCCTCGCCCAGGCCGACCATCAGGCCGGACTTGGTGAAGATGGTGGGGTCCAACTGCTTCACCCGGTCCAGCAGGCGCAGGCTTTGATAGTAGCGCGCGCCGGGGCGGATGCTGGGGTACAGCCGCGGCACCGTTTCCAGATTGTGGTTGAACACGTCCGGGCGGGCCTCGGCCACCACCTCCAGCGCGCCGTCCTTGCGCAGGAAGTCCGGCGTCAGCACCTCGATGGTCGTCTCCGGCGCCGCCGCCCGGATGGCGCGGATGGTCTGCGCGAAGTGCAGCGCGCCGCCATCCTTCAGGTCGTCGCGGTCGACCGAGGTGACCACGACGTGGCGCAGGCCCAGCTTGGCCACGGCATCGGCCACGCGCTGCGGCTCGTCCGTCTCCAGCGCCTTCGGCATGCCGGTGGCGACGTTGCAGAAGCTGCAGGCCCGGGTGCAGGTCTCGCCCATGATCATCATGGTGGCGTGGCGCTGCGACCAGCATTCGCCGATGTTGGGGCAGGCGGCTTCCTCGCAGACCGTGGTCAGCCGGTTCTCCCGCATCAGCTCCCGCGTCTCATGGTAGATCGGGTGCGTCGGCGCCTTCACCCGGATCCAGGCGGGCTTCCGCTGGATCGGGTTGTCCGGCCGATGCGCCTTCTCAGGGTGCCGTATCTCGATGCGGGTCGTGACCATGGGCTAGATATGGAGTGCCATCCCGTAGGCGTCCAGCACCGCCTCATGCATCGTTTCCGAAACCGTGGGATGCGGGAAGATGGTGTGCATCAGCTCGGCCTCGGTGGTCTCCATGCCGCGGGCGATGGTGTAGCCCTGGATCATCTCGGTCACTTCCGGGCCGACCATGTGGGCGCCCAGCATCTCGCCGGTCTTGGCATCGAAGATGGTCTTGATCATGCCCTCGACCTCGCCCATCGCGATGGCCTTGCCGTTGCCGATGAAGGGGAAGCGGCCGACTTTTACTTCATGCCCTTTGGCCTTGGCCGCGGCCTCGGTCAGGCCGACGCTGGCCACCTGCGGGCGGCAATAGGTGCAGCCCGGGATATTGCCGGTGTCCATCGGGTGCGGGTGCTTGCCGGCGATGGCCTCGACGCAGACCACGGCCTCATGCATGGCCTTGTGCGCCAGCCAGGGCGGGCCGGTCAGGTCGCCGATGGCGTAGACGCCAGGCTCCCCGGTGCGGGAGAACTCGTCGACGATGATGTGGGTGCGGTCCACCTTGATGGCGGTGCCTTCCAGGCCGATATCCTCGACATTGCCGACGATGCCGACCGCGGAGATCACCCGGTCCGCCTTGATCTCCGTGACCTTGCCGGCGACCTCGACGATGACGGTGCAGCTTTCGCCTTCCTTGCGGACGCCCTGCACCTTGACGCCGGTCATCACCTTCATGCCCTGCTTGGTGAAGGATTTCTGCACGAAGGCGCTGATCTCGGCATCCTCCACCGGCAGGATGCGGTCCATCGCCTCGACCAACGTGACCTCGCTGCCCATGTTGCAGAAGAAGCTGGCGAATTCGCTGCCGATGGCGCCCGAGCCGATGACCACCAGGCGCTTCGGCATCACGTTGGGCACCAGCGCCTCGCGATAGCTCCAGATCAGCTTGCCATCGGGTTCGATGCCCGGGATGACGCGGGCGCGGGCGCCGGTGGCCAGGATGATGTGCGGCGCGGTGAGGTCGGCGACCGGCTTGCCGTCCTTGGTCACGCTCAGCTTGTTCTTGCCGGCCAGCTTGCCGGTGCCGTCGAACACGGTGATCTTGTGCTTCTTCATCAGGAACTTCACGCCATCGGTCAGTTGCTTGCTGACGGCGCGGCTGCGCTTGATGACGGCCTGGAAGTCGAAGCTGATATTCTCGGCCTTGAAGCCATAGGGGCCGAGGTTGTGCAGCAGGTGGTTGATCTCGGAGGCGCGGAGCAGCGCCTTGGTCGGGATGCAGCCCCAGTTCAGGCAGATGCCGCCGAGGTTCTCGCGCTCCACCACCGCGGCCTTCATGCCAAGTTGCGACGCGCGGATGGCCGCGACATAGCCGCCGGGGCCGCCGCCGAGGATGATGATGTCGAAGGACTGCGTCTCGGCCATCGTGTTGCTCCTTTTCTTCACCCTCAGTCGCCGGGCGGGCCGCCTTCGCGGCCCTTGGCGTCGTGCGAATGCACGCTGTCGCGTGACGCCGGACTGCCGGCGGCGCCCCTTCGGGCGCTCGGCACGGGTCAAGGCCCCGTGCCGTCCTTTTCATTCAATCAGGCGCGCCAGGGCGTCGCCGGAAAGGCTCATCATGTCCCATTCGCCCGGGTCGCCCTTGGCGCCCAGGCGTTGATAGAAGGCGATGGAGGGCGCGTTCCACTTCAGCACGCGCCAGTCGATCTGGCGGCCGTCCTCGGCCTTGAGGCGCCGCGCCAGTTCCGCGAAGAGCGCCTTCCCGAGGCCGGAGCCGCGATGCTCGGCACTGACAAAAAGGTCTTCCAGGAAGTAGCCGGGGTGGCAGGTGAAGGTGCTGATGGTGGTGTGGTACAGCGCCACACCGACCACCCGGCCGCCGGCTTCGGCGACGATGGCCTGGGCGTAGGGGCGCGGGCCGAACAGCACGCGGTGATAGTCCGCCGGCGTGGCGGTGAACTTGTCCAGCTTGCGCTCATACTCCGCCAGGCCGCGCACCAGGCGATGCACCTCGGCCACGTCGGCCGGGGTGGCGTCGCGCAGGGTGAAGGCTGGGGTGGCGGTCACAGCATCAGGCTCAGCGGTTCCTCGATGATGCCCTTCAGCGCCTGGATGAACTCGGCGGCCAGGGCGCCGTCGATCACGCGATGGTCCACGCTCAGCGTGCAGGTCATCACGGTGGCGATGGCCAGCGCACCGTCCTTCACCACCGGGCGCTGCTGGCCGGCGGCCACGGCCAGGATGCCGGCCTGCGGCGGGTTGATGATGGCGCTGAAGCTGGTGACGCCATACATGCCCATGTTGGAGATGCTGAAGCCGCCGCCCTGGAACTCCTCGGGCTTCAGTTTTCCGAGTTTGGCGCGGGCGGCCAGGTCCTTCATCTCGTTGCTGATGGCGGCCAGGCCCTTGCCGTCGGCCTTGCGGATGATCGGCGTGATCAGGCCGGTGGGGGTGGAGACGGCGATGCTGATATCGACATCGTCGTACTGGATCATCGCGTCATCGGTCCAGCTGGCGTTGACCGTGGGGAAGCGACGCAGCGCCACGGCGGTGGCCTTGATGACCAGGTCGTTGACCGAGAGCTTGAAGGCGCCCGGATCATTATCCCCTTTGGCCTTCGGCGACTTGGCGTTGAGGTCGGCGCGCAGTTTCAGCAGCGCGTCGATCTCGATATCCATCGAGACGTAGAAATGCGGGATGGTCTGCTTCGCCTCCGAGAGCCGGCGGGCGATGACCTTGCGGATGCTGCTGTGCGGCACCGCGGTATGCGCAGCGGTGATGACCGGAACCGGGGCCTTGGGTGCCGGGGCGGCAACCGGGGCGGGCACGGCGGCGGCGGGCGCGGCCTTGGGGCGGCCCATCGCGGCTTCCACATCGGCCTTCACGATACGCCCATTCGGGCCGCTGCCCTGCACGCCCGAGAGGTCCAGCCCGGCCTGGGCGGCCATGCGGCGGGCCAGCGGGCTGGCGAAGACATGGGCGCCGGCGGCGGGGGCCGGTGCTGCGGCCGGCGCTGCCGCCGGGGCCGGTGCGGCGGCCGGAGCAGCGGCGGCAGGCGCCGGGGCGGCGGCCGGCTTCGCCGCAGCGGGCGCGGCGCCGGTCGGCGCGGCCTCGCCCTTCTCCACCAGCACCGCGATGGGCTGGTTGACCTGCACGCCGGCGGTGCCATCGGGCACCAGGATTTTGCCCAGCACGCCCTCGTCCACGGCTTCCACTTCCATGGTCGCCTTGTCGGTCTCGATCTCGGCGATGATGTCGCCGGCCTTGACCTGGTCGCCTTCCTTCTTCAGCCAGCGCGCCAGCGTGCCCTCCGTCATGGTCGGGCTGAGCGCGGGCATCAGGATGTTCGTGGCCATGGTGCGCGCCCCCTTACTTGTACGTCACGCGTTTCGCGGCTTCGACAATCTCCGGCACCGTCGGCAGCGCCAGCTTTTCCAGGTTGGCGGCGTAGGGCATCGGGATGTCCTTGCCGCAGACCCGCACCGGCGGCGCGTCCAGCCAATCCCAGGCGGCCTCGGTCACCTGCATCGCCACTTCCGTGCCGATATTGGCGTAGGGCCAGCCTTCCTCCACCGTCACCAGGCGGTTGGTCTTCTTCACTGACGCCGCGATGGTATCGACATCCAGCGGGCGGATGCTGCGGAGGTTGACGACCTCGGCCTCGATCCCCTGCTTGGCCAGTTCCTCGGCCGCGCTCATCGCCCAGGACACGGCGATGGAATAGGCGACGAGGGTGACGTCCTTGCCCACGCGCTCCACCTTGGCGCGGCCGATGGGCAGGATGAAGTCCTCATCCACCGGGCAGTCGAAGGTCTGGCCGTAGAGGATCTCGTTTTCCAGCACGATCACCGGGTTCGGGTCGCGGATGGCGGCGCGCAGCAGGCCCTTGGCGTCGGCGGCGCTCCAGGGCGCCACCACCTTCAGGCCCGGCACATGCGCGTACCAACTCGCATAACACTGGCTGTGCTGCGCGGCCACGCGGCTGGCGGCGCCGTTGGGGCCGCGGAACACGATGGGGCAGCCCAGCTGGCCGCCGCTCATGTACAGCGTCTTGGCGGCGCTGTTGATGATGTGGTCGATGGCCTGCATCGAGAAGTTGAAGGTCATGAACTCGACGATGGGCTTCAGCCCGGTCATCGCCGCGCCCACCGCCATACCCGTAAAACCGTGCTCGGTGATCGGCGTGTCGATCACGCGCTTGGCGCCGAACTCGTCCAGCAGGCCCTGGCTGATCTTGTAGGCGCCCTGGTACTGAGCGACTTCCTCGCCCATCAGGAACACGTCGCCGTCGCGGCGCATCTCGGCGGCCATGGCGTCGCGCAGCGCTTCACGCACCGTGGTCGGCTTGGTCTCGCCCCAGTCCTTTTCCGGCGCGGCAGCAACCGCGGTGGGCGCCATCGGCGCGGCGGCGGCCGGGGCCGGCGGGGCGGTGCCCCCACCCTGCCCTCCCCCGCTCGCGGGGGAGGCTTGGGGAGCGGCGGCAGGCGCCGGCGCGGCTTGGCCGGCGCCGCCGTTCAGCTCGGCAATCGGGGAGTTCACCGCCACACCCTCGGTGCCCTCGGGCACCAGAATGCGGGTCAGCGTACCCTCGTCCACCGCTTCCACTTCCATCGTGGCCTTGTCGGTCTCGATCTCGGCGAGCACGTCGCCGGACTTCACCACATCGCCTTCCTTCTTCAGCCAGCGCGCCAGCTTGCCCTCGGTCATCGTCGGGCTCAGCGCCGGCATCAAGATCGCGGTCGCCATGCTACTTCGCCTCCAACAGCACGTCGGTCCACAACTCGGCCGCGGCCGGCTCCGGGCTGGCCTGGGCGAAGTCCGCCGCGTCCTGCACGATCACCTTCACCTCGTCGTCGATCTTCTTCAGCTCCGCCTCGGTCACCGCCAGCTCCAGCAGCACGTTGCGCGCGGTCTCGATGCAGTCATGCTGCTCGCGCATCTTCTGCACTTCCTCACGCGTGCGGTACTTCGCGGGGTCGGACATGGAATGGCCGCGGTAGCGGTAGGTCTTCATCTCCAGCAGGTAGGGGCCGCGGCCCTCGCGGCAGTACTGCGCCGCACGCTCGCCGGCTTCCTTCACGGCGGAGACGCTCATGCCGTCCACCTGTTCGCCCGGAATGCCCCAGGGGGAGCCGTTCTTGGACAGGTCGTGGCTGGCGCTGGCGCGCTCCACTGACGTGCCCATGCCGTATTTGTTGTTCTCGATCACGAAGATCACCGGCAGCTTCAGCAGCGCCGCCAGGTTGAAGCTTTCGAAGCACTGGCCCTGGTTGCTGGCGCCTTCGCCGAAATAGGCCACCGCGACGCCCTTGTTGCCGCGATACCAGTTGGCAAAGCCGAGCCCGGCGCCGATGGAGACCTGGGCGCCGACGATCCCGTGGCCGCCATAAAAGCCCTTCTCCCGGCTGAACATGTGCATGGAGCCGCCCTTGCCGCGGCTATAGCCACCCTCGCGCCCCGTGAGTTCGGCCATCACGCCGCGGGCTTCCATGCCGGTGGCCAGCATGTGGCCGTGGTCGCGGTAGCTGGTGACCACCTGGTCACCCTTCTCCAGGCACATCTGCATGCCCACGACGACCGCTTCCTGGCCGATATACAGGTGGCAGAAACCACCGATCAGGCCCATGCCATAGAGCTGGCCGGCCTTCTCCTCGAAGCGGCGGATCAGCAGCATGTCGCGGTAGGCCTGCTGCCATTGCTCCTTGGACAGCACCGGTTCCCTGTTGGAACCCTTGGCTCGACGCTTGGGCGTCGCGCTTTCGGTTGCCTGGACCATGCGGTCCCTCCCCTGTTCGGTCTGCGGTGTCGTCACGACTTAAGGGCGAGTTTGCGGAGGCGCAAGCAGGGGAGCAACGGAAAAAAGCCTGATTGTGCAATGCGGTAGAGAGATTAACTCGTTATTGGTTAACGGCAGTGGTGCCCGAATTCGCGCCTTCGCAATACCGCTAAACCCGCCGGCCAAGGGACGCAAGATTCGCAAAGTGTGGCCGCGGCAAGACGCAGCATTGCGCCAGGCCAGGGGTCTGCGAATTTTATCGGACAGGCTTCCCGCCAGGCGCCGGGCGACGGGCCGCCGCCGCCACCCCGAGGCGAACGGCACCTATTGCAGGTGCTGGCCGGGCGGATAGGGGATCACGAGTTCATCGCGGCCGAACTGGTTCAGCAGCTTGCGGGCGCGCTCGTCCAGCAGGTCCAGGTCCAGGGTTTCGCCGCGCAGGCTGTTGACCCGGTTTTCCAGCTGTTGCCGCGCATCATCCAGCCGGGCCAGCCGCAGCCGCGCCTCGGCGATCTCCTGCCGCTTGGCTTCGGCCGCCAGGGTGCCGCGGTCACCATGCACGGTGTCCCACCAGATCGCGCCGCACAGGCCGATCGCGCAGACAGGCGGGACCACGGCCATCACCGCGCGCCCGACCCAACGACCTATTTTCCCAAAGACCGGATGCATGCGGAAACAATGGCTTCCTGGTGGCAGTTGCCCCAGGGAATCAGCATCGCGCCCGCTTGGCAAGCCGCGATCGCGTGAAAGCGGCAGAATTCAACGAGTCGCGCTCATCTGCGGTTTACCCGCGGGGCGGTTTCGCGCCCCGCAGGTTGCATCGCCTCAGCGCTTGAGGATGCCGCGGCCGGCGTAACGGGCGGCCGGGCCAAGATTCTGCTCGATGCGGATCAGCTGGTTGTACTTGGCCAGCCGGTCGGAACGGCTGAGCGAGCCGGTCTTGATCTGGCCGCAGTTGGTCGCCACCGCCAGGTCGGCGATGGTGCTGTCCTCGGTCTCGCCCGAACGGTGCGACATGACCGCGGTGTAGCCGGCGCGATGCGCCATCTCCACGGCCTCCAGCGTTTCGGTCAGCGTGCCGATCTGGTTGACCTTGACCAGGATGGAGTTGGCCGTCCCGGTCTCGATGCCCTTCCGCAGGCGCTCCGGGTTGGTCACGAACAGGTCGTCGCCCACCAGCTGCACCTTGCCGCCCAGGCGCTCGGTCAGCAGCTTCCAGCCGGCCCAGTCATCCTCGGACATGCCGTCCTCGATGCTGACAATCGGCCACTTGGCGCAGAGCGCCGCCAGGTAATCGACCATGCCGCCGGCGTCGAAGGACTTGCCCTCGCCATCCAGCTTGTAGACGCCGTCATGGAAGAACTCGGTGCTGGCGCAGTCGAGGGCGAACATGATGTCCTCGCCCACCTTGTGGCCGGCGGCCTCGCAGGCCTTGGCGATGAAGCCCAGCGCCTCGTCGGCGCTGCCGATATTGGGGGCGAAGCCGCCCTCGTCGCCCACATTGGTGTTGTGGTGGGCGTCGTGCAGCGCCTTCTTCAAGCTCGCAAAACATTCGGCGCCGATGCGGGCGGCATCGGCGGAGGTGCCGGCATTCACCGGCATGATCATGAATTCCTGGATGTCGATGGGATTGTCGGCATGCTTGCCGCCATTGATGATGTTCATCATCGGCACCGGCAGGGTACGGGCGAAGACGCCGCCGACATAGCGGTACAGCGGCAGGCCGTGATCCTCGGCCGCCGCCTTGGCCACCGCGAGCGAGACCGCCAGGATGGCATTGGCGCCGAGCCGCGCCTTGTTCGGCGTGCCGTCCAGCTCCAGCATGATCTCGTCGATTTTTACCTGTTCGGTCGGGTCCATGCCGCCGATGGCGTCGAAGATCTCGCCCTCAACGGCGGCGACGGCCTTCAGCACGCCCTTGCCGCCGTAGCGGGCCTTGTCGCCGTCGCGCAGCTCCACCGCCTCATGCGCGCCGGTGGAGGCGCCGGAGGGCACCGCGGCGCGGCCGGTGGCGCCGCTGTCCAGGTGGACCTCGGCCTCGACCGTGGGGTTGCCGCGGCTGTCCAGGATTTCCCGGGCGATGATATCGGCGATGGAAGCCATGCTGCGTGTTCTCCGGCAACTGCGTGTTGCCGCGCGCATAGGCCGACGGGACGCCGGGGGCAAGGGGGGCCGCGCCCGCTCACGCAAAGGGGGAAGGCAGCGCCCTCCCCCCAGACGAGGCTACTGCCCGGCGCGGCGGGTCTGCTCGCCCAGCGCCACCAGGCGGTCCACCGCGCCCTCGAAGCCCGCCACCTTGGCATCGGCATCGGCGGCGCCTTCGTCCAGCGCATCATGTGCCTGGCCCAGCGAGCCCAGCAGCGAATGCACCTGCGCCAGGGTGCCCTGGGCGGGATCGCCCTCACGCAGCTCCGCCACGGTGCGGAAGATCGCGTAGCGGTCGGCCGGGCCGGCCGTGCGGTCGGACCGAACCGCGGCCAGGAAGCGGGTCTGCGCCGCATCCAGCGCCAGGCGCCGGCCGCGGATCACCGCGCGGACACCCGATTCGGTGTTGCCGCCGACCACCGCCTGCAACATCACCACCAGGGCCTTGACCTGCGGTTCCGCCTGGCTGACCACGGTGGCGAGCGATGGCCGGTTGCCGACATTCTTGGTCAGCTGCTCCGGCAGGTCGGCCAGGCTGGCAATGGCAGCCAGGCCGGCGGTGCGCACAGCCGGCGCCACGGAGACGCGGGCGGTGGCGGCCAGTTCATCCAGCGCCTTGCCGGCCGCGGCGGCCAGGTCGGCGCCGGAGGGGCTCTGCTTGGCCTGGATCGGCTGCCGCGCGGCGGCCTGGGCCAGGATATGGCCGTAGTCGCCCAGCGCGGTGAAGGCCGGTGCCAGCACGCGGCCGGTGGTCTCCGCCACGCCGGAGGCAGAGGGCAGCAGCTGCGGCGCGGTGTTGGTGCCCACCGCATAGCCGATGGCGTTGTCTTCCCGCGTGGCCAGACGCTCGAAGGCGCTCATCCGGCCGATCGCGGTCTCCATCGCGTGGTCGGAGGCCTCGACGCTGCTGGCGAAGCGTTCGGCGGTGCCCATGCTGGCGCGGTCCGGGCCGGGCTGACGGTTCATGGGGGCGCAACCGGCGGCCAACAGGACCGGCAGGGCCAAAAGGGCATAACGGCGCGACATGCGTAAATTCCTCCGCTTCAGTCTGATCGCCTGGGACGGACGCGGTGGCCGGCAAGGGCCGCCGAACACCGTGCCGGTTGGACGTAGTGCGCCGCACCCGGGGGGCGGCGTCAAGCGGTGGTTGCGGGACGGCGGTTCACCCGGCCTTGGCGAGCCGGTCAAACGCCATCAGCCGCGCAACCAGCGCCGGCATCTTTGCCAGCGGGATCATGTTCGGGCCATCGGAGGGGGCGTTGTCCGGGTCGGCATGGCATTCGATGAACACCGCGGCCACGCCCACCGCCACCGCGGCGCGGGCAAGCACCGGCGCGAACTCCCGCTGGCCGCCGGAGGAAGTGCCCTGGCCGCCTGGCTGCTGCACGCTATGAGTAGCGTCGAACACCACGGGGTAGCCGGTGGCGGCCATGGTGGGCAGGCCGCGCAGGTCCGTCACCAGCGTGTTGTAGCCAAAGCTGGTGCCGCGTTCGCACAGCATCACCTGGTCGTTGCCGGTGCTGGCGATCTTGGCGGCGACATTCTTCATGTCCCACGGCGCCAGGAACTGGCCCTTCTTCACGTTCACCGGGCGGCCGGTGGCGCCGGCAGCAAGAAGCAGATCGGTCTGGCGGCAGAGGAAGGCGGGGATCTGCAGGCAATCCACCACGGCGCCGGCGCGGGTGGCCTGGGCCTCGGAATGCACGTCGGTCAACACCGGCAGGCCGGTGGTGGCACGGACTTCGGCCAGGATGTCCAGCCCCTCGTCGATGCCGATGCCGCGCTGGGCGGAGACGCTGGTGCGGTTGGCCTTGTCGAAGCTGGACTTGTAGATCAGCCCAATGCCGGCCGTGGCCGCCAGCTCCGCCAGCACCTTGGCGGTTTCCAGCGCATGGGCGCGGGATTCGATCTGGCAGGGGCCGCAGATGAAGGCCAGCGGCAGGTGGTTGCCGATGGCGACTGGGCCAACATGGACCGTGCGGGGCGCCGTCATACCAGCCGCGCCTGGCGCACGGCGGCGCCGATGAAGCCCGCGAACAGCGGATGCGGCTCGAACGGCTTGGACTTCAGCTCCGGGTGGAACTGCACGCCGATGAACCACGGATGGTCCGGATATTCGACGATCTCCGGCAGTTCGCCATCCGGCGACATCCCGGAAAACCGCAGGCCGGCGGATTCCAGGCGTTCCTTGTAGTTCACGTTGACTTCGTAGCGGTGGCGATGGCGTTCCTCGATATCGGCCTGGCCATAGACCGCCCGCACCAGGCTGTCCTCGGCCAGGTGGGCCGGATAGGCGCCGAGGCGCATGGTGCCGCCCAGGTCGCCACTGGCATTGCGCCGCTCCACCTGGTTGCCGCGCAGCCACTCGGTCAGCAGCCCCACCACCGGGTCGGCGCAGGGGCCGAACTCCGTGCTGCTGGCGCCCTTCAGCCCCACCAGGTTCCGCGCGGCCTCGATGACCGCCATCTGCATGCCGAAGCAGATGCCGAAGAACGGCACCTTTTTCTCGCGGGCAAAGCGCACCGCCTCGATCTTGCCGCCGGTGCCACGCTCGCCGAAGCCGCCGGGCACCAGGATGCCGTGGACGCCTTCCAGCCGGGCCACCGCCTCGCCGTCGCCGGCCTCGAAGACCTCCGAGTCGACCCAGTCCAGCTTGACCTTCACGTTGTGGGCGAAGCCGCCATGGGCCAGCGCCTCGCCAAGCGACTTATAGGCGTCCAGCAAGCCGGTGTACTTGCCGACCACGGCGACGGTGACCTCGCCTTCCGGGTTGTGGATGGACTTCACCACCCGCTCCCAGCGGCGCATGTCGGGCTCGCCGTAGAAGGACAGGTTGAAGTGCCGCAGCACTTCGCGGTCCAGCCCCTCGGCGTGGTAGTTCAGCGGCACTTCATAGATCGTGCTGCAATCCAGCGCGGGGATCACGCTTTCCGGCCGCACGTTGCAGAACAGCGCGATCTTCTTGCGCTCATTCTCCGGAATCGGTCGGTCGCAGCGGCACAGCAGGATCTGCGGCTGGATGCCAACCCCCAGCAATTCCTTCACGCTGTGCTGGGTCGGCTTGGTCTTCAGCTCCCCGGCGGCGGGGATATAGGGCACCAGGGTCAGGTGCATGAACAGGCTGCGGGTCGGCCCCAGCTCATTCGCCAACTGGCGGATGGCTTCCAGGAAGGGCAGCGATTCGATGTCGCCGACGGTGCCGCCGATCTCCACCAGGACGAAATCCAGGCTGTCGGTATCCGCCTGGATGCCTTCCTTGATCTTGTCGGTGATGTGAGGAATGACCTGCACGGTGCCGCCGAGGTAGTCGCCGCGGCGCTCGGCCGCGATCACATCGGAGTAGATTCTGCCCGTTGTCCAGTTATCCGCCTTGGTGGCGTGGACTCCGGTGAAGCGTTCATAGTGGCCAAGGTCGAGGTCGGTTTCCGCCCCGTCATCGGTCACGAAGACCTCGCCGTGCTGAAGCGGAGACATCGTCCCCGGATCCACGTTGAGGTAGGGGTCGAGCTTGCGGAGCCTCACCTTGTAGCCACGGGCCTGCAGCGTCGCGGCGAGCGACGCGGCTGCAATGCCCTTGCCGAGGGAGGAGACCACGCCGCCGGTGATGAATACGAACCGCGCCATGGGCGCCCCTCATAACGTGCGCGGCAGGCCAAGGCTACCCGCATGAATCGCGGGGCCGGCATGCGGCTGGATTGCTGGGATTATGGCTGAGGCTGGTGGCCGACTCGGCGGCCGACCAAGGGATTTGCCTGATGGCCGCGGTTGCCGGCGCCTTGCGGCGCCGTCTCGCGCGGCCGCCGGCGCGGCGCCTCAGTTGGTCGGAACGCTCGGGGCGGCGGGGGCGGCCGGCAGCGCCGGCGCCGTGGTGGTGCTGGCCGGGGCGTCCAGGATGCTGGTGGGCAGCGCCGTACCGCGATTGAGGATGGCCAGGGTCAGGCTCAGCGCGAAGAAGGCGGTGCCGAGGATGGCGGTGGTGCGGGTGAGCAGGTTGGCGGTGCCGCGGCCGGACATGAAATTGCCCATCCCCTGCGAGGAGCCGATGCCGAGCCCGCCGCCCTCGCTGCGCTGCAACAGGACGACGCCGATCAGCGCCAGGGTGACGAACAGGTGCAGGACGAGCAGGACGGTGGCCATGGGAACCCCTGGGGAAGGCGGGCTTTTAGCGGGGAGTGGGCGGGATGGCCAGAGGGATGGGAAGCTAGGCGCGCCGGAGCACCCCGCCGCGCCAAAGCGGCAGCAGGCAGAGCACCATGATGATGACGTTGGAAACCGCGTTCAGCCAGAAGCCGGTGGCGATGGAAATGGTGCTGTCCACCAGAAACCAGGCGACCAGGCTGCCGGTCAGGCGCCGCCATATTGGGCCGCCCTCGGCGCCGAGGCGCCGCGCGGCGTCGGCGGTGACCAGCACCAGCAGGCCAAGCGCCATGGTCAGCGCACCCATCAGGCCTACCGCGAAGCGCAGCGGCGGTTCCATGGCCGGGGCGCCGATCCCGCCCATGACCCCAAGGAGGAAGCTGGCGGGAGAACTGGTCGCCGCAAACCCGCCGGCGGCGAGGATGGCGCCGAACAGCACGACCGCCCAGCACCACAGGTTCAGCCAGTTTCGCCAAAATCCTGACATGCCATGCCCCTCCGGATGTTTGCTGCCCCGCAGAGGTGGCTACCCCGCCGCCTTCGCAACGCCCAGGAAATCGGCCGCCACCAGCGCGGCGCCGCCGATCAGCCCGCCATCCACGTTGGGCAGTGCCAGAATGGCCTCGGCGTTGCTCGGCTTCATGCTGCCGCCGTAGAGCAGGCGCGTGGTGCCGCCCACCTGGGCGCGCATCGCCGCATGCACCGCCGCAATGTCCTCCTCGCTCGGCACCTTCCCGGTACCGATGGCCCAGACCGGCTCATAGGCCACCACGCCGCCGGCAGCCACGAACCCCTCCGGCAGGCTGCCGGCGATCTGGCCGTGCACCACCTCAAGCGCCTGGCCGGCCTCACGCTGCGCCAGGGTCTCGCCGACGCAGATGATGGGGGTGAGGCCCGCCGCCAGCGCCGCCATGGCCTTGGCCTTTACCATGGCATCGGTCTCGCCGTGGTCGGCGCGGCGCTCGGAATGGCCCAGGATCACGTAGCTGGCGCCGCAATCCTTCAGCATGGCCGCGGCCACGTCGCCGGTATGGGCGCCCTTTTCCTTCGCATGGCAGTCCTGCGCGCCCACCGCCACGGTGCTGCCGGCCAGCATGCCGGCCAGGCCGGCCACATAGGGGAATGGCGGGCAGACCAGCAGCTCCGCCTTCACGCTGCCGGCACCGGCCACCACGGCCTTGGCCAGGTCCACCGCCTCGCGCACCAGGGTGTTCATTTTCCAGTTGCCGGCGATCAGCGGGCGAATCCCGGGGGTCATGCGTGCGTCTCCCTTGCGTGCCCTATCCGGTAATCGGCGCGCCAAAGTTTGGCAACCGGCCGCCGCTCCGCTATGGGCATGCCAACTCAACCCGCCGGGTCCCGAATGCTCACAGCCCTCCGTCGCCTTGCCGCCACCTGGGTCGCCAAGGCCCTCTTCGTCCTGCTGGTGCTCTCATTCGCCATCTGGGGCGTCGGCGACATGGTCCGCAACCTCAACCGGGACACCGCGGTGGCCAAGGTCGGCGACCGTGAGGTGGATATGGAGGAAGCCCAACTCTCGATGCGGCGCGAGCTCCAGCGCATCCAGCGCCAGGCCGGGCCGCAATTCGAGGCCGATCCCCGGGTCCGCCGCATGGTCGCCGAACAGGCGGTGGAAGCGCTGGTCAACGACCGCGTGATCCGGCTGGAGCAGGAGCGGCTGCGCGTCGCGGTGCCGGATGGGGCGGTGCGGGACTATGTCCGCGCGATCCCGGCCTTCCGCGGCGGCGACGGCAACTTCTCCCGCCCGATGATGGAAAGCTTCCTGCGCAACAGCGAACTGGGCGAACAGCAGTTCATTGGCCTGGTGCGCGCCGACCTGGCCCGCCAGCAGCTGGCCAACAGCGTCCGCGCCGGCGCCACCCCGCCGGCCATGTTGACCGAGCGGCTGTATCGCTGGGTGGGCGAGCAGCGCGCCGCGCAGCTGGTGGCGCTGCCGCTGGCCCAGGCGGCGGCGCCCGCGACGCCGACCGATGAGGCGCTGCGCCGCTACCACGAGAACAACCCGGACCGCTTCTCCACCCCGGAATACCGCGAAGCCACCGTCGCCGTGCTGACGGCGGCGATCATCCAGCGGGAAATCCAGGTCTCGGAGGCGGAGATCGCCCAGGCCTATGAACAGCGCCGCACCCAGTACGAAACGCCGGAAAAGCGCGTGCTGGAGCAGGTGCTGGTGCAGGATGAGGACAAGGCGAAGGCGATCGCCGCCGCCTGGCGCGCACCGGGCGCGACCTTTGCCACCATCACCGCCCAGGCCGAGGCCGCCGAGGGCCAGGCGCTGGAGCTCGGCGCCATCGACCGCGCCGGCCTGCCCTTCCCGGCCCTGGCGGAAGCCGCCTTCGCCACCCCGGCCGGCGGCGTAACCGCCCCGGTGCAGACGGATTTCGGCTGGCACGTGCTGCGGGTGGCCAGCGTGGAGGCCCCGACCTCCCGCGCGCTGGCCGCGGTGCATGACGAGCTGCGCCAGGACCTGGCCAGCGAGAAGGCCGCCGACCTTGCCTTCGAGCGGGCCAACAAGGTGGAGGACGCGCTGGCCGGCGGCGACAGCCTGGCCGAGGTGGCGCAGCGCTTCAGCCTGGGGCTGGCGACGGTGCGCACCGACAGTACCGGCCATGCCGAGGACGGCAAGCTGGTGGAACTGCCGGTGGTGGAAGCGGCGCGCGAAGCGCTGCTGCGCGCCGTCTTCGCGGCCGAGCGCAACACCCCGCCGCGGCTGGCGGAAACCCAGGATGTCGGCTTCCTGGCGGTGCAGGTCAGCGACATCGTGCCGCCGGCGCTGAAGCCATACGAGACCGTGCGCGACGACGTGCTGGCCGCCTGGACCGCCGATGCCCGCCGCCGCGCCCAGGAAGAACGCGCCGCCGCGCTGCTGGCCGCGGTGAAGGGCGGCCAGAAGCTGACCGAAGCCGCGGCGGCCGCCGGGCTTGGCGCCCGCGAAGTGGGTGGCGTGGTGCGGCAGGACCAGCCGCTGGAGACCATTCCGCCGGAGCTGCGCGCGCCGCTGTTCGACCTGCCGCTGAACGACGCCACCATGGTGGAGACGCGCGACGGCTTCGTGGTGGCCCAGGTGACCGAGATCACCGCGCCGGACCCCGCCGCCGACCCCGCCGCGCTGGCACGGGTGGCGGCCGAGACCGAACAGAGCATCGCCCAGGACCTGGAAGCCGCCTACATCACCGCGCTGCGCGGCACCGCCGGCGTCCGCATCAACCAGCGCCTGCTGGACCAGCTGGCGCAGCCCTGACCATCTGGCTTGAACCGCCCCTCGAAGGAGCCCGACCCCGCCCATGCCGCACACCGACTTCGCCAGCTTCAGCGCCGCTCTTGCCTCGGGCCAGGGCCAGCTGCTGTGGCGTGAGCGCGTGGCGGACCTGGATACCCCGGTCGGGGCCTTCCTGAAGCTGGCGCATGGGCTGCCCAACAGCTTTCTGTTTGAAAGCGTGGAGGGCGGCGCCGCTCGGGGCCGCTACTCCGCCATTGCCTGGGCGCCGGACCTGATCTGGCGCTGCCGCGATGGCGTGGCGGAGCTGAACCGCCAGGCGCTGGGGGCGCCGCATGCCTTCGTGGCCGAGGCCGCCCAGCCCATGGCCGCGCTGCGTGCGCTGATCGCGGAATGCCAGATGCCGCTGCCGGCGGGTTTGCCGCCGATCGCGGCCGGGCTGTTCGGCTACCTGGGCTACGACATGGTCCGGCATATAGAGACGCTGCCGGATGGCAACCCGGACGTGCTGGGCATTCCGGAAGCCGTGCTGGCGCGGCCGACCATGATCGCGGTGTTCGACCATGTGCGGGATACGCTGACGCTCTGTGCCCCGGTGTGGCCAAAGGGGATGGATATCGAGCCGCAAGCCGCCTGGGACAGCGCCATGGCCCGGCTGGATGAGGCCGAGGCGGCGCTGGACCGCCCCTTGCCGCGCCCGGCCGCGCCGGTTTCGCTGCCGCCGGCCCCGCCGCCGGTTTCCAACTTCACGCGGGACGGCTTCATGGCCGTGGTGGAGCGGGCGAAGGAATACATCCGCGCCGGCGACTGCTTCCAGGTGGTGCCGAGCCAGCGCTTCTCAGCGCCCTTCGCGCTGCCGCCGTTTTCGCTGTACCGGGCGCTCAGGCGGATCAACCCGGCGCCCTTCCTGTTCTTCTGCGACTTCGGCGGATTCGCCGCGGTGGGGGCCAGCCCGGAAATCCTGGTGCGGCTCCGCAACCAGGAAGTGACGGTGCGCCCGCTGGCCGGCACCCGCCCGCGCGGCACCACGCCGGAGCACGACAAGGCGCTGGAAGCCGAGCTGCTGGCCGACCCGAAGGAGCGCGCCGAGCACCTGATGCTGCTCGACCTCGGCCGCAACGACATCGGCATGGTGGCCGAGATCGGCAGCGTGCGCGTGGCCGAGAGCTTCGGCATCGAGCGCTATTCGCAGGTGATGCACATCGTCAGCGAAGTGCGGGGACGGCTGCGCGCGGGGCTGACGGCGCTGGACGCGCTGGCCGGTGGATTCCCGGCGGGTACGCTGAGCGGGGCGCCGAAGATCCGGGCGATGGAGATCATCGACGAGTTGGAGCCTTCCCGACGTGGGCTGTATGCCGGGGGCGTCGGGTATTTCGGCGCCGATGGCGGCATGGACACCTGCATCGCCCTGCGCACCGCGCTGGTGAAGGACGGCACCATGTATGTGCAGGCCGGCTGCGGCGTGGTGGCGGACAGCAACCCGGTGGCCGAGGAAGAGGAATGCCACCAGAAGGCCCGCGCCCTGTTCCGCGCCGCGGATGAAGCGGTGCGGTTTGCGGCGGGGAAGCGGTAGGCTGAGATTGCATGCGGGATGCTGCCGCCAATGCAGCCGCAAAGAAGGCGGGGGCATCTTACGCGATTCTCTTTGCCTTTCTGGTTGCCAGTAGCAACCTTGCGGCGCTGTCAGACGAGTTGAAATTATTTGTTCTGGGCGGCATTTTCAACGCACCGCTCCTGATACTTTCTTATTTGCCATATAAACCACTTAGTTATTTATTGTATATTATTTTCTATATAACTTTATTTCCTGTGCTCATCACACCCATGCTCCGCATGCTGGCAAATTGCAGTTTGCACTCCGCACCTGGGGTTTGGCTCGTGCTGTTCATCGGCCTCAGCGGCTGGACCTTTCTCCGGGTGTACCGAGCAGCCATGGCGGGCTGACCCTGCTGCCTACCCCTTGCCGACCGCCAGCCCTACGGCTACCGATTCCACCTCCGTCGGAGACTACCCCATGGCCTACCAGCCCTACCCATCCTTCTGGCAGGGCGCCACGCCCGCCGCGCGCGACCTGGCCTATGACAATACCCGGGCCGTCGCCGACAGCGCCCAGCTGATTGCCGCCCGCAACGAGGAAGCCGCCGTCTTCCGCGCCGCCCATGCCGGCCATCTGGACCTGGCCTATGGCCCCGGCCAGCGCCAGCAATGGGATATCTTCCCCGGCGCCACCCCCAATGCGCCCTGCCTGGTGTTCATCCATGGCGGCTATTGGCAGCGCAACCGGCGCGAGGATTTCTGCGCGTTCATGGCTGGCGCCCTGGCCATGGGCTGGTCCGCCGCCCTGCCCGGCTACACCCTGGCGCCGACCGCCACGCTGACCGATATCGTCGACGAGATCAGCGCCAGCCTGGACTGGCTGGCCGCCAATGGCAGCGCGCACGGCATCAGCGGCCCGGTGGTGCTGAGCGGCTGGTCCGCCGGCGGCCACCTGACCGGCATGGCGATGAACCATCCGCGCGTCGCTGCCGGCCTGGCGATCTCCGGCATCTATGAACTGGCGCCGATCCGCGACACCTCCCTGAACGATGCGGTGCAGCTGAGCCTGGACGAAGTGGCCGCGCTCTCCCCGCTCAGGCTGCCGATGGTGGACAAGCCGGTCGCGGTCGCCTTCGGCACCGGGGAGTTGCCGGAGCTGCGGCGCCAGAGCCGGGAATGGCACACGGCGCGCAGCGAGGCGCATTGCCCCGGCCCGCTGGTGCCGGTGCCGCGGCTGGACCACTTCCGCATCATGGAAGAGTTCAAGCGGCCGGACAGCATATTGATGCGCGCCGCCGCCGGGCTGCTGGGCTGAGCATGCGCCAGCCCTATATCCTCGATAGCTTCGAGCAGTTGGTGGTCGGCGAGGAATTCGACTTCGGCAGCCTGGTGATGACCGAGGCCGCCATCCTCGACTTCGCCCGCCAATTCGACCCGCAGCCCTTCCACCTGGACCCGGAGGCGGCCCGCGCCAGCCCCTTCGGCGGGCTGATCGCCAGCGGGCTGCACACGCAGAGCGCCTGCTTCGGCCAGGTCATCCGCAGCGGCATCTTCGAGCGCGTGTCGATGGGCGGCAGCGGCATTGAGGTGGCTTGGCCGGCCCCGGTGCGGCCGGGCGACGAGATCGCGGTCAGCGCCCGGATCGAGGAGGTGACGCCCAGCCGCAGCAAGCCGGACCGCGCCATCGTCAAGCACCGCATCACCGGGCGCCGGGTGCCGGATGGCCAGGTGGTGATCGAGATCCGCGGCACCATGTTCATGCGGCGGTAGAGTGTGATCGTCGCAGGCGCTATCGCCGGAGACGTGAATCACACGACAAAACAAAGAGC
>CAILMF010000009.1 GCA_903835235.1 uncultured Rhodospirillales bacterium
GCTGCAGGCCGATGACGTGCTGCAGGCGCTGGCCGACCTGTTCGTCGAGCGCGGGCCGCCGGACAACATCCGCTCCGATAACGGGCCGGGGTTCGCGGCGAAGGCAGTGCGCGGCTGGCTCGGCCAGGTGAGGGTGAAGACCCTGTTCATCGAGCCCGGTAGCCCTTGGGAGAACGGCTACAACGAAAGCTTCAACGGCAAGCTGCGCGACGAACTGCTGGCGGGCGAGATCTTCTGTTCGCTGCGGGAGGCCGAGGTGCTGATCGAGCGCTGGCGGCGGCATTACAACACCATCCGGCCGCACAGCAGCCTGGGTTACCGCCCGCCGGCACCCGAGGCAGTGTTGCCACGCCCGGCTGGGCCTGCCTACGTTACGCTCCGGCACGCCCAGCCGGGCGCGCCATGGCACGGGTCGGCCCTCTCATAATCCGTGGATCCGCTTTCCGGGGCAGGTCAACGGCAACGATACGCTGACCGGCGGCAATGGGGTCGACAGCCTGCTCGGCGGCGCCGGCAACGACATCTACGTGGTTGGGACGCTCGGCGATGTGGTGGTGGAGGCCTTCGGCGAGGGTATTGACCTGGTCAAGGCCAGCGTCAGCTTCACGCTCGGCACCGACGTCGAGAACCTGACGCTGAGCGGCGCCGGGCCGTTCTTTGGCACGGGCAACGGGCTCGGCAACAGCATCACCGGCGGCAGCGGCAACGACACGCTGAACAGTGGCGATGGCGCCGACACGCTGAGCGGCGGCGACGGCAACGACCGTCTGGTCGGCGGTGCCGGACTGGACCGGCTGACCGGCGGCAATGGCGTCGACACATACGTCTTCAGTGCTGCGGTCGTGGGCGACGAGGACATCGTCACCGGCTTCGTCAGCGGCGCCGACCGCATCGAGATCGCGGTCAGCGGCTTCGGCGGTGGGCTGGTGGCAGGCGCGCCGCTCGGTGCGCACTTCATCACGAATCTGACGGGCACTGCCAACGCGGCCACCGGGCAGTTCGTGTACGAGACCGACCTCGGCAAGCTCTGGTGGGATGCGGACGGCACCGGGGTCATCGCGCATATGCTGGTGGCAAGCTTCGTGGGGGCGCCTGCGTTGGTAGTGACGGACTTCCTGCTGGTGTGACCGGCGAGGAGGCGCGTGTCGGGCCGCGGGCGAACTTCTCGCCGCAAGGTTGCCTGCTCGCCTGCAGTTCCAGCGCCGGCGAAACGTGCCTTCTGTGTTACGAACGCTGCCGCGACGGGGGCTGCAAATCTTGGTCAGAATTTCTTGCTCGTATCCATCCGTTCAAATCGCCACTTCGATGTATTGGCATCGTCGGTTGCGTGTCCCCGCATCCAACGTTCCCGAACTCAGGAACACATCAAGCCCGTCGGCCATCGCCGATGGGCTTTTGTCGTTTCCGACACCGGTGAACCCCGCCGCCCGCAGCATCGCCGCCAGGTGGCCGACCAGCTCCAGCCGCGGCTGCCCTTTGGGCGCGGCCGGCGCATGCACCTCAACCCGGTCGATCAGCGCCCGCGCCGCCTCCAGCGCCTCGGGACCATTCTCCACCGCCAAGGCCTGCCGGAGCTGCGCCACCCGGGCGCGGTAAACCTCGGCCAGGTTCGGGTGCAGCCGGGGCAGGGCGGGGCCTTGCTCGCCGGCGGCCACGTCCGCCAGCAGCGCCTGCTTGCGCGCCTCCAACTCGTCCAGGCGGCCCTGCAGCCCCGGCGCCCGAAAGCCGTCGATCAGCGACTGGATCAGCCCGGCCAGTTGGCGCTCTACGCCAGCCAGCTCCCGCCGCTTGCTGTCCAGCCCGGCGGAAGCCAGCGCCCGGAGCTTGTTCCATTCGGCGGTGAACTCCGCCACGAAGACGGCCACCAGCTCCGGCTGCATCAACTGGCTGCCGAGCGCCTCCAGGGTCTGTGCCTCGACTTGGCTGCGCCGGATCCGGGTCTGGTTGTCGCAGCCGCCCCGCTGCATGGCGACCTTGCAGGCCAGGTAGTCGCGGCCGATCGGGGTGAAGGCCGCACCGCAGCCGCCACAGACGACCTTGCCGCTCAGCAGGTGAACCGGGCGACGACGGTGCCAAAGGTGGTCGGGGCCGCCTCCGTCCGGCATCCCCTTAGGCACCGGGCTGCACTCCGGCCGGGCCGACGCTTCAAGCCGCGCCTGCACCCGCTCCCACAGCTCCTGATCGATGATGCGGAGGTCCGGCACGCTCTCGGTCACCAGCATCCCGGCGTCATTGGCGCGAGCGCGGCGCCGGCCGCTGTCCGGGTCCTTGGCCCAGTTGCGCTTGTTCCAGACCAACTCGCCGACGTAGAGGCGGTTGCGCAGGATACCGGTCTCGCGGGTGGCCTGGCCGCGGATGCTCCCGGCGCACCAGATGCCGCCGCGCGGGCCGGCGATGTGTTCCTCGTTCAACTGCCGGGCCAAGGCGATCGGGCTGGAGCCGGCAGCGAAGGCCTCGAAGATGCGGCGCACCACGGCGGCCTGGGCCGGGTCGGTCTCGCGCAGACCGCGCTCGGCCTGCCGTCCCGACCGACCGGACCGCGCACTACCTTGTAGCCATAGGCATTGCCGCCCCCCGACCGCCCCTGCCGGACCCGCCCCTCGAGGCCACGCCTGGTCTTGTCGGCCAGGTCCTTGAGGTACATCGCCCCCATCGTGCCCTTGAAGCCGATGGCCATCTCGCTGACCTCGCCCTCCGACAGGGTGACGATCCGCACCCCGGCAAAGCGCGCCTGCTTGTAGAAGCCGGCGATGTGTTCCTGGTCGCGCGAGAAGCGGTCGAGGGACTCAGCCAGCACGACGTCGACCTGCCGGCGGCGCACCAGTTCCAGCAGCGCCTGGTAGCCGGGCCGCAGCATGGAACTGCCGGAAAGGGCAAAATCCGAGCAGACCTCCACGACCTGCCAGCCCTCGCGCTCGGCCCGCGCCTCGCAAACCCGCAGCTGGTCAGCGATCGAGGCCTCGCGCTGGGCGTCGGAACTGTAGCGGGCGTAGATTGCACAGCGCGTCATCGGCGGGGCTCATGGGCGGTTGGCGGTGCGGGATTCTAGCGCCTAGCCGAGGACAAAGAACAGACGTTCTTCCGGCCAATGCCCCAGACGCAGGTTCGCATCTTGAGCCAGCAGGCAAAGATCCTCTGTCGGGCACCTACAGCAGGAGGCGACCCAAAGCAGTCGCTCATCTGGCCGGCGCCGTGTCGCGCCGGCATGCCGGCCCGCCCTGGCACGGGGGAACGAATTACTCCTCCGCGTTGAAGCCCGATGCTTGAACAATGCGCCGCCAGGTCGCGGATTCGGCCCGGATCCGTGCTGCAGTCTCCGCCGGCGAGAGCACCATAGGCGTGATCTCCAGTCGCTTGAGCCGTTCGCGAAGCGTCGGGTCGGCCACTGCTGCGGCGATCGCTGCGTGCGGTGCGGCGGACACGCGATCCGGCTCTTGGGCCGGCAGAACCACCACCGACGCCTCGCCACCCGTAAATTGCGGGAAGCCTTGCTCGGCGAAGGTCGACGCCTCGGGAAAGCCGGGCAGCCTGCCACCGCTGCTGACGGCGAGCAGCCGGATGCGGCCGGCGCGAAGCTGCGGCGCGAGTTCGGCCATGTGGGACATGAAGGATTCGATGCGGCCGGCCAGCAAATCCTGCATTGCCTGGCCGTTGGTGCGATAGGCGATCACTTCGAAGGTCGCGCCCCCGGCCTTGGCCAGTTCGAGCCCCAGCATGTGCTGCGGCGAACCGAGCACGGCCGGGGCGAAGGTGACACTCCCCTTTGCCGCCGCGCCGGCGAGAAATTCCGCAAGGTTTCGTGCGGGGTGGTCAGCCTTCACCGCCAGACCATAGGCAACCTCGCCCACCGTTGCGACAGCGGTGAAGTCGGTCACTGGATCGTAGCGGGTGGTGCGCGGCAGGACATGGGGAAAGAGGGTCAGCACCGGCATCGGGCCGAACAGCATCGTCGCGCCATCCGGTGCCGCGCCCTTAACGGCCTCGGCGGCGAGGCGGGAACTCGCGCCGGTTCGGTTTTCCACGATGACTTGCGGCGCGTAGGAGCCGGCAAGCCTTTCGGCGAGTAGCCGCGCGACGGTGTCGGTGCCGCCGCCAGGCGCTGCGCCGACGACGATGCGCGCCGTGCGGTCTGGTTGGGCATGGGCGGGCGTGGCAAGGCAGGCGGCGCCGAGAAGAAGGACCGAGCGGCGGGTAAGTGCAGGGCGCATGGGGCTGTCTCCGACGGGACGTACCGACCTTGCGGTCTCGGCCAGTTTCGTGGAATTTCTGATTTGAACCCCCCGGTTGCCCTACAGGCTACGCCACCATGGACTGGACGGACCGCATCGGCAGGCGGCTTAGCCCGCGCGACCTGCACATCTTTCTCGCCGTCGCCGAGGAAGGCTCGATGGCTAAGGCCGCCGACCGGCTCGCCGTCTCTCGACCCGTCGTGTCGAAGGCGATCGCGGCGATGGAGGCCACGCTGGGCGTGCGCCTGGGGGGCCAGCTGCGCCTGGTCAGCAGGGCTCGCCTTGCCCGGTTCTGGTCCAGCATTCGGAGCGGCCACGGGTCGGGCGACGGTCAGTCGAAGATGCGGCTCAGGTCCGGCACGCCACACGGGGCTGGCGGCCCCTCACTGGCGAAGGCGAGGATGAGGCCGGGCGCCGGCCCTGCGGCGCCGAGCCGATGGCGCAGTTCCTGCCACGGCGCGGCCAGCCGATCCCATGGCGCAGTTGGCATCACCTGGGTGCCGGACTCGGTCAGGAAGACCGCTCTGCTGCCCCAGCTGGATTGCACAAGGGCGCCCAGTGCCGGGTCCGGTGGTAGCACCAGGCTGGCCAATATGCAGGCGCCGCGGCCATGGCGCCGTGCGGTGAGCGAGCCATCCGCCAGCAGCGGCTGGTCGTTCAGGCGGTGCCAACCCTGGCGTTCCAGCGCAAGGCTCAGCCGTGCGACGGCGGCGGCCTCCTGGTGGATGGGGGCCTGGCCGTAGTGCAGCAGGCGCAGGCCCAGCGCCAAGGTGAACCAGGCCAGCAGCAGGAGGGCCGCACGGCTACGCATGGTCGCCGGTACCATCGGCGGCCAGTTGTATGGCCATGGCGGCGGCCAGGCCGAACAGGTTGGCGCCAACCAACCCATGGCCCCAGGCGTAGCCGGCCGGAGACCACGCCAGCACGCCAAGTCGCAGCAGGTTGAGCCCGGCCAGCAGCAGCAGCAGCCCTGCCAGCGCGGTCAGGGTACGGCGCGCCAAGGGGGCGGCTTGGTGCATCAGCACGAAGCACAGGATGGCGGGAGGCAGGGTCTGCCCCAGGGAGCAGCCGGGCAGGATGACGATGCCATGGCCGCCGGGCATGCGGAGCTGATGGCCCAGGCGCATCAAGCCTGGCTCGGCGAGCGAGAGCAGGGCGTGGGTCGCCCAGGCCTCGGCATCGATCAGCGGGCCACCGAAGGCCGGCTGGCCATGGCGCAGCCAGAGCAGGTTGGCGCCCAGCCCGGCCATGCCGAGCGCGCCACGGCGGGCAGCGCCGCGGCTTTCCCAGGCGAGGATGCCACCGAAGCCCATCAACAGCAGCGCGGCCAGCAGGGTGGAGGGCAGCAGCATGCCAGCGGCAAACACCCAGGCGGCCGGGCCGGCCAGGCCACCACCGCCAGCCTCGCCCGCAGCGCTGCCGCGCCATAGCGCCCCCAGGGCCAACCAGAGTGCCAGCACCTCCAGCGGGCCGGGGCTGCCCGATTCAAGCAGCGCCACGGGCCCATCGGCCCGCCAGGTGAGAATGACGCTGCCGGCCTGCATGTTGAGCCAGCCGCCGAACAGCAGCAGCGTGGACACGTGGCCCCACGGCAGCGTGGCGGCCTGCCCGGCTGTGGAGATGCTCATGCCGTGGAAGGGCGGCGGCGGCGGCGCAGCGCGCCCACCAGCAAGGCCAGCAGTGGCGAGGCGGCAATCGGTGCGGCGTTGACGGGCACCGTGACGGCACTGGCCTTGCCGGTGTCGCCGGCCGCCACGACGGCCTCAGGGGTGATCGCCTGGGTGGTGGCGGCATAGGCGACCACGTTGAACTCGAAGGCCGGGTTGCTGCTGGTGAAGACGACGCTGTCAAAGCCGGACCGGGCGCCGAAGTTCAGGTTGACCCAATAGCTGTTGCTGCCGTCTCGCGCGCCGTTGGGGTTGGTGGTCACGGTCTTGCCGGTCAGCTGCTCGACCAGCGTGTTGCCCTGATAGAAGCTCAGGGTGTTGTAGGCGTCGACCGAACCCCACTGCAGGCCGAAATACTGCTGGCGCGTCGCATACTCGACGATGATGCCGCCCTTCGGCTCGGCGGCGAAGTAGTTGCCGGTGGTGGCACCGCTGGCGGTATAGGGCGCTGCGGTGACGCCGGCGACATTGCCCGAATAGATTCCCGACGTACCGGTATAGGTGATGTTTCCGGCGCTGGCGCCCTGGCCGAAGCTCACCGGCTGGCTGCTGACCAGGCCATTGGTGCCACTGGTTCCAAGGTCCAGTACGCTGACGCTGCTGGACTGGGCCACGGAGGTCAGGCTGGTGGAGATGGTGACGTTGGGGTCGAGGAGCTGGGCACCGGCTGGCGCCGCCACCAGGCTACAGGTCCAAGCCGCCAGCCCGCCGGCGAGAAAGCGTTGCATAATCTGCTCCGAAACATGTTCGGGCGAAATCAGGCAAAACCGATGCCGGCGAAATGCGAGGCGTTTCGCCCGGCAGCGTCAGTTCAGGTTCCGCAGGGTGCGTTCAGCCCGGCGGCGCAGCGCCTGCAGTGCCGGTTGCAGCACGCCAGCCTGGTTCAGCGGCCGCGACACGTCGGCCGGCGGCAGGCCCAGGGCCTGCAGGTGTGGCGCCAACTGCGTGGCGCAGCCGGGTGCATCCGCTATCGGGCCGCCCGCCGCATTGGGCTGGCAGGGGGCGGCGCCGAGCAACAGCGTCCAGAGCTGGTCGGTCGCGGTCAGGGCGCGAGCCATGTCATCCAGTTCCGCCAGGGTATTGGCGCCGCCGAGGCGCTGGACCCGGATCTCCGCGTTGATCTCGATGCGCAGGCTGCGCAGGTCGCCGCGGGTCAGCCCGGCATCCAGGGTCTCGATCAGCCGGGCGAGCGACAGCCGCAATTCAGCGGTGCCGGCGGCGGCCGGGGTGGGGAGGAGCCAGGCGGCGAGCAGACATAGGGCGGCGGCGAGGCCTGGGCTTAGGGGCATTGCGGTCTCCTGACCCAACCAGACTGCGTTGCCGCCGGCGCGGCGGCAACCTGGGCGCGTGCGGGCGGCACGCTCGCCCCGGCGCCGGCGCCAGCCGCCTGCTCGGCAATGACCTGAAGGCGGGCATCAAGGCGGCTTGCGGTTAGGGCAATATCCGTTCTGATGAAGCCATCCGAACGGATTTCTTATTCTGCTTTCAATGAGTGATGGAGCACGAACTGCGCCCGGCAGGGCGCATCCCGCGTTAGCAACCCACCGCGAACAGCGCAGGACGGTAGCGCTCTCGCTCCAGCCAGCGGGCCAGGCCGGCTGGCAGCAGGGCGCTCGTCCGTGTCACCTCCGCCAGTCGCCATGCCAGGCTTGGCGAGGTCACACCCCGCCACACCTCCCGTAGCCGCGGCCTGCCGTCCGCACAGCTGGCGGCCAGGTCCGGCTGGTCATTGCCCGGCATGGCGAAAAGGAGCGCCCCGGCAACAGGCGAGGGGCCGGAGACCCACCCGGCCAGCCCGGCCTGGCGCAGCGCCAGGCGCGCTGCCGCTTCCACCGGGCCGGAGACGTGGAATACCGTCGCGGGACGCGCCTGGAGCTGCGCGACCAGCTGCGGCACCACGCCGCGCGGGGTGGGGTTCAGGTCCGCCACCACCGGCCCGGCCAGCGCCAGCGCGGCCAGGGCGGCCAGGGCCAGCCGGGGCAGCACTTCGGCCAGCCGCGCCAGGCCCAGCGCCACCACCAGGCATGCCAGGTAGGTGGCCATGGCGAAGTAGCGCGGCTCCGGCGCCAGGGAGAGCACGAAGACCACCACCACATAGACGGCGGCCATGGTCAGCAGCAGGTCGCGCCGCAGCCCCGGTGCCTGGCCGGCGAAGACAAGGCGCGGCCAGCCCAGCAGCGCCAACGCCGGCAGCCAGGTCAGCAGGCCTGAAGGGTAGGTGACCAGCCGCAGGAAGGCGTCCACCGTCCAGTGCAGGTGCAGCATCCCCTGCGTGGTGTTCTGCCACTTGGACGCCAGGTCGGCGTTGAACAGCGGCGAGGCGGCGGTATAGGCGCCGCCCGGCAGCGGCTGGCCCTCTACCTGCACGTGGCGCATGTCGATATGCAGCCGCGCCAGCGGGTCGCCGGTGAGCACGGTGTAGAACAGCGCTTCCGCCACCACCGGCAGCGCGGCGATGCCGGCCAGGATGAAGGCGTCGCGCCAGCGGCCGCGCAGCACCAGCATCAGCCCCAGCCCGATGGCCAGCGCCGCCGAGGTCTGCCGCGTCAGGATCGCCAGGCCGAGCAAGACGCCGGCCCATGCCAGCTGCGCCATGCCGGCGCCGGCCAGCCGCTGCCGCACCAGCCAGAAGGCGCCGGCGGCCAGCAGCAGTTCCAGCGCCTCGATCGCCAGCCGGCCGGAGAGCTGCTGCACGAAGGGCGAGAGCGCGAGCAGCGCGGCGAAGGCCATCGCCGGCCGCGCGCCCACCACCGGCCGCGCCAGCGCCCAGGAGACGACGACCAGCGCCATGCCCAGGGCCAGGTGCAGCGCCAGCAGCGCGCCCGGCGAGGTGCCGCACAGCGCGATCAGCAGCACATAGGGCAGCCGGGTTTCCCAGTGGTTGCGCGCCACGTGGAGGCCCTCGGCCAGCCAGGCCTCGGCGCCGGCGACATAGCGGGCGTCGTCGCTGCCCTGGTAGCCGTTCATGTCGCTGGCCAGCACGGCCAGCAGGAAGGCCAGCAGCAGGGCGCCCAGCCAGAGGAACTCGGCACGGGGCAGGGCGGCGCGCAGCCGCAGCGGCGGGTAGAGGAAGGCGGTGGCGGGTGGCATCGCGGCGGTCTCCGGGTTGGTGGCGGACCCACTGCACGCCGCATGCCCGCGCTTCGCCTCGCAGAATGCAGGCGCGGCGATTGCTTCACCGGGCGCATGAGAAACATGCTGCTGCTTGCCCTGCTGCTGCCCTTCGCGGCCCTGGCGCAACCGCTGCCGGGCTTCGCGCCTGGCCCCACGCCGCTGCCGCTGGAGGCGGCGCAGGACCTCTCGGCCGCCGCCGAGATTTTGTTGGTGGGTGAAAACCCCAACCCCGGCCCGGTGGTGCTGGTGCTGCGGATCGATGACGGGCAGTCCAGCAGCTACGCCTCGCGCTTCGAGCTGGAGCGCACCGTGCTGCCGGGGCCTTTCCGCATCCGTACCGCGCCGACGGCGTGGCGGACCCCTGCCGGACGCTTCCTGGACCGAACGGGCATCCGGCGCATCATCATCAATACCGGCTATGGCGCGGCGCCGGTGCGGATTGTTGGCCTGGAGGCGGTACGACCGCTGGCCTTCCCACCCGGCGTGGCGGCCCTGCAATTCGGGCCGCTGGAGGCGCCGACCTTCCCCGGCTTCACCCGCGTGGCGCCTGATGACCCGCGGATCGTCAATGGCGGCAGCCCGCGCGTGCCCATCCGCCGCAGCGGCGAGCACCCGCTGATCGGCGCCGGCCAGCGCGGGGTGGAGCGCTTCGAACTGCCCTGGCCCGACGGGCGCTGGACGGTTTCGCTGTGGGTGGAGGATATCGGCGACTGGGAATACGTGCCGCACCCGCTGCAACGCCGCATCCGGGTGAATGGCGAGACGTTCCTGGAATACCTGCACACGCCGGAAAGCTGGCTGCGCCAGCTCTACTTCGCCGGCCGCGAGACCGAGGATGTCAGCGACCCCTGGACCGCCTTCGCCGCCCGCCGCGGCGGCCTGCTGACGCGGGAGGTGGAGGTGCGCGACGGCCGCCTGGTGGTGGAGCTGGCCGGCAACAATATCGAGAGCACCTTCCTGGCCGCCCTGCTGGTGGAACCGGCCGAAGGCGCGCGCGCCGTGCTGGAGCAGGTGCAGGCGGCGCGGCGGGAGCGGGTGCTGGAAGCCTGGCCCGTCGTTGGCCCGCGCCGCGGCACGCCGCCGCCCCGCCTGACGCTGGGCCTGCTGCCGGAAGGCCAGCCCGCCCGGGCGGATTGGCGCCCCGATGCCACCCCGGCCGCGCCGCCGGTCATCGCGCCGGGCACGCTGGGCTGGGTGGACATGATGGTGCTCTCGCCCGCCGATGACGCGGCGCCCGAGGTGGCGCTGACCCCGCCCAGCCGCAACGGCCGCAGCCTGCCGGCCGAGTTGCGCTGGGGCCATTGGCGCTACACCCGGCACAACCCCAGCGAGGGCCAGTTGACGCTGGAGGCCGAGCAACTGCGCGGCGAGGCCGACCGGCTGACCTTGCAGGCCGGCCTGCCGCGCCGCCTGAACATCCTGGTGCGGGTGCCGGAGGATGCGCCGCCGGGGCCGTATCGCGGCCGGGTGCAGGTGGCGGCGCTCGGCACCAGGCTGGAGCTGGCCTATGCGGTGGAGGTGCCGCCGGTGACGCTGCCGCACGCCGACCGGCCGGTGGGCGTCTATCACGACATTCCGCCCTACGCGCATTGGTTCCCCGAGTTGGAGGCGATGACCAGGCGCGGCATGGCCTGCGAGCTTGCCACCATGCGCGGCCTTGGCCTTACCGGCCTTTCCCCCGCCCTGGCCACCCCGGCGCCGGGCCAGGTGCAGGACATCGCCGAGGACCTGGCCGTGGCCCGCAATGCCGGCTTCGGCATGGATGTGCTGGCCTACACGCCGATCAAGCGCATGCTGGAGTATCGCGGGATCGACGCGCTGGGCCGCACGCTGGAACAGGTGCGGGATGCCTTCGCCGCCCGCGGCCTGGCGGCGCCGGTCTGGAGCATTGCCGACGAGCCCGGCAACCCCGGCAGCACCCCGGCCGACCTGGCCAACCTGCGCGCAGTAATTCGCGCGGCCATGCCGGGCGCCCGGGTGGCGGGGCAGCTGAACCGCCCGGCGGACCGGCAGCTGCTGGGGCTGTTCGACGTGGTGCTGCTGAATGACGGCTTCGGCGTGCAGGCCCCCGAGGTGGCGCGCTGGCGCCGCACCGGCCCCACGCCCTGGCTGTACAACATGCCGGACGTGGAAGCCGCCGCCGGCTTCTTCCTGTGGCGCAGCAATGCCGCCGGCTACCTGCAATGGCATGCCCGGGCGATCGGCGCCGACCCCTTCGACCCCACCGATTCCGGCGAGGCGGATGTGCAGCTCTACCCGTTGCAGCCGGAACCCTGCCACGCCGTGCCGGACCTGGACCTGGGGCTGCTGCGCATCGCCCGGGGCGTGGGCGACCTGCGCTGGATGCTGTGGCTGGAGGCCAAGGCGGCGCAGGTTCCGGCGGCCCGCGCACTGCTGATGGAGTTGCGCCAGGAAATCCCGGATAACTGGCGCCGCGGGGACCGCCCCGCCTTCGATGCCGTCGCCTGGCGCTCTCGCCTGGCGGCGCTGGCGAGGAGCCTGGACCGGTAGCGCTGATGCGCCTGCGCGAATTCCTGCTGCAATCGCAACTGGGCCAGCTGCTGCTGGCGGTGCTGGTCACCGCCGGCGTGGCCAGCCTGTGGTGGGTGGTGCAGAACCCCTTCGTCATCGCCGCGCTCTGCCTGGCGCCCATTGCCGCCTATACCGCGCTGAACAGCCCGTTTCCGCTGGTGCTGGGCTTCATCCTGTTCAGCTTCTTCCGGCTGCACGAGGCCTATCCGTTCCTGGAGCCGCTGAAGCTGCCGCTGCTGCTGGCGCTCGGCACCATCTCCGTGCTCGGCGCGCAATTCCTCACCAAGCGCATCCAGCCCTATTGGCGGCCGGAACTGTCCTGGCTCAGCTGGTTCTTCCTGCACGTGACGGTGGCGATGTTCTTTTCCGCCGGCCGGCCCATTGCCATGCAGTATTGGACCGACACCTTCGTCAAAATCTACATCATGGTCTTCGCCATCGCCTGGCTGACCACCACGCCGAAGCGCTTCAACCTGGCGGGCGTCAGCTTCATCCTCGCGGGTGTCGCGGTCTCGCTGGTCGCCATCTCCAACAGCCTCCAGGGCATCGGCCTGGTGGAGGGCTCGCGCGTCACCATCGGGCGGGCGAATGGCTCGGTGCTGGGCGACCCCAACGACCTCTCCCTGGTGCTGCTGTTCCCCATGGCCTTCTCGGTCTCGCTGATCGTCACCCGGGGCGTGGGGGTGCTGAACCGGATGATCGGCCTCGGCGGCTTCGTCCTCATCGGCTGGGCGGTGCTGGCCACGCAGAGCCGCGGCGGGCTGCTCGGCATCATGGCCATTTGCGGCGTGGTGGGCATGCGCGTCATCAAGTCCAAGGCGCTGCTGGTCACCATCGGCGTGGTCGGCGCGCTGGGGCTGTTCGCGGCGGCCGGCATATCGTCCCGGTCCTCCGGCGGCGCCGGCGAGGCGGGCGTGGTGGATGAAAGCGCACAGGGCCGCTTCAACGCCTGGGCCTGCGCCTTCTGGATGGCGGTGGACCACCCGCTGTTCGGCGTGGGGATCGATAACTTCCGTTACAACTACTACACCTACAGCACCATGCTCGGCACCTTCGAGGGGCTGGCCAAGGCGGTGCATTCCACCTGGTTCGCGGTGCTGAGCGAGGGCGGCTTCCTCGGCTTCGCGCTGTTCATGGTCCTGACGGTGAAGACCGTGGCGCTGTCCTTCCGCGTGCTGTCGCGGCTGGACCAGGCGCGCGCCGCCGGCATGGTGATTCCGCCCGCCGCCTTCGCCATGGCGCAGAGCGTGCCGGCGGGGATGGTCAGCTTCATCGCGTCCGGCAGCTTCCTGACCCAGGCCTTCACCTGGCCGCTTTATATCCTGGTGGCGCTGGCGGTGGCGGTGGCGCACTACGCCACGGCCACCTTGGGCGTGGTGGTGGACGATGCGCCCAGGCGCCGCGCCCAGGCGGCGGTGGGAGCCTCCACGGCCAGGTAGCAGCCCCAGCCGGCCAGCAGGGAAAGCCCGGGTACCAGTGCTACTGCCCAGGGTACCGGCACCACGCCCGCCAGCCCATGCACCACGGCCAGCAGCACCGGCACGTGCACCAGGTACAGGCTGTAGCTGACCCGCCCCAGCCACAGCAGCGGCGGCGCCTCCAGCAGGCCCGGCCGGGTGAGCGCCAGCGCCATCATCAGCCCGGCGCCAAGCGTGCAGGTGGCATCGATCGACGGCATCTGTAGCGCCACCGCCGGCAGCCACAGGGCGACAAAGGCCCAGCGCGGCAGCCGCAGCAAGGCCGCGCGAATGGCGGCCAGCCGCAGCGCCAGCACGCAGCCCAGCAGGAAGCAGTTGGCGAAGTGCAGCGTGGTCAGCAGCGCCGCCAGCCCGCCTTCACCATGGAAGGGCGCCAGCGGCAGCCCGGCGGCGCGCATCGCGGCATCCACCGCCAGTTGGAAGGCCAGCATGCCCGGCACCAGCCAGCGCAGCGGCAGCGCCGCCAGCCCCAGCAGCAACGGGAACACCAGGGAGAGCCGGAGTTCATACACCAGGCTCCACATCACCACGTTAAGCCGGGTGCCCTCCACGTCGCCCAGCATCAGCAGGTGGCGCGCCAGCACCGCCGGGGTCAGTGGCATGGCCCAGGGGTCGCCGTTGAACCAGCCGCTGGCATCGGCCACCGGCTGCGGGTTCAGCAACAGAAGCAGCCCGGCGGAGAGCAGCACGGAGAAGGCGAAGGGCAGCCAGATCCGCGCCACCCGCCGCAGCGCAAAGCCGCGCCAGCCGGGTTCCCGCTGCAAGGCCAGCGCCAGCACGAAGCCGGACAGCACGAAGAACAGCACCACCGCGGGGCGCGCCCCGACGATGGGCTTGAGTGGCGTGTACAGCAGCGCGGCGCGGATGCCATCGGCCAGCGCGCCATCCAGCGTCTGCCAGCAATGGTACAGCACCACCATTAGCGCGGCGATCCCGCGCAGGGCGTCCAGCGCCTTCAGCCGCATGGCACCGCCTCCGCCAGCATGGCGTGGGCCGGCACCACCTGCCGGCAGGCCACCAGCTCGGCCTTGCCGGGGCTGCGGGGCTGGCGCAGGCGCTGCACCGCCAGGCGGGAGAAGCGGTCCGCCGGAGGCGGGTTGCCGGCCAGCCAGTCCAGCAGCATCGCATCGGCGTAGCGTGGCAGGTTGGCGAAGCCGTCGCGGTAGATCGCCTCGCGCAGCGCCGCATCCTCCAGCCGGCCGCGCGCCTGCTGGATGCGACGGTTCCAGTAGCGCCGGAGGTCGGCCGGGCGCAGCGGCGAAAGCGGGCGGACCTGCCAGCTGGCGCCCGCCGCCACGGCGATGCGCGCGGGGTCCCAAGGGTTCGCGGCGGCGTCCAGGTCATGCATCACCATGCTGCCCAGCAGCCCGTCGCCGCGATACAGCCCCACCGGCAGCCGCAGCCCGCGCGCGGCGATGCGCTCGACGAAATCGCCGCGCAGCGCGTGCAGCGAGCCATGCAGCGCCGGGTTGGCCAGCATGGCATCGCGCGTAGCCGCAGCGCTGCGGCCGCAGCTGGGCACCGCGGCGGCGGCATTGGCGGAGGGCGTCGCCTCCAGCGCCGCGCGCAGCGCCGCCAGCGCGCCGGGCTGCACCCGTGCATAGGCGTCCAGGAAGGCGTAGTGGTGCGCGGCGGGCCGCACCGCGTGGATGAACTGGTTCCAGGCATTGGATTTGTCGGCAAAGCCGATCTGCCACACCTGCACCGGCACGGGCGCGCGGGCTGCCAGCGCCGCGGCCACGCCGCCGGAGCCATCGGTGCAGCCGTTCAGCATCAGCGTCACCGTGGCCCGTCGGCCACCCAACCCGGCGTAGATCGCCTCCAGGCAGGGCGCCAGGCTGGCGGCCTCGTTGCGGGCAAAGACGGCGATGCTCCAGTCGAAGGCGGGCGTTGGCATGCGGGTGTTCCCTGTCGTCGCCTGGTCTGTCGCAAGCCGCGTTCCATGCGGGCTGCGAGGCGAAATGCGATCACCCCGCAGCATGTCCCGGCCTCGCCGGATCGTGCGCCGGGCGGCGCGTGTCGCGGCAGCACCGCGCATCGCCTCGCAATGCGCGAGGGATTGCTCATCAGGTTAAGAAATTCGCCGCAATCTGCCGGCACGCCGCTTGGACCACAGCTCCCCGCAACCCAAGCGGAGGCTCCATCCATGGCCCTTTACCTCGTCACCGGCGGCGCCGGCTTCATCGGTTCCCACCTGGCGGATGCGCTGCTGGCCAATGGCCACCAGGTGCGCGTGGTGGACGACCTCTCCACCGGCCACCGCGGGAACCTGGACCCGCGCTGCGAGCTGCTGGTGGGCGACGTGGCCGACCCCGCGCTGATGCAGCGCGCCACCGCGGGCACCGCCGGCGTCTTCCACCTGGCGGCCATCGCCTCGGTGCAGCGTTCCAACGAGGATTGGCTGGGCACCCACCGCACCAACCTGGGCGGCACCATCGCCGTGCTGGAAGCCGCGCGCGGCGCCGGCCGCATCCCCGTGGTCTATGCCAGCTCCGCGGCGATCTATGGCGACCAGGGCGCCGGTGCGGTGGCCGAGACCGCCACGCCGCGCCCCGCCACCGCCTATGGCGCCGACAAGTATGGCAGCGAGCTGCATGCGCGCATCGGCTTCACGGTGCATGGCGTGCCCACGCTGGGGTGCCGCTTCTTCAACGTGTACGGGCCGCGGCAGGACCCCAAGTCGCCCTACAGCGGCGTCATCAGCATCTTCGCCGCGCGCTTCGCCAATGGGCAGGGCGTCACCATCCATGGCGATGGCGGCCAGACGCGGGATTTTGTTTATGTGGCCGACGTGGTGGCGCACCTGATGGCCGGGATGAAGCTGCTGCACCGCGCGCCGCAGGCCGCCGTGTTCAACGTGTGCACCGGCCGCGCCACCAGCGTGCTGGCGCTGGCGCGGACCCTGGCCGAGATCAATGGCCGCCCCGCCGCGCTCAGCTTCACCGAGGGCCGCGCCGGCGACATCCGCCAGAGCCTGGGCAACCCGGCCGCCGCGACGGCGGCGCTGGGCGTGAAGGCGCTGGCGCCGCTGGAACAGGGCCTGCGGCTGACCTGCGAGAGCCTGCGCGCGCCGCTGGAGCGCGCTGCCTGACGGCATTTCCATTGGTGCCACGACGCGGCATCGGGCCCGGACGCGCAGCACGCGTCCGGGCCTTTTTTGTGGTGGTGCCGTGGCTCGGCTGAAGCTGGGCATTCTCGCCGCCCAGCGGGTGGCGGGCAGGAGCAGGTGGCGTAAGCCCCACCGCGCTGTCGTTCGCTTTGGCCAGCGGCCTCGCTTGCGCCGCGCCGATGCCGTCGCGCACAAGCACGGTAGCGGAATCCCTACGTCGCTTGGGACGCCTTCGCCGCTTGGCGAGAGGCCGCTTTGTGCCAGCGGCCAGATCGCATCCGCGGCTTCAATGTGTGCCGCACGCAGGCAGTTCGCCCTTGCGGCCCGCCCGGTGATCGAGGCGCAGGACGACCTGTTCCTGGTGCGCCTGGCAGCAGTGGTGGTCGTGATCCAGACCTTGATCGTCGCAGCCGGAATCGTCGAAGACGTGATTCCGCCGCTCAGACAACAGCTTGGAGTCTGTCAGGCGCTTTCATCCCGCCTGACGGACTCCAGACGCTGCCGGGCGCTTCTGTCTGCGCCTGACGGACTCTAGCCCAGCGCCAGCCGCGCGCTGACCAGCCGCGGCGTCGGCAGCAGGCCCAGCCGCGCGCCCAGCAGCGCCAGCGCCAGCATCGCCGGCACCGCCACCGCCATCACCACCACCGGCGCCAGCAGTTGCGGCAGCGCCGCCACCAGCGCCGCACCCAGCGCCAGCAGCGCCACCTGGAGGAAGCCATAGTCCAATGGCGCGCTGCGCTGCGACGCCCAGGCGAACCACACCAGCCGCACCGCCTGCCCCAACAGGGTGGCCGCCACCGCGCCTGCCACGCCGAAGCGCGGGATCAGCGCCGCATAGGCGGCCAGCGCCACCAGGCCGGCGCCGCCATTCACCACCAGGCTCTGCCGCCCGGTGCGCTGCATGTAGCAGCCGATGTTGAACAGGCTGCCCAGGCTCTGCAGCGCCAGCGCGGCGCACAGCCACGGCACGAAGCGCGCGGCACCATGATAGGCGGCGGGCGTCGCCCAATGGATCAGCAGTGGTCCGGCCAGCGCGGCCAGCGCGGCGGCGCAGAGCGTGACGGCGGCGCCGGTGGCGGCAAGCCGCGCCACCTGCTGGCGCCCCTCCGGCGTGCCGTACAGCGCGATGCGCCGCGGGTAGAACCACAGGTCGAAGGGCTGGGTCAGGAAAGCCATCACCAGGCCCAGCTTGGCCGCCAGCGCGTAGTGCCCCAGCTCGGCCGCCGAGACCGTGCCGGCCAGGAACCAGCGGTCCGCGGTGCCCAGCAGGAAGGCGGCCAGGCCGCCCGCGGTCAGCGGCAGGCCATAGGCCAGCAGGTGCTTCCAGCCGCTGGGCGCCAGGCGAATTCCGGTCAGCCTGGCCTGGCCACCCAGCAGCGCCAGCGCCGCCAGCAGCGACCCGGCCGCCCCCGCCGCCAGCATGCCGGCCACGCCGAAGCCCTGCCACAGCAGGAGCGCCAGCAGCGCCGAATGGAGCGTGCCGCGCGCCACCACCAGCGCGGCGTAGTGCGCGGCGCGGCCCTGCATGCGCAGCCAGGCCAAGGGCACGCCGATAGCGGCCTCCAGCGCCACGGTCACGCCCAGCAGCAGCACTTCGGTGGGCGTGGCCGGCATGGGCAGCAGCGCGCCCAATGGCGAGACCAGCGCCGCCAGGGCAAGCCCGCCCAGGCTCACCACCAGCGCCAGCCCGGCCACCTGTGCGGCCGAATGGCGGCCGGCCTCGCCCGGCTCGGAGCCGAAGCGATACAGCGTGTCCACCAGGCCGGCGCCGGCCAGCAGCGCGGCGATCTCCGCGGCGGAACACAGGAACTCCATGCGACCATATTCCTCGGCCGGCAGCAGCGCGGTGACCAGCGGCAGCAGCAGCAGGCCGAGCCCCTTGGTCCAGACCATGGCGCCGGCGTAAAGCCCGGCGGCACGCAGCGACGCTGGGATGCGGGCCAGCATGGCTCAGCGCGCCCGGCAGGCGGCGAAGGCGGCACCGAGCCGTTCAGCCTGCGCCGCCAGGGTGAAGCCGCGCAGCAGATGCGCCCGGCCATTCTGTCCCAGCATCCGGCGTTCCGGCTCATGCAGCGTGGCCAGCCAGGCCAGCGCCTCGGCCAGTGCGGCGGCATCCCCGGGTGGCACCAGGCGGCCGGTCTCCGGCGTGACCATTTCCTTCACGCCCATCAGGGCGGAGCCGACCACCGGCAGTTCCATGCCCATTGCTTCCTTCACCACCATCGGGCCGGTATCGCGGTCGCCATTGGCGCAGATCACGTAGGGCGCGACAAAGCCCAGATAATGCGGCCCGTGCTCGGCGATCCATGCGCTGTCGCGCGCACCGAGGAAGTGGACGCTGTCGCTGACGCCCAGCGTCAGTGCCTGGGCGCGCAACTCGTCCAGCAGCGGGCCGGTGCCCACAGCGTCCACCACCGGGCGGCTCGCCTCCGGCAGCAGCGCCAGGGCGCTCAGCAGCACCGGGTAGCCCTTCTGTTCGGTCAGCCGGCCGATGGCGAGCAGGCGGCGGTTGCGTCGCACCATGCCGGCCGGGCGCCTGAAGCGGTCAGGGTCGGTCCCGCAGCGGACCACCTTCACCAGGGCCGTCGGTGCCAGGCGCCGGAAGTCCACGGCCATGTCGTCGCAGGTTGCAATCGCCAGGTCGGCGGCGTCCAGCTTGGCGGCCAGGTCGGTCGGCGTGCCGTACACGTCGTAGCCATGGCCGATGAAGGAAACAGTGGTGTCGGCCAGCCGGGCGGCGACGATGGCGGTGGCCGCCGCAACATGCGCGAAATGCGCGTGGATATGCGTGGCGCCCACCCGCCGCGCCGCCTGTGCCACCCGGGCGCCGGCCAGTAGCAGGGAAGCGGCGCCGATGCTGCGCTGGCGCAGCGCGAAGGCCATGGCGCGCGCCAGCCCGGCCGGATGCTTCGCCACTGCCGCCACGGCGCCGGCGGCATGCTGCGCACCCAGCGCAAGCGTCTCCGCGCGGAACGCCTCGTCCTGCGGCTGGCAGGGGCCGTGAAAGGGGGCCAGGGCCAGCGGCGTTACCCTGTGGCCGGCAGCCCGCATGGCGCGGATCTCGTTGCTGACGAAGGTCTCCGACAGCACCGGGAAGGCCGCCATCACATACAGCACGTTCAGGCTGCGGGTGGGCAGGGTGAGAAACGGGTTGCCGTCTGGCATCGGGGTGGTTCCTTGCGATTGGCAGCGGCACTGCACCGGCCATGCCAGGCCCGGGACCGCAGGCCGCCTTGCATTCCGCAAGGCACGCCGGTTGCGTTTGCCCATGCATGGACACGCACCCGGACCTTTCGGTCATCATCCCCGCGCGCAACGTGGCCGGCTACCTGCCGGCCTGCATTGCCAGCATCGATGCCGACCTGCCGCTGGAGATCATCGTCGTCGACGATGGCTCCACCGACGCAACGCCCCACGTTTTGGCCGCGCTGGCCGGCCGCGACCCGCGACTGCGGGTGCTGCGCGGCCCGGCGCGCGGGCCTTCCGTGGCCCGCAACCTGGCCCTGGCCGAAGCGCGGGCGCCGCTGGTGGCCTTTCTGGACGCCGACGACACCTGGCGGCCGGGCAAGCTGGCGGCGCAGCTGGCGCTGCATCGGGCCTTTCCCACCCTGGGCTTCAGCTTCACCGACTATCGTCACGTGACGCCGGAAGGCGAGGATCGCGGTACCTGCTTCCAGTATTGGCCCGGTTTCGCCGCCCGCCACGCTGGCAGCGGGGATAGCTTCCTGCTGGGGAAGGACGCGCTGGCGCAGTTATATGCCGAGAACGTGGTCGGCACGTCCACCGTGATGGCGCAGGCGTGGCTGTTGAAGCGCTGTTGCGGCTTCGGCGAGGTGCTGGCTTCGGCCGAGGATTGGGACCTGTGGCTGTGGCTGGCCGCCCGGGCGCCGGTGGGCTGCCTGAAGCTGATGGGCACCGACTACCTGATGCACCGGCCCGGCAACCTTTCGCACAAGGCGGCCGAGCGTGCCGCCGCGCTGCGCCACGTGGCGGATCGGCATCGTGCTGCGGCCGAAGCGCAGGACCCCGCGGCACTGCGGCTGTGCGAGGCCAGGCTGCTGGCCGCCGAGGCCGAGGCCGCGGTAGCGGCTGGCCGGCCCTGGAACGCCCTGGCCAAGCAATGCGGCGCGGCGCTGCACCAACCCAACCGGCGCCACCTGCGGCACGCGGCCGCGCTGCTGCTGCGGGCGATGCGCCCGGCGGCGTGAACTGCCTCAGGCAAGGGCCCGGTGGCGGGCCCGATGCTGTTCCATGTAGCCCTGGTGCCGAACATCCAGCGCCAGGGTCTTCGCCGTGCCGGCCAGGCCGAACGCCGTCCGTTCCAGGGCCGGCAGCCGAGACGAGACCAGCAGCGTGCCGCTGGCGCTGAAGCTGATGAGGGCCGCGTCGAACAGCGCATCCAGATGAACCGCCAGCAGCAACCCGTTGAAAGGGTCCAGCCGCTCGGCATCATCGCTGGCCGCCCATGGCTTGATATGGGACGCGCGCAGCAGCACTGGCGTGGTGGCGCCGGTCAGCGGGCAACGAGCCTGCCAGTATCTCAGCAGGTCATCGCGGAAGGGGCCTTGCCCAAGGCGGGCCAGCGCCAACGTCTTGGCTTGTGTGGGCGGTGCTGTGGTGCTGCCTTCGGCCCGGAAATGCGCATAGGCGCGCAAGGCCGAAACCAAGTTCTGCACCACGTTGAGAGGCGTGCCGGCCGATTGCCACGCCCGATGCAGATCGCCCCGGTCGGCCAGGCCGCGCAGCTCGGTCGGCGTGGAATGGTCCAGCGCCTGCCCGAGCAACCTTTCCACTTTTCGCATATTTGAGGCGTAATCGCCCGCTGCACCAGGCACCAACGGCCTGCCCGTCTTCGGAGAGCGATAGGTCGTCTGCAGGTAGCGTTGAAACGGTGCGTACGGCATGGCGCACTATCAACCGGGCCGGCGCCATAACGCAAAGCGCCCCGGCGTTGCCGCCGGGGCCTGCCAACCGCGGTGTCGACGCGCCTACTGGCCGCGGCCGGTCACCATCACCTGCACCGTCGTCAGCGCCACGCGGGCGTCCACCGCCAGCCAGCCGCGCAGGCTGGTCAGGCTCAGCGCATAGGCGTGGTCCCAGCCGGCCTTCTTGCGCACGTCGTCCAGGCAGGTGTCGTAGCCCTGGTACACCTGAGCCATGCCGGTGATGCCTGGCCGCAGCCCCGCGGTGCGCTCGGCGAAGAACGGCACCGCCTTTTCCAGCTTGCCGTAGAAGCCCGGGCGCTCTGGCCGCGGGCCGACGATGCTCATCTCGCCTTTCAGCACGTTGAACAGCTGCGGTAGCTCGTCCAGCCGGGTCTTACGCAGGAAATTGCCCACGCGGGTGATGCGTGGGTCGCGCTTGGCGGCCCAGACTGCGCCGGACTTCGCCTCGGCGTCCTGGCGCATGCTGCGGAACTTGTACATCACGAACAGCTCGGTGCGGTCCGGCCGGATGCGGCCAACGCGCAACTGGCAGAACACCGCGGGGCCGCGGCTGTCCAGCTTCACCGCCAGCGCGATCAGCGGGAACAGCGGCAGGGTGATGGCCAGCGCGAGCAGGGCCACGAGGATGTCGAAGCCGCGCTTGGCGTAGGCCACATGCAGCGGCAGGTGAAGGTGATCCGGCATGGGTCTGTCTCTCTCGTCAGGCGGCGGCTGGCGTCATGGCGCGGCGCCAGGGTTGGCTGGGACGCAACAGCAGGTAGCGTGCCACGCCCAATGCGCTGGCCAGGTGGCCCGAGGCCAGATAACGCAGCACCGCCAGCGGTTTTGGCGCCGCCGCGCCGCAGAATGCGCCCAGCGCGGCCAGCGCCAGGCCCAATGCCTCGCAGGCTGCGAGAACGGCGAAGAACCCGCTGGCCGGCGCCAGCAGGAAGCTGCCCAGCACGGCGAAGCCGAGCAGGAAGGGCATCACCACCCGCAGCGCCTTGCCGGAAGCGAATGCCAGGGCCACGCCGCCCTGGCGCGGATGCAGCAGCGCCCGCAGCCGCCACAGCTGCTGCGCATTGCCGGCCGCGATCCGCCGCCGCCGCCGGGCTTCCAGCGCGGGGTCGGAGACCTCGGCCTCCACCACGCGGATGCGTTCGTCATAGGCCAGGCGCCAGCCGGCCAGGTGCAGGCGCAGCGGCAGGATGAAGTCGTCGTTGATGGTATCGGCCTCCAGCGGCTGCCAGGCCTGGCGCCGGAAGCACCAGAAGGCGCCATGCAGGCCGAGCGGCGCGCCGAGTGCGGCCTCGCCCCGCTTCACCGCCACCTGGTAGCGCCAGTAGGTCGCCTCGCCGGCGGAACCGGGGCGGGAGAGCAGATAGGTGCCGCCCACAGCGCCCAGCTTGGCGTCGGCGAAATGCGCGGTGGCCAGCCGCAGCGCATCCGCCGGCAGCATGGCCGAGACATCGCTGAGCGCCACGATCCCTTCGGGGATGGCGGCGATGGTCTCGTTCAGCACCGCCAGCTTGCCGCGGTTGGGGCTCAGGTCGCGGATCTCGGCGTGCAGGTCGAGGCCGGCCAGGGCTTCGCGTGCCAGGGCCACGGTGGCATCGGTGCAGCCGTCGCAGGCCACCACCACGCGCAGTTTTTCCCGCGGGTAGTCCAGCGCGGCCAGGTTGCGCAGCTTGGCGGCGATGAAGGCGGCCTCGTTGTGCGCGGGCATCACCACGGTCACCAGGGGCAGCGCGGCCTCGGCCAGCGGCGCCGGTGCCGCGGGCACGGAGCGCGCGGCATGGCGCAGCAGCAGCGGCCAGCCGGCATGGTGCCAGGCGGCAAGACCAAGCGCGGAAAGCGTGGCGGTGGCGAGCATCAGGCGGCCTCCTCGGCAAGCGTCAGGTAGGCCCCGGCGGCGGCGGCCAGGCTGGCATGGGCCAGCACGAAGCCACGCGGGTCGCCGCCGCGGTTTGCCAGCAACGACTGCATGCCCTGTGCCAGGGCGGCCGGGTCCTCGCTGGCAACCAGCCTTGCAGAATGCGGGTCGCAGGCCGCGGGCACGCCACCGACCCGTGCCGCCACCACGCCCAGCCCGGAGGCTTGCGCTTCCAGCAGCGCCAGCGGCAGGCCCTCGTTGCGGGACGGCAGGCAATAGCCGTCCAGCGCCCGGTAGAAGCCGGCCATGTCCTGCACCAGGCCCAGGAACCGCACGCGGTCCGCCACGCCCAGCGCCTGCGCCTGGTCGCGCAGGGCGGCGGCCTGGCTGCCATTGCCGGCCACCGCCAGCAGCGCGTCGCCCGGCAGGTGCGCCATGGCGGCAATGGCCAGGTCCACGCCCTTCACCGGCTCCAGCCGCGCCGCCACGCCCAGGATGGCGCGGCCCGGCGGCAGGCCCAGCGCGGCCCGGGCGGCGGCCTGGTCGCCCGGCGTGAAGCGCGCGGTGTCCACGCCATTCAGCACCACCTTCGGCAGCAGCCCGATCGCGGCCTGCACGGCTTCCGCCACATGCGGCGCATCCGCCACCAGCACGGGCCTGGCCAGGCGCAGCGCCAGCATCACCACCGCGCGGCGCTTCGCGTCGTTCAGGTGCCAGGCGTCGTGTTCGGTGTGCAGCCGGCGCTTCACCCCGGCCAGCCGCGCCGCGGGGCCGGCATAAAGCAGCGGGCCGACGTGATGGGTATGCACCGCCCAAGGGCGCAGCCGGCGAAACAGCGCCACCAGTCGCGGCAGCAGCGCCGCATCCAGCCCCGGCCGCTTGCCCAGGAACAGCAGCTGGTCGCGGTGCTGGGCCAGCCGCGGCCAGGCGGCGATCGCGGTCTCGGCATCGCCTTCCAACGAGAGCACCAGCGTGGGGCGCTGGCCGGCCTGGGCGCGGGCCAGTTCCAGCGCCATCACTTCCAGCCCGCCGGGCGCCAGGTGCTGCACCACATGGATGAGGGGGTTCTGCATGGCGCTGCTTCTCAGGCCCGGGCCAGCGGCGGGATGCGCGCCAGCACCGTGACGCCGGTGGCCTTTTCCACGTCGCGGGGGCGGCGGAAGGTGCTGTCGAACAGTTCCATCAGCACCGCCAGGCCCAGGCCCAGGCCAATGCCCGCCACCAGGCCGACGATGGTGAAGATCAGCTGCATCGGCTTGGTCGGCGCGGTCGGCACGAAGGGCCGGTCGATGATCTTGATCCGCTCCGGCGCCTGCTGAATGGCGAGATCGGTGGTCACCTGCGCCATCTCGTAGCGGCGGCGCAGCGTGGTCACGAGTTCGGCCTTCACCGCCACATCGCGTTCCAGGCCGCGGATCTGGCGTTCCACCTCGCCGCTGCCGGCGATGCGGGCTTCCACCTCGGTGATGCCGGCGCGCAGGTTGGCCACCTCGGCGCGATACTGCTCCACCCGGTCGCGCACGCCGGCCATGGCGCCCACCTGGCTGATCAGCAGCGGCTGCGCCCGCTCGCTGCGCGGCTCCGCCATGGCGGCCAGGTTCCACAGGCGGTTGGGGTCCATGGTCGGCGCGGTGCGGGCGGCTTCCAGCAGCGCCAGACGTTCATGTTCCAGCCGGTCCAGCTTGAACTGCGCCGCCTGCACCTTGGAATGGTCGTCGGTGTAGCGGGCGCGCAGCAGGGCCAGTTCGCCCATGGTGGTGACGATATCCTGCTCGATCCGCCCCAGCACCGGGTTGGTGGCCAGCAGGCGTTCGCGCATGGCGCCAACCTCGCCCTCGGCGCCGGCCAGCTTCACCTCGCGGTCCGCCAGTTGTTCACGCAGCGAGGCCAGGCGCTGGATATTGGTGGCCCGCAGGTCCGGCAGCTGGGCGGCGTGTTCGGTCTTGAAGCCGGCCAGGCGGGTTTCCACCTCGTCCAACTCGGCGGTGGCCGTGCGCATCTGTTCCTCCAGGAAGCGCGTGCTGCTGCGCAGGCTGCTGTCCTCCGGGCCGCGCACGCGTTCGATGAAGCGTTCGCCGATGCGGGTCAGAACCTGGTCCATGCCGGCCGGGTTGGCAGCGCGGTAGCGCAGCTCCACCATCTCCTGGCCCACCAGCTGCACCGAAACGCCGGCCGCCAGGTGGCTGACCGCCTCGCTCTGCTGGCGTTCGCTGGCATCGCGCGGGATCATGTTCAGGTCCTTGGCAACCTCGGCCAGCACGTAGCGGCTGGTCACCAGCGCCCGCAGGCCCTCCATGCGGTCGCGCAGGTTGGAGGTGACGGTCAGGTCCACCATGAAGGGGTTGAACTTGGCGGGGTCCTGGATCAGCACGCTCATCCGCGCTTCGAAGCTGCGCGGGGCGAAGCCGCCGATGATGCCGCCGACGATGGGCAGCACCAGGATCGGCAGCGCGATGACGTAGCGGCGGCGCCAGGCGGCGGCCAGCAGGCCGTGGATCACCTCGGCCAGCGGCGGCGGGCCGGCGGCAGGGCTGGTGGCAAGGCCTGGGGCGGTGGCAGCGGAATGGGCTGCGGCGGTCATGGCGGCTCCGGTGTCCCGGCCGCCGCAGCCCCTGGATCAGGGCTGGCGCGACGATGCGGGGACCGCGGCTCCTGGGGCAAGAGCCGTGCCAGCCTCTCGCAGCACCAGAACCTGGCCGGCGGGGGCATCCTTCTCGAAACGCAATTGCACGTCGCGGAAATCGGCCTGCAAAAGGCGAGCGACGGCCAGCGCGCGACGCTGGCTCAGCAGCGAGCCATCCTCCCCCGGTGCGCCGGCGGCGCGCGACAGCACCACCACCACGGGCGCGCCGCGGTTGGCGGTGGCGAAGCGGGCGAGTTCACCGCGCTGGGCCTCGTCGGGCAGGACTTCCGTGGCGGCATAGCGCAGCACCATCTGGCCGGGCGGCGCGGTGCCGGCGGCCCGGGCACGGGCCAGCATGTCCGCGACGCTGGTGCCGCCGCCACCACCCGCGGCACGCGCCTGGGCCAGCGCCAGGGTTTGCTCGGGCGCCGGCTGGCAGGCCGCCAGCAGCAGCAACAGGGGCAGGACGGGACGTGACATGGGAGGGCGCCTCCTTCCGGCGCAACGCGGAGTCGGGCTGCGCCGGGGCATGCTACAACGCTTCGATCAGTTGCGCCGCCCGTGCGGCACGGGCCACCCAGGATTCGGTCGCCACCGCCTGCTGGCGGGCGGTATCGGGGCCGGCAGGCCCAGCCGCCGCGGCCAGCAGCGCGGCGGCGAAGCCCTCGGCCGTGCTCGCCTGGCGCACCAGCCCGACATAGGACTGCAAGGCCGGGAAGGGCGTGCTGACCACCGGCCGCCCGGCCGCCAGGTATTCCCGCAGCTTCAACGGGTTGCAGGCGCGGATCTGCGCGTTGTCCAGGAACGGGATGACCCCGGCGGTCCAGTGCTGCGCATAGGCCGGCAGGGCGTCATGCGGCCGGGGCCCCAGCCGCACCACATTGGCCAAGCCGTCCAGCGGCGAAAGGTCTGTCCCGGCCGCCGCGGCGCCGATGAACAGGAAGCGCCAATCCGGCAGCAGCCGCGCGGTCGCCGCGACCAGCCCGAGGTCCAGCCAGGGCGCCAGCGCGCCGTAGAAGCCCGCGACCGGCCCTTCGGGCATGTCGGCCGGGCGCGCCTGCGGCGTGGCGAACAGCGAAAAATCCACGCCATGTTCCAGCAGCGCGGTCTTGTGCGCCGGGAAGCGCGCGGCCAGGGCCGGGGAGGCCGCGAGGATCAGGTCGGCGCGGGCGGCCAGCTCGGCTTCCATGGCCAGGGCGGCGGCGTGGTCCACGCCGGCCAGCGCGCCGAAATCATCGCCGCAGTAGTACACCACCGCGCTTTCCCCGCAGTTGCCCAGCGCCTGCACCGCCGAAGGCAGGCTGGCCCAGACCACCGGGCGCCGCAGCCCGGCCGAGGCGCCGCGCACCTTGGCGCCGATCAAGGCCCGGTTCAGTGCCCGCGCCGGCGCCCCTTGGGCCATGGGCAGCGCCAGCGGCTGCACCACGGGGAAGGGCGCCTGCGGCCCTGCCGCCGCCACGCGCCGGCCGCCGCGCAGCTTGCGCCAGGCCCGGCCCAGGTCGCGCGCGGTCAGCCGGGGCCGGCGTAGGCCGATGGAGTTCACCCACAGCACGCCGCGGTCCTGCGCCAGAAGCCGCACCAGGTGCTGGGTGGAGGAGGGGTGGGCACCCCAATCCTCGCCGAAGACGATGAGGTCGCGGGCCACGGCGCCTAGACCTCCAGCACGCGGATGGCGCGGCAGGGGTTGCCGGCGGCCAGCACCATGGAGGGCAGGCTTTTGGTCACCACGCTGCCGGCGCCCACCACGGTACCGCGGCCGATGGTGACCCCGGCCAGCACGGTGACGCCGGTGCCCAGCCAGACATCGTCTTCCAGCACGATGTCACCGGCCTGGTCGTCGCCGCAGGCCAGGCCGGCGGCGCGGGCGCTGGGGTCCAGGGGATGGCCGGGATAGCCGGCCAGGAAGTTGCGCCCGGCCAGCCGCACGTTGTGGCCCAGCACCACGCGCGTGCCCACCGCAATGGTGGTTTGCCAGCCGATATCCACGTTGTCGCCCACCTCCAGCAGCGGTTGCGGCCGGCTGGTCGGGCGCGCCGACAGGGTGGAGGCGGCGGAGAGCCGCACATCGCGGCCGAGGCGCAGCCGCAGCGGGCCGCTGATGAAGGGCATGCCGCCTTCCAGCCGCAGGCCGGGCGCCGGGGTTTCGCAGCGCGAGAGGAACAGCGGGGTCCAGTACAGCGCCCGCGCCGCCTGGGAGAGCGCGCCGCGCAGCCCGGTATGCAGCGCGTAGAGCGCGCGATGCAGCGGCCGCACCATGGGCATGCGGGCACCGCGCACCGCCTTGACACCGCGCCAGGCCAGCCGGGCCAGCGGGGTTTCCTGCGCCTTGATATGTTGCCTGAGGGCCAGCACCGCGCTCATCGCCTTGGTCTCCGCATTGGACTCCCGGCCACCAAGGCAGCCACCATGCCAGGCAGACCGCCTTGCAGAATGCGGGGCTGGAGTGTGATCGTCGCAGGCGGTTTCGCCGGAGACGTGAACCACATGACAAGACGAGGCGCTGGCGTCTGATCGTCGTTGGTAGAATCACCGGCGGCGTGAATCAGCCGCTCGAACAATCGCTTGAAGCCTGTCAGGCGCTGCTGTCTGCGCCTGGCAGACTCTAGGCCCGCATGCCCAGCACCGTGGACCGCCGCAGCCGGTTGCGGGCTTTTTCCACCAGGCCAGGCGCCCAGCGCGCCAGCCGGGTCAACTCGCGCTCCATCTCGGCGCGGAGCGAGGGATTCTCCCGGTCGTTCAGCACTACGCCGGAAAGGTGGCCGCCGGCGCGCAACAGCTTGTCCTGCGCCTGGCGCAGCTTGTCGGCCTTGGTGCGGCCGGCCAGCACCACCAGCACGGTGGTGGCGGCCTTCGCGGCCACGGTCAGCCCACCCGGACCATTGGGCTGCGCGGCCGCCAGCAGTGGCGGCGTGTCCAGCACCACCATGGACCAGTCGCGCTGCCATTCCGCCAGCTTCCAGGCCAGGAAGCCCGGTTCCTTCCAGTTGCCGCCGGCATCGGCCGGCACGCTGACCGCGCCGAAGCCATCCGCCCCGATCCGCAGCGGCACACCTGGCTCCAGCTGCTGCCCCAGCCGCGTCGCCAGCATCGGCCGACGCGGGCTGATCTCGGCCAGCAGCGTGGTCTCGCCGGCCAGCACCGCGCGGCGGGCCAGCGCCGCGGCCAGGGTGGAGGCGCCTTCCTCTGGCTCCGCCGAGGTGACGCAGACGCAGCGCTGGCCGCCCTGCACCAGGCTGCGCCACAGCGCCTCCACCTCGTCGGTCATTGCTTCGGGCAGCAGGGTGTCGCGCATGGTCAGAGCACCTTCAGGAACGCGAGGATGGAGACCGCGGTGACCACGTCGCGCAGGTTGTCGAAGAAGAAGCGCCAGTCGCTCTGCTGCTGGTTCGGCACGTAGATCGTGTCGCCCGGCCGAACCAGGGGCAGCATGGCGAAGTCGCCGGTACGGGCGAAGCGCGGCAGGTCGAAGGTGCGGGCCTCGTTGCCGCAGCAGCTAAGGTTGACCACCACGATACGGCTGTCCATCGCGCTGCCGGTGGGGCCACCGGATTCGGCCAGCAGGTCCAGGATCGTCATGCCGGCGGCCAGCGGATAGCGGCCCGGCTTGCCCACCGCGCCGAGCACGCGCACCACGTTGTTGGGCGCAATCTCCAGCCAGTTGCGGTTGCGGTCGGGCACGAAGATCACGTCACCGGGCTGGAGCACGGGCAGCAGCGTGTCGTCGCCGGTCTCGAAATAGGCGGCCAGGTTCACCCGGGTCACGCGGTCACGCGACTCGCCGCGGTGGGAGACGCGGATGTTGATGATGTCGGCGGCCGGGGTCGGCCCATTGGCGGCGCTGACGATGTCGAGGAAGCTGAGGCCGCGTTCGAAGGCGTAGCGCCCCGGCGCCCCCACCGCGCCCATCACGTAGATGGAGTTGTCCGAACGCTGGCGCAGCCAGGTGGTGCGGCTGTCGCCTGGTGGGGCCGGCGGCAATTCGGCGATGGAGATGGTGTAGCCGGCGCGGATCACCGGCAGGCTGGAAAGCGAGCCACCCCTCTCCAGGAAGCGCTTCAGGTCGAAGCGCACCGCGGCGCCATTGCGGTCGCCCGAGAGGATCTGCACGTTGCTCATGTCGGCACGTTCGGTCGGGCCGCCGGTCTGGGCGATCAGGTCCAGCAGGCTCATCTCGTCGCCCCATTCCAGCCGGCCCGGGCTTTTCACCGCGCCCAGCACCCTGACGGCACGGGAAGGCGGCGTGCGCAGCCAACTGGTGCTTTCCTGCTGCTGCTTTTCCGGGATGAAGATGGCGTCGCCCGGGCGCACTTCCGGCGGGCGGCCACCGGCCCCCTCGATGAAGCCGCCGAGGTCGAACATCTCCACCGTGCGGCCATCGGCGCGGATGATCTTCAGGTTGCGCGTATCGGCGAAGCGTGTCGGCCCGCCGGCATTGGCCAGGATGTCGAAGAAGCTGGTGCCGGCCCGCACCTCGAAGGCGCCGGCGCGCTGCACCTCGCCCATCATGTAGATCACGCTTGGCCCGGTGCGTACCGCCTCGGTCAGCGCCGGCACGAACAGCGTGGTGCCGGCCTCCAGTTCCGGGTTCAGGCTGGCATTGCCACTGTCCAGGTAGGTCTTCAGGTTGAACAGGCGTGGTTCAGTACCGTTGATGATCCGCACCTGTTCGGTGCCGGCGAAGCGCGTGACGCCGCCGGCGCGCAGCAGCGCGTCCATCACCGTCATGCCCTGCCGCCAGGAAAAGCTGCCGGCGTTGTTGACCTCGCCGAAGACGCGCACCGCCTGACGGTCATCGGTGTCGCCACTGGCGGCGCGGCCGTCGAAGGGCATTTCCACATTGCCGGTCTGCGGGCTAGCGGGCACGAACACCTCGTCCAGCGGGCGCAGCGCCGGCAGCGCGCGGGCATCGCCGGTATCCAGGTAGCGCTTGTAGTCGAAGGTGATCGGCTCCTGGCCCTGGCGGCGCAGTTGCAGCCGGTCCAGCTGGGCGCCGGCGCTCAACCCGCCGGCCGCGCCCAAGGCCTGCTGCACATTGGCGCCGGCCGGCAGTTCCACCGGGCCGGGCGTCTTCACGTAGCCGAACACCGAGAGCAGCAGCTTGCGTTCGCGCAGCACCAGGTTGAAGCGGGAGAGGTCGCGGTAGTGGCGGGAGAGGGCTTCGCGCACCCGGTCGCGCGCCTCGCGCAGGGTCAGCCCTGCAAGCTCGGCCGGGCCGGCCTCGGGCAGGTCTATCCGGCCCTCGCGGTCGATCTGGAAGGTATTGGCGAAGGCGTCCTCGCCCGGCAGCACCACCTGCAGCACGTCGCCGACATTCAGCCGCGATTGCGTGCCCGGCTGCGCCGAGGCGGGGGCTACCGCCAGCAGCAGCAGGAAAGCCAGCAGCAGGCGCAGCGCATGGCGCATTCAGGAACACTCCGGGGCAAGGGTGGTGCCTGGCGGCAACTCGGCCGCCAGGGCGGCGGTGGTCAGCCGCAGTCGCTGCAGGCTGCGTTCGGCATCGGCCAGGAAGCCGGCGGCGAATTCGCGCTGCACCAGGGCGGCCTCATCCTGCGCCAACATGAAGCGCCCGGTCAGCACGCCGCGTTGGCCAGCCTGCTGGTGCAGGGTGTCCAGGCGATTGACCGCGCACCCCATGCGCAGGCGCAGGTTCTGCGCTGCGGAGGTGGGCTCGGCATCCTCGGCCAGTACAGGCGCGCGCCATTCCGCCATGCCGCCATATCCGCGTTCTGGCCAGTTGGTGCAGGCGGCCAGGGCGAGGAGCAGGGCCAGCAGGGCGGGCATTCTCATGCGGCGCGAGCCAGACCCAGCGCGGCGGCGAAGCCAAGCCGCCGCGGCGCTGGGCAGTTAATGCCAAGCGCGCGGTCCAGCCCCAACTTGCGCAGCAGGACCAGCGGCTGGCCTGCGGCGCCTTCGACCTTCAGGGTGTATCCCTGCGCCGCCAGGCGCTTGAAGGTGAAAGCCAGCGCGCCGATGCCGGAACCGTCCATGTAGGTCACCTCGCTGATGTCCAGGGCCAGGTCCCGATTCGCATCGGCCGCCAGCGCCTCCAACAAGGGACGTAGCGCGAGAGCGCCCTCGGCATCCAGCGCGCCCGAGATGGCGAGGTGATTGCCGTGCGGGCCGGATTGGATGCTGCTGATCATGGGGATACCTTTGCTCAATGTGTTGCTGAAGGGTTATCGGCAACACGCGTGCCACTGCCGCCGGCGCGGTTTGCGGCCCCCAGCTTGCAAAACACAGGCAAAACCGGCCCAAGCCACCCACCGGGTCGCAGGCTGCGTTGCAGGATGCAAATACGATGGAAGTGCCTGAACTGTGGTTGCTGCTGGACAGCCGCGGCATGGGCGGCATTGAAAGTCATGTGGCGGAACTGGCGGCCGGACTGGCCGAGGCTGGGCACCGCCCCCGCGTGCTGTTCCTGGCGGATCACGGCCCACACCCCCTGCAACAGCGGCTTTCCCAGGACAGAATTCCTTGGGAGTGCCCGGCCGGCAACCTGATTCGCAGGTTGCGGCAGGGCAGGCCAGCGGTGCTGCACACCCATGGCTACAAGGCCAATTTGCTGGGCCGCGCCGCGGCGTTGCTGACCGGCACCCGGCACGTGGCCAGTTACCATGCCGGCGAAAGCCCCCCCGGCCGGGTTGCGCAATGGGACCTGGCGGATCGGTACACGGCCTGGATGGGCCGGCGTATCGCCGTCAGCCGGCCGATCCAGGCCCGCATTCCGTTCGGCGCAACCTACGTGCCCAACTTCGTTGCGCTGCCGCCGCAGCCGACCGCGGCCTCGCCCAACAGCATCGGCTTCGTCGGCCGCTTCAGCCGGGAGAAGGGGCCGGACCGCTTTGTCGACCTCTCCCGCATGGTGGCGGGTCCGGCCTGGCTGGCCTTTGGCGACGGCCCGGAGCGGGCGATTTGCGAGGCGCGCGGCAGCACCAGCGTTGCGTTCCGTGGTGCCGTGCCGAGCATGGCTCCGCATTGGGCGGAACTGGGTCTGCTGGCCGTTACCAGCCGGGCCGAGGGCTTGCCGCTTGCCGTGCTGGAAGCTATGGCCGCTGGTGTGCCGGTGGCCGCCTTCGCGCTGGGAGCCCTGCCCGAGGTGATCGTGCATGGCCAGAACGGATTTCTGGTGGCGCCTGACGACATGGACGGGCTGGCCGAGGCGGTGCGCCGCTGGGCCCGAATGGGCGCCGCCGAACGTGCCGCCCTCAGCGCAGCGGCACGGCAGACTGTGGCGCGGAACTATGGTCGCCGTGCAGGCGTGACGCGGATTCTGGCGGTCTACGAGGTCAGCGGCAGCGGCGCGAGTTGCGCGATCAGGCCGCGGTAGACCTCGGCCAGGTTTGGGGGCATCGGGGCAGGGCAGGGCCCCGCTCGGTAGCGGCTACGTCTGCCAGCAAGGCTTGCTGGCGCGCCTTCAGCTAATGGGGCCGCGCTTTCTCCCGCTCCGGCTCTCTGATCCGGCAGAGTTGGCCCGGCTCCACCCGCCGTATTCCGACCGCCAGCGGTAGTCGTTGGCCTCCAAAATCCCAAGGCCACGGCAGACGTCGCACCCTCCCTCGCCATCCTTAGCCCCCTTCTCAGGGGCCAACTCTCACATTTCCACCGGACCGAGTTCGGGGGGAAAGGTCACGGCCCGAACCCCGGCACTCCCTCGACAACCGATGGGTGAAATCAATGGTGCTGCCGGGCGACTTCGGCGTGACGGCGCCCGAGGGATGCACGTATGCCAGGCATAAACGGCTGCTTTTCGCCGGCCTCTTCAACATGGCGGTGAAGCACCCGGACATCCTGGGCGTCGAAGCCACGGCCCTGCACGCCGTTGGCGTCCGAATCCTGCAATCGCCGTTGGCTGGCGCGGTTTGTGCATTGAAGTGTCCCGATATTTCGGAGCAACGCCATGTCCGGCATCCCCACCCCGCATCTCAGCCGCCGTGCCCTGTTGCTGGCCAGCGCCGCCATGGCCGTTACCGCGCCACCGGCAGCCGAGGCGCAGACGTCGCGCCCGGGCGGCACGCCCACTCCAGTGCCTGGCGGCACCATGGTGATGATCGTGAACCCGGAGCCGGCGACGCTGGCGACCTACGCGGTCTCCGCCGGCAACATCCCGCCGATCACCACGCAGATCTATGAAGGCCTGCTGACCTACGACTGGGACCTGAAGCCGCAGCCGCTGCTGGCGAAAAGCTGGACCGTCAGCCCCGATGGCAAGACCATCACCTTCAAGCTGCAGGAGGGCGTGACCTTCCACAATGGCGCGGCCTTCACCAGCGCCGACGTGGCCTACTCCTTCATGGAGATCGCCAAGAAGGTGAACCCGAACGGCCCCGTCATCCTGCGCGAGCTGGAGGCGGTGGAAACGCCGGACGCAATGACGGCGGTGTTCAAGCTGGCGAACCCGGCGCCCTACCTGATGATGTCGCTGTCGTCGAACAACATCCCCATCATCTGCAAATCGGTGTTCGAGGACACCGTGCCGATGCAGAACCCCAGCGCCAACCGCCCGATCGGCACCGGTCCGTTCAAGTTCGCGGCCTGGGAGCGCGGGCAGTTCGTCCGTCTGGACAAGAACGACAAGTACTGGAAGCCGGGCCTGCCGCTGCTGAACCGCATCATCGCCCGCTTCATCCCGGATGCGGCGACGCGCAGCGCGGCGCTGGAAACCGGCGAGGCGCACTACGCCGCCTACAGCGCGGTCAATGCCGCCGACATCAAGCGCATGCAGGCCAACCCGATCCTGGGCAGCACCACGCGCGGCTACGGCACCACGGCCGCCACCAGCGTGCTGGAGTTCAACATGCGTCGGCCGCATTTGGCGAAGAAGGAAGTCCGCCAGGCGATCTGCTACGCCATCGACCGGCAGTTCATCGTCGACAACATCCTCTACGGCTTCGGCAAGCCGGCGGTCGGGCCGCTCTCCTCGGTGTTCAGCACCAGCGGCTGGTTCACCGCGGATGTCCGCCGCTTCGACGTGCCGAACCGGCTGGAGATCGCCAACAAGCTGCTGGACGATGCCGGCTACCCGCGCGGCGCCAACGGCGTGCGCTTCGGCCTGCACCTGGAGATCAACAGCTTCGGCGAGCAATGGCTGCGCCAGGGCGAATACCTGAAGCAGGCGCTGGCGCAGATCGGCATCAACCTGACGTTGCGCAGCGAGGACACCGCCACCTGGCTGCGGCGCTGCTACACCGACTACGACTTCGACATCAACGAGCCGTTCTATTCCGCCGGCGCCGACCCGGTCATCGGCGTGCATCGGCACTATGTGTCGTCGGCGATCCGCCAGGGCACCACCTTCGTCAACAACAAGGACTACCGCAGCCCCGTCGTGGACAAGCTGATGGACGACGCGACGCGCGAACTGGACCCGAAGAAGCGCGCCGACCTGTACCACGCCGCGCAGAAGCAGATGGTGGAGGACAGCCCCGGCGCCTGGCTGGCCGAGGTGCAGTACGTGACCATCTTCAACAAGAAGCTGCACGACCACACCATGGGCCCCTTGGGCACCTATGAGGCCTTCAGCCGAGCCTGGCTGGAGCGGTAGCCCATGCGGCGTTGGCGCTACTTCGGCTATCGCCTGGCCTTCGCGTTGCCGGTGGTGTTCGGCATCCTCGTGCTGAACTTCTTCCTGATCCAGCTGGCACCGGGCGACGCTGCCTCGGTGCTGGCGGGCGAAAGTGGCGCCGCCTCGCCGGAATACACCGCCATGCTGCGGGAGAAATTCGGCCTGGACCGCCCGCTGCTGGAGCAGTTCCTGGCCTATATCGGCAATGCCGTGCAGTTCAACCTCGGCTACTCCTTCCGCAACGACAGCCCGGTGTTCGAGCTGATCCTGGCCCGCCTCGGCCCGACGCTGCTGCTGATGCTGACCGCCTTCGGCGCCGCGCTCACGCTGGGTACGGCGCTGGGCGTGCTGGCAGCCGTGGCGCGAAACTCGTGGCGGGATGCGTTGATCTCCGTCGTCACGCTGATCTGCTACGCCACGCCGGTATTCTGGCTCGGCCTGATGCTGATCGTGGTGTTCTCGGTCAACCTGAACTGGCTGCCGACCAGCGGCTTCGAGAACATCGCCGAGGGCTATGAGGGCTGGGAACGCTGGGTGGATATCGGTCGCCATCTGATCATGCCCGGCACCGCGCTCGGGCTGTTCTACCTGGCGCTGTACACGCGGGTGATGCGCGCCTCCATGCTGGAACAGACCGGCATGGACTACGTCACCACCGCCCGCGCCAAGGGCCAGACCGAGCGGAAGATCGTGTTCGGCCACATGCTGCGCAACGCCTTCCTGCCGGTGCTGACCATGGCGGGCGTGCAGGCCGGCAACCTGATCGGCGGCTCGGTTGTGGTGGAGACGGTGTTCGGCTGGCCGGGCCTCGGCACGCTGGCCTTCAATGCGCTGCAATCGAGGGACCTGAACCTGCTGCTGGGCATCTTCTTCATCTCGGCCAGCCTGGTCGTCATCATCAACCTGGTGGTGGAGCTGCTGACCATCACGCTCGACCCGCGGATCCAGGCCTGATGCGTGCCGCGCTGAAGCGCTTCGCGCGCAATCGCATGGCCGTGCTGGGGGCCTGCGTCATCGGGCTGGTGGCGCTGCTTACCGCGCTGGCGCCGCTGCTCTACCCGGCCGGCGCCTTCACCCTGGCCGGGCCGCCGTTGCAGCCGCCGGGCCTGCGCTACCTGCTGGGCACGGATGCGCTGGGGCGGGATGTGGCGGCCGGTGTGGTCGCGGGGGCGCGGACGTCCCTGCTCATCGGCCTGTCGGCGGCGCTTTCGGCGGTGCTGTTCGGTTCGCTGATCGGCGCCCTGGCGGGCTACTACCGCGGCGCCGTCGATATCGTGCTGATGCGACTCACAGAATTCTTCCAGACCATCCCGGCCTTCCTGCTGGCCATGCTGCTGGTGGTCATCCTGTCGCCCTCGGTATTCAGCGTCATCATCGCCATTTCAGCCGTTTCCTGGCCCGGCATCGCACGGCTGGTGCGCGGCGAGTTCGTGGCGCTGGGCGGGCGGGAGTTCGTGCTGGCCAGCATCGGGTTGGGTGCCAGCGGGCCGCGCATCATCTTCCGCCACCTGCTGCCCAACTGCGTCTCCGCCATCATCGCGGTCGGCTCGCTGCTGGTGGCCAGCGCGATCCTGCTGGAAAGCGGCCTGGCCTTCCTCGGCCTGGGCGACCCCAATGTGATGAGCTGGGGGCTGCTGATCAGCGCCGGGCGCGTCACGCTGCGTTCGGCCTGGTGGGTCTGCACCTTCCCGGGCATCGCCATCCTGCTGACGGTGCTGTCGATCAACCTGATCGGCGACGGGCTGAACGAAGCATTGAATCCGAGGCTGCGCGAGCGATGAGCGACGTGGTCCTCGATATCGCCAACCTCACCATCGGCCTGCCGCCGGGTGCTGACCGCGCCGCCGCCGTCCAGGGCATGAACCTGGTGCTGCGCGCCGGGGAGGTGACGTGCCTTGTCGGTGAATCCGGTTCCGGCAAGTCGCTCGCCGCGCGGGCGGTGCTGGGACTTCTGCCGCCGCGTGTCGGCGTGACGGCCGGCAGCATCATGTTCGAAGGCCAGGACCTGACCAAGGCCACGCCGGCGCAACTGGCGAAGGTACGCGGCGCGCGGATCGGCATGATCTTCCAGGAACCGATGACGGCGCTGAACCCGCTGCACAGCATCGGCCGGCAGATCGAGGAAGTACTCAGCATCCACACCCCGCTGGACCCCCGCGCGCGGCGGGAGAAGGTGGTGGCGCTGCTGGCGGATGTGCATCTACCGGACCCGGCGCAGATCGCCCGCTCCTTCCCGCACCAGCTTTCCGGCGGGCAGCGCCAGCGGGCGATGATCGCCATGGCGTTGGCGCTGGACCCCAAGCTGCTGATAGCGGACGAGCCCACGACGGCGCTGGACGTGACCACGCAGGCGCAGATCCTGCACCTGATCCATGAGTTGCAGCGCAGCCACGGCACCGCGGTGCTGTTCATCACCCATGATTTCGGCGTGGTCGCGGATATCGCCGACCAGGTGGCGGTGCTGCAACGCGGCGTGCTGGTGGAAGCCGGGTCGCGCGACGCGGTGCTGAACGACCCGCAGCACCCCTACACGCAAGCCTTGCTGGCCGCGGTGCCGCGCCTGGTGGTGCCGCAACGCACCGCGGCAAAGCCGGGCATCGTGATGCTGGAGAGCATCAAGGCGCGCAAGGAATATCGCCAGCGCTCGCTGTTCGGCCGTGGCCGCAGCACGGTGGCGCTGGATGCCGTCAGCGTCACGCTCAGGCGCGGCGAGACGCTGGGGCTGGTGGGTGAATCCGGCTCCGGCAAGTCCACCCTGGCCCGCGCCATGACCCGGCTGCTGAGCATCGACAGCGGCGATATCGTGCTGGATGGCGACGAGATCACCCGCATTCCCCCGCGGCTGATGCGGCCGCACCGGCAGAAGATCCAGATGATCTTCCAGGACCCCTATGCCTCGCTGAACCCGCGGCAGAAGGTGGTGGACGTGATCGCGGAAGGCCCGATCATCCATGGCCTGCCGCGGGCCGAAGCCGAGGCCCGGGCGCGCGAGCTGCTCGGCCTGGTCGGGCTGGACCCCTCGGCGGCGGACCGCTTCCCGCATGAGTTCAGCGGTGGCCAGCGCCAGCGCATCGGCATCGCCCGCGCCCTGGCGCTGCGGCCCCAGGTGCTGGTGGCGGATGAACCGGTCAGCGCGTTGGATGTCAGCGTGCAGGCTCAGGTGCTCGCCTTGCTGGCGGATATCAAGGCGCGGTTGCAGCTCTCGCTGCTGTTCGTCACGCATGACCTGCGCGTGGCCTTGCAGATCTGCGATCGCATCGCGGTGATGCGCCATGGCAGCATCGTGGAGTTGGCCGACACGGCGGATATCTACCATTCGCCGCAACACCCCTATACCAAGGCCCTGTTCGCGGCGGTGCCTGGCGCCGCCTGGTTGCAGAAGGAAGCCGCCGATGCAGCACCCTGAAACCGGCTTTCTGCCCGGCCCGCGCCACACGCTGCCCGGGGCGCCCGGCGGCCCGTTGGCTGGCCTCACCTTTGCGGCGAAGGACCTGTTCGACGTCGCCGGCGTGCCGACCATCGGCGGCAACCCGGATTGGGGGCGGACGCATCCGGTGCCGTCAGCGCATGCATGGGCGGTGCAGCGGCTGCTGGATGGCGGCGCCAAGCTGGTCGGCAAGACCATCACCTGCGAAATCTCGCTGGGCATCCTCGGCTACAACCAGTTTTATGGCACCCCGCCCAACCCGGCGGCGCCGGGCTGCCTGCCGGGTGGGTCGTCCTCCGGCTCGGCCTCGGTCGTTGCCGCCGGCCTGGCCGATGTGGCGCTGGGCACGGATAGCGGCGGCTCGGTGCGCGTGCCGGCCAGCCTGTGCGGGCTGTATGGGTTGCGGCCGACGCATGGGCGCATCTCCATCGCCGGCCTGCTGGCGCAGGCACCCACCTTCGATACGGTGGGTTGGTTCACGCGCGATGCCGCGACCTTCGGCCGCGTCGCCGCTGTCATGTTCGGCGAAGCGCTGCCCGCCGCCAGCGCTGCCGGCGTGCTGCTGGCCGAGGACGCCTTCGCCCTGGCCGACCCCGAGGTATCAGCCGCGCTGCAACCGGCGGCCGAGCGGCTGGGCGCGCAGTTCGGCGGGCTGACGCGGATGACGCTGGGCGAGCCGGGCGAGCTGGAGACCTGGGCGGGGCAGCGCAACATCCTGCAACGGGCGGAATCCTGGGCCACCTTCCGGCCTTGGATCGAAAAGGAAAACCCGACCTTCGCCTACAACATCGCCCGCAACCTGGCCGGTGGCTCCGCCATTACCGCGGAGCAGGTGGCGGTGGCCAAGGTGGTGCGGCGCCAGGTGGTGGACCATGCAAGGCGGCTGCTGGAAGGCGGCGCCATTCTCTGCCTGCCGACCACGCCCTTCCCGGCGCCGCCGCTCGGCCTGCCGCTGCCGGAGATCGATGCGCTGCAGGCACGGATTGGCATCACGACGTCCTTCGCCGGGCTGTGCGGGCTGCCGCAGCTGAACCTGCCGTTGGGCAAGGTCGGCGGGAAGCCATGCGGCCTTTCGATCATCGGTTGGCGTGGCTCGGATGAGCGGCTCGTGGCCATAGCCCATGACCTGGCATGGTCAGGCCTCGGCGTTGCTCGGACTGAACGGTGGGGCTGAGTAACGGAAGCCGACCACTTTATCGCAACGCTGTTCGGCATAGGCCGAATCCTGTCCCCGCATCCAACGTTCCCATAACTTCTCCAGTCCGACCAGAACGGCCGTTCTCCACCCGGAGGACGGCCGTCTTGTTGTTCTGGCCCCCGGCACCGCCGGGCTCGCCCAGGTGCAGGAAGGCGGCCAGATCGCCGCGTAGTTGGACGCTGATCTCGCCGCACTTGGCGCAGCCCAGCCGACCGACAGAACCCATCACCGTCAGCGATCCCCGGCACAGGCCGCAGCGGACCAGCCCTGCCAGCAGCCAAGCCGGGCGCCGGACGGCCGCCAGACGCGCGCCGCGATTCGGCGCAGGCAAGGAGGCTTCGTCACCCGGCAGGACATCGGGGACTGCCATGATGCGTAGACCGGCCTCCAGCCGCGCCTGGGTGGCTGCCCAAAGTTCTTGGTCGATGATGGCGAGTTTGGGCACCTGGGTGACGATCCAGGCCTCGCGCGGGTTTATCCGGGCGACCCGCTTGCCGGTGCTGGGGTCCTTGACGAAGCGCTGCCGATTCCACACCCGCTCGCCGATGTAGAGCCGGTTGCGCAGCATACCAGTCTCGCGCTTGGCGCCGCCCAGCAGCAGCACCGAAGTCCATTTGCCGCCACGCGCGCCGGCCACGCCCTCGACATTCAGGCGCTTGGCGATGGCGCGCGGCGACTGGCCGCCGGCCTAGGCGCTGAAGACGCGCTGCACGACCGCGGCCTCGTCCTGGGCGATCTCCACTCCACCCGTGATCATCGCGCCATCGGCGCGCAGCCCTCGCGCCACCCGGTAGCCGGAGCTCAGCCCGCCGCCACTGTGGCCAGCCCGCACGCGCCCTTCCAGGCCACGATAGTTCTTCTGCGCCAGGTCCTTTAGGAACCGCGATGACATTGAGATTCGACACCCAGATGGGACCCCGGCAACTCCGGCGACAACACCCAGATCCGGCTCGGAAAATTAGTTTACTGGGGTTCCTTTCGGCGCCGCGTTGGACCCAGGCGTCATGCTATTCATAAAAGCAAATTCAACGCTACACGCAGCGCTAGAAGGCTGAGGAAATTCGATTTTCGGCACCGGACGACGCAAGATTGATTCGCGGCGCCGACGCGGAGCGACGGGAAGTTTCAGGCAAAGGCCCGGACGGATTCCATTGCGACCTTTGTCGCCCTCCAGGGGTAGAATTTCCGCAGCCTGCTATGGATTGGGGTCCCACTTGCACGCCGAAACACAGCTACTCAACATGCAGTGGGGAGTCACGTTAGTGCTCCAGCACAAATCGGAGGACAGCATGGCGCCCACGTGGAAGAATCTTTCCGACGCGATTTTCGCGCAGGCGGGAGCGCGCCCCACCGCGCTGGCCATCAGTGAGGGCGACGAACGCATCAGCTATGCCGAACTGTCGGAGCTGGTTGCCAAGGCCGCGGTCTCGCTGCAAAGGCTGGGGGTGGAGCCCCGCGAAATGGTCGGCGTGGCGCTGCCCACCAACATCGACCATATCATCCTGAGCTTTGCGCTGATGCGGGTGGGGGCGCTGGCGGTGGACCTGCCGCTGCGTCTGCCGCCAGGGTTTCCCGACCCGGTGAGCCACCTGAAACTGCCCCGGGTCTTCGTCACAGCCACGGCGCCGCCGCCGCAGGGCGCGGTGTTCCATCGCATCGGCCCCGAATGGCGCTCTGAAATTGCCGCGCTGCATGGCGACTATCGGATCCAGCGCTTGCCGGAGGAGCCGCATATCGTCAACCTCACCTCCGGTACCACCGCGGCGTCCAAGGCAATCCTGACCAGCCTGACCGCCTGGTTGGCGCGCTGCGAGGCGGGGCGGCGCACCGTGCCGGAGATACTGGATGCCGAGCGTCCCCCGCAGTTGGTATTGGCCGGCGGCATGGGCTTCGCTTACTACTTTTTCTTCCTGGTCAATCAGCTTTGCCTGGGCGGGCCGGTGGTGCTGCTGCCTGAGGGACTTCCACTGCCGGTCCTGGCCCGTACCCTGGCCGAAACCGATGACGCCCTATGTCTGTTGATCCCACAGGTCTGCCGCGCATTCCAGGAGTTGGCGCCGGCCGAGGGCCCGCTCTTCCCGCGGATGCGCGCCATGATCGTCAGCGCCACGCCGCTGTTTGTCGAAGAGAAGCGCGCAATGGCGCGGCAACTGACGCCGAACCTGTATGAAATTTACGGCACGTCAGGCACGGGCTTCATTTCAGTATTGCGGCCCGCCGACCTGGCCGCCAAGCCGGCCACGCTGGGCAGCATTGCGGCGGGGATCGAAGTAAGCATTGTCGATGGCGAGGGCCGTGCAGTGCCGCCGGGGGAGGTGGGGCACCTGCGTTGCCGCGGCCCCGGCATGGCCACCGCCGTGCATGACCCCATGCCAAGCCTGGCACAGCACTCGGAGGGCATCCGCGACGATGGCTACTTCCCGGGTGATATCGGCAGCATCGACGTCGACGGCTACCTGACGCTGAAAGGCCGTGTCACCGACGTGATCCAGCGGCGCGGGGTGGAGATTTTCCCGCCCGAGTTGGAGGAGGCGTTGCTCGCGCATGGCTCGGTCGCGGAGGCGGCCGTGCTCGGGCTGACGGTCACCGGTTCCGAGCCGCAGGTGGTCGGCTTTGTGGTGCCGCGCCACGAGCCTGACAAAGTGGGCCTGGCAAAGCATTGTCGTTCATGTATTCCTGCAAATAAATTCCCAGACCATGTCTATTTTGTTCGGGAAATTCCCAAAAATCCAAATGGAAAACCGGATCGGGCGCAGCTTTCCCTTATTGCACGGCGTATTCAAAGCGCTGCCGGCTGACCTGGCCTGCGAACCAAGGCCCGATTGCCGTTTATTGTATGTGATCAGATGGATTGCTCAACAAACGGTCTCGAATTAATGCCTAGTCAGAACGTCAGCTGCTGATTAGCCTCGGGTTGATGAAACCTTAAGTCTGCGGGTGCCGCCATCTACGCACCTGCCGGACCCGGCCGACGCATGTCAGCGGCGAAGGCCGGTCTTCAACGGGGGGCTTCGCGATGGGCTTGATCACCGGCAACACGAGCAGCGATACCCTGATGGGATCGCTCGGCGATGATACGCTGGTCGGCCTTGGCGGGGATGACTCGCTCGACGGCGGGGGCGGCACCGATGTTGCGGCCTTCAGCGGGGTGAGCGGCGACTACACGCTGAGCACCGCCGGCGGCGTGCTGACGGTGACCGACAATCGCCCCGGCGCGCCGGATGGCGTGCAGCAGCTCAGCAACATTGTCAGCCTACATTTCGTTGATGGCTCGGTGGCGGTGGCCGGTCTGGACCCGGCCGCGCCGGTGGTGGTGCCAGCCGCGCCCAGCGTCAGCGGCACCGATGCCGCGGAGTTGTTCCTCGGCGAAGCGGGCCAGACGATCACGGCAGCGGCCGGCGAGGACAGCATCGCCCTGGCCGGTGGCAATGTGGTGGACGGCGGCGCCGGCAACGACGTGTTCGTTGATTTCGGGCGTGGCCAGGCGGGCAGCACCCTCACCGGCGGCGCCGGGCAGGACCAGTTCAGCCTGAACGACGCGGTGCTGGTGGACCCCCCGCATTTCCAACCTGACACCATCACCGATTTCCAGCCCGGCGCGGGTGGCGACAAGCTTGACCTCTCGGGCCTGCTGGCCGGCTTGCAGGCGGTTGGCTACGACGGCACCTCCAACCCCTTCACACATGGCTGGCTGCGCTTCACCAAGGCCGAAAACGGCGACGAACTGCTGCAGGTGAATGCCGATGGTGCCGGCGCCTGGACGACGGTGGAGGTTATGCAGACGGCCGCCGCCGGGCTGCCGGCGTATCTGGATGGCGTGTCGATCCCGGTCGGCAGCCTGGATGCCTATTCGCGCCCGCTGAACGAGGGCGTCTGGAGTGTGTCGGCGCCACCCTATCCGTTCAACGACCACAGCGGCATCGGCTACCTGGTGAACCCAGGCTGGGACGGCTACTTCGTCCTGCACGACCACCACAACATTTCTGAGCATGTACCCGACCCCAGCCGGTCGGTGGTCACCTTCCATTTCACCGCACCAGTGGCGGTCGACAAGATCGAACTGATCGAACACTCGAACGGCATCTCTGGCCTCCACGCCTATGTCGGCGATTCATTGGACGCGATGACTGACCTTGGCTCCGCTATCGGATCGCTGGGCGAGCGGCTTGGCGATCGCGCTTACGCGGACGGCTCAAGCAACGTGTTCACCTTTAACAATGGCCTTGCTGGCACCTATTTCCAGGTGGTGATCGACGAGATCAACGGCAGCTATGATGGCTTTGCTCTTTACCGCATGTACCCCGAGGATGCCGCCGGCAACCGGATCCCGCTGGCGCCGGCCGACCCGTTCCTGGCGGCGTTCACCGCCGACAACTTCTCCGATGGCTGGAGCCTGAACGGCGTCGGCCAGAGCTTCGCCGGCGACGACAGCGCCAACATGCTAATCGGCACGCTCAACAACGACACGCTGCTGGGCAATGGCGGCGCGGACAGCCTGGATGGTGGCTGGGGCGACGACAGCGTCGACGGCGGCAGCGGCGACAACACCCTACTGGGCAATGCCGGCAACGACACGCTGGTAGGCAGCGGCTTCGACAGCATGAGCGGCGGCACCGGCAACGACGTGCTGGCCTCGCACAGCGTCGCGCCGCTGGCCTTCAACCCGACCAATGGCCACTACTACCAGTACGTGAACACCAACGTGACCTGGTGGGACGCCTCCGCCGCGGCATCGGCGATGCAGTTCGGCGGCTTGCAGGGCTACCTCGTCACCATCACCTCGGCCGATGAACAGGCCTTCATCAACACCAATATCGGCATCACCAATCGCGGCTGGATCGGCGCCAGCGACGATGGGCATGAGGGCGATTGGCAATGGGTGACCGGGCCTGAAGCCGGCACCACCTTCTTCAACCAGGGCGCAGCGGTGCAACCGGGCTATTCGTACTGGAGCCCCGGCGAGCCGCAGGGAGGGAGCGCCGAGAACAATGCCTCCTTGTGGAACTATCCCAACTACTGGGTCGACGTGTACGGAAGCTACCTCACCAGCTACATCGTCGAATACGGCGGCCTGCCCACCGACGGCGCCGCGCCCACGCAACGCGGCAGCGTGCTGCACGGCGATGCCGGCGACGACACACTGACCGGCGGCGCCGGCGAGGACAGCCTCTACGGCGAGGCCGGCAATGACAGCCTGGCCGGCGCCGGCACCAGCAGCCTGCTGGATGGCGGCGATGGCAATGACAGCATCGACCTCGGCACCGGCCCCTGGGCGGGCTATTGGCACACGCCCACCGCGATGACTGTGCAGGGCGGCGCCGGCGACGACCTGGTCCTCGACGTCTCCTATTGGAATGGCGGCGGCAATACGCTCAGCGGCGGTGGCGGCCACAACGCCTACAGCCTGGCCTCGCTTGACTTCATCAGTTGGAACCACGTCACCACTGCGCCCGACCACATCGCCGACTTCAAGGCCGGCGCGGGCGGCGATGTGCTGGACCTGGCGCCGCTGCTGCCGGTGCTGGGCAACTGGTACGGCCTGGCCAATTTCGACAACCCGTTCCTCGATGGCTACCTGCGCCTGGCCGACGACGGCGCAGGCAACACCGACCTTCAGGTGGACACGCTGCGGAATGGCGGCTGGCGCACGATTCTGGTGCTGGACGGCCAAGCTGCTGGCGACCTGACCGCGGCCAATTTCGCCCAGGGCTATGCGCCCGATGGCGCGGGCCTGCTGGTGACCGGCACCCCCGGCAACGACAACCTGCCCGGCACCAGCAACAACGACACCATCCTGGGCCTGGGCGGCGACGACACGCTGGACGGCAGCGGCGGCAACGACCTGGTGCAGGGCGGCGAGGGCAATGATTCGCTGGACGGCAGCAGCGGCTACGGCAGCGGGCTGGGCAGCGATACGCTGCATGGCGATGCCGGCAACGACACGCTGGTGGCCGGCCGCGGCAGCGACCAGCTGTTCGGCGGCGATGGCGATGACAGCCTGAATGGCGGCGTGGTGCTGGATGGCGGCGCGGGCAATGACAACATCTATACCGGCAGCTACGGCGCCAACCTTGCTGGCGGCGATGGCAACGACACCATCGGTGCCTGGTTCAGTACCATCGATGGCGGTGCCGGCGCCGACCTGTTCTTGGACGTCTCCTACTGGGGCAATGGCGGCGGCCAGACGCTGACCGGCGGCACCGGGCAGGACACCTATGTGCTCAACGCCATGTGGGCCGGCAACTACCAGCCGACCGCGGCGCACATCTCCGATTTCACCGCCGGCGCGGGCGGCGACATCATCGACCTGTCGCCGGTGCTCAACGCCTTCAGCAACTGGTTCAGCCTGCCCTGGGGCGACAACGGCTTCTCGGATGGTTACCTGCGCCTGGTGGATGACGGCGCCGGCAATGCCGAACTGCAGATCAGCACTTATGGCTGGCACAATGTGCTGGTGCTGGAAGCTGTTGCTGCCACGAGCCTGACCGCGGCCAACTTCACTCAGGGTTTTGCACCGGATGGCGTGGGCCTGCTGGTCACCGGCACCGCTGGCGACGACTCCCTCACCGGCACGGTGAACAACGACACGCTGCTGGGCCTGGACGGCAACGACACGCTCTCAGGTGACCATGGCAGTGACTCGCTACTGGGCGGCGACGGCAATGATTCGCTGCTCGGCAGTGCCGGCCTAGGTCGGGCGACGCTGGATGGCGGCGCCGGCGACGACACGCTGCTGGGCGGCGGGCAGGCGTTCGGCGGCGAGGGCAGTGACAGCTTGGTCGCGACCTTCGGTGGGGCCAGCATGGATGGCGGCGCCGGCGACGATACGCTGGTCACGACCTTGTCCAGCACGCTGCTGGTGGGTGGCGACGGCAACGACAGCCTGGACGCGCGCGACGGCGGCGGTGGCGCTGAGACGCAGCTGGGCGGTGCCGGGGATGACTTCCTCGTTGCCGGCAGAGGCAGCAAGCTGGACGGCGGCGACGGCAACGACACGCTGGATGCCTTTGGTGGGTCCACCGCCGATGGAGGTGCCGGCAACGACCTGTTCCTGGAAGTCGGCGACACCCGGTATGCCGGTGGCGACGATGCCTTCACCGGCGGCGCCGGGCAGGACACGTTCCAGTTGACCTACCTGTATGGCGGGTTGCAGTTCGGCACGCCCGACCACATCAGAGACTTCACGGTCGGCGAGGGTGGCGACGTGTTGGATCTGTCGCCGCTGCTGCAATCGCTGCACAGCTTCGGCTACACCAGCGGCAACCCCTTCGCCGAGGGCTTCCTGCGCCTGGCCGATGACGGCACGGGCAACGCGCTGGTCCAGGTGGCCGGCCATGGCGACGGCAACTGGTTTACCATGGCGCTGCTGGACGGCGTCGCCGCCGCCGCGCTGACGGCGGACAACGTGGTGGGTGGCTGGACCACGCCCTTGGCGCCGGTGGCCCTGACCGACAACACGGATGGCGCCATCCTTGCGGGCTCTCCGTTCGACGACACGCTGATTGGCACCGGGTTGAACGACACGCTCTATGGTGGCGACGGCAATGACAGCCTGGTCGCCACCGGCGGCACGGCCGGCCTTGGCGACATGCTGGAATTCGACCTCGCGGCTGATTCCTACCTGGGCGACCCGCTGTTCACGGTTGCGCTGGATGGCGCCGTCATCGCCGGGCCACTCTCGGTCAGCGCACAATACGGGCTCGGGCAAAGCCAGCACTTCGCATTTCATGTGACCGCGACCCCTGGCACCCACACCGTTACCGTCACCTTCCTGAACGACGGCTACGGCGGAACCCCATCGACCGATCGCAATCTCTACATCCGCGACCTCACGCTCAACGGGGTCCAGCTTACCGGGGATGCGTTCAGCCTTGATGGCGCGAACTATACCGGACATAACGTTTCGCCGTCCGCCATTCTCTACAATACTGGGTCAGCGAGTGTGCAGGTGCAGCTGCCGCAGCGTTACGGCAATGCGCTGCATGGCGGCGCCGGCGACGACAGCTTTGTTGGTGGCGCGGGCAACGACAGCTTCTACGGCGGCACCGGGCACAACACCGCGGACTACAGCGCCGACCCCGTCGGCATCACCGTCAACCTGGCCGGACACACGGTGGTCGATGGCAGCGGTGGCACCGACCAGACCAGCAACATCCAGGGCTTCGTCGGCAGCGCCGACGCCGACGTGTTCAACGACGTTTCGTACTACGGCGGTAGCGAAGGCAGCCATGACCTGACCGGCGGCGATGGCCAGGACACCTATGTGGTGGACGCTGCCCACGCCACCCCCGGGTGTTGCAGTCTGAATTATTCGCAGGTCGGTGCCCCGGATCAGATAACGGACTTCGCCGCCGGCCCGGGCGGCGATCGGCTCGACCTGGCGCCGGTACTGACCACGCTGATCAGCTATTACGGCCTGGCCGCCAACACCGACCCCTTCGCGCAGGGCTACCTGCGCCTGGGGTCTGACGGCGCCGGCAATACGCTGCTGCAACTGGACCACACCGCCTCCGATAATTGGGGCACGATCCTGGTGCTGCGCGGCCATGGGCCGGGCGACTTCACCGCCGACAACTTCGTCCAGAACTTCGCGCCGCCGACCGGCCCGCTGAGCATCGACGATGGCGACAACGGCAATTTGCTGTGGGGCACCGCCTTCGATGACACCATCCTGGGCAATGCTGGCGATGACACCATCCGTGGCGAGGGCGGCAACGACAGCCTGGACGGCGGCGTCGGCAACGACTTGCTGGTCGCACTTGCCGGCCACAGCACGCTCGCGGGTGGCGACGGCAACGACACGCTGCACGCTCAGGGCGGAGCGGCTCTGATCGGCGGCGCCGGCAACGACCAGTTCTACGGCGACGCCGGCAACAACACGGTGGACTACAGCGGCGCGCCAGGCGCGGTGACGGTCGATCTCAACGGCGGCTGGTCCGCCAGCGATGGCAGCGGCGGCACCGACTATCTCTCCAACATCAGCGCCGTCATCGGCTCGACGTTCAATGATTCGCTGGTGGCGCGCGGCGACGATACCGTGGACGGCGGTGCCGGTGACGACGTGGTTTCAGTTACCGGCAGCGGTAACTCTGTCAATGGCGGCGACGGAAACGACAGCATTCTCAACGGGAATTTTTACTATTCTGGATTCGACACTTTTATTGGTGGTGCCGGCGACGACAGCATCATCACAAACGAAGGGCATGCCTCGATCAGCGGCGGCGAGGGCAACGACAGCCTGAGTGCCCAGGGCTACTCCACCATGGTTGGTGGCACGGGTGACGACACCATCTATGCTGGCCAAGGCTACTGGGGCCATAGCGTGGTCGATGCCGGAGACGGCAATGATCTGTTTATGTACGTGTCCACCTGGAACGGGCCAGGCGAGGACACGCTGACTGGTGGCTCCGGCCATGACATTTACTATTTGAGCGCGGTGCGCGCTGACGGGAATGATGGCCCTGGTGCGCCCGACACCGTTACTGACTTCGTCACGGGCGCAAATGGTGATTTTTTTGACCTGAGCTACATTTCGTTGGGTTTGGAGCGATTCCATGGCTTGGCAGCCGGTGACAATCCCTTCGCCGCTGGCTATCTGCGCCTAGTCGAAGACGGCATTGGTGATACGTTAATACAAGTTGATCTTTCGGGCCGAGTAAATACTTGGTCGACTGTCCTTGTGCTGAACAACACCAATCCGGGCGACTTCACCGCCGACAACTTCACCCAGGGCTTCAACCCGCAGGGGACCGGCGTGCTCATCACCGGCGGGCCTGGCGCCGCGGTGCTGACCGGCACGGTGAACAACGACACGCTGCTGGCCGGGCCGTATGGCGATACGCTGGACGGCGGCGCGGGGCATGACAGCCTGGTGGCGAGCGGCGGCTTCAACCTGCTGCAGGGCGGCCATGGCAATGATACGTTGGTGGGCAGCGCCTCGGGCAATGACACGCTGCTAGGCGGCGACGGCAATGACCTCCTGCTGGCTGGTGCTTCTGGCCTCAGCTACCTCGACGGTGCTGCTGGTGACGACACGCTGGTGGGCAGCGCTGCCGGCACTGATACGCTGCTGGGCGGCTATGGCAACGACAGCCTGGACGCGAGCGCGAGCGGCATTGGCCGGGATTTCACTTTTGAATATGGTAATGACACCCAGGCGGGCGGCGCGGGCAATGATACGTTTGAGGACTACCAGGGCAACAACAGCCTGAACGGCGGTGCCGGCGACGACCATTTCTTCCACGTATCATCCGGTCGCGGCGATACGATGAGCGGCGGCGCGGGCAGCGACACCTACCACCTGGGCGGCGCCTACGGGCCGATCGGCCCTTACTGGTCGATGGTGGCGGCCGAGATCACCGACTTCCAGGGCGGCCCGGGCGGCGATGTGCTGGACCTGGGCAACATCGCCTACCTGCCGGGCGGCCAGAACCCCTTCTTCAACGGCTGGCTGCACCTGGTCTCAGACGGCGCTGGCGGCACGCTTCTGCAGGAGAACTACGCTCAGGTGCAGGGCGGCGCGGCCAACTGGGTCACCATCCTGAAGCTGGATGGGATCGACCCCACGACTCTTACCAAGGAGAACTTCGCCCAGGGCTGGGCGCCGAACGGCGAGGGTATCCTCATCACCGGCACGGGGCCGTCGCAATACCTGTACGGCACGGTGAACAGCGACACGATCCAGGCGGTGGGCGGCCGCGACAACCTGTACGGCCGCTATGGCGATGACACGTTGCTGGGCAGCGCCGAGGGCAGCGAC
>CAILMF010000010.1 GCA_903835235.1 uncultured Rhodospirillales bacterium
GCAGCCGCGCCAAGCGAACCAGCCGTGGAGCCGCCGCCAAGCGGGGAGGGCGCCAGGGCGCCGGCCGCCGCGCCACCCAGGCCGCCGCCGCCCGGCACCGCGCCGCCCAATGCGCCCGTGCCATTGCCGTGGCCAGCCGCTGCGCCAAGCGAACCAGCCGTGGAGCCGCCGCCAAGCGGGGAGGGCGCCAGGGCGCCGGCCGCCGCGCCACCCAGGCCGCCCGCCGCCCCGGGCAGGCTTTGCGCTACCGCGGTGCTGGCGCCCAGCACCAGCATTCCGGCGAGCATGGCGGGGGCGAGGCTCATCTGCTTCATCGGGGCGATCCTTCTCGATGCCTTCGGGGCCGATCACCCTAGGCTGCTCTCGCCCGCGCGCGCCACCTCTGCTAACCCGCCGCGCATGGCTCCGCTCCCCACCGACCAATCCTCCCGCGCGCTGGTGCTTCGGCTGTGGCGGCAGCATGTCAGCCGGCACAAGGCGGGCATTGCGCTGGCCATCCTCTGCACCATCGCCGTCGCCGGCTTCACCGCGCTCTACCCGGTGGTGATCCAGCAGGCCGCCAACCTGTTCACCTCAGGCGACGACCGGATCATCTGGCTGATCCCGCCCATCATCGTCGCGGTGACCTGGCTGAAGTCCCTGGCGCAGTACGGCCAGGCGGTGTTCATCCAGTCCGTGGTGCTCCGGGTGATCGAGGGGTTGCAGGGCCAGCTGTTCCAGGCGCTGACCCGCGCCGACCTGGCCGAGGTGATCCGCGAGGCGCCGGCCCGCCATGCCAGCCGCTTCACCGTGGATGCCAGTGCTATCCGCGAGGCGCTGACCAAGTCGATCAACGGCGTGGCCGATGTGCTCAGCGTGGTCGGGCTGGTGGCGTCCATGGTCTACCTGGACTGGCAGCTCTCGATCATCGCGGGGCTGATGTACCCGGTGGCGATCCTGCCGGTGCTGAAGCTGGGCAAGCGCATCCGCCGCGCCTCCGGCGGGGTGCAGGACCGCTTCGGCGAGACCGCCGCCCACCTGACCGAAAGCTTCGCCGCCGCCCGCGTGGTCCGCGCCTATCGGCTGGAAGCGCAGGAGGAAGCCCGTGCCAACCGGGCCTTCGCCCAGCTGCGGGCGGCGTTGTTCACCATCGGCACCACCCGTGCCCGGCTGGACCCGATGCTGGAGGCGCTGGGCGGCGTCGCCGTCGCGGGTGTGTTGGGCTTCGTCGGCTGGCGGGTGGCCAGTGGCGTCGGCACGGTGGGGGATTTCACCGGCTTCGTCGCGGCGTTGCTGATCGCCGCCCGCCCGGTGCGGGCGTTGGGGTCGCTGAACGCGGCCTTGCAGGAGGGGCTTTCCGGCCTGAGCCGGGTCTTCGCCATCACCGATACGCCGCGCCGGATATTGGATGCGCCGGGCGCGCAGGCGCTGCCGCCGGGCAAGGGGCGGGTCGAGTTCGACGCCGTGGGCTTCAACTATGGCGGCGCCGACGCCGCGCTGACCGCGCTGAGCTTCACCGCCGAGCCGGGCCAGACCGTGGCGCTGGTCGGGCCTTCGGGCGCCGGCAAGTCCACCGCGCTGGCGCTGGTGCCGCGGCTGTATGACGTGACCGCCGGCGCGGTGCGGATGGACGGCGCCGACCTGCGCGGCGTGACCCTGACCAGCCTGCGCGACGCCATTGCCTATGTCGGCCAGGACGCGGTGATCTTCGACGACACCGCCTTCGCCAACATCGCCTGTGGCCGGCCGGATGCCAGCCGGGCCGAGGTGGAGGAGGCCGCCCGCGCCGCCGCCGCGCATGACTTCATCGCCGCGCTGCCGGCCGGCTATGACGAGGTGCTGGGCCCCGGCGGCAACCGGCTTTCCGGCGGGCAGAAGCAGCGCATCGCCCTGGCCCGCGCGCTGCTGCGCAACCCGCGGGTGCTGCTGCTGGACGAAGCGACCAGCGCGCTGGATGCCGAGAACGAGGCGCTGGTGCAGGCGGCGCTGGCCAGGTTGCGGGCGGGGCGGACCACGCTGGTGATCGCGCATCGGCTGGCGACGGTGCGGGATGCCGACCGCATCGTGGTGATGGAAGCCGGCCGCGCGGTGGAGCAGGGCACCCATGCCGAATTGATGGCGGCGGATGGGCTGTATGCGCGGCTGGTGCGGACCCAGGCGTTCGAGGCCGGGTGAGCCCGGCAGGCGCAATCCGCTGCTACCCCGCCTGCCACCCCAGCCGCCGCAGCAGCCACTCCCGATAGGCCAGCACCGCTTCCGGCCCCGGGGACATCACCGCCATGACCGCAGCGGCCTCGGCGCCCGGCATCGCCAGGCCGATCGCGCCGCCGCCGCGGGTTTCCTCCTCAAGCCAGCGCTGCACCGCGTTGCGCCACAGCGCCACCTGGTCGGCCGGGGTCAGCGCCGGCAGCACCAGCCCGGCGAGCAACCGCGCCGCGGCGCCGGTGGCGCGGCAGGCCGCGAGCAGCGCCGGTGCCTGGGCCGGCGCCAGGTCCGCCAATGTGGGCACGTCCGGCAGGGCGGGGTCGTGTTCGCCCGGCCCGGCATCCAGCACGAACCAGGGCTCGGCGCCCATCGCGGCCAGGCGCGACGGCACCGCCGGCCCGCTGAGCAGCAGCGCCGCCGCCTTGCCATCCTGCCAGAGTTGGGTCGGGGGTCCGGCCAGCGGCGTGGCGGGCAGGCCGAGCAGGTCCATGGCCAGCAGCGCCGCCGCGCCCGAGCCTTCCGGCGCGCCGACCGCCACCGCCAGGGGCGGGGCGGCGCCACGTTGCGGCCGCGGGCCGCGGCCGGCCACCACGGCGCAGCCCAGGCTGGCGCAGACCGGCAGCCAGCCGGCATTGTCGAACTTCGCCCGGCTGTCGCCGGCCAGCCGGGCCTGGGCCGCGGCGCCCGCCAGCACCAGCAGGCTGCGGCCATCCGGCGCGGCTTCGGTGGCGAAGCGGTTGGCGGCGGTCACGCCATCGGCGCCGCCGAGGATATCGGCCTGCAACCGCACCGCGGTCGGTGCGCCGGTGGCGATGGCCTGGGCCAGGCGTTCCGCCCAGCGGGCATGCAGGCCGCCTTCCGGCCCCGGCACCAGCAGGCTGGCGCTGCCGGGCAGCAGGGCCTGCGCGCCGGCGCGGCTGGCCAGGGCCGTGGCCAGGGCAGCGGGCAGGGCGGCCAGCAGCAGCCGGCGGGAAGCGGTGGGGCGGTCGGTCATGCAGCGCAGGTCATCGGCGGGAAGCCTCCATCAGCGCCCTTGGCAGCGCCCATGGCAGCGCAGCCATGCGGCAGCACTGCGGCAGGGCCGTGGCGGCAAACCGGCCAAGACGGCCTCAGCTGTCATAGGCCGCCAGCGAGGTGAACGGCACGTCGAGCTTGCCGCGGCCATTCAGGAAGGTCAGCTCGATCAGCGTCGCCGCGCCGGTCACCTCGGCGCCGGCCTCGCGCAGCAGGTGGATGCCCGCCGCCAGCGTGCCGCCGGTGGCCAGCAGGTCGTCCAGCACCACCACGCGCTGGCCCGGCTCCACCGCATCGGCCTGCATCTCGATCCGGTCGGTGCCGTATTCCAGCGCGTAATTATAGCCCAGCGTCACGCCTGGCAGCTTCTTCGGCTTGCGCAGCATGATGAAGCCCAGGCCCAGTTCCAGCGCCAGCGGCGCCGCCACCAGGAAGCCGCGGCTTTCAATGCCCGCCAGCACCTGCGGCCGGAACGGCTTGATGGCCCGTGCCATCCGCGCCATGGCGGCGCGCCAGGCCGGGCCGTGCCGCAGCAGGGTGGAGATGTCGTAGAACAGGATGCCGGGCTTGGGGAAATCCGGAATGCCCCGGATGTGGTCCTTCAGTTCCAGGCTCTCGTCGTGGTCCATCGGGGGCAATCTTCCTGGGCAAATGCGGGACAAGGGGCCGGACCATACGCGGGGCCACCGCGTCGCGGCAACTTGTCGTGCCCCAGGCTGCCTTCAGGCCTCGTCGGCCTCGCGCGGGGCGGGGCGCGCCAACGGCACCTCTATCTGGCAGTGCAGGCCTTCCGGCCGCCATTCCAGCCGCAGCCGGCCGCCCAGCTGCTGGGTGATGGTGGCCTGCAACAGCCGGCTGCCGAAGCCATGCCGGGCCGGCGGCCCGGCCAGGGCCGGCCCGCCGACTTCCTGCCATTCCAGGCGCAGCAGCGTGCCGGCCAGCGACCAGCGCACCGTCAGCAGGCCATGGGGCTGGGAGAGTGCGCCATGCTTGATGGCATTGGTGGCCAGTTCATGCGCCGCCATCGACAGCGCCTGGGTCAGCACCGCCGGCACCGAAAGGGCCGGCCCTTCAAGCCGCACCTGCGGCCCGGCCGCGCCGCCGACCATGAAGGCGGCGAGCTCGCCGGCCACCAGCGCATGGAGCTCGGCGCCCCGCCAACGGGTGCGGGCCAGCAGGGTATGCGCCCGGGCCAGGGTGCCGACGCGGCCCTCGATGGCATTGGCATAGGCCACCGGGTCATGCTTCGGCGTCAGCCGCAGCGCCGCCTGCACCACCGCCAGCGCGTTCTTGCCACGGTGATCCACCTCCCGCGCCAGCAGCGCCTGGCGCTCCTCGGCCTGCTTGCGTTCGGTGATGTCCTGCACCGCGGCGATGGCCCTTACCGGCTTGCCGCTAATGTCGCGGATCAGCCCGATCGAGACATGCGTCCAGATGGCATGGCCGTCCTTGTGGCGGAACTGCTCCTCGGCATGGTGGGTGCCGTCGCGGATCAGCGCTTCCAGCCGGCGCTCCGGCGCCGTCTCGCCACCTTGCGGCTGCAGCAGGTCCAGCATGCCCATGCCACCGGTCAGTTCCTCGGCGCTGAAGCCGGTGATGGCGCAGAACAGCTGGTTGACCCGAACGAAGCGCAGCGACCCCAGCTCGGCCTGGGCCTTGCCGATGACGCTGGCGTCGAAGGTGGCGCGGAACTCGGCCTCGCTGGCGGCCAGCGCCGCGGTGCGCTCGGCGACCCGCGCCTCCAGCCCCCGGTTGGCCAGGCCCAGCGCGGCCTGTTGGCGCCAGACCAGCATGGCCAGGAAGGCCAGCAGCGCCGTCGCCGGCACGCCCACCGCCAATTGCGGCTGCATGTGGTCGCGCCAATCCGCCACCACCACCGCCCGCGGGCGGGAGGCCAGGGCGTAGACCGGCCAGCCCGCAACACGGCGCACCGCCACCAGGCGTTCCGGGCGGTCGCCCTCGGGCGGGACCAGCAGGCTGGTGCGGGCTTCCTCGCGGGCCATGGCGTCTCGTACCGGGCCGGGCGGCAGCCGCGGCGGCGGCCGGGTGAAGCCGCGGGTGCCGGCCAGCACCTCGCCATCCTGCCGGGCCACGCCGATATTGTCCCCGGCACTGGCCAACAGGGCGGTCAGGCCGCTGCCGAGGTGCTGCGTCAGCGCGGTGACGACCACCAGGCCATCGAAGCCATCCGGCCGTGGCGGATTGCCGGTGACGGAGCGCCGCTGCCCCACGGTGAACACCGTCTGGTCCTTCACCCGCCGCATGAAGACCCGGCTGACATGGGTGGCCGGGGCGCCGGGCGCCGCCAGCGCCGCGAAGTATTCCCGGTCGGCGAAGCTCTCGCCGGGGGCGGGGTAGAGGTTGGCGGTCACCAGCGCGTGGCCGTTGGCATCCACCACAAAGCCGGTCACGTCCGCCTGCTGTTCGCGCAGCATGCGCTGCAACTCCGCATGCAGGGCGGGTTCGTCCCGGCGGATCTCGGCGTCCGAGCGGCCGCGCAGCATGTCGTCGACCCGCGCCACCAGCATGCGCTGGCCGTCCAGGACCCGGCCGATATACTCGGCGGCCGCATCGGCGGAATGCAGCGTGTCCAGCCGTGCCTGGGCCCAGGCCTCGCGCCAGGACAGCACGCCGCTGGCGATGAGCACGAGCAGCGGCAGGCTGACCGCCGCCGCGAGCAGGGCCGGGAAGGCCCGGCCAGCCCAGCCCGGTCCCGGCAGGGAGGAGGCCGCTTCCGCCGGCAGGTGCCACGAACCGATCCGGTGTCTGAGCAGTGCGGTGGTGGCGTGCCCCTTGGGGCTACGGCTGATCAAGAATATCGCTTTCCCAGGCCAGCGCACGCCGCGTCCACCTGGACGCAGCTCGTACTCTGGAAGCCATTGAAAAAAAAGAAAGAAATGCGTTCAGAAGGTGCCATCTGAACGCATATCGCTCTCAGCGAAGAACGCCAGGTGGCAGGCAGGCTTGTCGGGTGCAGAGAACCCCTTTTGCCTGCCAATTGACCACGCCTGTTGGGGGCTGCGCCCCTTCACTTTGCCGATAGCCGACGGTCTGGCGCATGCCCCCTTGGCGACGGCGGGCAGAAGGGGCATTTCCCCCTGATGTCACGTCCCCAGATTGCGGTGCCGCTCGGCCTGCTCGGCTTCTTCCTCTACATCGTCGGGGTGATGAACCTGGCCGACCTGGTGGTGGATATCCACTGGGCGGTGCAGGTCGTCTTCTTCCTGGTGGCCGGCACCATCTGGGCCTGGCCGGCGCACAAGCTGATCCTCTGGGCCGGCCACAAGGCCTGAGCCGCGGGGTCAGCGCGGCCCCTTCTCCTCCGGCGGGGCCAGCCGGTCGATCCAGGCCGAGATGGGCCGCAGCGCGACATGGGCGAAGAAGACGACCGCGCTGAGCCCCAGCGCCAGGCCGTATTCGTGCAGGCCCGCCGCGGTGCCCACCGCCGCCACCGCCCAGAAGGTGGCCGCAGTGGACAGCCCGCGTACCGTCATGCCCCGATGCAGGATGACCCCGGCGCCGATGAAGCCGACGCCGGTGGCGATGGCCCCCAGCGCCGCGCCTGCGCTGCCGCCGCCATGCGCCACGGCGATTTGGGCGAAGACCGCCGCCGCCGCCGCCACCAGCGCGCAGCTGCGCAGGCCGCCGGGATGGCGGCGCCATTCGCGCTCGGCGCCGATCAGCGCGCCGAGCAGGGCGGCGACGAGGACGGTGAGCAGGCTGGCGGGGAAGGCGGGCAGGGTCACGCTCATGTCAGGCGGCTCGCAATGGTGCAGATGTCATCATTCTGACATATGGTGGGGCGGCGAGCATTCTGGGATTGCGGGAGACCGATTTTCGCGAGGTGGCGCGCCAGGCCGGCACGGTCGGTCGGCGGCCCGGGCGCGATCCATCGACGCGGATCGCGCCAGTGCGGCGCTCAGGCGTCCAGCGCCTCGTCTTCCTCGGTGGCGGGCTTGGCTGGCCGTTTGTGGCGGATCAGCCGGGCGAGCGGACGCAGCACGGTGTTGATGGCCAGCACCAGGGCGGTGAGCCAGAGCGCGCCGATATCCTCGCCGGCGCCGCATTGCAGGCCGATGGCGGCGACGCACCAGATGGTGGCGGCGGTGGACAGGCCCTTCACCTTGTCGCCATCCTTCAGGATGACGCCGGCGCAGAGGAAACCGATGCCGGTCATGACCGCGCCATAGCCGGCGCCGAGATTGCCCGGCGTGACCTGCTGCACCATCAGGTCGGCCACGGCGGCGGAGGCGACCGCGACCAGCACGCAGGTGCGCAGCCCCGCGGCGTGGCGCCGCCATTCCCGTTCCGCCCCCACCAGCGCGCCCAGCACGAAGGCCAGTGGCAGCTGCGGCAGCGTGGCGTCGTTGGCGATGTGGTTCAGCAAGCTGTCCAACATGGCGCCGCGCCCCGCCCAGGTGTCCCGGCTACACGTTGAACAGGAAGTTCAGCAAATCCCCGTCCTTGACCACGTATTCCTTGCCTTCCAGCCGGAACTTGCCCGCCGACTTGCAGCCGGCCTCGCCATTGTTGGCAATGTAATCCTCATAGGCCATGCACTCGGCGCGGATGAAGCCGCGCTCGAAGTCGCCATGGATCACGCCGGCGGCTTGGGGCGCCTTGGTGCCCTGGGTGATGGTCCAGGCCCGCGTTTCCTTCGGCCCCACGGTGAAGTAGGTCAGCAGCCCCAGCAGCCCGTAGCCGGCGCTGATGACGCGGTCCAGGCCGCTATCCTCTAGGCCGAGGCTTTCCAGGAACTCGGCGCGGTCGTCGCCCGCCATCTGGCTGATCTCGGCCTCGATGGCCGCCGAGACGATGACCACGCTGGCGCCTTCCGCCTTGGCCCGGGCGAAGACCTTTGCCGAGTGCGCATTGCCGGTGGCGGCGGAGGCTTCCTCCACGTTGCAGACGTAGAGCACCGGCTTGGTGGTCAGCAGTTGCAGCCGCTGGGCGGCCAGTTCCTCGCCCTTCGGCACCGCGGTGCGCGCGGCCTTGCCCTGTTCCAGCGCCGCCAGCAGCGGCGCGATCAGCGCGAACTCCGCCATGGCTTCCTTGTCGCCGCCACGGGCGCGCTTCTCCAGCCGGGTCTGGCGGGTCTGCAACCCCTCCAGGTCGGCCAACATCAGCTCGGTCTCGATCGTCTCGATGTCGCGCAGCGGGTCGACGCTGCCATCAACATGGGTGACGTCGCCATCCTCGAAGCAGCGCACCACATGCACGATGGCATCGGTCTCCCGGATGTTGGCCAGGAACTTGTTGCCCAGGCCTTCGCCCTTGGAGGCGCCGGCGACCAGGCCGGCGATGTCCACGAACTCCAGCGTCGTCGGGATGATCTGCTGGCTGGCCGCCACCTTGGCCAGCTTCTCCAGCCGCGGGTCCGGCACCGCCACCCGGCCGACATTCGGCTCGATGGTGCAGAAGGGATAGTTGGCGGCCTGGGCCGCGACGGTCGCGGTCAGCGCGTTGAACAGCGTGGACTTGCCGACATTGGGCAGGCCGACGATGCCGCAGTTGAACCCCATGGCACTAAGCTCCTTGCTGCGCGGCGGCGGGCGCCAGCAGTCGGGTGGAAATATCCTGGGCCAGCGCGCTGGCGGCGATGCGCGCGGCGCCGTCATCGGTGCGCAGGCTGAGCGCGGCGGCGCGGAGCGCGGGGGCCAGCGTGGCTGGCAGCGCGCCGCAGCGCTTGGCGAGTGCGGCCAGCTTGCCGGCCACCGCTTCCGGCTCGCCGCCGGCGCCCAGCAACTCCCCGGCTTCCAGCAGCAGCGCCGCCTTCAGCGCGGCATCGGCGGCGGCGGACAGGGCGAGGCGCTGGCGGCGAACATCGCCCATGGCGCCATTGCTGGGGTCCAGCGGCACCGCGGCCACGGCGCCACGCAGCGCCACCGCCGTCTGCGCCAGCACCTGGGCCTCAGCGGCCAGGGCGGAGGCCAGGGCGGCGGCGCCGTTCAGCCAGTCCTCCGGCCCCGGGCCGGTGCCGAAGGCCGCGGCGAAATCCTCGTCATCCATCACGGCGTCTCCTGCGTCAGCGCCTGATCCGCGCAGGCGGACTCGCCGAAGCGGTGAATCAGTCGCTCAAGCATGGCTGCTGCGGGGTGATCCATCACGGTGGATCACTCTGCAACAGCGCCACCCGGGTCATGAAGGCCTCGGGCTTGCCCTCGGCCAGGTTGGGGGCGGCGTCGGCCACCGCTTCCAGCAGTTGCACCAGCCAGGGTTCGTCCACCTTGGCGAAGTTGCCCAAAACATGGCCATGCACCCGCTCCTTGTGGCCGGGGTGGCCGATGCCGAGGCGCACGCGCCAATACTCGGGCGTGCCCAGCGCGCGTTGGATATCGCGCAGCCCGTTATGCCCGGCGGCGCCGCCGCCCAGCTTCACCCGCACCTTGGCGGGCGCCAGGTCCAGTTCGTCGTGGAACACGGTGATGTCGGTGGGCGGGATCTTCATGAAGGCGGCGGCGGGCTGCACCGCCTCGCCCGAAGCGTTCATGTAGGTGAGGGGCTTGAGCGCCAGCACCTTCTGGCCGGCGACCATGCCCTCGGCCACTTCCCCCTTGAAGCGTTTCCGCCAAGGGGAGAAGCGATGGCGCCGGGCGATCTCGTCCAGCGCCATGAAGCCGATGTTGTGGCGATGCCGCGCCTGGGAAGGCTCGGGATTGCCCAGGCCAACCCAGAGCAGCATCAGGCGCCCGATGGCCGAAGGGCCGCCAAGGGAATTGGCGTACCCGGAGGTCTGAATCGGTCGCCCAACATGCAGGCGCCCGATGGCCGAAGGGCCTTGAGGCCCGTAGGTCTGAATCGGTCGCCCAACACGCTACGCCAACCTTACTTCTTCTTGGCGGGCGCCGCGGCCGCGGGGGCCTTGGCGGGGGCGGCCTTGCCACCCTTGCCCTTGGCGGCCGGGGCGGCGGCGGCAACCGGGGCCGCCACTTCCTCCACCACTGTCGGCGGGGCCAGCGTGGCCACGACGAAGTCGCGGTTGATCACGGCCTTGGTGCCGAACTGGTCCTTGATGGAGGACCAGCGCAGGCTGTCGCCGATATTGGCGGCGCCGAGGTCGATCTCGAAGAACTCCGGCACGTTGTCCGGGTCCGCCATCACTTCCACGTCGCGGCGCACCGCGTTCAGCACGCCGCCGGCCTTGATGCCCGGGCAGGTGTCTTCGTTGAGGAAGTGCACGGCGACCTTCACCTTGATGCGGGTGCCGGCGGCGACGCGCTGGAAGTCGACATGGATCGGCCGGTCGGTGACCGGGTGGAACTGGATGTCGCGCATGATGGTACGGACGGTGACGCCGTCCTTCACCGCAACCTCATACAGGTGGCTCTGCCAGCCGCCCTTGTGCAGTTCCTTCATGATGATCCGCGGGTCGAGCGCGCAGAGCGTCGCTTCCTGCTTGGCACCATAGATGACTGCGGGAACTAGTCCCTCTCGCCGGGTCGCGCGCGCCGCCCCCTTACCGGAACGCTCGCGAGACTCGGCCTCGATCCTGATGGTCTGGACCATGGCTTAACTCCGCTTGCTTGGGTTCATATCGCCTGCCAGCCCGTGGGCGACAAACGACAGCGCCGGCCTCCAGGGGTGCCGGCGCAGCGCGGGGACTTAGCGCCTCGGGGGGGCTGGCGCAAGCGCGGCGAGGCCAGCGTCCGATCGTCGCCGGCGGAAGCCCGGCGGCGTGAATCGGCCGCTCGTACCCTGCGTCCGATCGTCGCCGGCGGAAGCCCGGCGGCGTGAATCGGCCGCTCGTACACTGCGTCCGATCGTCGGCGGTGGAAGCATCGGCGGCGTGAATCGGCCGCGCTAGATCCGCCGCATCGGCACCCGCCAGGCCAGCACGGCGCCCAGCGCCACCAGGCCGGCAGCGCCCAGGAAGGCGGCGCGGAAGCCGCTGGCCAGGCCGGCGGCCAGCAGGGTGCGGTCTGCCTCCGGCAGGGTGGGCAGCAGGCCGGCGCCTTCCCGCACCAGGCGGCCGAACAGCGAGGCGGCGGCCGGGTCGTGCGCCGCCAGGCTGCCGAACAGCAGGGCGCCGAGCAGCGCGGTGGCCGCCGCCGCGCCCAGGCTGCGGGCGAATTGCACCGAGGCCGCCGCCGCCCCCAGCCGCGCCGGGCCGGCCGCCACCTGCACGGTTATCTGCACCACGGGGTAGGAGGTGGACATGCCCATGGCCGCCAGGCCGAACAGCAGGGCCAGGGCGAAGTCGGGCAGCACCTCGGCGAAGACCGCGGCCAGCACCAGCAGCGCGGTGGCCACGGGCAGGCCGATGCTGGGCAGGATCATCGCCAGGCCGGTGCGCGTCATCATCTGGCCGGCGAACATGCCGCCCAGGAAGCCGCCGATGGAAAACGGCAGCAGCAGCGCGCCAGCGGCGGAGGGGGCCAGGCCGCGCGCGGTTTGCAGGTAGATCGGCAGGAAGGTGACCAGGCTGACGAAGGCGCCATGCACCAGGCCGCTCATCAGGTCGGCGCGCCAGATGACCGGCTGCGCCAGCAGGCCGAGCGGCAGCAGCGGGTGGCGGGCGGTGCGTTCCTGGCACCACAGCAGGAACAGGCAGGCCAGCGCCGCCACGCCCAGGAAGAAGGCCAGCGGCAGGGCGGCGGCGGTGAGTTGCTGCAACTGGGAGAAGGCCAGCAGCGCCGGGCCGACGAAGCCGGCGAACAGCAGGGCGCCCCAGGCGTCGAAGCTGAAGGGCTGGCCGGCGCCGGGCGCGGCGCGGCGGGGCAGGCGCAGCGCCAGGGCGAAGGCCAGCGCCAGCAGCGGCAGCATCACCCAGAAGCAGGCGCGCCAGCCGTAATGCTGGGTCAGCCAGCCGCCCACCAGCGGCCCGGCCGAGGAGGCCAGCACGAAGCAGCTGGCGATATAGGCCTGGAAGCGGCCCCTTTCGCGCGGCGGCAGCGCCTCGCCGATCAGCGCCATGGTCAGCGTGGTCAGCGCCCCGCCGCCGCAGCCCTGGACCAGGCGACCCAGCACCAGGCCGCCGAAATCACCGGACAGGGCGCAGAGCAGGGCGCCGGCGCCATGGGCGACCAGGCCCACCAGCAGCAGGCGTCTGCGGCCGAAGGCATCGGCCAGCCGGCCGAAGACCGGGGCGGCGATGGTGGCGGCGACGAGATAGGCGACGACGACCCAGGTGACCTGGTCCAGCGCGCCGAACTCCCCGGCGATGGCGGGCAGCGCGGTGGCGACGATGGTCTGGTCGGCCGAGCCGAGGATGATGGCCAGGGCCACCGAGGGAAATACCCGGAAGAAGGCCGCGCGCAGTTCGGCCGGCGACATCTCGGGGAAGCGTTCGGCGGCTTGGACGGTCATGCTGGCGGTGCAGGTGGGGCCGGGGGCCAAGGGCGCAACCCGGGGCGCAACCTCCGCGCCGGCCGGGTCCATGGCCAGGTCCGGGGCCGGGCGCGGCGGGTCACGCCACCGCGTGCCGGCCCATCTCCAGGAACTTGTCGCGCCGGCGGCCGCGCAGCGTGGCAGGGTCCAGCGGCAGCAGCGGGTCCAGGCAATCGGCAATCTGCCGGGCCACGGCGGCCAGCATCGCCTCGGGGTCGCGGTGGGCGCCGCCCATGGGTTCCGGGATGACGGCGTCGATCAGCGCCAAGCGCTTCAGGTCCTCGGCGGTCAGCTTCAGCGCCTCGGCCGCAGTGCTGGCCATGGCCTGGTCGCGCCAGAGGATGCTGGCGCAGCCTTCCGGGCTGATGACGGAATAGATCGCGTGCTCCAGCATCAGTACCCGGTCGGCGGCGGCCAGGGCGATGGCACCGCCGGAGCCACCTTCCCCGATGATGGTGGCGATGAAGGGCACGGGGGCGTCGAGCCCGGCCTCGATGCTGCGGGCGATCGCCTCGGCCTGGCCGCGGGCCTCGGCCTCGATGCCCGGGAAGGCGCCGGCGGTATCGACGAAGCTGAGGATGGGCAGGCCGAAGCGGCCGGCGAGTTCCATGATCCGCCGCGCCTTGCGGTAGCCTTCCGGCTTGGCCATGCCGAAATTATGCTTCACCCGGCTTTCGGTGTCGTTGCCCTTCTCGGTGCCCAGCACCGCCACGCTGCGGCCGCGGAAGCGGCCCAGGCCGGCCACCACGGCGGCGTCGTCGCCGAAGGCGCGGTCGCCGGCCAGGGGCGTCCACTCGCTGATCAGGCCGCGGATGTAGTCCAGGCATTTCGGCCGGTCCGGGTGGCGGGCAACCAGGGTCTTCTGCCAGGGCGTCAGCTTGGCGTAGGTGGTGCGCAGCAGGGACTGCGCCTTGTCGCGCAGCTTGCCGACCTCGTCGGCGACATCGATGCCGCCGGCGTCGGTGGTCCGCCGCAGCTCCTCGATCTTGCCTTCGAGCTCGGCGATGGGTTTTTCGAATTCAAGGAAATGACGCATGGAAGTCCCTTGGGCGCAGCCCGGTTAGCGGAAAAGCCCGGCGGGCGGAAGCGTTCAGGCGCTGGCCGGGTCGGCGGGCGGCTCGGCTGGTGGCTCCCCTGGCGGCTCGGCCATCAGCACCCGCTCCAGCTCCCGCATCCGGGCCTGCATGGCCCTGAGTTCCAGGATGGCATGGATGCGGAACTGGCCTTCCTGGGTGTGTTCGGCGGCATTGCCCAGCACGTCCGGCTGCTCCGCCAGCCGGTAATTGGTGATGCCCTCGATCCGGTGGGCCAGGCGCTCGGCCCGCGCCGCCGGCTGCCCCTTGGCGAAGACCATGACGCAGTCGTTGAACCAGGCGTAGTGCTGCGGGGCGATGAAGCTTTCCACCAGCGTCACGGTCTGGCCCATCATCCGGCCCCAGTCCTGCAACGCCAGGCCGGCATCGGGGTAGAAGCGCCAGTGGTCCCGCGGAAAGCCGTGGTAGCCGCCATTGGAGGGCGCATTGACGTAGATGTACCCGCCGGGGCGCAGCACCCGCAGCATTTCCAGGAAGCTGACCCAGAACATCGGGTCGTGCTCGAAGCAGCTGGTCGAGACCACCAGGTCGAAGCTGTCGGCGGGGAAGGGGTAGCGGCGCGGGTCCTCCAGCACGAGATCGACGCCCGGCCCGGCGGTGAGGTCGATGCCGGTATAGGGCGCGCCGGGCGGCGCCACCTGGCGCAGCGTGCCGTTCACGTCGTAGGAGCCGACATCCAGGATGCGGCTGTCCGGCTGGGCGTAGAGCTCGAAGAAGGCCCGACCGATGTTGAGCGCCGAGAGGTGCATGACGTTACGCTCCTGCCTGGCGGCCAGTCTGCGCCAGCGGATGGTGTGCCTCAACCAGGGCGCGCAGCCGCTCCTCCAGCACTTTCGTGTAAATCTGCGTGGTGGCGATATCGGCGTGGCCCAGCAGCAATTGCAGGCTGCGCAGGTCGGCGCCGCGGCCCAGCAGGTGGCTGGCGAAACTGTGCCGCAGCACATGCGGGCTGACCCGGTCGGCCTCCAGCCCCGCGGCCAGGGCGGCGTCCTTCAGCAGCAGGCCCAGGCCCTGGCGGGTCATGTGGCCGGAAGCGGCGCGTCCCGGAAACAGCCAGCGCGGCGGCACCGGCTTGGCGCGGGGTTTCTCGACCAGGGTGGCGCGGGCGGCCAGGGCGGCGTCGCGGGCGCGCTGGCTGATCGGCACCAGGCGTTCCTTGCCGCCCTTGCCGCGCACCGCGACCAGTTGTTCGTCCGCCCGCAGCGCCGCCAGGGGCAGGCCGACCAGCTCGCTGGCGCGCAGACCGCTGCAATAGAGCAGTTCCAGCGCCGCCACGGCCTGCTGGCCGCGCAGGCCGGGCAGGGTGGCCGCGCCGTCGATCAGCGCCGTCACCTCCGATTCGGCCAGGGCCTTGGGCAGGCTGGCGGCCAGGCGCGGGCCGGCCAGCAGCTCGGTCGGGTCATCCGGGCGGATGCCTTCGCGCGCCAGGAACCGGTAGTATTGCCGCAACGCCGAAAGCCGCCGTGCCGAGGTTCGGGCGGCCAGGCCCAGATCTGTCACGCGTTGCAGGTAGCGGCCGAGCAGGGCGCCATCGGCGGCTTCCGGCTCGGTGCCCTGGGCGCGGGCGAAGGCGGCGAAATCGCTGAGATCGGCCTGGTAGGCGGCCAGCGTGTTGCGGGCGGCACCGCGCTCCGCCACCAGCATTTCCAGGAAGGCTTCCAGGTGGCGGTTCACCTACCGCGTCTGGAACCGGTCGTTGGACAGCACCCGCTCCACCGTGGTGGGGGAGGCGGCGGGCGGGAAGGCCCCCACCGCCAGCAGGCCGGCGACGGACAGGACGATCAGGAAGAAGACCAGCAGCAGAACCGGCCGGCGAAACATGAAAGCGAGCGCTCCCTCGCGCCTGGGTGGGGGGCTGTGCTACCCGTCAAGATCGTGTCACGCAACACCGCCATCGAGGTCCCCTGGGCAGAGCCAGTGACGGACCCTGCCCACCCGCTGCCGGAGCCTCCGGCGGCGCCGGCCCCGCTTGCCCCCGAGCCGCCCCGGCGGGCGGGCCATGCCGGGCGCTCCATCGTGCTGGTGGGCATGCCCGGGGCGGGCAAATCCTCGATCGGGCGGCGCCTGGCGGCCCGGTTCGGGCTGCCCTTCCTGGATGCCGACACCGAGATCGAGGCCGCCGCCGGGCTGCCGATCACCGAGATCTTCGCCCGCTATGGCGAGCCGCATTTCCGCGATGGCGAGCGGCGGGTGATCTCGCGCCTGATCTCCGGCCCGCCGGTGGTGCTGGCCACCGGCGGTGGTGCCTATGCCGATGCGCGGACCCGGGCTGCGATTCGCGATGCCGGCGCCATTGCCGTGTGGCTGCGCTGCGGCATGCCCACGCTGTTGCGCAGGGTGGCCGGGCGGGAGCATCGGCCGATGTTCCTGAACGCCGACCCGGCCGATGTCCTGCAGCGGCTGATGACCGCGCGCCACCCCCTTTATGCCGAGGCCGACATGGTCATTGCCTGCACCGACGAGCCGCCCGAGCTGACCACCCGCCGCGTGGCGGAGGCGCTGGAGAACTGGCAGCCGCCGCTGAGCCTGCCGGTGACGCTGGGGGAGCGCAGCTACGACATCCTGATCGGCGCGGGGTTGCTGGCCCGCGCCGGGGCGCTGATGGCGCCGGTGCTGCCGAGCCGCCGCGTGGTGGTGGTAACGGATGAGAACGTGGCGCCGGTGCATCTGCCGACGCTGCGGGCGGGGCTGGAGGCGGCGGCCTTCCAGGTGCTGGCCGAGATCGTGGTGGCGCCGGGCGAGGCCAGCAAGGACTTCTCCGTACTGCAACGGGTGCTGGAGCAGATGCTGGCCGCCGGGGCGGACCGGCGGACCACGGTGGTGGCGCTGGGCGGCGGTGTGGTGGGCGACCTCGCGGGGTTTGCCGCGGCGGTGGCGCTGCGCGGCCTGCCCTTCGTGCAGGTGCCGACGACCCTGCTGGCGCAGGTGGACAGCAGCGTCGGCGGCAAGACCGGCGTTAACCTCTCCCTGGGCAAGAACCTGGTCGGCGCCTTCCACCAGCCGCGCCTGGTGCTGGCCGATACCGACACCTTGCAGACCCTGCCGCCACGCGAGCTGCGCGCCGGCTATGCCGAGGTGGCCAAGCACGGGCTGCTTTCCGGCGAGGATTTCTGGGGGTGGTGCGAGGCCAACGGGGAAAAGCTGGTGGCCGGTGATAGCGCCGCGCTGGCCCATGCCGTGCTGGAAAGCTGCAAGCTGAAGAGCGAGGTCGTCGCCGGCGATGAGCGCGAGGAAAGCGCCGAGGGCGGCCGTGCCCTGCTGAACCTGGGCCATACCTTCGGCCATGCCTTCGAGGCCGAGAGCGGCTATGGCGGCCAGCTGCTGCATGGCGAGGCGGTGGCCGTGGGCCTTGGGCTGGCGGCGGCCATTTCGGCCCGGCTGGGCCATTGCAGCCAGGAGCTGCCGGGGCGGGTCATCGGCCATTTGCAGGCCTGCGGCATGCCGGCGCGGGTGCGGGACCTGCCGCGCCCCTACGCGGTGGAGGCGCTGCTCGGCCGCATGCGCAAGGACAAGAAGGTGCGCGACGGCGCGCTGCGCTTCGTGCTGCTGAAGCAGCCCGGCGAGGCCTTCACCAGCGCGGACGTCCCGGCCGAGGCCGTGGCGCAACTGCTGCGCGACGAGGGCTGCACGACCTAACCCCTCACGGAGTTGTCACGCCGCCCCGCGCGGGCTGCTCGCGTTTCTGCGCTCAGGTGGTGTGGCCGTGCCCGCTGCCTTCGCAGGAAAGGACGGGCATGGCTGGGACAGTTCTGGTGGTGGGTGCCGGCTTTGCCGGTGCCGTGTACGCCCGCACGCTTGCGGAGCATGGCTATGCGGTGACGCTGGTGGACCAGCGGCCGCATATCGGCGGCAATGCCTATGATGAGCGGGACGCGAATGGCGTGCGCGTGCATCGCTATGGGCCGCACCTGTTCCATACCAACAATGCCGCGGTGGTGGACTGGCTGCGCCGCTTCGGCGCCTGGGTGCCGTATGAGCATCGGGTGCGCGCGCTGCTGCCGGAGGGCCAGCGCGTGCCGCTGCCGATCAATCGGCGCACGCTGGAAGCGGTGTTCAATACCAGCCTGCCGGATGCCGGCGCGGCGCAGGCGCTGCTGGCCCGCGTGGCGGAACCCATCGCCCAGCCGCGCAACGCCGCCGAGCACCTGCACGCCAGCATCGGCACCCAGCTGACCGACCTGTTCTTCCGCCCCTACACCAAGAAGATGTGGGCGCTGGACCTTGAGGAGCTGGACGCCAGCGTCGTGCAGCGCATTCCGCTGCGCTTCGACGACGAGGACCGCTACTTCCCGAATGACAAGTTCCAGCTGCTGCCGGAGCAGGGCTACACCGCGATCTTCGCCAATATCCTGGACCACAAGCTGATCCGGCTGCACACCGCGACCAGCTTCGACCCCACCATGCTGCGGGGCCACGCGGCGGCCTTCCTCAGCGTGCCGATCGACGAGTATTTCGATAGTCGCTTCGGCGAGCTGCCGTATCGCTCGATCCGGTTCAGTCATCGCAGCGTGGCGCGCAACCCCGCGGTGACCTGGGGCGTGACCAACTTCACCGATGCCGGGCCGGTGACGCGGGAGACGCATTGGCACGTGCTGCCGCGCCATGGCAACGCGGAGGGGCTGGTGACCGCGACGCGGGAGACGCCCTGTGACTACAAGGAAAACGGCTATGAGCGGTACTACCCGGTGAAGACCGCCGACAACCGCCACGCGCCGACGCTGAAGCGCTACCAGGCGCTGGCGGCGCGGACGCCGGAGGTGCAGTTCATCGGGCGCTGCGGCACCTACCAGTATCTGGACATGCACCAGGTCATCAACCAGTCGCTGCTGGGGGCGCAGCGCTGGCTGGCGGCGCAGGGCAGGGGCGCGATGGCCGCGGCCGGCTGACGCCTCAGGCGAAGCGGGCCAGGCGCACTGCCGTCTGGCCGCGGCCGACGCGCAGATTCGGCATCACCAGCACGCAATCGTCATGCGGCGTGCGCAGCTCGGCATCGCCGTCCAGCGCGATCAGCGTGTTGCGCTGGGCCACCACCTGGCCGCCGCGGTAGGGGCGCAGGAAGGCGAAGCGATTGGTCGCGGCCGTGACGGTGCGGGTGACGTGGGCCAGGCGCCCGGGCGGCAGGGGCGTGGCGGCCGTGGTGGTGCCGCAGAGCTGCAGCAGACGGGTGGCGCTGGTTTCCATCTGCGCCACCGTGTCGTGCTGCCAATGGGAGCCGGCTTCCAGCAGCAGCGCCCGCCTGGCGCCGTCCGGTCGGCTGAACGGCGTATAGTCCAGCAGGCGGCGGCCGCCGGCATGGCCTTCATCGGCCACGGCCAGCGCCGGCGTGCCGAGCGTGAGGGCCAGGGCCGCGGCGCGGGGCGACTGGCCGCACAGCAGCACGGGATCACCTGGCCAAAGCATGGAATGCAGGTCCAGCAGCACGTCGGCGGTCTCGAGCACCGGGCGCAGCGCGCGGGCGCGGCGCAGCTCGGCGGAACGCCGGCCGCCCTCCAGCGTCTCCTCGTCCCAGACGCGGTTCATGTCCTCGTCCAGGAAGCGGCTGGCGGTGGGGTCTTCCACGTCGAAGCGCGCATAGGCTTCCAGATTGGCGAAGACCAGCGTCAGCTTGCCGCGGGCCGGCCGCACCCCCGCGCGCAGCCAGCGGTCCAGCAGCACCGCGCCGCCGATCTCGTTGCCATGCATCAGCGCGACGATGACGACGTGCAGGCCGGGTTCGCTCGCGCAGAAGCTCCAGACGCCGGGCAGCACGTTGCCGGCCAGCCAGGGGCGGATGTCCGGCGGCGTCACCTGCACCGCCAGGCGCGGCGCATCCGGCACGCCCGCGAGCAGCGCGGCCAGGGCGGGCGGCAGGCCGTTATCCCCGGGGGCGCCGCCTTGGGTCATGCGGCCAGCGTGTCCGTCAGCCGCGCCAGGTAGTGCAGGCAGGTGGCCAGGTCGGCCTCCGGCAGCCATTCCTCCGGCTGGTGCGCCTGGGCGATGTCGCCGGGGCCGCAGACGATGGTGGGGATGCCGATGCCCTGGTAGAAGCCGGCCTCGGTGCCGTAGCTGACGCGCCCGGCGCTGTTGCGGCCGGTGATGCGCTGGGTCAGCAGGGTCAGCGCATGGTCTTCTGATAGTGCCAGCGCCGGGGCGAAGGCGCGTTCGGTGAAGGTCGCCTCGCAGCCGGGGTGGATGGCGCGGAGCGGCGGCAGCACCTCGGTCTCGACGAAGGCGCGCAGCTCCGCCAGCACCGCGAGGGGATCGTCGCCCGGCACGCTGCGGACCTCGAAGGTGAACTCGGCCAGGTCGGGCACGATGTTCAGCACCGTGCCGGCGTGGAAGGTGCCGGCATGCACCGTGGTGTGCGGCGGGGTGAAGCCGGCATCGCGGCGGCCTTCGCGGGCAAACCAGCGGGCGCGGGCGCTGATCCAGGCAATCGCCTCGGCCGCCGCGTGCAGGGCGTTGGCGGTGGCGTCCTGGCGGGAGGAATGGCCGGACAGGCCGGTGAAGCGGACGTTCCAGCTGGCATAGCCCTTATGGGCGATGACCGGGGCCATGCTGGTCGGCTCCCCCACCACGCACATGGCCGGCAGCGGCGCCGAGGCGGGCAGGTCGTGCGCCATCTGGCGGGCACCGGCAAAGGTGGTTTCCTCGTCGAAGGTGATCAGCAGGTGCAGCGGGCGGGCCAGCTCGCGCTTGCTGGCGTCGATGGCGGCCAGCACGGCGCAGGCGACAAAACCCTTCATGTCGCAGGCGCCGCGGGCGGTCAGCCGGCCATCCGCGCGGCGCAGGGTGAAGGGGTCGGCCAGCCAGGCCTGGCCATCCACCGGCACCGTGTCCACATGGCCGGACAGCGCGATGCCGCCGGGCACGGCCGGGCCGACCAGCGCATGCAGGTTGGCCTTGCGGCCGGCAGCGTCCAACCGCACCTCGCTGGCGATGCCATGCGCGGCCAACGCCGCTTCGATGCAGCGGATCAGGTCCAGGTTGCTGTTGCGGCTGGTGGTGTCGAACGCCACCAGGCGCGTCAGCAAGCCGACTGCGTCCTCTAGCTCTGCCATTCCCCGTCTCGGCTTTTATGGGGGGCAGTCTATACAGGGTGGCGAGAGCGGCAAACCGGGGGGTCTGCGGATGGTTGGGGACAAGTTGGGCGCGCCGCGCGTGGCGGTGCTGGGGCTGCACCTGGAGGCGAATGCCTTCGCCCCGCCGACCACGCTGGCGGACTTCACCGCGCAATGCCTGGAACGCGGCGAGGCGATCACCCGCCTGGCGCGGGCGCCGACCAGCGGGCTGCCGGCCGAGTTCCCCGGCTTCTACGGGCGCATGGACGCGACGGGCCCCTGGGTGCCGGTGCCGGTGCTGGTGGCCTCGGCGCCGCCGGGCGGGCCGATCGACCAGGCGGTGTTCCAGGGTTTTCTGGATGAAATCCGCGTGGGCCTGGCCGCCGCGCTGCCGCTGGACGCGGTCTATGTCGGCAGTCATGGCGCATCCTCCGCCGTGGCGGATGAGGACAGCGACGGCACGCTGCTGGCCATGGTCCGCGCCATCGTCGGGCCGGCGGTGCCGGTGGTGGTCAGCCACGATCTGCACTGCAATGTGAGCGAAAAGCTGGTCGAAAGCGCCACCGCGCTGGTGGTCTACCGGACCAACCCGCATGTGGACATGGCCGCCCGCGCTGCCGAATCCGCCGGCCTGATCCGCGAGGCGCTGGCCGGGGAGCGCTTCGCCACCGCCTTCATCCGCCTGCCGCTGACGCCGCCCACGGTGACGCTGCTGACCGCGGAGGGGCCATATGCCGACCTGATCCGCGACGCCGAGGCGCTGATGGCGGCAGATCCGCGCATCGCCAATGCCAGCGTGGCAGGCGGCTTCGTGTTTAGCGACCTGCCGAAATGCGGCATTACCGTCACCGTGACCGCGCGCGGCGGCGACCAGCGCGCGGCGCGGGAGGCGGCGCTGGGCCTGGCCCGGCGTGGCTGGACGGAGCGCGGGCGGCATACGCGGCGGCTGCTCAGCGTGGCCGAGGCGACCGAGTTGGCGCTGCGGGCCGGCCGTGGCGAGCATGCGCCGGTGATCTTTTCGGACAGTGGCGACAACCCCGGCGGCGGTGGGCGCGGCAATACGCCCTATGTGCTGCAAGCGCTGCATGAGGCGGGGGTGCAAGGCGCCGTGCTCGGCAACTTCATCGACCCGGCGCTGGCGGCGGAAGCCCATGCGCTGGGCGAGGGCGCGGTCTTCGCCGCGGGGTTCAACCGGGTGGAGGACCAGTTCGGCAAGGGGTTCACCGCCCGCGCCCGGGTGGTGGTGCTGCGGGATGGCAATGGCGTTGGCCGGCGCGGCACCATGGCCGGGCGGCAGTTCAGCCTTGGCCCCTCGGCGCTGCTGGAGTTGCAGGGCAGCGGCATGCTGGTGGTGGTGGGCAGCCTGCGCCGGCAGCTGCTGGAGCCGCGGATGCTGGAGATGCACGGCATCGACATCGGCGCCGCGCGGGTGGTGGTGGTGAAGTCGCGCGGGCATTTCCGCGCCGGCTTCGACGAGTTCTTCACGCCCGACCGGGTGTTCGAGGTGGATGCGCCGGGCCTGACCAGCCCGGTACTGAAGAACTTCCCCTGGAAGCGCCTGCCGCGCCCGGTGTTTCCGCTGGACGAGAACGCCGAGTGGCGCGAGCCCGGCTGGAACTGACCTCCGTTACACGAAGGCGGCAGCGGCGCTCCCGCCCAACTAGCTTTCCACCTTGGTGCCGTCGGCCAGCACTTCGTCGGTGAAGACGCTGAAGCTGGCCAGCGTGTTCGGCCCGAAGGTGGTGGCGATGGCCACATCCGTCGCGTCCCGCCCGCGCGCCATCAGGATGCGACCGATCCGGGGCGTGTTGTTGCGGGCATCGAAGGTATGCCAGGCGCCGTCCAGGTAGACCTCGAACCAGGCGGCGAAATCCATGGTGCCCCAGGGCTTCGGCGTGCCGATATCGCCCAGGAAGCCGGTGCAGTAGCGCGCGGGGATGTTGACGCAGCGGCACAGCGTGACCGCCAGGTGGGCGTAGTCGCGGCACACGCCGCGCTGCTCATAGAACGCCTCGGAGGCGGTGCGGGTCGGCCGGGCGTGCTCGTAGCCGAACTTGATGCGGCTATGGGTGAAGTCGCAGATCGACTGCACCCGGCCCCAGCCGGTTGGCCCCTGGCCGAACAGCTTCCAGGCGATATCGGCCAGCCGGTCCACGTCGCAATAGTGGCTGCCCAGCAGGAAGACCAGCATCTCGTCCGGCAGGTTTTCCACCGGGTGCTGCATGGCCATCGGCAGCACCGGGTCCACCAGGCCGCTGTCGCGGGCGATCAGCGCGGTGGAGATCTCCAGCCGGCCGGCCGGCGCCACGATGCGGGTGCAGGTATTGCCGAAGCCGTCCAGGTACTGGCGGAACGGTATCGGCGGGTTGAAGGTCACGCGCTGCGGCGCCAGCAGGTCGGGCTCGCGCGATGGGTGCGGGCTGATGGTGAGCAGCATCGGCGTCGGCTGGGGGCAGTCATAGGTCATCTGGCAGCCGGCACTGATGTGCATGGAGAATCCTTGGGGGTGCGTGAGGCCACGCCGCCGGCGATGGGCCAGCGGCGGGGCGTTCGGGAGGGAAAGGCGAGGGGCGGGGCGCTTGGCCGCTGGCTTGGGGCGACCCCGCGGGGCCGCCGATCAGAATACGTATAGAAGCGTGGCCCGGTGATGGCCACACCGCATCGCGCCTCAGGGTTCGACCATGCCGGCGACCCAGGCGCAGTAGCGCGCGGCACTGCGGGCGATGGCGGCCGGGGCGCCGGTCACGATCTCGCGCTCATGGAAGGCGCCGTAGATCGCCTCGAAGGGCAGCGCTGCGCAGCGGGCGGCGATGCGCTGTACCTCGGCCGGCGGCAGCGGGATCAGGCAGGGGTAGCTGCGCATGAAGCCGACATGCTTGCGGTCCGGCAGCACCTGGATGACGTCGCCCGAGAGCAGCGCGCCCTTGCCGCCGGCCGCCGCGGCCCAGTGCAGCACCGTGCCGCCGGCGAAATGCCCGCCCAGGCGGTGCAGCGTGACGCCCGGCAGCAGGGGCTGGTCGTCACCCGCCCAGAAGCGCAGCAAGGGGTCGGGGCGCATGACATGCGCCCGGTCCGCCGCATGCAGCCAGACCGGGCAGCCGAAGGCCCGCGCCCATTCCACCATGCAGCTGTAGTAGTGCGGGTGGCTGATGGCGATGCCGGCCAGCCCGCCCAGGCCGCGCAGCAATGCCACGGTGGCGTCGTCCAGCAGGCCGACGCAGTCCCACAGGATATTGCCGGCGGGGGTGCGCAGCAGCAGCGCCCGCTGGTCGATGCCGAGCGACGGCGTGGCGCGGATGGCGAGCAGCCCCGGTTGCAGCTGGCGCCAGGTATTGGCGTGGCTGCGCTGCAGCGCGGCCAGCGTGGTCCAGCCCTGGCCGCGGGCCGGGACGTATTGGCGCTCATCCTCGCAGATCGGGCAGGCCGGCGGTGGGGACTCGGTTTCGGCGAACTGGGTGGCGCAGGTGGTGCAGATGAAGTGGGGCATGGGCGGAACCTTTCGCCCGAGTTTCATGGCGGCAACCTTGCGCGCTATGCTACCGGGCAGATGCACGGGAGGAAGCCTGCCATGAATTTCTGGACCGCGGTCAAATCCTGCTTCCGGCAGTATGTGGGCTTCTCCGGCCGGGCGGCGCGCAGCGAATACTGGCTGTGGGTGCTGTTCTGCGGCGTGGTCTCGGCGCTGCTGCACGGGCTGGAGGGCGGTGCCAGCCAGGGCAGCCCGGGGCCGATCGGCAGCGCCTGGAGCCTGGCGACCTTCCTGCCCGGCCTGGCGGTCTCGGTGCGGCGGCTGCACGACACCGAGCGCAGTGGCTGGTGGCTGGCCCTGCCGCTGGCGGTGATGCTGGTGCTGGGCCTGGCGCTGGGCGCTGTCATGGTGGAGATGCAGGGTCTGAGCGGCAAAGTCAGCGCCGAAACCGTCGCGGCGATGAGCCCGCGCCTGGTGGCGCTGCTGTTCGCCGCCGCGGCCTGGCTGGTGGTGGTGGCGCTGTTCCTGGTGTGGTTCTGCAGCCGCGGCACGGCCGGGCCCAACCGCTACGGCGCCGACCCGCTGCCGGCCCCTGCCGCCGTCTGAGCCGGCTTCAGCGCGCCGCGGCCACCAGCTGCTCCAGCGCCGCCAGGTCCAGGGCGCCGGGCACCAGGCGGTCGCCCACGACGAAGGCGGGCGTGCCATCGATGCCGATGTCGCGCGCCAGGGCCAGGTTGGCATCCAGGCGCTGGCGGATATCGGGCAGCTCCATGTCGGTGCGGATGCGGGCCCAGTTCAGGCCAAGCTTCTCGGCCTCCCGCTTCAGCACCGGCTCGGTCAGGTCTTCCCGGGTGGAGAGCAGGGCGTCGTGGTATTCGGCGTATTTGCCCTGGCGCTGCGCCGCCAGCATGGCGCGGCTGGCCAGCTGGCTGTTGGGGCCCAGGATCGGCAGGTCCTTCTGCACCAGCCGCACGTCGCGGTTGCGGCGCAGCAGCTCCGCCAGGGCCGGCACCATGCGCTTGCAATAGGGGCAGCGGGCGTCGAAGAACTCGACCACGGTGATGGCGCCCTGGGGGTTGCCGCGCACCGGGTCGGTCGCGGTGGCGACCAGTGCGGCGCGGTTGCGGGCGATGCCGGCGCGGGCCTGGCCGTCGCGGTCGCGCTGCTCGGCCATTTCCATCGCGGCCAGGGCGTCCCGCAGGATGGTCGGGTCCTCCCGCAGCGCGTCGCGCAATATGCCCATGATCTCCTGCCGTTGCGCCGGGGAGAAGCCGGTGGCGGGCGCCTGGGCGTGGGCGCCGGCGGGCAGCAGCAGCGCGGCCTGGACCAGCACGCCCAGCAGGGCGGCGGCAAGGCGCAGGCCGGGCGGGCGGCGCCAGACGGGGCGGGCCAGGATGACCTTGGCGAAGGGCGGCGTCACGGGTGGCTCCTGGGCGGGGATGTCGGGCTTTATCCCGCAGGGCCGGCCGCGCCGCCAGCCTGCTGTTGCCGCTGGTCGCGAAGGCGTCTATTCGCCGCGGGGATGGCGTATTCGGGGGCAGCGGGACCGCAGCATGACATGCATGGCTGAGAGCAGGATGACCCAGGGGTCCGTTGCCCGCCCCGGCCTGGCGTTCCGGTTGCTGGCCGGCGCGATGGCGCTGGCGCTGCCGGGGTGCAGCACCATCAGCAACACGTTCAGCAGCCTGACCGGTGGTGGTGGCGTGCCCGCCGGTGCCTCGGGCCATGTCCGTGGCTTCCTGGGCGGCGTGGCGGCCGAGGACCCGGCGGCGGCCCTGGTGGCGCGCGAAGTGCTCTCGGCCGGTGGCAGCGCCACCGATGCCGCCGTGGCGGCAGCCTGGGTGATGGCGGTGACGCTGCCCAGCCGGGTCGGCATCGGCGGCGGCGGCGCCTGTCTGGTATACGATCAACGCAAGAATGCCACCGAGGCGGTGATGTTCCTGCCCGGCGCCCGCAGCAGCGTGCCCGGCGGCGCAGACCGGCCGGCGGCGGTGCCGATGTTCGCGCGTGGCCTGTTCGCGCTGCACACCCGGATCCCGGTGCGGCCCTTCGAAGAATTGATGGCGCCGGGCGAGCAGCTGGCCCGGCTGGGCACCACGGTCAGCCGTGGCCTCAGCGTGGACCTGGCCGCCGTGGCGGCGCCGCTGCTGGCGGACCCCGGCGCCCGCGGCGTCTTTGCCCGGCCGGATGGCCGGGTGAAGGGCGTGGGCGACCCGCTGGTGCAGCCGCTGCTGGCCACCACCATGACCCAGCTGCGGCTTTCCGGCGTGGGCGACCTGCACCAGGGTCTGCTGGCGCGGCGGCTGGAGGAAGCGTCCCGCCCGGTGGGCGGCAACCTGACGGTGGACGAGTTGCGCGGCCCGCGCACGGTGCCGACCGTGATGCCGCCGCTGGTGGTGCAGGGCCGCAACCGCGACCAGGTGGCCTTCCTGCCGCTGCCGGCCGATGGTGGCCTGGCCGGCGCCGCGACCTACCTGGCGCTGAAGTCCGAACAGTCCCTGGAGGCCGCCGCGGCGCGGGGCCAGGCCGTGGCCGCCACCTGGCGGCGCCAGGGTGGCAATGCCGATACGCTGCTGACGGCCAATGTGCCGGCCGCCGGCACCGGGCCGCTGCCGGCCTCGGCCGGGTTGGCGGTGTTCGACCGCAACGGCAATGCGGTCAGCTGCGCCTTCACCATGAACAACCTGTTCGGCACCGGGCGGATCGCGCCCGGCATGGGCATGCTGCTGGCGCCGGCGCCGGGCGTGGGGGCGGTGCAGCCGCCGCTGCTCTCGGCCGGCATCGCCTGGAGCCCGAACCTGGCGGCCTTCCACATGGTGGCGGCCGGGTCTGGTCAGCATGCGGCGCCGCTGGCGGTGGCCGGGCCGATGGCGCGCGTGGTGGAAGGCGGGCTGGCGCCCCAGGCCGCCGTGGAGGCTGGCCGCCTGCCGCCGGCGCGCGGCCAGTACGGCATCTGCATTGCCTATCTGCCGGGCGCCGAGAGCCGCTGCGTTGCGATCAGCGACCCCGATGGCCATGGCGTGGCGCTGGGCGCCACGGATCAATGAAGGTGGGCCAGTGACCCTGAAGGTCGGGCGGGGCGCCTTCGCACCGCCCTTCATCGTCATGGACGTGATCGCCGCGGCGAATGCCAAGGCGGCGGCCCAGGCGGCGGATGCGCCCCGCGTCATCCGCATGGAGGTTGGCCAGCCCGGCACCGGGGCGCCGGCCGGCGCGGCCGAGGCCGCGATCGCGGCGCTGCGGGCCGGGGCGCCGATGGGCTATACCGAGGCCTTCGGGTTGCGCAGCCTGCGCGAGCGGATCAGCCGGCACTATGCCGAGCAGTACGGGCTGGCGGTGCCGGCTGCGCGCATCTGCGTGACGGTGGGCGCTTCCGGCGCCTTCCCGCTGGCCTTCCTGGCGGCCTTCGACGCCGGCGACACGGTAGCGATGGCCAGCCCCTACTACCCGCCCTACGTCAACATCCTGACCGCGCTGGGCATGCAGCCCCTGCTGCTGGAATGCGATGCCAGCACCCGCTGGCAGCCAACCCTGGCGATGCTGGAACGGCTGGACCCGCGGCCGGCCGGGCTGATCATCGCCAGCCCCTGCAACCCCGCGGGCACCATGATGGACGCCGCCGAGTTCCAGGCCATTGCCGCCTGGTGCGAGCGGGAAGGGGTGCGGCTGGTCTCCGACGAGATCTACCACGGGCTCAGCTATGGCCAGCAGCCGGAAGTCTCGGCCGCCGGATGTTCCACCAGCGCCATCGTGGTGAACAGTTTTTCCAAGTATTTCTCCATGACCGGCTGGCGGGTGGGCTGGCTGGTGCTGCCGGAGGACCTGGTGCGGCCGGTGGAGTGCCTGACGCAGAACCTGTTCATCTGTGCGCCGCATGTGGCGCAGGTGGCGGCCGAAGCTGCCTTCGCCTGCCGGGCGGAACTGGACGAGAACCTGGCCCGCTACGGCCGCAACCGCGCCCTGCTGCTGCGGGAGTTGCCGAAGGCCGGGCTGGACCGGCTCTCCCCGGCCGATGGCGCCTTCTACCTCTGGGCCGATGTCTCCGCCCTGACCAATGACAGCCCGGAATTCTGCGCCCGCCTGCTGGCGGAAGCGAGCCTGGCGGTGACCCCTGGCGTGGATTTCGACAGCGCGCGGGGCAGTCGCTTCCTGCGGCTGACCTATTGCGGGCCGGAAGCCGACATGGCCGCGGTGCCCGGGCGGATCGCGGCCTTCCTGGGGCGTTAGGCTTCGGCCATGATGCCCGCGCAACGGGAGCCGCGCGCATGATCGAACCCCTCATCATCCTGGCCGCGGGCGTTGCCGCCTGGTTGGCCGGCGCGGTCTGGTACGGGCTGCTGGGCAACAAGTGGGTGGCGGCGCTGGGCACCACCAAGGCGGCGCTGGCCCGGCCGCCTGGCCTGCCCAGCGCGGTGCCCTTCATCCTGTCCTTCGTCGCCGATCTGGTGATGGCCTGGGTGCTGGCGCTGGTGCTGCACGCCACCTTCGCGACCGGCATCGGCAATGCGGTGGCCTGGGCCATGGTGCTGTGGATGGGCTTCGTGCTGGCGACGCTGGCGACCAACTACACCTATGCCCGCCGCCAGCCGATGCTGACGCTGATCGACAGCGGGCATTGGCTGTTCGCGATGATCTCCGCCGCCGTGGTGCTGGGCTACTTCGGGTAGCTGCCGCTCGCCGGGGGCGCCGAAGCTTCAGCCCTGGTGCCGTTCCACCGAATCCGCCGGGGCCTGGTCGCGCCGTTCTTCCAGCCCGTAGTCGCGCAGCACGCTGGCCACGCGCAGCCGATAGCCGGCGAAGACCCCGTGCCGGCCGGCCGACTGCGCCGCGCGGTGCTTTTCCTGGTTGCGCCAATTGGCCACCGCGGCTTCGTCGGCCCAGAAGCTGAGGCTCAGCAGCTTCGCCGGGTTGGTCAGGCTGCGGAAGCGCTCCACGCTGATGAAGCCGGGCATCGTCTCCAGCACCGGGCGCAGTGCCGCGGCGTGGTCCAGGTAGTGGTCCATCTGGCCCTCGGCCGGCTCGACCTCGAAGATCACCGCGATCATCTGCGCTTCCCCTTGCAGGCTGTCAGAGGCGCCTGGACGCGCATGACAGCCCCCAGCCTTTTGGTTGAGCGGCTGATTCACGCCGCCGGTGGGTCCTCCGGCGACGATCAGACGCTGATGCGGCGGGCAGCTTGCCATGGCGGCGGCGCGCTGTCCTTCGCCGGCGGGCGAAGCCAGGGCCGGGGCGTGGTGGTAGGATTGCCGCCATGCCCAGCGTGAACGCCCTTGCCGCCACCGCCGCCCTGATGGGCGAACCCGCTCGCGCCGCCATGCTGGAGGCGCTGTTCGCCGGCCAGGCGCTGACCGCGACCGAGTTGGCCAAGGTGGCCGGCATCGCCGCGCCCACCGCCAGCGCGCATCTGGCGCGGCTGGTGGAGGGCGGGTTGGTCAGCGTGCATGCGCAGGGGCGGCATCGCTACCATTCCCTGGCCAGCGAGGAAGTGGCGGCGGCGCTGGAATCGCTGGGCAACCTGACCCTGGCCACGGCGCCGGTGCGGCGCTGGCCGCATGACCAGGTACTGCGCGACGCCCGCCTGTGCTGGGACCACCTGGCGGGTCGGCTGGGCGTGGCGCTGCATCGGGCACTGACGGAGCAGGGGTGGCTGGTGCCGGCCGCCGGCGGCTGGGCGACCACCTCGGCGGGCACGGCCGGGCTGGCCGCCCTGGGCGTGGACGTGGCGGCGGCCCGCACCGCCCGGCGCTTCGCCTGCGACTGCATGGACTGGTCCGAGAGGCGGCCCCACCTGGCCGGCGGGCTGGGGCGGGAGTTCGCCGTCTGCTGCCTGGCGCGGGGCTGGCTGCATCGGGTGGCGCCGGCCGAGGGCGCCGCCGCCCTGGCCCGCCGCCGCCTGGCGCTGACGCCGGAGGGCGCGCGGCGGCTGCACGCGGCGCTGGGGCTGCGACTGGCGGCATGAGCACGGCCACGCGGATGCTGCTGGCGCTGGTGCTGATGACGGCCGCCAGCCAATACCATCGGGCCGCGCTGGGCGTGGTGGGGCCGGAGCTGGCGCGCGACCTGGGGCAGGGCAATGCATTGTTGGGAGGGGCAAATGCTGCCTTCTTCCTGGCCTTGCTGCTGGTGCAGGTGCCGGTGGGCCTGGCGCTGGACAGCCTGGGGCCGCGCCGCACCGTGGCCTGGCTGGTGCCGCTGGCGCTGCTGGGCGCGGTTGGCCAGGCGTTGGCTCCGGATACGGGGTGGTTCCTGGTCGCGCGCTTCCTGCTGGGGCTGGGCTGCGCCGCCAGCTTCATGAGCAGCGTGGTGCTGTGCAGCCGCTGGTTCGGCGGGGCGGCGCTGACCTCGGCACTGTCAAAGGTGTTTGCGCTGTCGCAACTGGGCATTCTGCTGGCCGGTGCCCCGTTTGCTGCGGCGGCCGAATGGTTGAGTTGGCGCGGCGCCTATGCGCTGGGCGGGGTGGTGACGCTGGCGCTGGGCGTGCTGTGGCTGGGCTGGGTGCGGGACGACCCGCCCGACCGCCCGGCGCCGAACCGCCCGGCGGAGGGGTTGGGCGCGGCGCTGCTGGGCCAGTTGACGGTGTGGCGCACGCCGGGGCTGTTGCCGGTGCTGTGCATGCACCTGGTCGGCTATGCCGGCATGGCTACCGTGCTGGCGGTCTGGGCCGGGCCGTATCTGGCGGAGGTGCATGGCCTGGCGCCCGGCCCGCGCGGCGTGGTGCTGCTGTGCATGGGGCTGGCGCTTTCGGCCGGGCTGTTCGCGGTGGGGCCGCTGGAGCGGCGGCTGAACACGCGGAAATGGCTGGTGGTGCCATTGGCCTCATCCGTGGCGCTGGTGCTGGCGGCGCTGGCGCTGTGGCCGGAGGCACCGCTGTGGCTGGCGGTGGGGCTGCTGGTGCTGCTGTGCCTGCTGAACGCCTTTCCGGTGGTGGTCGTGGCGCATGGCCGCAGCCTGTTTCCGGACCATCTGGTGGGCCGCGGCGCCACCACGGTGAACCTGGCGCAGACGCTGGGCAGTGCCGCGCTGCCGGCGCTGACCGGCTGGGTGCTGGGGCTGGTGGCGCCGGTGCAGGCCTGGCCCGCGGTGTTCGGCACGCTGGCGGCGGCGCTGGCGCTGGGCATTCTGGGCTACCTGTTCAGCCGGGATGCGCCGCCGCGCGTTGCCAAGGCCTGAACCCGAGAGGAGGACCGGATGACCCAGCGCGTCGCACTCATCACCGGGGCCGCGCGCGGCATCGGCGCCGCGGTGGCCGCGCGGCTGGCCCGCGACGGCTGGCGCACCGTGGTGGCGGACCGCGACCCCGCGCCCGAGGCGCCGCATCGGGCGGTGCAGGCGGATGTTGCCGATGAAGCCGCCGTTGCCGCGCTGCTGGCCGGGGTGCGGGCGCAGGAGGGCAGGCTGGACGGGCTGGTCTGCAATGCCGGCTTCATGATCCGCAAGCCCTTGCGCGACCTGACCCTGGTGGAATGGAACAGCGTGCTGGCGACCAACCTGACCAGCAGTTTTTTGTTGGTCCGCGCCGCCGAGGCGATGCTGCGGGAAGCGAAGGGGGCCGTTGTCACCATGGCCAGCACGCGCGCCCATATGAGCGAGGCGGATACCGAGAGCTACAGCGCCAGCAAGGGCGGGCTGCTGGCGCTGACCCATGCGCTGGCGGTGAGTTTGGGGCCGGATGTCCGGGTCAACGCCGTCTCGCCCGGCTGGATCGCCACCAAGGGGCCTGAGCCGACCGCGGAGGAGCACGCCTTCCACCCCGCCGGGCGGGTCGGCCGGGCCGAGGATATCGCGGGCCTGGTTGCGTGGTTGCTGGGGCCGGAGGCAGGCTTCGTCACCGGCGCCGAATTCCTCAGCGACGGCGGTGTTTCCGCCAAGATGATCTACCCGGAGTAGCCCAGCCGATGAGCGATGCCTTCCAGCCGATCTCGGCCAATGACCGCCCGCGCTTCACCGAGATCGCCAGCTTCATGCGGCTGCCGCATGTGCCGGAGGGCGACCCGCGCCGGGCCCAGGTGGAGATCGGGCTGATGGGCGTGCCCTTCGACCTCGGCACCACCAACCGGCCGGGGGCGCGGCATGGGCCACGCCAGGTGCGGGATGCCTCGGCGCTGATCCGCCGGGCGCATCGGGCGCATGGGATGTATCCCTTCGACCTCGCGCGCTGTGCCGATATGGGTGACGCGCTGGTGAATCCGGCGGATTTGCAGGATTCCCTGGCCAGGATCGCGGCCAGCGTCGCCGCGCTGCACGCCGCCGGCACGGTGCCGCTGTGCGTCGGCGGCGACCACCTGATCACCCTGCCGCTGCTGCGCGCCGCGAAGCGCGACCAGCCGTTGGGGTTGATCCACTTCGACAGCCATTCGGATACCTGGGACACCTACTTCGGGGGCTGGAAATACACCCACGGCACGCCGTTCCGCCGCGCGATCGAGGAAGGGCTGCTGGACCCGAAGCGCTGCATCCAGATCGGCATCCGCGGCAGCATGTACGACCTGGCGGATAATTCCTGGGCCGAGCAGCAGGGCATGCGCGTGGTCTACATTGAGGAATACTGGCGCATGGGGCCGGAAGCCGTGGCGGCCGAGGCGCGGCGCGTGGTGGGCGACGGCCCGACCTATCTCAGCTTCGATATCGACGCGATCGACCCGGCCTTCGCGCCCGGCACCGGCACGCCGGAGATTGGCGGCTACAGCCCGGCTGAGGCGCAACGCATGCTGCGGGGCCTGATGGGCGTGGACTTCGTCGCGGCCGACCTGGTGGAGGTCTCGCCGCCCTTCGACCAGACCGGCGGCACCGCGATGGTGGCGGCGAACCTGCTGTTCGAGATTCTTTGCTTGTTGGCGGGGCGCGTGGCAGCCAGACGCGCGGGATAGCGGCCGAACGGCGCGGCGGCAGGCCGGCGACGGGGCCGGCGCTGCGGCGGCCGGCCCGCCAAGCGGCGCAACGCCAACTGCCGAAAGGCGGCAAGCACCCCATCCAGGCGGATGAGGGGAGCATTGCGCCGGAGCCTGCCAGGTGCAGCTGGAGCAATATGCGTTCAGATGGAATCACCTGAACGCATTTCTTGCTCTGGATTCAATGACTTCCAGAGCATGAGCTGCGTCCAGGGGGACACGGTGTGCTCCAGCCGCGCGCGGCCGGCGGCAAAGCACCCCGGCCGGACTCAGGCGATGGCGGCGATTGCGTTGATCTCGATCAGCGCATCCGGCGTGGTGAACTTGCTGACCTCCACCATGGTGGAGGCCGGCGCCGTGCCGGTGAAGTATTCCCGCCGCACCTTATGGATCTGCGGGAACTGCTCCATGTTGCGGATGTAGACATCCACCCGGCAGATATCGTCCAGCGTGCCGCCGGCGGCCTCCACCGCGGCCTTCAGGTTCTCGCAGACCTGGCGGGTCTGCGCCTCGATGTCGCCCAGGCCGACCATGTTGCCGCTGGCGTCCTTGGCCAGCATGCCGGAGATGAACAGCAGGCGGCCCTTGGCCTCGATGATGGTGGCCTGGGCGAAGTGGCCGCTGGGCGGCGGCAGGCTGGGGGAGGTGACGAGCTGTTTCGGCATGGCGGAGGCTCCGGGTGTTGGGACCCTGAGGGTAGAACAATATCCGTTCCGATGGAATCATCAGAACGGATTTCCTGCTCTGCAACCCATTGAAATCATAGCACGAAATTCGCTCGCGCTGATTCAGTATGAGCGGATGGTGCCGTGGCGTCCGATCACCGGCGGCGTGAAGCAGCCGCTGGAACGACAAGCTGGGGCCTGCTCGCGCGGAACGACGATGCCGGCAGCCCGGCCCGCAGCTACAGCCGCTCCCACAAGACCGATTCGTCGTCCAGCCGCGCGGTCTCATGGCCATGGAAGTCGCCGCGGGAGACGATGCCGAGCAGCTGCGTGCCATGCACCACCGGCACATGGCGGAAGCCGCTGTCGCGCATCAGCCGCAGCGCCTCTATCGCGGTGTGCTGCGGGCCGAGGCAGGCGGGGCCATTGGTCATCACCTCGCCCAGGGTGGTGGTGCAGGGGTCGCGGGCCTCGGCCAGCATGCGGGCCACGGCATCCCGGCCGGTGAAGATCCCGAGCAGCCGGCCGGATGGGTCGGTGACCAGCACCGCGCCCACGCGATGGTTGCGCATGGCGATGCAGGCCTGCTGCACCGTGGCGGCGGGGTGCAGCGTCACCGGGCTGCGGCGGTGCATCACCTCATGCATCGGTCGGTTGGTCATGGCGGTTTCCTCCCGCGGGTTGCCGTTTGATGGCAACCCGCAGCATGCGCCCCGGTGAGGGGCGACCACCTTGACCTGCCGCAAGCTATTCCGGCTGGAAGTTGGCGGCGCGCAGCAGCGCCGCGTTGTGCGCCACGTCCCGGTCGATGAAGCTGGCGAAGGCCTCCGGGCTTTCCGCCACCGGCTCGAAGCCCAGCTCGGTCAGGCGGCGGACCACGGCAGGTTCGGCCATGACCTGCTGCATCTCGGTGTTGATCCGGGCGACGATGCCGCGCGGCAATCCCTTCGGCCCCCAAATCCCGTACCAGCTGGCGAATTCCAGCCCGGGCATGCCGGCCTCGGCGGCGGTGGGGATTTCGGGCGCCACCGCGCTGCGGGTGGCGGTGGTGATGGCCAGCGCCTTGACCTGGCCGCCCCGGGCCAGCGGCAAGGTCGCCAGAATGGGGTCCAGCATCAGCTGCATGTTGCCGGCCGCCACATCGGCCAGCCCCGGCGCGCTGCCGCGGTACGGCGCCACCGGAATATCCAGCCCGGCCAGGCGGTTGAACTCCAGCGTGGCCAGGTGGCCGGCGCTGCCGAGGGAGGAGACCGCGAAGGTCCATTTCGCCGGCTCCCGCCGGGCTGCGGCCACCACCTCCGCGATGGTGCCCTGCGGCAGCCGGGGCGGCGCCACCAGCAGCAGCGGGCCGCGCCCGACCCGGGCGACGGGCGTGAAATCCGTGAGGGGATCATAGGGCGGTGCCTTCATCACCTGGCGCGCCATGACATGGATGGAGGCGGTGAACAGGATGGTGCTGCCATCCGCCGGCGCCTGCACCACGGCCATGCCGCCGACCGTGCCATTGCCGCCGGCGCGGTTCTCCGGCGTGACGTTGACGCCGAGCCGTTCCGCCAGCTTCTGCGCTGTCAGCCGGGCCATGGCATCCGTGGCGCCCCCGGGGGTGTAGGGGATGACCATGCGGATGGACTGGTGCGGCCAGGATTGCGCCAGGGCCGGCGCTGCCAGGCCCACCGCCAGACCTGCTCCGCCTGCCAAAATGTCGCGTCGCCGCATCGCCACCCTCACCAGCTGTCCGCAGTCAGCCTACGCGATCTGGCGATGGCGCAAATACCTGTCGGACATGTTAACTTTCGGCCACGCGGTTCCCATCTGCGGGACCCATCACGGAGACACCGATGAGCCAGCCGACCCACTCCAAGACGCTGCAACCCCTGCCGATGATCATCTTCGGTTCGCGCTGGCTGCAATTGCCACTCTACCTGGGACTGATCGTGGCGCAGGCGGTCTATGTGCTGCTGTTCATGAAGGAGCTGTGGCACCTGGTGGAGCATGCCACCGACATCTCGGAACAGCAGATCATGCTGGTGGTGCTGGGGTTGATCGACGTGGTGATGATCTCCAACCTGCTGATGATGGTGATCGTCGGCGGCTACGAGACCTTCATTTCCCGCCTGGGGCTGAACGGCCACCCGGATGAGCCGGAATGGCTGAGCCATGTGAATGCCGGCGTGCTGAAGGTGAAGCTGGCCATGGCCATCGTCGGCATCTCCTCGATCCACCTGCTGCGGACCTTCATCGAGGCCGGTAACCTGGGCACCGAGCGGGCCACCTCCACCGAAGCCGGGGTGCTGTGGCAGACGGTGATCCACTGCATCTTCATCGCCTCGGCCGTGGGCATTGCCTATGTGGACCGGCTGACCGCCACCAACCCGCCCCAGGCCAAGCACTGACAGGGAGGCGACGTCCATGCGCCCGGTGGACGTCGCCCTTTGCCTGGCGGTGGATGTCTCCGCCAGCGTCGACTTCGACGAGTTCGGCCTGATGGTCGGCGGCTATGCCGCGGCCTTCCGCGACCCAAGCATCGTCGCCGCCTGCACCGGCGGCCCGCGCGGGGCGGTGGCGGTGGCGGTGCTGTTCTGGTCCGGCGCCGCCGAGCCACCGGAGGTCGCGGTGCCCTGGACCCTGGTGGATGGCGCCGCCGCTGCCGAGGCTCTGGCCGCCGCCATGGAGGACGCGCCACGCCTGCCGCAGCCGGGCGCCACGGCCACCGGCGTGGGCATGGCTGCCGCGCTGGGATTGCTGGCGCAATGCTCGGCCGAGCCTGCCAAGCTGGTGCTGGACGTCTCCGGCGACGGGCGGCACAACCAGGGCAGGGCGCCAGGCCCGGTGCGGGATATCGGCGTCGCCGCCGGGGTCACCATCAACGCCCTGGCGGTGCTGAACGAGGAACCGGACCTGCTGGCGCATTACGTGGCGGAGGTGATCGGCGGCCCCGGCAGCTTCGCCATGGACTGCCCGGACTACGCCGCCTTTGCCGAGGCGATCCGCGAGAAGCTGGCCCGCGAACTGCGCGGCGGGCTTGTTGTTTGAAGGAGTTGAGACCGATGCTGCTGCTGATCCCCGGCCCGGTGCAGACCCGCCCCGAGGTGCGCGCCGCCATGGCGCAGGACATCGCGCCCTGGGACAATGACTTCAAGGCCGAACTGACCCAGATTCGCGCCAAGGTGCTGGCCCTGGCCGGCGGCGTGCCGGGCGAGCATGAGGCGCTGATGCTGCAGGGCTGCGGCCACTTCATCATGGAAGCGGCGCTGCGCACCTTCGTGCCGGCCGAGGCCGGGAAGGTCCTCATTCCGCTGAACGGCACCTATGCCGGCCGGGTGGAGCGCCTGGCGCGTGAGGCCGGGCGGCAGGTGGTGACGCTGCCCCTGCCGGAAACCCGCGCCGTGACGCCCGGGGAGATCGCCGCCGCGCTGGCTGCCGACCCCACCATTACGCATGTGGCCATGGTCTACAGCGAAACCGGCGGCGGCATCGTCAATGACCCCAACCTGATCGGCCCCGTGGTGCACGCTGCCGGGCGGCGGCTGATCCTGGACGCGGTCTCCGCCTTCGGCGCGCTGCCCTTCTCCCTGGCCGAGCACCCCGAATGCGACGCGGTCATGTTCACCTCCGGCAAATGCCTGGAGGCGCTGCCGGGCATCGGCTTCGCCATTGTGAACGCCGCGCGGGTGCAGGCCAGCGCCGGCAATGCCGGCAGCTGGAGCTTCGACCTCAACGACGTGTACGGCCAAATCCTGCGCGCCGGGCCAGGCAGCTTTCGCTTCACCCCGCCGGTGCAGGTGCTGCACGCCTTCGGCGTGGCGCTGGACTGGCATGCGAAGGAGGGCCAGCCGGCCCGCCTGGCGCGCTACCGGGAGAATTCCCGCGTGTTCCACCAGGGCATGCGGCGGATCGGGCTGAAGCCCTATCTGGAGGAAGCCCAGCAGGGGCCGATCATCAACATCATCCACCAGCCGCCGGACCCGGGCTTCGACCTGCAACGCTTCGTCGATGAGCTGAAGCGGCGCGACGTGCTGATCAGCAACTTCTACAATACGCCGACGCCGACCTTCCGTGTCGGCTGCATCGGCGATGTCACGCCGGCCGACATGGAACGCGCGGTGGCCATGGTGGACGAGACACTCTCGCTGTTGCAGGTCCGCCAGCGGGCGTAAAACGAAGGCGCCGCCCAGCTGCGTGCCGGGCGGCGCCGTCAGCGCTACAGCGAGAAGCGGTAGCGCACGCTCATGCCGACCACCAGCGGGTTGATCTCGGTACGGGCATGCAGCTTGACGCCCAGATTGGTGCCCACGGCGGCGTTCGGCGACATGAAGATCTTCTTCACGTCCAGGTTCAGCCCCCAGGGGCCGCTGATCTCGACGTCAAGGCCGGCATTCAACGCGACACCGACGGAGTTGTTGACCGCCACGCCGCGCACGGCGGGGCTCGCACCGCCATGGCCGTAGCCATAGAACAGCGTGTAGTTGAGGCCGACGCCGAGATAGGGGCTGAAGCGCTCGGCCGGCAGCGGATGGTACTGCAGGGTCAATGTCGGCGGCAGCGCCCAGACACTGCCCAGCTGCACGTCACCCAACGCCGTGCCGCGCGCCACCAGGTCGTGCCGCGTGGTGGCCAGGATCAGGTTCACCGCGAAGTTGGGGGTGAGGAAGTAGGAGAAATCCAGCTGCGGCGACGCACTGTTGCTGGCCCGAGGGCGGCCACCGATGGTGTCGACCCGGCCGCCGTCATTGGCCGGCAGCACGCCAATCGCACCCAGGCCGATCGCGAGGTCGCCGGCTTGCTTGCCACGCACGGCGTCTTCGGCCAGCGCCGGTGCGGCGCCCAACATCATGGCCAGCGCCGCTGCGGCCGTGGCCTTCCCGATCTTGCTCATCTGTTTCAGCTTCCATGCTCTGGTGGCCGTTGCCACCGCGATGCCTGGGGTACGCCGCTGTCGCTGACCCGTCCTTGAGGTGGCGCAAGCAGCAGTGTTGCAGAAGTGCCACCGTTGCCGCTGTGGCAAGCCAGGCCTTGATCACAGCCCGGCCGCTTTCGAGCGACCGATGCACGGCATTCGGCGATTCCGGGTCAGCCGACCAGGACCTAACGCTTGTCCCGCCGCGCCGCCTTGCCGATGACCTTGCCGATGCCGGCCAGGGTGGCAAGCCGTGCCGGCAGGTTGCCCTCGATCCCGTCGCGCCGCTCCGGCTGCTGCTTCCAGCCCTTCTTGTCGGCCTTGGTCATGCCGCAGCCCAGGCACCAGCCGGTGGTGGCGTCGTAGCGACAGACGTCGATGCAGGGAGAGGACATGCCACATCGACGCACCGGGCCGCCGGTGGTTCCCGCCGCCTGGCGCTGCGAATCCCCCGCCGCTTGCGCCGCCGCCAGCCCCGAGGATAATCAACCCAGCTGGGAAGCAGGGGAGCGCGACGCTATGGCAACCGACCTGGAGATTGCGCGCGCCGCCACGCTGCGGCCGATCCAAGAGATCGCCGAACGTGCCGGCATTCCGGCCGAGGGCCTGATCCCCTATGGCCGCACCAAGGCGAAGGTGGATTTCTCCGTGCTCGCCGCCGCAGGGCAAAAGCAGGGCAAGCTGGTGCTGGTCACCGGCATCTCCCCCACCGCCGCCGGCGAGGGCAAGACCACCACGACCATCGGCCTGGGCGATGCGCTGAACGCGCTGGGCACCAAGACCATGATCTGCCTGCGCGAGCCCTCGCTGGGGCCGTGCTTCGGCGTCAAGGGCGGCGCGACTGGCGGTGGCCATGCTCAGGTGGCGCCGATGGAGGACATCAACCTCCACTTCACCGGCGACTTCCACGCCATCACGTCGGCGAACAACCTGCTGGCGGCGCTGGTCGATAACCACCTCTACTGGGGCAACAGCCTGGGGCTGGACCCGCGCCGGATCACCTGGCGCCGCAGCATGGACATGAACGACCGCAACCTGCGGAATATGGTGGTGGGCCTGGGTGGCGCGGTGCAGGGCGTGCCGCGCGAGGATGGCTTCGACATCACCGTGGCATCCGAGGTGATGGCGATCTTCTGCCTGGCGCGCGACCTGGACGACCTGCAGGCGCGATTGGGCAAGATCATCGTCGGCACCACGCGGGACGGCGTGAGCATTACGGCGAAGGACATCAAGGCGGATGGCGCCATGGCGGCGCTGCTGCGGGACGCGCTGCAGCCCAACCTGGTGCAGACGCTGGAAGGCTCGCCGGCGCTGGTGCATGGCGGGCCCTTCGCCAATATCGCGCATGGCTGCAACAGCGTCATCGCCACCCGGCTGGGGCTGGCGCTGGCCGATGTGGTGGTGACGGAGGCCGGCTTCGGCGCCGACCTGGGCGCCGAGAAGTTCCTCGACATCAAGTGCCCCAGCGCTGGGCTGACGCCGGATGCGGCCGTGGTGGTGGCGACGGTACGCGCGCTGAAGATGCATGGCGGTGTGGCCAAGAACGCACTCGGCACCGAGGACGTGGCGGCGGTGGAACGCGGCGTGGTCAACCTGGCCCGCCACGTGGAGAATCTGCGCAAGTTCGGCCTGCCCGTGGTGGTGGCGCTGAACCGCTTCACCAGCGACACCCAGGCGGAAATCGCCGCCGTGCAGCACGCCATGGCCCGGATCGGTGCCGAGGCTTTCCTCTGCACCCATTGGGGCGATGGCGCCGCCGGCGCCGCGGAGCTGGCCCGCGCGGTGCAGCGGCTGCTGGATGCGGGCCAGGCGAAGTTCAAGCCGCTCTACGCGCCGGAGCTTTCGCTGGCGGACAAGCTGCGCACGATCGCGCGGGAGATCTATCGCGCCGCCGAGGTGCAGATCCCGCCGGCCGTCGCCGCGCGGCTGAAGCGCTTCGAGGAGCAGGGCTTCGGCCATGTGCCGGTCTGCGTGGCGAAGACGCAGTACAGCTTCAGCAGCGACCCCACCAAGCTGGGCGCGCCGGAGGGCCATGTGCTGCCGGTGCGCGAGGTGCGGCTCTCAGCCGGCGCCGGCTTCGTCGTGGCCGTCTGCGGGGAGATCATGACCATGCCCGGCCTGCCACGCACGCCGGCGGCCGAGACCATCAACCTGGATGCCGCAGGGGACATCCAGGGGTTGTTCTGAACCGCTGGACGCGGATGCGCGCCAGCGTCCGGCTGCCGAAGTCCTGCGGCCTTCCCGTGCGCGGGAAACGCGCCGACCTGGCGCCGGCATGCGCCAGGTGGAATGACTACCTCGGCGGATGTTCCAGCAGGGCGCGCAGGCTTTCCGGCAGCGGTTCTCGCAGCACCTTGTCGTACAGCCCGCCCAGTCGGTCGTGCAGCCAGCGGTCAAACGCCAACGCTTCCGGCGCCGACAGCTTGCTGCCGATGGCGGCAGGGGGGAGGGAGGCGCTTGGGGCGGGCATGGGTATGACAAGACCCCAGGCTGCCCCGGGGTTCCACCGCTGCGGTTGCCAGCGGGCGTTGCGCTGCGCAGAGTGGCGCCATGCCCACCCCCCCGCGCGACGATCCGATGGCCCTGTTGCGCCAGGCCGTGGCGTGCCATCAGCGCGGCGAGGTGGCCGAGGCGGAGCGGCTCTATCGCCGGGTGCTGCAGCGGGACCCCAAGCGGGCCGATGCTCATAACCTGCTGGGATTGCTGGCGCGGCAGCGTGGCGATGCCGCGGCCGCGCTGCGCCACACTGGCCAGGCCCTGGCCCTGCGGCCGCAGGAGCCGATCTTCCTGGCCAGCCATGGCGCTGCGCTGGCCGAGGCGGGGCAGTTGCCCGAAGCGGTGCGGCTGCTGCGCCTGGCCATAGCGGCGCGGCCGAGCGATGCGGTGAGCCTGCGCAACCTGGGCCAAGCCTTTTGCGCGCTGGGCGATGCTGCCGGCGCGCTGGCGCCGCTGCGCCAGGCGGTGGCGCTGCAACCCCAGGCGGCCGAACCCTGGCTGGCGCTGGCGCATGCGCTGCGCGAAGCTGGCGACCCCGCGGGCGCGATCCAGGCGGCGCAGCAGGCGCTGGCGCAGGCCGATGCGGCGCTGGCGGTGCAGGCGCGCTTTCTGCTGGCGGCGCTGGGCCAGGGCGCCACCCCGGACCGCGCGCCCGCCGAGTATGTGCGCGACCTGTTCGACCAATTCGCCCCGCGCTTCGATGCCGAGCTGACCGGCCGGCTGGACTACCGCACGCCTGAAGCCCTGGCGGCGCTGCTGTGCGAAGCCGGCGTGCCCGGCGGCCTGCGGGTGCTGGACCTGGGCTGCGGTACCGGGCTTTCCGGCGTGGCGTTGGCGCGCTTTGCGGTGCGGCTGGAGGGGCTGGACCTCTCGCCCCGGATGCTGGCGGAAGCGGCGAAGCGCAACCTCTATGCGGCGTTGCACGAGGCGGAACTGGTGGCGTGGTTGCCCAGCCGCCCCGCCGGCTTCGACCTGGTGGCGGCGGCCGATGTGCTGAACTACCTGGGCGACCTGGCCCCGGCCTTCGCCGCCATCAACACGGCGCTGGCGCCCGGCGGCTGGCTGGGCTTTTCCATCGAGGCCGGCACCACCGTGCCCTACGCGCTGGGCGAGGCGATGCGCTTCCGCCACCACCCCGACCATGTCGCCAGCCTGGCCCGCGCCGCCGGCTTCACCGAGGCAGCGCGGCGCGAACTGGTGCTGCGCACCGAAAAGGGCGCGCCGGTGGCGGGCGTGCTGTTCGCGTTTACTCGGCCTTGATGCCCTGGGCGCGGATGAAGGCACCCAGCCGGGTGCGTTCCTGCGCGATGAAGCTGGCGAAGCGCTCCGGGCCGCCGCCGACCGGCTCGGCCCCCAGCAGGGTGAAGCGCTCGCGCAACTCCGGCTTCTTCAGCGCGGCGTCGCAGAGTTCGGCCATGCGCAGGATGATCGCCGGCGGCGTGCCGGCCGGGGCGTGCAGCCCGTTCCAGTCGGCCAGGCCGAAGCCGGGGAAGCCCTGTTCGGCCACGGGCACGGCCTCGGGGAAGGCGCTGCTGCGCTGTTCCGTGGAAATGGCCAGCACGCGCAGCTGGTTGTCGCGGATCAGCGGCGCCGGGGTCGGGATGGTGGAGAAGGTGAACAGCGTCTCGCCGGTCAGCACGGACTGGATCTGCTGCGCGCCGCCGCGGTAGGGCACGTGCTGCGCATCCAGCCCGGCGCGCTGCATCAGGATGGCGGCGGAGAGGTGGGAAGCGGTGCCGACGCCGGAGCTGCCATAGCTCTCCTTGCCCGGATTGGCCTTCAGGTGGGCCACAAGCTCGGCCAGGTTGCGCATGGGCGCGCCGGCCCGCACCAGCAGCAGCGTCGGCAGCACCACGAACTGCGTCACCGGGGTAAAGGCGGTGGCATAGGTGAAGCTGAGGTTCGGCAGCAGGAACTGGTTCACCGCCTGGCCGGAGGCATCCACCATCCAGTTGTAGCCATCGGCCGGGGCGCTGGCGAAGGCGGCCGAGCCGACCGCGCCGGTGGCGCCGCCGCGATTCTCGATGACCGCGGGCTGGCCCAACGCCGGCTGCACCGCGCCCATCACCAGGCGCGTGGTGACATCCGTGCTGCCGCCGGGCGGCCAGGCCACCAGCACCCGTACCGGGCGGTCCGGCCAGACGGCCTGCGCCCGGGCCAGGGAAGGCAGGGCGAGCGCGGCCAGCGCCGTGCGTCGGGTGATGCTCATGGCGTTGCTCCCTTGGTTTTGCCGCAGGATAGCGCCATTCAGTCCAGCCGGATATTCTCGGCACGGATCAGGTCGCCCAGGCGTTGGCGTTCGCGGGCGACGAAGCTGGCGAGTTCCGCCGGGCTGCTGCCCACAGGCAAAATACCGATATCCGCGTAGCGCTGCCGCACGGCCGGGTCTGCCAGGGCATGCGACACGGCCTGGTGCAGCCTGGCCACCGCCGCTGGCGGGGTGCCGGCCGGTGCCCACAGCGCCACCCACTCGTTCAGCTCGAAGCCCGGGAAGCCCTGCTCGGCCACGGTCGGCACGTCGGGGAAGCTCTCCAGCCGGTGGCTGGTGGAAACCGCCAGCGCCCGCAGCCGGCCTTCCTTCACCAGCGGGGAGACGGCGGGAATGGTGGAGAAGGTGAAGCTGACATTGCCGGCCAGCACATCCGCCATGGCCCCGGCGCTGCCGCGGTAGGGCACATGCGTGGCCTGGGCGCCGGCCTGGCGCAGCAGCGCGGCCGAGGCCAGATGCGGCCCGGCGGCGATGCCGGAGGAGGCATAGGTCAGCTCGCCGGGCCTGGCCTTGGCCAGGGCAATCAGCTCCGCCAGGGTGCGGACCGGGAAGCCCGGCGCCACCACCAGCATGTGCGGCAGCACCGAGACCTGGCTGACCGGGGTGAAGGCCTGGGCGTACTGGAAGGGCAGGTTCATCAGCAGGTTGTTGGAGGCATGCGCCGCCGCATCCGCCAGGATGGTGTAGCCATCTGCCGGCAGTTGCGAGACGGCCGTGGCGCCGATGGAGCCGCTGGCGCCGCCCCGGTTCTCGGCCACGATCGGCTGGCCCAGCGCTTCCTGCATCCGCGGCAGCAGCAGCCGGACCGGCACGTCCACCCCACCGCCGGGGGTCCAGGCGATGACGATCCGCAACGGGCGGTTGGGGTATTCGGGCTGCGCCCGCGCCGAAACGGGGGCCAGGGCGAGGGTGCCAAGCAAGGCGCGGCGGGCGAGGGGCAAGGCGGTTTCTCCAGCGTTGCGGCCAGTTTAAAGTGTGATCGTCGCAGGCGGAATCGCCGGAGACGTGAATCACACGACAAAACAAAGAGCTAGAGGCTGCCGGGCGCTTCTGTCTGCGCCTGGCAGACTCTAGCGCCTGACCCGCAAAGACGGAATCGCCGGGGCGGTGGATCACCCGCCCAGGCCGTGATCTGCCCCGGTAGGCCCCGGCCTGGCAGTTCAGCTGCGGACGGGATGGCCTATTCCAGCCGGATGTTTTCCGCCTTGATCAGGGCGGCCATCGCCACCCGTTGTTCCCCCAGGAAGCGGCTCAGCGCGGCCGGCCCCACTTCCGCTGCCGGCAGCATGCCAAGGGCCGGCAGGCGCTGCTGCACCGCGGGGTCGCGCAGCGCGGCGGCCACGGCGGCGGCCACCTGATCCAGGATGGGTGCCGGGGTGCCGGCGGGGGCCAGCATGGCCAGCCATTCGGTGATGGCGAAGCCGGGGAAACCCTGTTCCGCCACGGTCGGCACGTTGGGGAAGCCGGGCAACCTGGCGCCAGCGGTGGTGGCGATGGCGCGCAGCCGGCCATCCGCCACCAGCCCGGCCATGGCCGGCACCGTGCCGCAGGTGAAGACGACCTCGCCGGCGAGCACCGCCTGGGTCTGCTGCGGGCTGCCGCGGTAGGGCACATGCGTGGCCGTTACCCCGGCCTGGCGCAGCAGCATGGCGCTGGCCAGGTGCGCCGCCGCGCCGATGCCGGAGGAGGAATAGGTGCCGCCGCCCGGCTGGGCGCGCAGGAGTGCCAGCAGCCCGGCCACGTCACGCGCCGGGCTGTCCGCCCGCACCACCAGCAGCAGCGGCGCCAGCGCCACCAGGGAAATGGGCGCAAAGGCGCTGGCGTAGTCGAAGGCCAGGCCGCGCAGCAGCGCCGGGTTCACCGCCTGGGTGCTGGCATCGCTGAGCAGGGTATACCCATCCGGCGCCGCCTGGGCCACGGCGGCGGCACCGATGGAACCCGAGGCGCCGGCCCGGTTCTCCAGCACCACGGTCTGGCCCAGCGCCGCCTGCAACGGCGCCTGCAACGCGCGCAGCAGGCCATCCGTGCTGCCACCCGCCGGCCAGGCGATGACGATGCGGATGGGGTGGGCCGGCCAGGCGGCCTGCGCCTGGGCCAGGCCAGGGGCGGCAAGCAGGGCGAGGCTGGCGCGGCGGGTCAGGCGCATGGGGGCATGGCTCCGGGTTGTCGCCAGGTTACCACGCAATTGGCGTGCCCAAGCGCCAGCGGTGAGGATTTGTCGGGGCGCCGCCGTTCTGGCATCGTCCACCGCAATCAGGAGGACGACGCCATGAACCAACTGCACCGCCGCGGCCTGTTGGCCGGCCTCACCACCCTGCCGCTGGCCGCCCCCGGCCTGCTGCGGGCACAATCCACCTCTCGCCCGGTGCAGATCGGCCTGCTCAGCGACATGAGCGGCCCGTTCAAGGATGTCGGCGGCCCCGGCAACAAGGTGGCGGCGGAGATGGCGATTGCCGATTTCGGCGGCAGCGTGCTGGGCCGGCAGATCGTGACCCGCCAGGCCGACAACCAGAACAAGGCCGATGTCGCCGGCGCCCTGGCGCGCGAATGGCTGGACAGCGGTGTGGAATGCCTGGCGGATGGCGCCGCCTCCTCCTCCGGCCTGGCGATGCAGGAGGTGTGCCGCGAGAAGAAGCGCATCTACATCGTCACCGGCCCGGCGACCTCCGACATCACCGGCAGCAAGTGCTCGCCCTACGGGCTGCACTTTGGGTTTGATACCTACGCGCTGGCGCATGGCACCGGCACGGCGCTGACGAAATCCGGCGGCAACAGCTGGTTCTTCATCACCTCGGACTACGCCTTCGGCCATGCGCTGGAGCGCGACACCATGGCCGCGGTGCGGGCCAATGGCGGCGAGGTGAAGGGCGCGGTGCGGGCGCCGCTGAACAACAGCGATTTTTCGGGGTTCCTGCTGCAGGCCCGCGCGTCGGGGGCCAAGGTCATCGGCTTCGCGCTGGCCGGCACGGACTTGCAGAACTGCATCAAGCAGGCCAGCGAGTTCGGCCTGACCCGCGGCGGCGCGCGCATCGCCACGCTGCTGATCCAGGTGACGGATATCGTGGCGCTGGGCCACAAGACCTGCGAGGGCATGGTCTTCACCGACAGCTTCTATTGGGACCAGACGCCGGTGGCCCGCACCTGGGCGCAGCGCTACATGCAGCGCATGCCGACCCCGCCGGGGCTTCAGCACGCCGCCATGTACACCGGTGTGACCCATTGGCTGAAGGCGGTTAAGGCGGTGGGCAGCTTCGATGCTGATGCGGTCGCCGCACACATGAAGGCCGAGCGCGTCAACGACTTCTACAACAGCAACGTGGAACTGCGGCAGGATGGCCGCTGCATGCACGTGATGAACCTGTGGCAGGTGAAGCCGGAGAGCGAAGCGAAGGGCCGCTTCGACTTCTGCAAGCTGATCACCCATATTCCGCCGAACGAGGCTTGGCGCCCGCTCAGCGAGGGTGGTTGTCCCCTCGTGCGCGCCTGACCAGGGGCGCGACGATCACGCGCTAACCAACCGGGCGGCGGCGGGTTATAACGGGCCATGGCCCCCCGCCGCCCCTCCGATTCCGCCGCCGACCTGTTCGGCGGCCCGCCCCCAGGCTCCGCCGACGAGCCCGACCTGCCGCCGGCGGCCAACCGCCCGCTGGCCGACCGGCTGCGCCCAGCCACGCTGGACCAGGTGGTGGGCCAGGACCACCTGCTGGGGCCGGATGGCAGCATCACCCGCATGCTGGAACGCGGCAGCCTGGCCAGCATGGTGCTGTGGGGGCCGCCGGGCGTCGGCAAGACCACCATCGCGCGGCTGCTGGCGGAACGTGCCGGGCTGACCTTCGTGCCGCTTTCCGCGGTGTTCTCCGGCGTGGCGGACCTGAAGCGCAGCTTCGACGAGGCGCGCATCCGCCGCCGCAATGGCCAGGGCACGCTGCTGTTCGTGGATGAGATCCATCGCTTCAACCGGGCGCAGCAGGACGGCTTCCTGCCGGTGGTGGAGGACGGCACCGTGGTGCTGGTGGGCGCCACTACGGAAAACCCGTCCTTCGAGTTGAACGGCGCCTTGCTGTCGCGCAGCCAGGTGATGGTGCTGCGCCGGCTGGACGACCCGGCGCTGGAACTTTTGCTTGCCCGCGCCGAGGAAGAAGCCGGCCACGCCCTGCCATTGGACGAAACGGCGCGCGCCACGCTGCGCGCCATGGCGGATGGCGATGGTCGCTACCTGCTGAACCTGACCGAACAATTGCTGGCCCTGCCCGATGGCAGCGCCATGCTGGACCCGGCGGCGCTGGGCAAGCTGCTGGCCAAGCGCGCCACGCTGTACGACAAGGATCGCGAGGAGCACTACAACCTCATCAGCGCGCTGCATAAATCCATGCGCGGCAGCGACCCCGACGCGGCGCTGTACTGGTTCGCCCGCATGCTGACCGGCGGCGAGGACCCGCGCTACATCGCCCGCCGGCTGACCCGCTTCGCCGCCGAGGATGTCGGCATGGCCGACCCCCGCGCGCTGCCCTTGGCCGTCGCGGCCTGGGCAACCTATGAGCGCCTGGGCAGCCCGGAAGGCGAGTTGGCGCTGGCGCAGCTGGTGGTGCACCTGGCGACGGCGCCGAAGAGCAACGCGGTCTATGCCGGCTTCAAGGCGGCGATGGCGGCGGCCAAGGCCACCGGCAGCCTGATGCCGCCGAAGCACATCCTGAACGCACCCACAAAACTGATGAAGCAGATCGGCTACGGCGCCGGATACGCCTACGACCATGACGAGGACGAGGCCTTTTCCGGCGCCAACTACTTTCCGGACGAGATGCAACGCCAGGCCTTCTACCAACCGACCGACCGTGGCGCCGAGGCCGCGGTGCGCGAGCGGATGGAACGCTGGGCGGCGATCCGCGAGAAGAAGGCCCGGCGATGACCGCGCTGAACATGCTGCTGGTCGCGCTGGGCGGCGCGGCGGGTTCGGTGCTGCGCTATGCGGTCAGCACGCTGGCGGTTGAGTGGGTCGGTACTGCCTTTCCCTGGGGCACGCTGGCGGTGAACGTGGTGGGCAGCGCGGCCATCGGCCTGGCCGGCGGCGCCGGGCTTGCCGGCGAATGGCGCCTGCTGCTGGTCACCGGCGTGCTTGGCGGCTTCACCACCTTCTCCGCCTTCAGCCTGGAAACCGGGCTGTTGTTTGAGCGCGCGTGGTGGTTGGCCGCGGCCTATGTGCTGGCCAGCCTGGTGCTGGGGCTGGCCGCCTTCGCGCTGTGCTTCTGGCTGGGGCGGCGGATCTAGAGTGTGATCGTCGCAGGCGGAATCGCCGAAGACGTGAATCACACGACAAAACAATGAGCCAGAGTCTGTCGGGCGCTTCTGTCTGCGCCTGACAGACTCTAGCCAGCGGCCGTCGGGTCGCAGGCCTGCCTTCGCGCGTCGGTGCGCCAACCGAAGACTGCCGCCGGCGTTGTTCCTGGCTTGGGAGTACCAAGCCATGATGCGCCGTCGCCTGTTCGTCCTGTCCATCTTCGCTCTGCCGGCGGTACCGGCCGCGGCCCAACCCTATTGGGGCAACCCGCGGGAACGCCAGTTGGAATACGAGCGCCATCGCGAGGATGAATGGCGCCGCCGCGCCGAAGCCCAACGCCGCGAGCAATGGCAGGAGCAGCGGGAGCGGGCGATGTGGGAACGCCGGCGCCGCGAAGAACTGCGCCGCGACTACGACCCGCGTCGTCGGCCTGGCGGCGACCGGTAGCGCGCGATCCTCGCCGGTGGAATCACCGGCGGCGTGAACCAGCCGCGCCAACAACAGACCGCTACAGCGGTGCCGGAAACGCCACCCCGGCCTTCTCGCCACGCGCCCGCAGCAGCGGCGCGATGCTGGGGTGCAGCGCCACGCCCTTGAAGCGCTGCTCCGCCTTGCGCGCCAGGCCGCGCTCGCCGGGCAGGCGCGGCGCCTCGCCGCCGCGCACCGGCGGGTTGCCGTGGACGGCATCGGCCATCCACTGCGTCTCGGCGGCGAAGGCCTCGGCGCCGCCGAAGCGGGCGGGGTCCAGCACCAGCACCAGCAGCGCCGCGCCCCAGCCGGCGCTGGGGTCCTTGCGGCCATAGCCGGAAAGGCCGGAGGTCAGCGCCTCCACCAGCACGCCCAGCGCCGCACCCTTGTGTCCGGCCTGAATGCCGCCCAGCGGCAGCAGCGTGCCCGCGGGTTCACTGAAGAAGGCGTTGGGGTCGTCGGTCGCAGCACCATCGGCGTCCAGCAGCGTCGGTGCCGGAAAGCGCGTGCCCTCCGCCCGGCGCCGCGCTGTCATGGCATTGGTGGTGATCGACATGGAGATGTCCATCATCACGCTGGACCCACCCGTGCCCCAGCCCGCGGCGATGGGGTTGGGCGTGAACACACGCCGCGTGCCGCCCCAGGGCGCCACCGAGGCCGTCGACGGGTCGCTGCTGAACAGCAGCAGCAGCTGGCCGCGTTCGGCGATGCGTTGCAGGTAGGCGGCCAGGCAGCCGATATGCCCGGCGCGCTGGATGCTGACGGCGCCCATGCCAAAATTCGTCGCGGCATCACTGGCCCAGTCGCTGGCCTGCCGCACCAGCCAGGGGCCGGGCAGCTTGCGGCCGTTCCAGGTCTGCACCACCGGCGTCTCGCTCAGCAGCTCCGGCTCGCCGGCGCCCCGCATGTCGCCATTGGCCAGCGCGTCCAGGTAGGGCGGCAGATGCGCCAGGCCATGCGTGTCGTGCCCTAGCAGGTCGCCTTCCACCAGCACCTCGGCCACCACCTCGGCCTTCGCGGCTTCCATGCCGGCCTGGATGAACATCGCGCGGGCGAAGGCGCGCAGCTCGGTTTCGCGGAAACGCTCGGTCATGCTCAGGCCCTGGGAATGCGGGTGGTGCGGAAGGGTTGCAGGTTGTCGATCGCCTCGACCGGTTCATGCCGCCATTTGAAATAGCGCAGCGTCACGTCGCCCGGCGTGAAGTCGGCGATGGTGAAGCCATTCTCCTCCAGCGGCTGCAGCGCCTCCTGCACCTCCAGCCCCGCCGGCACCTGCGGCAGCATGCCGCGGATGGTGGAGGGAAAGCCCGGCCGCCCGGTGCCGACCGGCCCGCACAGCACGGAGGTGATGGGGTGGCGGGAGAAGTCATGCGCGCCGCTGCGCATGATCTGGGCTTCGCCCAGCGCATGCAGGTCGCCGCTGACGAAGATCGGCGTGCGGTCGCGCATGGCGCTGGCGGCGGCCAGCAGGCGGTCGTGCTGGGCGCGCCAGCCGCTTTGCCAATAGGGCTTCGGCCGCGCAGTGGTCAGCCTGGCATCGGCCTCCAGGTCGGCATACCACTCGCCCCACTTGCCCGCGCTCCAGCCCGGCGGGGTGGAGGGCGCGTTGATCAGATGCGCCACATCGCTCTCGGCCATGCGCTGCTTCAGCCAGGCCTCGGTGGTCTCGGGCAGGAAGCTGGCGCTGGGCCCCGCCAGCGTCATGAAGCGGCGGCAGTCATACATCAGCACTTCCAGCAGCTTGCCATAGCGCAGCGTGCCGAAGCTTTCTGAGATGCCATCCGCCCGCGTGCTGCCCAGGCCGAGCGGCCGTGTCGCATCCGGCAGGAAGGCCGGGTAGTACAGCGCCTGGCTGGCCCGCGCCGCCGCCAGCATGAAGGGGTCGGGCGGGAAGGAGATCAGCCGGTCGGTTGCCTCGTCATTCTCGAAGTGGTCGTGGTCGTCCTGCATGAAGAAGACCGGCACGCTGCGGCAGCGCGCGCCATACAGCGGCGCGATCTGCGGCCCGACCGAACGCTTCAGCACCGCCTCGTTCGGCCCGCCCAGCAGCGGTTGTTCGCGCGCGAACACGCCGGTCACCCGTGTCACCGCTTCCGGCAGCGTGGCGGTGCCGGCGCCCACCTGGCGGCGCTGGTCCCAATAGACATGGTCGCCATTGGCCACCAGCGCATCCGGCGCGAAGGACAGCGCGCGTTCCAGCAGCCGCGCCCGGGTGGCCACGGGCAGGAAGCGCCCGGTCAGGTCATGCCCGCCGGCGCAGGTGTAGAACAGCACGCGCAGCTTCTGTGGGCTGTCGCCAGGGGCCGGAAAGGTGCTGAGCGGCCAGCTGTCGCAGAGCGGCCGGCCTTGTGCGTCGGTCAGCGCCAAGGTGTAGCGGCGCGACGGCTCCAGGCCCTGCAGGTCGCATTCCCAATGCTGCCCCTGGGTATCCGTGCGCCTGGCCGTGGCCCGGCGGGCGCCGGCATGCAGCACCGGTGCCTGCGCCAGTGGTTCGGTGAAGGAGAGCGTGACCAGGATGCGGTTGTGGCTGACGGTGGGCAGCAGATGCGCCAGCTTGCCGCCATTCCACGCCGCAGCCTGCGCGCCCGAGCTTGCCAGTCCGGCCAGCGCCGCTCCGCCCGCCAAGAAGTCCCTGCGTTGCATGGCCCGTCTCCCCCGTTGGCGCGGATGGTGCCCGCCGGCTAGGCTGCACGCAAGCAACGGAGCGAACCGCCATGGACACCAGCATCCTGCCCGCCGACTGGCCCCGTGGCAGCTACGCCGGGCGCATCGACACGCCGCAAGGCCCGGTGGCGCTGGCCTGGCTGGACGGCGCCTGCTTCGACATGACGCCGGCCTTCGGCACGGTTTCCGCCTGGCTGAACCAGCCCGACCCCATTGCCGCCATCCGCGCCCGTGGCGTGCCGTTCTCGCCGCCCGCCGATGCCACGCTGCTGGCGCCGGTGGACCTGCACGCCATCAAGGCGGCCGGCGTGACCTATGTGCGCAGCATGCTGGAACGCGTGATCGAGGAGCGCTGCCGCGGCGATGCCTCCCAAGCTGAGGCGGTGCGTGCCGAGGTGCGGGCCATCATCGGTGACGACCTTTCGGCGGTGAAGCCGGGCAGCGCCCAGGCCATGAAGATCAAGGCGGCGCTGGTGGAGAAGGGCTGGTGGAGCCAGTACCTGGAAGTCGGCATCGGCGCCGACGCCGAGATCTTCACCAAGTGCCAGCCGATGGCGGCCGTTGGCCCCGGCGCCGCGGTCGGCGTGCATCCTTCCAGCCAATGGTCCAACCCGGAGCCGGAAGCAGTGATGGTGGTGAACGCCGCCGGCCGCATCATCGGCGCCACGCTGGGCAATGACGTGAACCTGCGCGACATCGAGGGCCGCTCCGCCCTGCTGCTCGGCCGCGCCAAGGACAACAACGCCAGCTGCGCGCTGGGCCCGTTGGTGCGGCTGTTCGACGCGACCTACTCGCTGGACGATGTGCGCGCCTCCATCACCAGCATGAGCATCCGCGGCAAGGACGGCTTCACGCTGGCGGAAACCGGCGCGGTCGGCGCCATCAGCCGCGACCCCGAGGAGTTGGTCGCGCAGCTTGTCAGCCCGCATCACCAATACCCGGATGGCGCGGTGCTGTTCCTCGGCACGCCCTTCTCCCCGGCGAAAGACCGTGGTGCACCTGGCCTCGGTTTCACCCACAAGGCCGGCGACGTCGTGCGCATCTCCACGCCCAAGCTCGGCGCGCTGGAGAATACCGTGCTGCCGACCGACCAGTGCCCGCCCTGGCGCTTCGGCACCGGCGCGCTGTTCGCCAGCCTGGCCGCGCGGGGCCTGCCGCGGTGAGCGAACAGGCAGGCAGCATCGACCGCGGCGATGGCGTGCAACTGGCGTATCGGCGCATCGCTGGCCGCACGCCGGGCGTGGTCTTCCTCGGCGGCTTCAACTCGGACATGACCGGCAGCAAGGCGGCCGACCTCGCCGCCTTCTGCACCGAGCATGACCATGCCTTCCTGCGCTTCGACTATTCCGGCCACGGCGCCAGCGGCGGTGATTTCGCGCAGGGCACCATCGGCCGCTGGCTGGACGACGCCACGCTGATGCTGGACCGGCTCAGCGCCGGCCCGGTGGTGCTGGTGGGTTCGTCCATGGGCGGCTGGATTTCCCTGCTGCTGGCGCTGCGCCGGCCGCAGCGCGTGGCCGGCCTCATCGGCATTGCCGCCGCGCCGGACTTCACCACCCGCATCGAAGCCGCGCTGACGCCGGAAGCCCGCGCCGAGATGGAGCGCACCGGCGTGTGGCTGCGCCCGAGCCAATACGGCGCGCCGTACCCCATCGCCCGTGCGCTGCTGGAGGAAGGCCGCGACCACCTGCTGCTGCACCAGGCCATTCCATTGAGCATTCCGGTGCGGCTGCTGCATGGCCAGCAGGACCCGGACGTGCCCTGGCAGCAGTCGCTGATCATCGCCGAGAGGCTGGCCAGCACTGATGTGCAGCTGCGCCTGGTGAAGGATGGCGACCACCGGCTTTCCACCCCGGCCAACCTGGCGCTGCTGCGGCAGGAGGTGGCCGGGCTGCTGGGCCTTGGCGCCTGACCGCCGCCAGCGTGACTCAGTCTCGCAGTATCGCGGCCAGCCCTTCGCGGTAGCTGGGGTAGAGCCACTCGATCCCCAGCGCCGTCTTGGTCGCCGCATTGGCCACGCGCCGGTTCTCGGACCAGAAGCTGCGCGCCATCGGCGACATCCGCGCCTCGGCTTCGGCGAAGGGCACGGCGGGTGGCGGCGACATGCCCAGCAATTGCGCCGCGTATGCCACCACCACGGCACTCTCGACCGGTTCGTCATCCACCAGGTTGAAGGTGCGCAGGCCACGTGGCGCCGCGGTGCGGATCGCCGCCAGCACCGCATGCGCGATGTCGTCGCGGTGCACCCGGCTGAAGGCGTGCCCCGGCTTCACCGTCCGCCGCGCCGTGCCGTCGCGCAATTCGTCGAACACGCTGCGACCTGGTCCGTAGATGCCGCCGGCGCGCATCACGTCCACTGCGCGGTCGCCGGCCAGCGCGGCCCAGGCCTGCTCGGCCGCCACGCGCCGGCGGGTGCGGTCCTGTGTCGGGGTCGGCGGCGTTGCCTCGTCCACCCAGCCGCCGCCGTGGTCGCCATAGACTCCCGTGGTGGAGATGTAGCCGACCCAGGCCAGGCCAGATGCCCGCACCGCCGCGCCATGCGCCGCCAGCACCGGGTCGCCTGCCTCGCCGGGCGAGGCCGTGACCAACAGGTGTGTCGCCTCGGGCAACACCATCGCGAAATCTTCGAAAGCAACCAGGCCGACCCCGGCCGGCGGGCGTGCCGCGCCCGGGTTGCGGGCCGTGCCGGTCACCCGCAATCCCGCGGCCAGGGCGGCTTTCGCCACCGCCGTGCCGCTGTAGCCCAGGCCGGCGATCAGAAGATGTTGCGTCACGTTGATGGTCTCGCCAATGCTGCCGCGTGATCTGGCATCGGCGGCGGCGGGCGACTAGACTGCGCCGGTGAAAACCCCCCGTCCCATGTTGCTCGGCGTGTTTGCGGCCGTGATGCTGGCTGCCGCTGCTGGCGCCTGGTTCATGTTCAGCCCCACCCTGATGCAGTCCTCCGAGGTGCTGCCGCTGCCGCCGGAACCGGTCCGGCTGGCCGAGGGCGAGGATTACGAGCGCTGCCTGCTGGCCCTGCGCACCGACCCTACCGGTGCGCTGGCCATGGCCGAGGCCTGGGAGGCCACCGGCGGTGGCGAGGGCGCCCGGCATTGCGCCGCGCTGGCGACGCTGGGCATGGGCGAGGCCGACAAGGCCGCCGAGCAGCTTGAACAACTGGCCACCCGCAGCCGCGGCAGCGCCCCGGCCCGCGCCGCGGTCTTCGCCCAGGCGGGCCAGGCCTGGCTGATGGCGGGCCAGGCCGGCCGCGCCTTTGCCGCCAGCACCATGGCGCTGACCCTGACGCCGAGTGACGTGGACCTGCTGATCGACCGGGCCGTGGCGCTGGGCTCGCTGGGCCGCTACAGCGATTCGATCGAGGACCTGAACCGCGCCCTGGGCCTGGACCCCGACCGGGCCGATGCCTGGGTTTTCCGCGCCGCCAGCTGGCGCCACCTGGACCATGTGGACCAGGCCGAGCGCGACATCGTCCGCGCGCTGGAGGCAGACCCCGACAATGCCGAGGCTCTGCTGGAACGCGGCATCATCCGGCAGTTGCAGGGCGATACGACGGGCGCCCGGGCGGATTGGGAGCGTGCCATCACGCTGGCGCCGGACAGCGCCACGGCCGACCTGGCGCAGCAGAACCTGGCCTTGAACGAAGCCGGGCCGCTGCGGCGGTAACCAGGAGAGGACCGGCGGCCCTCGTCTTCGCGGCCGGCCGGCTACTTCAGGTTCCGCCGCGACAGGCTGAACCCCACCGCCAGCAGCGCGAAGGCGGTCCCGAAGGCCAGCGCCAGCTTCGGCCCGCCGGTGCCCGCCAGTTGGAAGCACAGCGCCATGATGGTGGTGCCATTGGTATGGCCCAGCAGCCGCGCCGTGGCCTGCAACCCTCCGGCGCCGCCGCTGCGCGCCTTCGGCGCCGCGCTCAGCATGGTGCGGTTGTTGGGGGTTTGGAAAAACCCGAAGCCGGCGCCGCACAGAGCCAGGCTGGCGCCCAGCAGCAGCATCGGCGCGGCGCTGCCCAGGCCGGAGACCAGAACCAGCCCGATGGCGAAGGCGCCCATCCCGCCGGCGCAGAGCAGCGCGGTCGAGACCTTGTCCGAAAGCCGCCCGGCCAGCGGCGCGGCGAAGGCCAGCGCCAGCGGCCAGGGCGTCATCACCAGCCCGGTCTGCACCTGGGTCCACCCGGCGCCCTGCAGCAGGAAGGGCAGGGCGACATAGCTGATCGACCATGCCGAGAAGCCGAAGATGGAGGCGCAGACCGCCAGCCCGATGACGCGGTTGCGCAGCAGGTCCAGCGGCAGCATCGGCGACGGCTGGGTCAGTTGCCGCGCCACCAGCAGCCAGCAGCACAGCCCGGCAATGCCCAGCAGCACCAGCGCCAGCCCGGTGCGCGGCAGCAGCATGTCGATGCCGAGGAACAGCAGCCCGAAGGCCAGCACGTTCAGCCAAGCGCTTGGTGCATCGAAGCTGCGGCCACTGCGCGGCGTATTCGGCAGCGCCTTCCAGCCGATGACGCAGCAGGCCAGGCCGATCGGCGCCACCACCGCGAACAGCCATGGCCAGGGCGCCACCGCCAGGATCACCGCCGCCAGGGTTGGCGCGGTGGCCGAGGAGATTGCCACCGAGGTGGCATTGATGCCGATGGCGCGGCCCAGCTGCGCCGCCGGATAGGTGTAGCGCACCACGCCTGCGGTCAGCGACTGCACCGCGGCTGATGCCACCCCCTGCACCACCCGGCAGACCAGCAGCAGCCAGAAACTCGGCGCCAGGGCGGAGGCGATGCCGCCCAGCGAGAACACCAGCATGCCCACCAGGAAGACCCGCTTGAAGCCGAAGATCTCGCCCAGCGAGGCCGCCGGCAGCAGCGTGGTGACCACGGCCAGCAGATAGGCGTTCGGCAGCCAGGTGGCGGTGGCCGGGGAGATGCCCAGGTCGCGCGTGATGGTCGGCAGCGCCAGGTTCAGCATGGCGGTGTCCATCACCGTGATCACGATGGACCCGATGATGGACATGATCGCCCAGCGCCGCCGCCGTGGCGGCAGGCCGTCAGCCGGTTCGGCGGTGTGGCTCAGGCGGGCAGCTTGGGCAGGGCCACGCCCACCAGCACGTCGCGGGTGATCAGTGCCGCCAGTTGGTCCTCGCTCCAGCCCTCGGTACCCGCAGGCCGCATCGGCAGCACCATCCAGCGATAATCGGCGGTGCTGTCGACCACGCGCAGCTCGATGTCATCGGCCACCGGGCTGCCCCATTCCGCCATCACCGCGCGCGGTTCCCGCACCACGCGGCTGCGGTAGGAGAAGCTCTTGTACCAGTGCGGCGGGTAGCCCAGCACGGCGCGCGGATAGCAGCTGCACAGGGTGCAGACGATGACGTGGTGGCGCCTGGCGGTATCCTCCAGCACGCCGAGCGGCGGGGCGCCGGCCATGGAAACGCCCAGGGCCTCCACCGCCTCGGTGCCGTTCTTCAGCATCATCGCGCGCCAGGCCGGGTCCAGCCAGGCGCGGGCGACCATGCGGGCGCCGATCTCGGGGCTGGCGCGGTCGGTGCTGGCCTGCTGCGCGGCCAACTCGGCTTCGGTCACCACGCCCTTGGCCATCAAGGCGGCCAGCAGGCGGTCCAGTTGCTCAATGCTTTCGGCGCGGGCGGGGTTGGACATGCTCAGGCGGCCTCCAGCCAATGTTCGAAGATTTCCACCAGCAGCTTGTCCGGCGCATGGCCGTCGGCCGGGAAGATGCCGGGTTGGTCGAACAACACATGGTACAGCACGCGCTCTTCGGCCGGGCGGGCGAAGGCCAGGTCCTCCGGGTTGCGGTAGGCGCCCAACACGCGCTCCACCTGCCCGCTGCGGCCGCGCAGGTAGTGCGGCGTGCGGATGTGGCAGGGGCCGCGTTCCTCCGGCCAGTCATTCTTCACCAGCACCCGCGTACCGGCAGCGAAGCGCGGGGTCACGTCAGCTCCTCCGGCGTCACCACGCCCTTTTCCAGCATCAGCAGCTCGATGCTGCGCAGCCAGCGCTCGTAATAGGTCAGCGCGAAGTATTCCGCTTCCGGGATGCTCTCGATGCCCCGGCGCAGCTCGTCCACACTCATGTAGCCCTTGCGCGCCAGCAACTGGCGCAGCGCGTCCACCCGCTTGCCGAAGGCATCGGGCGGCTCCTCGTCATGCTCCACCGGGGTGCAGTGGAAGCGCTGGATGCCGCCGATATCATGGGTGGCGGGGGTATGCTCGGGCGGGGTCGCGATGTCGCTCATGGCGATGAAGCTAGCGCCGCCGAGCGGGCGGCGTCCAGCTATCCGCCGACATTCTCGTCCGCGGCCAGGCCCCAGATCGCGCTGCGCACGACAAAGCCGCGATACTCGCCGGCCTGCACCTCGCACCAGGCGGCACCGGCGGCGCAGGCGCGGATGCGGCCGACGACGCCGGGCATCAGCCGGGCCACCGGCGTGGCATCGGCTTCCGGCCGGCGCCGCATCAGGGTCTCGCCGGCCTTGACGACGAAGGTGCGGCGCCCGGTGAGCGTGGCCGAGTGCACCCAGCCCACGGTGCCGTCCATGTCGCGAATCTGGCGCCATTGCTGGAACTCGCTGACGATCTCCACCGGCAGCTCGCGCCGCCGATAGGTCCATTCCGCGGGGTGCGAGGTGCTGGGCCCGACGCGCAGGTTCACCTCGTTGGAGCGCAGCGCGGCGAAGCGCGGGATTTGCAGGCCGGTGACGCTGCCCTTGCCGGGTTCCACCACCAGCGGCGGCGGCGTGGCGGGGGTGGGCGCCGGTGCCGCGACGGGTGGTGGCGGCGTGGCGGGGCGCGGCGGGCGGGCCGGTTGCGGCGGCCGGCGCGGTGGCGGCGTGGCCTGGCCCTGGCCAGCGGGCGCAGGCGCAGGAGCGGGCGCCGGCGTCTGGCCCTGGGCGGGCAGCGCAAGCAGCAGGGCGGTCAGCAGCAGGAGGGACCGGAACGGCATGGACACCCCAAGCCATGCCAAGCCGCAGGCCTCGGGGTCAAGCGCCGTTTATCGAAGCTTCAACAAAATCTCGTAAGTCACTGATATCACAGAGAGACGATCTGCCCCGCCCCAACGGCGCCGAGGAAGGTCACCACCCCCGCCACCTCCACCCCGGGCGCCAGCGCCGCGGGGTCCAGCGCTTCGGCGCGCAGCCCGGCCTCGCAGGCGATGCGGCGGACCGGCAATTCCGCCGCGGCGTCCAGCAGCACCGCCAGCGTCGCCACGCCGCGGCTGGCCAGCAGCGCCTCGCGCGGGTCGTCCAGCAGGGCAGGGTGGGCCAGCAGCACCCGGCAGCCGCCATTGGTGGCAAACAGGGTCACCTCGCGCCCGATCGCCGCCGCGCCGGTGGCCAGCACCAGCGCGTAATGCGCCGCCTCGTGGTCGCCATGGCGCAGCAGGATGCCGAGCGGCGTCACGCCGCGCTGCACACCAGGGCAGGGGCCTGGCCGTGGGCCGAGAGGTCGCGGATGGTCGCGTCCGGCCCGCACAGCGCGCAGGCGGGGTCGCGCCGCAGCTTGACGGTGCGGAAGCGCGTATCCAGCGCATCCCACAGCAGCAGCCGGCCGGACATGCTTTCCCCGATCTCCAGGATTTCCTTCAGCACCTCGGTGGCCTGCAAGGTGCCCATCACGCCGGTGACGGCGCCGAGCACGCCGGCCTCCCCGCAGCTGGGCACCAGGCCGTCCGGCGGCATTTCCGGGTGCAGGCAGCGGTGGCAGGGGTGCGGCGCGCCGAGATGCGCCTTGTAGGTGGCAAGCTGGCCCTCGAACCGCAGCACCGCCGCCGAGACCAGCGGCTTGCCGAGCAGGTGGCAGGCATCCCCCAGCAGGAAGCGGGTGGGGAAGTTGTCGGTGCCGTCGCAGATGAGGTCGTAGCGCGGGATCAGCTCCAGCGCCGCCGCGGCATCCATGCGGCGGGCATGGACTTCCACCCGCACTTCCGGGTTCAGCCCGGCCAGCGTTTCGGCGGCGCTTTCCGCCTTGTTGCGGCCGACGCGTGCAGTGCTATGCGCCACCTGGCGTTGCAGGTTGGAAAGCTCCAGCGTGTCGTGGTCCACCAGCCCCAGCGTGCCGACGCCCGCCGCCGCCAGGTACAGCGCCAGCGGCGAGCCCAGCCCGCCGGCGCCGACCACCAGCACCCGCGCCGCGCGCAGCCTGGCCTGGCCGATGGCGCCGACATCCTGCAGCAGGATATGGCGCGAATAGCGGTGCAGTTCGGCGTCGGTGAAATCGAGGTCCATGGCGGCGATATGGGTGCTCAGCCGGTGCCTGTCGAGCCGAAGCCGCCGGCACCCCGCGCCGTCTCCGGCAGCTCCGTCACCTCGGCCCAGGCGGCGCGCGCCACCGGGGCCAGCACCGCCTGGGCGATGCGCATGCCGCGTTCCACCGTGAAGGGTTCCTGGCCCGCATTCATCACGATGACGCCGAGTTCCCCGCGGTAATCCTCGTCGATGGTCCCGGGGCTGTTGGGCAGCACGATGCCGTTCTTCAGCGCCAGCCCGCTGCGGGGGCGGACCTGCAATTCATAGCCGGCGGGGATGGCCAGGCGCAGCCCGGTGGGCACCAGCGCGCGGGCGCCCGGCGCCAGCGTGAGGGGCGCGGCAACCGCGGCCAGCAGGTCCATGCCCGCCGCGCCCGCGGTGGCATAGCTGGGCAGGGGCAGCCCTTCCGCATGGGGCAGCCGGACCACCGCAATCTGCACGCTCACGCCATGTCCTCCGCAATCCGCTGCGCCAGCCGCGCCGCCACATCCGCCTTGGGCATGCGCGGCCAATCCTCCACGCCGGCCGCTGTCACCAGGTGCACCGCATTGGCGTCGCCGCCCATCACGTCGCCCGAGACGTCGTTCGCCACGATCCAATCACAGCCTTTCCGCGCACGCTTGGCGACGGCGTGCTGCACCACCGTCTCGGTCTCGGCGGCGAAGCCGACCACCAGGCGGGGGCGCTGTGCATGGGCGCTGACCGTGGCCAATATGTCCGGGTTCAGCGCCATTTCCAGCGTCGGCGCCGCGGCGCCCGGCTGCTTCTTCAGCTTCTGGTCGGCTTCGCGGGCCACGCGCCAATCTGCCACGGCGGCGGCCATGACAGCGATGTCGGCCGGCAGCGCCGCCTCGCAGGCCGCCAGCATCTCGCGCGCCGTCTCCACCCGCACCACGGTCACGCCCCTGGGGTCGGGCTGCACCACGGGGCCGCTGACCAGCGTGACGCGCGCGCCCAGCGCCGCCAGCGCGCCGGCAATGGCATGGCCCTGCTTGCCGCTGCTGCGATTGGCGATGTAGCGCACGGGGTCGATGGGTTCATGCGTCGGGCCAGAGGTGACCACCGCGTGCCGGCCCACCAGCGGCCCGGCAGGCGCCAGCAGCGCGGCGATGGCGGTGAATATCTCCGCCGGCTCGCTGAGCCGCCCTGGCCCGCTTTCCGGCTCGGCCATGGCGCCCTCGCCGGGGCCGACCACCGCCACGCCGCGCGCGCGCAGCGCCGCCAGGTTGGCGCGAGTGGCCGGATGCTCCCACATCGCCGGGTTCATCGCCGGGGCCACCAGCACCGGCGCGCGGGTCGCCAGCAGCACCGTGCTGGCCAGGTCGTCGGCCAGGCCATGCGCCATTTTGGCCAACAGGTCGGCCGAAGCCGGCGCCACCACCACCGCGTCCGGCAGGCGCGCCAGGCGGATATGGCCAATCTCGGCCTCGGCGGCCCAGAGGTCGTCATGCACGCGCTGGCCGGTGATGCCCGCCAGCGCCTCCTTGGTCACGAAACGGGCGCCGCCTGCCGTCAGCACCGCATGCGCGGTCGCGCCGGCCTTGCGCAGCAGCCGAGCCAGTTCCAGCGCCTTGTAGGCAGCAATGCTGCCGGAAATGACGAGCAGGATGTTCTTGCCGTGGAGCATGGTCGGACCCTAGCCCGTGATGGCCGCGCCCGCCTAGGGTCTGTCAGGCGCGGACAGCAGCGCCTGACAGACCCTAGTGCTTTGTTTTGTCGTGTGATTCACGTCTTCGGCGATACCGCCTGCGACGATCACGCTCTAATTCGTCTCCACGGGGGAAAGCGCATCAACCGCGCGCAGCAGCCCCTGGCACACCCGCCAGACGCTGGCGGTGCCGAAATACAGGTCCATGCCGCCATCCAACTCGCCGACGTGCAGCCGGTAGCCATTGGTCAGCACCTCCACTGCCACGCGCATCGTCTCGGTGATGGCGTGCTGGGTGCGGGCAAGAAAAACGGCGTCCACGATGGTCCGCGCCAATAGCCGCGCATCCTCCAGCTCCAGCGTGAACAGCCGCGGCGCGGCGCGGCTGGCGTTGAAGGCGAAGACCGCGTCCACCTGGATGGTTCGGCCCGCGGGGCAGAACACCAGCCTGGTCAGCGGCTTGCCGGCCGGGAACAGGAAGGCCCGCTCGTCCAGGTCCACCGGCACCTGCTGGATGCTGGCCAGGGTGGGGGTGCCAGCCAGGTCGCCCAGGCCGCTCAGCCGCGTGGTCAGCACGGCTACAGCCGCCAGCCGCTGTGGATGGCGACGATGCCGCCGGACAGGCTCTGGTACTTCACCCGCTCCAGCCCGGCGGAGCGCATCATCTCGGCCAAGGCCTCCTGGTCCGGGAACATGCGGATGCTCTCGGCCAGGTACTGGTAGCTTTCGGCGTCGCCGGCCACCCGGCTGCCCAGCAGCGGCAGCACCTTGAAGCTCCAGGCGTCATACACCGGGGCGAGCGGGGCGACCTCCACGCGGGAGAATTCCAGGCAATGGAACCGCCCGCCCGGCCGCAGCACGCGCCGCGCCTCCCGCAGCACCGCCGGCTTGTCGGTGCAGTTGCGCAGCCCGAAGGCGATGGAGACCTTCTCCACGCTGCGATCCGGCAGCGGAATATGCTCGGCATCGACGCAGAGGAAGCTCAGCCCCTCGGCCAGGCCGCGTTCCAGCGCGCGGCCCTGGGCCACCGCCAGCATGGCCGGGTTGATGTCGCTCAGCAGCACCCGCCCGGCGCCCTTTTCCAGCGCGGCGAAGCTGATATCCCCGGTGCCGCCGGCCAGGTCCAGCAGCGTCTCCCGCGGCGAACAGCCAATGGCGGCGACGAAGGCCCGTTTCCAGGCCCGGTGCAGGCCCAGCGACATCAGGTCGTTCATCAGGTCATAGCGTGGGGCGACGCTGGCGAAGACTTCCTTCACCAGCCCGGCCTTGTCCTCGCGGGCCACCTGGCGGTAGCCGAAATCGACTTCTTCCTGCATGGGGGGAGGCTAGCACCAGTCGCCCTGGGGGGGAACGCATGCCCGAATTGCCGGAAGTGGAGACCGTGATGCGCGGCCTGGCGAAGGTGCTGGACGGCCAGCGCATCGTCGCCGCCGGCATCGCCCGCCCGGATATGCGCTGGCCCTTCCCGGACGGCCTGGTCACGCGGCTGACCGGCGCCCGCGTGCTCGGCTTCCGCCGCCGCGCGAAGTACATGCTGATGCGGCTGGACGGCGGCGACAGCGTGCTGATCCACCTGGGCATGTCCGGCCGCATGGTCGCCCGCCGCGCGCAGGACCGGCCGAACGAGCCGGTGGCGCATGAGCATTTCAGCCTGGAGACCGAGGGCGGCACCCATGTCGGCTTCGTCGACCCGCGCCGTTTTGGCAGTGTGGACCTGGTGGCGACCGAGCGGGAGGACGCCCACAAGCTGCTGGCCGGGCTGGGGCCGGAGCCGCTGGATGACGCCTTCACCCCACAGGTGCTGAGCGACGCCCTGGCCGGCAAGCACACGCCGATCAAGGCGGCGCTGCTGGACCAGAAGGTGGTCGCCGGCCTGGGCAACATCTATGTGAGCGAGGCGCTGTACCGCGCCGGCATCAGCCCGCGCCGAGAGGCCTACAGCGTGGCCGGGGCGCGCTGCCTGAAGCTGGTGCCCGCGATCAAGGCGGTGCTGGAGGAGAGCATCGCAGCCGGCGGCTCCAGCCTGCGCGACTATGTCCAGGCTGACGGCGGGATCGGCTTTTTCCAGGAGCGGTTCCGCGTCTACGACAGGGAAGGCCTGCCCTGTGACGACTGCCCGGGGGAGCCGAAGTGCCAGGGCATCCAGCGGATCGTGCAATCCGGCCGGGCCAGCTTCTATTGCCCGCGGCACCAGCGTTAGATAAGCCGAAAGCCAGAACCAAAGGGGACGCAGCATGGCCTACGAAATGATCCTGACGGAAACCCGCGGCCCGGTGGCGCTGATCACGCTGAACCGCCCGAAGGCGCTGAACGCGCTGTGCGACCAGCTGATGCGCGAGTTGGGCGAGGCGCTGCTGGCCTATGATGCCGACCCGGCCGTGGCCGCCATCGTCATCACCGGCAGCGAGAAGGCCTTCGCCGCCGGTGCCGATATCAAGGAAATGCAGGCGCGGACCTTCCCTGCCGTGTTCATCAGCGACTTCATCGCGCCGTGGGAAACCGTGCTGCGGGTGAAGAAGCCCGTCATCGCGGCGGTGGCCGGCTTCGCGCTGGGCGGCGGCTGCGAGCTGGCGATGATGTGCGACATGATCCTGGCGGCCGATACCGCCAAGTTCGGCCAGCCCGAGATCAACCTGGGCGTCATCCCCGGTGCCGGCGGCAGCCAGCGGCTGACGCGCGCCATTGGCAAGTCCAAGGCCATGGAGATGGTGCTGACCGGCAGCATGATGGGCGCCGAGGCGGCCGAGCGCGCCAACCTGGTGGCCCGCGTGGTGCCGGCGGCAGAGCTGTTGGCCGAGGCGGTGAAGGTGGGCGAAAAGATTGCCACGCTGTCGGCCACCGCCGTCGCCATCGCCAAGGACGCGGTGAATGCGGCCTTCGAGACGACGCTGACCGAGGGCGTGAAGACCGAACGCCGACTGTTCCTCTCGCTTTTCGCCACCGAGGACCAGAAGGAAGGCATGGCCGCCTTCGCCGAGAAGCGGAAGGCCAACTTCCGCAATCGCTGAGCCTGGCTCCGGGCGGCTGGCGCGGCGTCCTTGACGCCACCATCCGCCCGAGGCTAGAAGCGCTCCTCCCGCCGCAGCCATGATCTGGCCGTGGCGATATCCTGTTGATCCTCTTGTTGGACTGAAGTCACACCGCCATGGCGAACACCGCTTCCGCGCGCAAGCGCATCCGCCAGACCGAAAAGCGCACCGTCCGTAATCGTGCGCGGCGCTCCCGGGTGCGTACCTTCCTGCGCAAGGTCGAGCAGGCCATCGCCGAGGGCGACAAGTCCGTGGCGCAGGAGGCCTTCAAGGCCGCCCAGCCGGAACTGCAGCGCGCGGCCACCAAGGGTGTGCTGCATCGCAATACCGTTGCCCGCAAGCTTTCGCGCCTGTCTTCCCGTATCAAGGACATCGGCGCCAGCGCTGCCGTCTGAGCTGAGTTTCGCTCACGGCGGTCAAGCAATCCTTCGGGATCAGCGGCAGTATTGCCCCAGGCCTGATATTCAATGCGCGCTGCCTGTTACCGGCAGCCGATCAAACCGCGTTGGCTATTAAAAGTACATTCCATCGTTACTGCTTCATTCGGCAAATTCATAAGTCGCGATTTGCCGCGAGGTGAAATCTAGGGTAACGTCTGCGACGGCACCAACGGTCCACCAGCGCTCTCCCCCCTTGAAAGGGAGCGCCGGGGCGCCGAGCCGGTCGGCTGGGCGGAAGCCTGGCGTTTCTCGTTCGGCTGCGGCCATAACTGGGCAGGTGTGAGGGAATGGACAAGGAACCCGGCTCGTCGTTCCCCCCAACGGCCAGCAAACAGGGCACCGCACAACTGGCTTCCTGCTGGGCTCGCATTCGCGGCCGGATGCGCGAGGAAGTCGGCGAGGTCGAGTACCGCACCTGGTTGCGCCAGATGACGCTGGCCGGTGTTGAGGGCGACGAAGCCATTGTCCTGTTGCCGACGCGCTTCCTGCGCGACTGGGTTCGCGGCCACTACGGCGACCGGCTGAAGGCGTTGTGGCAGGCCGAGAATCCCGGCATCCGCCGCGTCGACATTCGCGTGGCCGCCGGCGGCAGTGCCGGCGTGACCCAGCCGAGCCCGACGCAGCCCGAGACCGGCCTGGCGGAAGGTCTGGCGCCGCGGCCGCCGGTGCGTCCGATGGCCAGCGCCGGCAGCGAGAAGCTGGACCGCGCCGGCGACTGGATCGCGCCGCTGGAGCCGCGCTTCACCTTCGACACCTTCGTCGTCGGCAAGCCGAATGAGTTCGCCCATGCCTGCGCCCGCCGCGTGGCGGAAAAGCCCAATAGTGCCGGCTTCAACCCGCTGTTCCTGTATGGCGGCGTCGGCCTGGGCAAGACCCACCTGATGCACGCCATCGCCTGGGCGCTGCGCGAGCGCGAGAATGCCTCGGTCGCCTACATGAGCGCCGAGAAGTTCATGTACCGCTTCATCGCGGCGCTGCGCAGCCAGAGCACGATGGAGTTCAAGGAAAGCCTGCGCTCGGTCGACGTGCTGATGATCGACGACCTGCAATTCCTGATCGGCAAGGACAACACGCAGGAAGAGTTCTTCCACACCTTCAACGCCCTGGTCGACAGCGGCAAGCAGATCGTCGTCAGCTCGGACAAGTCGCCCAGCGACCTGAACGGCATCGAGGATCGGCTGCGCACCCGCCTGGGTTGGGGCATGGTCGCCGACCTGCATGCGACGACCTATGAGCTGCGGCTCTCGATCCTGGAAGCCAAGGCGCATGCTTCCGGCGTTGCCGTGCCGCCGCGCGTGCTGGAGCTGCTGGCGCACAAGATCACCAGCAACGTGCGAGAACTGGAAGGCGCGCTGAACCGGCTGATCGCGCATGCCAACCTGTTCGGCCGCAGCGTCACGCTGGAGAGCGTGCAGGAAGTGCTGGCCGACATGCTGCGTGCGCACGACAAGCGCATCAGCATCGAGGAAATCCAGAAGAAGGTGGCGGAGCACTACAATATCCGCCTGACCGACATGGCCAGCCCGCGCCGCGCCCGCGCCGTGGCCCGGCCGCGCCAGGTGGCGATGTACCTGGCCAAGCAGCTGACCCAGCGCAGCCTGCCGGAGATCGGCCGCCGCTTCGGTAATCGCGACCACACCACGGTCATGCATGCGGTGTCGCGCATCGCGGAGTTGATGGCCGCCGATGTCGCCTTCGCCGAGGATGTCGCGCTGCTGCGCAAGATGTTGGAAACCTGAGCCGCGCCATGGCGCTGCGGCTGGTCCAGGTCAGCGACACGCATCTTTCGCCGACGCATGGCTATTTCGCGCAGAACTGGGCGGCCTTTCGCGCGGCCATGCGCGACAACCCACCGGACCTGCTGGTGCACAGCGGCGACATCGCCTTCAACGGCCCGGTCGCGCCCGGCGATATCGAATACGGCGCTGCCCAGTTGCGGTCGCTCGCCCTGCCGTTCCGCGCCATTCCCGGCAATCACGATACCGGCGAGGCGCCGGCCTTCTCCCGCCTGGACCAGCCGGTCAACCAGGCGCGCATCCAGGCCTGGCGCGACCATGTCGGTCCCAACTGGTGGCTGCATGATGTCGGCGAGTGGCGCCTGGTTGGCATCGATACCTCCCTGCTGGCCAGTGGCCTCTCCGAGGAAGCCGAGCAGGACGCCTTCCTGGACGAGGCGCTGTCCCGCCGCGGCGGCCGGCCGGTCATGCTGTTCATGCACATGCCGCCCTTCGACGGCGACCCGGACGACGCCAAGCCCACCACCGCCTGTGTGTCCCACGCCGCGCGGCGGCGGTTGCTGCACGCCTGCCGCCAGGGCGGCGTCAAGGTGATCGCCTGCGGTCACTTGCACGTCTATCGGCAGGTGCGGTGGGAAGGCATCGACATCGTCTGGGCGCCGGCGACGGCCATGGTGGATGTGCGTCGCTGGCAGGACCGGCTCGGCACCTTTCCCCGGCCAGGCTACCTGGAATGGACGCTGGAGGGGCACGAGGCGCGGCACCGGCTGGTGGAACCGCCGCGGATGTTCGTCATCGACATGACCGGCTGGACCGCGCTTTCCGGCGGCACCGTCACCACCTTGCCGCCCCTGGCGGGTTAAAGCGAGGCAGGGCCTGGGGATAACCCACGCCGGGCTTGGTGACGGCCGCGGAAAACCTTACCTTCAACCAGTCGAATCGGCTGGCTGCCCGGCGGGCGGCCGGAAGGGGAGCGTGGTTGCCATGAAGTTCACCGTCGAAAGGGCGATCCTGCTCAAGGCGCTCGCGCATGTGCAGAGCGTCGTCGAGCGTCGCAACACCATCCCCATCCTCGCCAACGTGCTGATGGAAGCGAAGGGGGGCGTGCTGAAGCTGACCGCCACCGACATGGAAATCGCGGTGGTCGAGGAAGTGCCGGGCGTGCAGATCAGCCGCGAGGGTCGCACCACCGCGCCGGCGGCGACGCTGTACGAGATTGTCCGCAAGCTGCCCGATGGCGCCAAGGTTGAGCTGGACCACGCCGGCGGCGACGCGCCGCTGAGCCTGCGTGCCGGTCGCTTCAACACGTCGCTGTCGGTGCTGCCGGTGGAGGACTTCCCCTCGATGACCGAGGGCAAGCTGCCGACCAAGTTCAACCTGCCGGCCGGCCAGCTGCGGGACCTGATCGACCGCACCCGCTTCGCCATCAGCACCGAGGAAACCCGGTACTACCTGAACGGCATCTACCTGCACGCGACGGAAAGCGAGGGGGTGAAGGTGCTGCGCGCGGTGGCGACGGACGGCCATCGGTTGGCCCGCGTGGAGGAGCCGCTGCCCGATGGTGCGGCAGGCATGCCCGGCGTGATCGTGCCGCGCAAGACCATCAACGAGCTGCGCAAGCTGGCCGAGGAAACCCAGGACGAGATCGAGGTGCGGCTCTCCGACACCAAGGTCCGCTTCGGCATCGGCCCGGTTTCGCTGACCAGCAAGCTGATCGATGGCACCTTCCCGGAGTATGAGCGGGTGATCCCCCGCGGCAACGACAAGATCCTGAAGGTGCACAAGAAGGAGTTCGCGGAAGCCGTGGGCCGTGTGGCCGCGATCTCCAGCGAGCGCAGCAAGCCCGTGAAGTTGAGCCTGGACCGCAACCTGCTGGTGCTTTCCGCCGCCAGCCCGGAGCAGGGCCAGGCGCAGGAGGAGTTGGACGGCGAGGTGGTCAGCTACGACAACACCCCGCTGGAGATCGGCTTTCAGGCCCGCTACCTGAACGACATCACCGACCAGATCATCGATACCGTGCAGTTCGAGTTCGCCGATGGCAGCGCGCCGACCGTGGTGCGGGACGCGGCGAAGCCGGAGGCGCTGTACGTGCTGATGCCGATGCGGGTGTGAACCTGCCGGCCTGACCCCAGAGCAAAATCCGTTCTGACGGAATCATCAGAACGGATTTCTTGCTCTAGAGCATGATGCGTTTAGGTTCGGCTATATCCTGAATGGGTTAGGTAATTGGTGCACTCTGCTGGTGTGTAGGTGCCGAGGAGTGTGCCGATAGTCGCGCAGACCGCGTCGCTGGTCCTGGCTGCAGCCTTTCGGAGTA
>CAILMF010000011.1 GCA_903835235.1 uncultured Rhodospirillales bacterium
CGGCCGGCGCCAGCCCGGCGGCGGGGCGCGTCCGCAGCGCCTCCAGCCCCAGCGCCGCCAGCGCCGCGGCCACGCGCTCGGCCGCTTCGGCCCGGCGCAAGCGCAGCGGCCAGGCGATGTTCTCCGCCACGCTCAACCCGGGCAGCAGCCCCGGCTGCTCCAGCACCGTGGCCAGCCCGCGCCGATGCGCCGCCAACCCCGCCAGCGGATGCGCGCCGAGGAAGGCCGGGCGCAGCTGCGGGCCAAGCCCGGCCAGGCCCAGCAGCAGCTTCGGCCCGTCCTCGCCCAGCAGGGCCAGCACCTCGCCGCCCCGCAGCGCCGGCCCCAGCCCATCGATGCGCAATTCCGCCTGTTCCATGCCGCGTGCATCGCCGCCGGGGGCGCGCAAGTCAACGGCACCATCCCGTTGGGGCACCGGAACCCACCCGCAGAACCGGCGTTCGTCAGACCGACCATTTCCAGCCTGAGCAGGAGAACGCCATGAGCGCCGCCAACGACCTCTCGAACGATGCCCGCAACCTGAAGGACCAGGCCGTCGCCGGTGCCGGCCATGTGGTGGATGACGCCCGTGAGGAACTGGCCCGCCTGCGCGACCAGGTGGAGAAGCTGATGTCCGAGCGCGTGACCCCCGCGCTGGGCGAGGCCGCCGACACCGTGCAGGACTACGCCCACCGCGCCCGCGAAAGCATCGAGGACCAGGCCGACGGCCTTGCCGCGCAGGTCCGCGACCGGCCGCTGATCGCGGTGGGCATTGCCGCCGTGGCCGGCTACCTGCTGGGGCGGCTGATGGGCGGCACCACCAACGTCTACCCGCGCGACCGCCATTAGCCGGGGAGGGAGGGCGCGATGCGCCTGATCAGCCTGCTGCGCCTGGCAGCCCAGGCCGAGAGCCTGCGTTGGCGCCGTACCGGTCGTGGCCTTGCCATTCAGGGCGGGCTGGGCGCGGCGGCGGCGATGTTCGGCCTGATGCTGCTGATGATGCTGCACCTGGCCGGCTTCGCCGCGCTGTCCCGCAAGCAGGGGCCGGAGCTGGCGGCGCTGATCGTCGCCGGGGTGGACCTGGTGCTGATGGCGCTGCTGGGCTGGCTGGCCCTGCGGCATGCCGAGGACAAGGTGGCGCTGGAGGCCGAGCGGGTGCGCGACGACGCGCTGCGCCAGGTGGGAGACACCGCGTCCCGTGGCCTGATGCTGCTGCCGCTGCTGCGCAGCCAGACCGCGAAGAAGGGGATCATCGGCGCGGCCCTGACCGCCGCCGTGGTGGGGCTGCTGAGCCGGCGGTAGCACCTGGGGTCCGGCGGGTTGGAGCGGCGGCTGGAAGCTCGGCCCGGGGGCTGCCGAAGGTTGCCGTGAGCGGCCGGCAGACCCCGGGCCAGCTTTCGTCCCGCGGGATTCTGGGCTAACGCGGCGTCTGCCAAACCGGGAGACGCCGCCGATGTCCGAGACCGAGCCCAGCATCATCGCCCGCGTCGAGGGCGCCGCCGGCACCCTGCTGATGAACCGCCCGAAGGCGCTGAACGCGCTGGACCTGGCGATGATCCGCGCCTTCCAGTCGGCGCTGGATGCCTGGAAACACGACCCCACGGTGAAGCTGGTGCTGCTGGAAGGCGCCGGCGGCAAGGCGTTCTGCGCCGGCGGCGATGTGCGCGGCATCCGCCAATTCGCGATTGATGGCGACAAGGCCAGCGTCGAGGCCTTCTTCGCCGAGGAATACGCCGTCAACGCCGGCATCGCCCGCTTCGGCAAGCCCTGGCTGAGCCTGATGGATGGCGTCTGCATGGGCGGCGGCATCGGCGTGGCCGTGCATAACGGCCCGCGCGTGGTCACCGAGCACGCGCTGCTGGCCATGCCGGAGACGGCGATCGCGCTGTTCCCGGATGTCGGCACCAGCTACATCCTGCCGCGCATCCAGGGCGAGATCGGCACCTGGCTGGCGCTGACCGGCGCGCGCTTCAAGGGCGCCGACGCGGTGCATGCCGGGCTGGCCAGCCACTATGTGCTGCGCGAGAACCTGCCGGCGCTGCGGGACGCCCTGCTGGGCGGCGACGCGACCGTGGTGGAGCAGTTTGCCGCGCCGCTGCCGGAAGCCAGTTTTCACGCGCAACGCGAGGCCATCGCCCGCTGCTTCTCGCGCGCCACCGTGCTGGAGATCATCCAGGCGCTGGAGACCGAGGGCACCGACTGGGCAGCCGAGCAGGTGAAGGTGCTGCGGCGGATGTCGCCGACCAGCCTCTGCGTGTCGCTGGAACTGATCCGCCGCGGCGCCGGCGCCTCGCTGGACGAATGCCTGGAGATGGAGCTGGCGCTGACCCGCACCGTGGTGCACGAGCACCCCGACTTCCGCGAGGGCGTCCGCGCCGTGCTGGTGGACAAGGGCAACCCGCCCGCCAGCTGGTCCCCGGCACGGGTGGAGGGTGTGGACGCCGCCGCCATCCAGGCGATGTTCGCCTAGCGCCCCAACACCACCAGCACCACCCCGGCCACCACGATCAGCGCGCCGACCACATCGGTCGGCTTCAGCTTTTCCTTCAGGTAGAACCGGCTGAACAGCAGCGTGAAAAGTATCTCCACCTGCCCCACCGCGCGCACCAGCCCCACCTGCGCGGTGGCGAAGCCGATGAACCAGCAGCTGGACCCGCTGGCCGAAAGCGCGCCGACCCAGGCGCTGTCCCGCCAGCTGGCAAACACCTTGCGCACTTCGGTTGGCTCGCGCCACACCAGGTAGGCGCCCTGCAACAGCGTCTGCATGCCGTTCATGATGAACAGCGTCACCAACGCGCCCAGCACCGGGTGCCCGGCATGCAGTTCCAGGTTGGCGCCCTTGATCAGCACGGTCGCCATGCCGAAGCCGAACCCCGCCGCCAGCCCGCACAGCGCCGCAGGCTGCACGGTCGCCACCAGCATTTCCCGCGCCGAGCCGACTCGCCCGGCCAGCGACAGGTACAGCACGCCGACCACGCTCAGCGAAACGCCCAGCCAGGCCAGCAGGGAGACGTGTTCGTTCAGCAGTACCAGCGCCAGGATGGTGCTCTGCACCGCCTCGGTCTTGGAGTACGCCGTGCCCACCGCGAAGCCGCGGAAACCGAAGGCCATGATCAGCAGGTTGGTCGCCAATATCTGCGCCACGCCGCCGCCCAGCGTATAGGCGAAGAAGGTCCAGCTCAGCGCCGGCACCTCGCCGCCCACCAGGCCCAGCCACAGCCCCAGGTACAGCCCGGCCACCGGCACACCGTACAGGTAGCGCACCACGCCGGCGCCATTGACCGAAAGCTGGCCGCGCAGCTTCTGCTGCTTGGCGGTGCGCCAGCATTGGAACAGCGCCGCCGACAAGGTGGCGGCCAGCCAGAGTTGCATCGCGCCACCCCCTCGTGAACCCAGCCCTTGGGTTAACCCAAACCGGGCCGGGGTCAACCAGGGTCAGTTGGCGTCGATTTGCAGGCCTTCCTTCTGGATCACCGTGCGCCACTTGGCGATCTCGGCCTGCACGAAGCCGGTGAACTCGGCCGGGGTCTTCACCAGCGGGCCGCCGCCCAGCTCGGTGAAGCGGCGCCTGGTCTCGGGCAGGCCCAGCCAGGCGTTGATCTCGGCGTTCAGGCCGCGGGTGACCTCGGCCGGCAGGCCGGCGGGGCCGAAGATGCCGAACCAGGTGTTCACCTCGTAGCTGCGCAGCTCCGCCAGGGTGTCCTTCGCCGCCGGCACATCCGGCAGGGCCGGGCTGCGCTCGGCGCTGGTGACGCAGAGCGCGCGCAGCTTGCCGGCGCGGATCTGTTCGATCACACCGGTCAGGTTATCGACCAGGAAGCCGCATTCGCCGGCCAGCATGGCGGTCTGCGCCGGGGCGCTGCCGCGATAGGGCACGTGCACCGCCTCGGCATTCAGCAGCTGCAGCATCCACACCGGGGAAAGGTGGGTGGACTGCCCGGCGCCGGTGCTGGCGAAGGTGACCTTGCCCTTTTCGGCGCGCAGCCAGGCGGCGAATTGCGCCATGTTCTGCACCGGGTTGGCGGCGTTCACCACCAGCACGTTCGGCCCGGTGATGGTGCCGGCGATGTTGGTCAGCTGCTCCGGCCGGTAGGTCAGGTTGCGGTACAGCGAATAGGCAATGGCCTGCGGGCCGATATTGCCGCTCAGCAGGTTCAGCCCATCCGGCCGGGCGCGGACGATCTCGGCCGTGGCGATGGTGCCGCCGGCGCCGGTGCGGTTTTCCACCACCACCGGGGTGCCCCACTTCACCTGCAGGTGCTGCGCCAGCATGCGGCCCATGATATCAGTGGTGCCGCCAGCCGCGGCGCCGGCGATGATGCGCATCTGCTGGCCGGGCTTCCAGTTCTCGGCCCGGGCCGTGCTGGCCAACAGCAGCGCGGGCAGCGCCAAGGCAGTTCTACGGGCAAGCATCAGCCGATCTCCATCTGCAGGCCCTCGCGGCGGATCACCGCGCCCCACTTGGCAATTTCATTGGTGGTGAACGTGGCGAACTGTTCCAGCGTTCCGTAGAGCGAGGTCCCCCCCATCTCCACCCAGCGCTGCTTCACCGCCGCCGTCTGGTGCCATTCAAACATGGCCTGGTTAAGCGATTCGGCAATGTGGTGCGGGGTGCCGGCGGGGGCGTAGATGCCGAACCAGGTGTTCACGTCGAAGGCAGCCAGTTCCGGCAGCGTCTCCCGCGCCGCCGGCACGTCTGGCAGTTGCGGGTTGCGCTCGGCACTGGAGACGGCCAGGGCGCGCACCCGGCCGGCGCGGATCTGCTGGATGCCGCTGGTCAGGTTGTCCCACATGTACTGGATATTGCCGGCCACCAGCTCGATGGCGGCCGGGCCGGCGCCGCGGAACGGCACATGGATCGCCTCGGTGCCCGTGGCCTGGTTGAACCAGACGCCGGTGAGGTGCGGGCTCTGCCCGACGCCGGGCGAGCCATAGCTCAGCTTGCCGGGGTCGCGCTTCAGCACCGCCACCAGCTCCGCCACCGAATGGGCGGGGACCGAGGGATGCACCACCAGCACATTCGGCCCGCGCACGGTGCCGGCAATGGGCACCAGGCTGGCCGGCGTGTACTGCAAGCCCCGGAACAGCGAATAGGCGATGGATTGCGGGCCGATATTGCCCAGCAGCAGGGTGTGGCCATCCGGCGTGGCGCGGACCACTTCCATCGTGCCGATGGTGCCACCGGCGCCGGACTTGTTCTCGGCCACGCAGTTGACGCCGAAATGGGTCTGGAAGAACGGTGCCAGCAGCCGGGCGGAGATATCCGCGGTGCCACCAGGCGCAGCCGGGACGACGATGCGGATGGGCTGGCTGGGGCGCCAGGTCTGGGCGCGGCCCAGCGAGGGCGCGGCCAGGGGGGGAAGCACTGGCAGGGCCAGCGCGGCGCGGCGGGTGATCATCGGCAGGTCCTCCCGGAAATCCTTGCCCGCCTTGTGGCGCAGCCGGGGCCGGGAGGGAAGCGAAACGCTGATCGGCGCGGCCGAGGGGCGGCCCGGCTGCTACTTCTCGTAGACGTAGCGGAAGTCGCAATGGCTGGCGCCGCCCATGATGGTCTGGGTGCGCGTCATCTTCAGCTTGGGGTCGTAGCCCTCGCAGAAGGCGCCGTCGCGGTTGCAGGACAGCACGGCGCCCAGTTCCTGGCCCAGCCCCATGCCCTTGTAGGTATCGGCATAGCGGCAGCGCTTGACGTTGAAGCCGTAGTTTTGGCCGTCATTCTGCACCACCTCTATCTCCAGCGCGTCGTCCTTGGTCCAGCGCGGCTGCAGGCTGATGAAGTGCTCCAGGCTGGGGCCGGTGGGGCTCTCGGCGGCCATGGCGGCGGCGGCCTGCTTGGCCAGTTTGACCACGGCGCGGGTCAGGATCGCCTTGGCCTGTTCGGTGCCAACTTCGAGAACCATTTCCTCATAGATGCCCTTGGCGAAGGCGGCCTCGATACGGCGTTGTTCCAGGATGGAGGTGGTCATCGCGGCTGTCTCCCGTTGCGGCCCGGCATTGACGCTGGGCGCCAGGGTGCGGAGACTGCGACGGAAACCGAGGGCGAGGGAAGATGTACCGCCGCAAGCTGCTGGCCGCGCCCGCGCTGGCCCTTGCCTTGCCGGGCGCCGCCCGGGCCCAGCCCGCCTCCGCCCCCTGGCCGGACCGCGCCGTGACGCTGGTGGTGCCGCTGCCCCCCGGTGGCACCACGGATGCGATCAGCCGCGCCTTCGCCGCCCGCATGGCCGATGCGCTGGGCAGGCCGGTGGTCATCGACAATCGCCCCGGCGCCGGCGCCAACCTGGCCTACCAGCATGTCGCGACCCAACGGCCGGATGGCTACACGGTGCTGATGGGCATCAACTCCCTGGCGGTGAACCCCGCGCTGCGCAAGGACCTGCCCTACCAGCCCCAGCGCGACTTCGCCCCGGTTTCCCTGGTGGCGCGCGGCGCCTTCGTGCTGTGCGTGCATCCTGGCCTGGCGGTGCGGGACGTGGCCGGGTTGGTCGCCATGGCGAAGGCCGATCCTGGCGGGCTGGACCAGGCCTCCACCGGCGCCGGGTCGCTGAACCACCTGGCCGGGGCGCTGTTCCAGCAGCGCGCGGGGGTGCAGTTCAACCATGTAGTGTATCGCGGCGGCCCGCAGGCCAGCGCGGATGTCATCGCCGGGCGGGTGCCGCTGATCTTCCTGGCCATCCTGGAAGCCCTGCCATTCCTGGCGGATGGCAGGCTGCGCGGCCTGGCGGTGACCTCGCCCGGCCGGTCCGCCGCGCTGCCGCAGGTGCCGACCGTGGCAGAAGCTGGCTGGCCCGGCTACGCGGTGGAGTTCTGGCAGGGGCTGTTCGTGCCCGCCGCCACCCCGCCGTCGGTGGTGGCCAGGCTGCACCGGGCTGCCGAGGTTGCGGCCCAGGATGCCGCACTGCTGGCGGATATGGCCGCCCGCGGCATCACCATCGCCGCCTCGGCGCCGGCTGAACTCGGCCGGCTGCTGGCCGAGGAGACCGCCGCCTGGACCCGGCTGGCCGAGGCAACCGGGTTGACCGCTGAATAGCCCTGTGCCGCTGGGGATGTTGACCTATATCATTGCCCTGCCAGCGCCCTCCGGGCTTGGTTGTCCCAATGGAAACGTCCTTGCCGCAGCACCGGGTTGCGGCCGTTTCATTGGCCAGAAACCGCTATGCAGGCTTATGTCCGCCCATGACCACCCGGACCGCTTTCCTCGCCCATTGCCGTACCACGCTGGCTGGCCTGCGTGACGAAGGCCGCTATCGCGAATTCGCCCATCTGGAAAAACTGGCCGGGCGCTTCCCGATCTATCGCTGGCATGGCGAGGGTGCAGGGCGGGAGGTCACCGTCTGGTCCTCCAACGACTATCTCGGCATGGGCAGCCACCCCGCGGTGCTGGAAGCCGCGCACAACGCCATTGCCCAGCACGGCGCCGGCGCCGGCGGCACGCGCAACATCTCCGGCACCTCGCCGCTGCATGTGGCGCTGGAAGCCGAGCTGGCGGCGCTGCACGGCAAGGACAGCGCGCTGCTGTTCGGCAGCGGCTACATCGCCAATGTCGGCGCACTCAGCGCGGTGCTGGAGGCGCTGCCGGGTTTCCACGTCTTCTCGGACGTGAAGAACCACGCCTCGATGATCGCGGGCATGCGCGGCGCGAAGGGTGTCAGCCGCCATATCTGGCAGCACAACAACCTGGCGGACCTGGAGGCCAAGCTGGCGGCCGTGCCGCGCGAGGCGCCGAAGCTGATCGCCTTCGAGTCGGTCTATTCGATGGATGGCGACATCGCCCCCATCGGCGCCATCTGCGACCTGGCCGACAAATACGGCGCCATCACCTACCTGGATGAAGTGCACGCCGTGGGCCTGTACGGCGCGAGCGGCGGCGGCATTGCCGAGCGCGACGGCGTGGCGCAGCGGGTGGACCTGATCGAGGGCACGCTCGCAAAAGGCTTCGGCGTGCTGGGCGGCTATGTCGCCGGCAATGCCGATGTGGTGGACTACATCCGCAGCGTCGCCGGTGGGCTGATCTTCACCACCGCGCTGCCGCCCGCCGTGGCCGGCGCGGCGCTGGCCAGCGTGCGCACGCTGCGGGCGGATGGCTCTCGGCGGGCCGCGCTGGCGGAACGCGGCATTGCGCTGAAGGCGGCGCTGGATGCCGCGGGCCTGCCGCGCATGCCCAGCGCCAGCCACATCGTGCCGCTCTGGGTGGGGGAGGCCGAGACCTGCCGCCGCGTGGCGCGGGAGCTGCTGCACAAGCACAACATCTATGCCACGCCGATCAACTACCCCACCGTGCCGCGCGGCACGGAGCGGCTGCGGCTTTGCGCCACGCCGTTCCATACCGATGCGATGATGGCCGAGCTGGTGACGGCGCTGCGTGCCGTGCTGCCGACCGGCCTGGCGATGGCGGCGGAGTAGTCCCTCGCTGCCGCATCCGCCTTCCGTCGATGCCGTGCTGCGCGGCGCCCTGGGCGCCGTCGCGGTCGCGCGCTTTGGCCGGGAAGCCATGGTCGGCGCCATCCGCGCGACGCTGGCCGCCGCCCGCCCCGCCGTGCTGGCCGGGGCCGCGGTGCCGGATGCCGAGGCAGTGGCCGCCGCCGCCATGGCCGCGCTGGAACGCGCCGAGCAACCCAGCCTGCGCCCGGTCTTCAACCTGACCGGCGTGGTCCTGCACACCAATCTCGGCCGCGCCGTGCTGGCGGAGGAAGCGGTGCAGGCCGCCACGGAGGCGATGCGCAGCGCGGCCACGCTGGAATTCTCGCTGGAAAACGGCGGCCGGGGCGAGCGCGAAGACCATATCCGCGCCCTGCTGTGCGAACTGACCGGCGCCGAGGATGCCATCGCGGTCAACAACAACGCCGCCGCCCTGGTGCTGGCCCTGGCGGCGCTGGGCGCGGGGCGGGAGACGGTGGTCTCCCGCGGCGAACTGATCGAGATCGGCGGCGCCTTCCGGCTGCCCGCCATCATGGCCAGCGCCGGGACGCGCCTGCGGGAAGTGGGCACCACCAACCGCACCCATCCGCGCGACTACGTGGAGGCCATCGGCGCCGACACCGCGCTGCTGATGAAGGTGCATACCTCCAACTTCCTCGTGCAGGGTTTTACGAGTGAAGTCGCGCCCGCCGAAGTGGCGAAGATCGCGCGTAACGCCGGGCTGCCGATGATCGACGACCTCGGCAGCGGCACGCTGGTGGACCTGGCGCGCTTCGGCCTGAAGCGCGAGCGCACGGTGCAGGATGCGGTGCGGGATGGCGCCGACCTGGTGACCTTCTCGGGCGACAAGCTGCTGGGCGGGCCGCAGGCCGGCTTCATCATCGGCCGCCGAGACCTGGTGCAGCGTTGCGCCAAGCACCCGCTGAAGCGGGCCATGCGGCTGGACAAGATCCGCCTGGCCGCGCTGGAAGCCACGCTGAAGCTGTACCGTAACCCCGATACGCTGGCCGCGCGCCTGCCCACGCTGCGCAGCCTGACCCGCCCGCCGGCGGAGATGCAGGAAGCCGCGATGCGGCTGGCGCCGGTGCTGGCCGCCTGGGCCGGCTGCGACGCGGCAGTGGCGCCCTGCGAAAGCCAGATCGGCTCCGGCGCGCTGCCGCTGGAAACGCTGCCGAGCTTCGCGGTTCGCCTCTCCGGCACCGACGCGCTGGCGGCGCGGCTGCGCGGGCTGCCGCGCCCGGTGATCGGCCGCATCCAGGCCGGCGCGCTGTGGCTGGACCTGCGCTGCCTGGAGGATGAGGCGGCGTTCCTGGCCAACCTGAACGCCACATGATCGTCGGTACCGCCGGCCATATCGACCACGGCAAGACCAGCCTGGTCCGCGCGCTCACCGGCGTGGACACCGACCGGCTGGCCGAGGAAAAGCGCCGCGGCATCACCATCGACCTAGGCTTCGCCTATGTGCCGCTGGCGGACGGCGCGACGCTCGGCTTCGTCGACGTGCCAGGCCATGAGCGGCTGGTCCACACCATGATCGCCGGCGCCGCCAGCATCGATTTCTGCGTGTTGGTGGTGGCCGCGGATGACGGGGTGATGCCGCAGACGCGCGAGCATGTGCAGGTGCTGGACCTGCTGGGCCTGCGGCACGGCCTGGTCGCGATGACCAAGGCGGATCTGGTGGACTCGGCGCGGCTGGCCGAGGTGCAGCGCCAGGTCGCCGCGCTGTTGGCGCCAACGCCCTTGGCCGGCGCGGCCTGCCTGCCGGTTTCCTCCACCACCGGCGAAGGCATCCCGGCGCTGCGGGCTGCGCTGGAGGGCGCCGCCCTGGCCCACCAGCCCAGCGCCGCGCCGGGGCTGCCGCGCTTCGCGGTGGATCGCAGCTTCTCGCTGGCCGGCGCCGGCACCATCGTCACGGGGTCGCTGCTCGCGGGCATGCTGCGTGTCGGCGACGCCGTGCTGGTGCAGCCGCAGGGCCGCCCCGCGCGCATCCGTGGCCTGCGCGCCGAGAACGCCGTGGTCGAGCAGGCCAGCCCCGGCCAACGCTGCGCCCTGAACCTGGCCGGCCTGGCCAAGGACGAGATCGGCCGTGGCGACTGGGTGGTGGCGCCGGCGCTGACCGCGCTGACCACCCGACTGGACGTGGAACTGCGCCTGCTGCCCAGCGAGCGCGCCCCGCTGCGCGCCTGGGCGCCGGTGTTGCTGCACCACGGCGCGGCGCAACTGAATGCCCGCGTCGTGCTGCTCTCCGCCGAGCAACTGGCCCCCGGCGAGACCGGCCTGGCCCAGCTGGTGCTGGACCAGCCCCGCCCGTTCTGGCGCGGCGACCGGCTGGTGCTGCGCGATGTCTCCGCCCAGCGCACCCTGGCCGGTGGCCGCGTGCTTGACCCGCGCGCACCGGAACGCCGCCGCCGCACCCCCGCGCGCCTGGCCATGCTGCGGGCGCTGGCCCAGCTGGAGCCACTGCCAGCCATGCTGGCGCTGCCACCCTACCTGCTGCCCGCCGCCGCCCTGGCGCAGGATTGGGGCCTGGCCGAGCTGCCCGGCCCCCGCACCGGCGACTTCCTGCTCGCCCCCGCTGCCCTGGCCACGCTGCGCGCCGAGACCGAGGCAGCCCTGGCCGCGCACCACGCCCGCCAACCCGCCGCCCCCGGCGCGGCGCCGGAAAAGCTCCGCCTGGCGCTGCCAACGCGCCTGCCGCGCGACGGCTTCGCCGCCCTGGCGGAAGCGCTGACACAACAGGGCGCGCTGGCGCGGGAAGCCGGCTTCCTCCGCCTGCCCACGCACCAGCCCGGCCTGGGCGGCGAGGACGCGAAACTGTGGGCGCGGCTCCAGCCCGCTTTGGCGGAGAACCCCTTCCGCCCGCCGGTGCTGAACGACCTGGCCCGCACCCTGCGGCTGGACCCACCGGTCCTGCGCCGCGCCGCCAAGCGCCTGGCCGCCGCCGGCCGCCTGCTGGAAGTGGCGCCGGACCTGTTCTTCCCGCGTGAGGCGGTGCCGGAGATGGCCCGCCGCGCCGCCGCGCTTTCCGCCGCCCACCCCGCCGGCTTCACCGCCGCGCAGTTCCGCGACGCCTGCGGCAATGGCCGCACCCAGGCGATCCTGGTGCTGGAATATTTTGATCGGCGCGGCCTGACACTGCGCCGTGGCGACCTGCGCCGGGTGGTGAAAGACCCGGCGGCGCTGTTCGGGCCGGCCGGCCCAGGCTAGACTCGCGCACGGAGGGGAAACGCTTCCCGGTGGGACGGCTGGTCTTCAAAACCAGCAGGGGCCGTAGGCCGGTCCCTGGTGGGTTCGACTCCCATTTCCCTCCGCCAGAACTCTGAGGACGCGGCATGGCGCAGGACTGGGATGTGGTGGTGGTGGGCGCCGGCGTGGCCGGGCTGGCGGCGGCCCGCGCGGCGGCCGAGGCGGGCGCCCGCACCTGCGTGATCGACCGCATGGGCCCCGGCGGCGTGCTCATGAACCTGCCGGCGCTGCACGACATGCCCGGCAACCCCAACGGCATGGATTACGCCTCGGCGCTTCTGGACGCCGCCATGGGCGCGGGCGCCGAACTCGCGATCGCGGAGGTGACCGCGTTGACCCCCGGCTTCCACCTCACCACCGATGACGAGGCGCACAGCGCCCGCGCCGTGGTGCTCGCCGTCGGCCTGGGCAATGGCCGGCTGGGGCTGGCGGAGGAGGACACCTACGAAGGCCAGGGCCTGTCCCATTGCGCCGCCTGCGACGGCCCGCTCTACGCTGGCGCCCGGGTGGTGGTGGCCGGCCACGACCGCTGGGCGGTGCAGGAAGCCTTGGACCTGGCCGCCACCGTGGAACACGTCACGCTGGTGACCCAGGGCGCCGAGCCGCATGAGAGCGCCGCCGCGCTGGGCACCCTGGCGAATGCCGCGATCTGGCCCGGCCGCGTGACCGCGCTGGGCGGCGCTGGCGGGCTCGATTCGGTCAGCGTGGCGGGCACCGCGCTGCCGGCCCGCGCCATCTTCGTCCTGGCCGGCCGCGTCGCACCGCTCGGCTTCGTCGCCGCCCCGGGGGCGCCCGGCCTGTTCCTGGCCGGCGACTGCGCGCCCGGCGCCACGGAGACGGTGCCCGCGGCCGAAGCCGCCGGCGCGGCGGCAGGCGTGGCCGCCGCCGCATTCGCTCTTGGCAAGCCGGCCGGATAGGGCTTCCATGGCGGTAATACGGAGGGAACCGCGATGCGTATCGTGAACCCAGGATTTGGCCTTACCCCCGCCGGCGCCGAGCAGGCGACCGAGGGCAAGGTCGATTGGCTGAACGACCCGATCGTGCTGTTCGGCAATTCCAAGCCGAATGCGCGCGAACTGCTGGAAGGCGTCAAGGCCAAGCTGGCGGGCATCCGCCGCACCGACAACATCGAGTTCATCGCCAAGAACAGCGCCAGCCAGGGCGCCCCGCTTGAGATGATCAACGACGCCGCGAAGAAGTACCGCATCGCGTTGCTCGCCTTGGGCGATTGAGGCTCCTGCTCATCGTGGAGTTTCCACGACAGCATCGAGTTGAGGAAGAAGGGCATGGTTGGGGTGGTCATCGCCACCGAGACCTTCAAGCCGCTGGTCCTGGCGCAGGCCAAGGCCCGCAAGGTGGACCCGCATTTGATCGTGGTGAAGCACCCTGTCGGCGGCCTGAACGCCGAGGAACTGGTGGAGCGGATCGACGCCGCCTTCGCCGGCTTCCAAGAGGAAATGAAGGCCTGATACCGGCGCGCCGGTATCAGGCTGCTTCCGGCCTCAGAAGCTTGACGCGGCCATCCGGCCGCCTTGACCTGCGTCGTGCGCGCAGCGCGGTTCCAGCGTGAGGCTCGGCCTCATGCCATCGATTTCCATACAGGCCGCCGCGCAGCATCGGCGGCCGTGCCCCCACAGGGACAGCAGCCCATGAGCGACAGCGCCGACTCCGAGATCCTGGACATCGCGGATCTCGACCAGGAGGCATGGCAGGACTACGCCATCGAGCAGGGCTGGAGCGACGGCCTGCCGCTGGTGATGCCGACCGAAGCCAGCGTGGCCCGCATGGTGGCCGCGGCCCATGGCGACAATGAAGGCTTCGCGCCGATCTCCCCGCGCCAGGTGGTGCCCACCATGGCCAGCCTGGCCGCCAATGCGGTGATGGCCGGCGCGAAACCAGCCTACTTCCCCACCATCCTGGCCGGGCTGCGCGGCATCCTGGACCCCAGCTACAACCTGCATGGCAGCATGGCCACCACGCATAGCTGCGCGCCGATGGTCATGATCAACGGCCCGCTGCGTCAGGCGCTGGGCGTCAACTGCTCCAGCAACTGCTTCGGCCAGGGCTGGCGCGCCAATGCCAGCATCGGCCGCGCCATTCAGCTGATTCTGCTCAACGTGGGTGGCGGCAAGCCCGGCGTGATGGACCGCTCCACCCAAGGGTCCCCGGCCAAATACGCTTTCTGCTTCGGCGAGAACGAGGAGGAATGCCCCTGGCTGCCCTTCCATGTCCGCCGCGGCTTCGCGCCCGAGGACAGCGTTGTCACGGTGATGTCCGGCGAAGCCCCGCACAACATCAACGACCACGGCAGCACCAGTGCGGAGGGGCTGATGACCACCTTTGCCCACACCATCGCCCAGCCTGGCGCCAATACGGTCTACGGCAAGGGGCCGTACATGGTGGTGGTGGGGCCGGAACACGCCGCCACCTTCCACCGGGATGGCTGGGGCGTGGACAAGCTGCGCGACGAGCTGTGGCTGCGGGCGCGCATTCCGCTGAAGCACATCTCGGAGGAGAACCTGGCGACCTACGCCGCCACCGGGCACCACCCGACCGGGGATTTCCTGACCATCTGCCGCGGCCCGGATGACATCCACATCGCCATGGCCGGCGGCCCGGGCAAGCACAGCGCCTTCATCCCCAGCTTCGGCGGTACGGCGGTGGTCTCCACCCGGGTGAAGCTGCCCTCGGCCGGCGGCTGAGGCGCGAGGAAACCGCATGATCGTCGGCGCCGACGACGCGCTGTTCTTCCACGAAGCCACGCCCTGGGACGACGCCCAGGCGCTGCTGGAAGCCGCCGGCTTCAGCGACGGCCTGCCGCTGGTGCCGCCCACCGAAGCGCGGCTGGCGGCGATGCTGGCCGGCGTTTTAGCGCCCGATGCGGAACTGGCCCACATGGCGCCGATGTTCGGCGCCGTCACGCCCCAGGCCGTGGCCTACTGCGCCCTGCTGGCCGGCTGCGTGCCGGCGGAACTGCCGGTGGTGCTGGCCGCGGCGCTGGCCGCCGCCGAGGAAGCCTTCAACCTGCTGGGCATCGCCACCACCACCGGCACGCCCACCGTGGCGGTCTGCGTGCATGGCCCGGTGGCGGAGCGGCTTGGCATGAACAGTGGCACCAACTGCCTCGGCCCCGGCAACCGCGCCAATGCCTGCATCGGCCGGGCGGTGGCGCTGGTGCTGCGCAACATCGCGGGCATGCGGCCGGAGAGCGGCGACATGGCCACCATGGGCCAGCCCGGCAAATACGGTTTTGCCTTCGCCGAGGGCAGCCACCCCTGGGTGCCGCCGCTGCATGTGCGCCGCGGCCTGCCGGCCACGGCCAGCGCCGTGACGGTGCTCGGCATCTCCGGCACCATGGAAGTGCTGCCCGAAGGCGGCGCAGACACGCCGGAGATGGTGCTGCGGCCGATGCTGGCGGCCATGCAGGGCGCCCAGCGCGCCAGCAGCGGGGCCAAGGCGCGCCCGGGGCAGGAACAGATCATGCTGATCCCCGCTGAAATGGCGGATATCCTGCTCAAGGCCGGCTGGAGCCTGGCCCGCGCCCAGGACTACCTGTTCGCCGCCGACCCCGGCCTGGCCCGCAGCGCCGCCGCTATCCACCCCATCATCACGGGCGGCCCGGGGGTCAAGATGACCCACCCGACGCTGTGGATGGGCGGCACCGAGACGGTGACGCGGGCGCTGCCGGACCTCAGCCTTCCAGCACCGTGACCTGGCCGTCGTCCAGGTCGTAGCGGGCGGCGACGACGCGCAGCTTGCTCGGCACCAGGGCGCGGAAGGTGGCGTGCTCGCGCAGCCCCTTGGCCACCATGCGGGCATTTTCCCGCACGGATTGCTCCATCAGGTCGCCGCCCAGCTTCTGCGCCGCGCGCACCGCGGGCACGATCGGGTCCACCATGGCCATCATCGGGTCCGGCAGGCGGGTGCCCTTGGTGACGAATTCCACCGCGGCGGCGACGGCGCCGCAGCGTTCATGCCCCAGCACCATAACCAGCGGCGCCCCCAGCGCCTGCACGGAATAGGCCAGGCTGGCCAGGGTGGGCGCGGTCATGCTGTTGCCGGCCACGCGGGTGGTGAAGACCTCGCCCAGCCCGGCGCCGAACAGGCTCTCCGGCGCGGTGCGGCTGTCGGCGCAGCCGACCACGGCGGCGAAGGGCCCCTGGCCCCCGGCCAACTCCTGCCGCCGGCCGCTGCCGATGGCGGCCGGCATCGGGTTGTCGGCGACGAAGCGGGCATTGCCCGCCAGCAGCCGGGCCAAGGCCTGGTCCGGCGTCATGCTGGTCTTCGGCACGGTCGATTCGGAAGCCCGGGCCGAGGGCAGGCCCGGCAGCAGGCCGGCGCAGGCGAGGCAGCCAAGGGCGCCAAGCGCAGCGCGGCGTGTCGAGATGGGCATGCTGCCTCCCAAGGATTGTTCCAGCGGCACTATATTCACGAATGTGTGAGGCAGGCCAGAGTTCTGCCATGGCGCGATGCTGCCGGCTTTGGCAGGATGGCAAAGTTTAAGACCTTTGGTCCGGGCGGCGCGGTTGGCGCCGCGGCGGCGGCAGCAGGTGGCGATGGAACCGGTTGAACCCAAGCTCTCCGCGCATAATGCGGAAGAAGAACCCTGGCGGCTGCGGCGGCTGATCCGCACCGACGGCCGGGCGCGGGAATTGCTGCGCATGGTCACGCTGCCTGCGGCCGATTCGGAAAGTTCGGTGGGTGAACTGGTCTGGGCGCACAATGTGCAGCGGCTGCATGACGAACGCGGCACGCTGCAACTGCATGTCTCGGCCGAGCTGCCGGCCGGCCCCTGGCTGGGGTTGATCGCCATGGTCGCCCTGCGCGCCTGGGACAGCGAGGACGAGAGCAGCATCGCCTTCTTCGTCGACGGCGCCGAGATCGAGTGGCCGTCCGAGATCCTCCAGTCGCCGCCAGGCTAAGGCCAGCCGGATCAGCCATCCTCGCCGGCCGGGCGGCCGGTGACGAAGCGCCAGTGATGCCACAGCAGCCGGGCGGCCAGAGACCGCCAGGGCTGCCAGGCCTCGGCCAGGTGGTTCAGCGCCTTGAAGCTCGGCCGCTCCGGCAGGCCCAGCAGATGCCCGGCGCTGGCGGCCAGGGCGACATCGCCGGGCGGGAAGATGTCCGGCCGCTGTTCCGCGAACAGGAGGTGGATCGAGGCGGTCCACGGCCCCAGCCCCTTCACCGCGGCGATATGCGCCAGGGCCTCGGCATCGCCCAGCGCCGGCAGCGTGGCGAAATCCAGCCGGCCCTCGACGCAGGCGGTGGCCAGCGAGCGGGCATGCGCCGCCTTGGGGCGGGAAAGCCCGGCCACGCCGCACAGCGTGGCGTCATCCAGCAGCAGCAGCCCGGCGGGCTCCAGCGCGCCGGGTACCAGGCGCAGCCGGCCCCAGATGGCATTGGCCGCCTGGTTGCTGATCTGCTGGCCGCAGATGGCGCGCAGCAGGCCGGGAAAGCCGGGCATCCGGGTGCGCCAGGGCAGCGGCCCGGCGGCCGGGATCACTCCGGCGAAGCGCGGGTCCTGGGCCTCCAGCGCGGCGATGCCGGCCAGGGCCCAGGCGGGCGGGTGGGGGAAGGGCGCATCCATCGCCCCCCATACCACATCAGCCGATGCGGCGCGGCCGGCCGGTCTTGCGGTCCACGCTGAAGCGGGCGACGACGCCGCCTTCCGGCGTGGTCACCGCGAATTCCACCGTGTTGTTGGCGGCTTCCTTCACCTCGGTCACGCGCCAGCTGCGCTCCCCCTGGAACAGCAGGAAGGCCTCGGCGATCTTCTGCACCTCGGGCGCGGTCAACGCCTTGTCCTCGCGCTGGAAGAACAGCCCGCCGAAGGGGCCGCGATGACCGTGGTGGTGGCCATGGTGCATGCCGCCATGCCCACCCATGTGGCCACCCATCGGCCCCCCCATGGGGCCGCCCATTGGACCCCCCATGGAACCACGGGGCATCTCCTGCCCGGGCGGGGCCGGCGGCGGTTGTTGCGCCATGGCCGGCGCGATCCAGGTGGAAAGCGCCAGCGCGGCCAGGGCGGCGGTGCCGGCCCGGCGGGCGCGATGGTTGAAGCGGTGGAAATGCAGCGGGTGCATGGTAGGCTCCGTATTCGTGTGACGGCGCCGACCATGCGCCGGCCATGTTGCCGCATCGCGTCCATGGCCGTGCCGAATTGCAACGGAACGCAACCGCGCCACCCAGCCGCCGCCGAACGCGCTATGTAACAGCGCATGGAACCCGTGCCGCATATCCTGGTGGTCGACGACGACCGCGAAATCCGTGACCTGCTCTCCAAGTTCCTGGAACGCCAGGGCATGCGGGTCACCTCGGCGCGTGACGCCAAGGAAGCCCGCAAGCTCTGGCCGCTGGGCCGCTACCACCTGGTGGTGCTGGACCTGATGCTGCCCGGCGAGAGCGGCCTGGACGTGGCCCGCTGGATCCGCAGCCAGGGCGAGACGCCGATCGTGATGCTGACCGCGATGGCCGAGGAGACCGACCGCATCGTCGGCCTGGAACTGGGCGCCGACGACTATCTCGGCAAACCGTTCAACCCGCGGGAGCTGCTGGCCCGCATCCGCGCCGTGCTGCGCCGCGCCTCCGGCGAGGGTGCCGGCCCGGGCGCCAAGGAGCCGCCGGCCAAGGTCATCCGCTTCGCCGGCTGGCTGCTGGAACCCGCCCGCCGCCGGCTGCTGAACCCCGATGGCGTGGAAGTGCCGCTGACCGGCGGCGAGTACGAACTGCTGCAGGTGATGGTGGAACGCGCCAACCGGGTGCTGACGCGGGACATGCTGATGGACCTGCTGCGCGGTCGCCAGGCCGGCCCGTTCGACCGGGCGATCGACGTTGCCGTCTCCCGCCTGCGCCGCAAGCTGGAGGATGACGGCCGCAACCCCAGCCTGATCAAGACCGTGCGCGGCGGCGGCTACGTGCTGGCCGCCACGGTGGAAAAGGCCTGAGCATGGATTCGCTGCCCCGGCGGGAACCCGAGGCGAGGCCGGCGCGCCGTGGCCTGCCGCCGCCGCTGTGCTGGCTCTGGCCCGGCAGCCTGGCCGGGCGCACGGCGCTGGTACTGCTGCTGGGGCTGACCCTGGTGCAGGCCGCCGGGCTGACCATCCACGCGCTGGACCGGGTGGACCTGCAACGCTTCGCCCAGGCGCGGGAGATTTCGGCCCGCGCCTTCGGGCTGTGGAACACCGTGGCCCTGGCCCCGCCGGAACGCCGGGCGCAGATGCTGGCCGATGTGGACCTGCCGCCCGGCCTGACCGCCAGCCTGGACGAACAGGCGCTGGTGCCGGCCGGCCTGCCGCCGCCACCACCGCCGGTCATGCGGCTGTTCCGGGTGGACCGGTTGCAGGGGGCCGGGCCGGTGCGGTTCCGCCCGCGGGAGGTGCGCGTCGGCCCGATCGGCGCCGCGGGCACGACGATGCTGCTGGCGCCACCGGAATTCGGGCCGCCCCCCAGGATGCGGGAGCGGATGCGGGAGCACGGGCCGAAGCCGATGGGCGACTGGGCCGGGCCACCGCGCCATGGCGAATGGGGCGCCTCGTTGCGCCTGATGGATGGCCAGTGGCTCAACCTGCAGGTTCGGCTGGAACCGCCGCGGCCCTGGCATTCCGAGACCTTCCTGATGGCCTTCGCGGTGATGACCTTCACCGCCGGGGCGCTGACCCTCTGGGCGGTGCGGCGGCTGATCCTGCCGGTGCGGGCGCTGGCGGATGCCGCCGACCGGCTGGGCCGCGACGTCAACACCCCGCCGCTGCCGGAGACCGGCCCGACCGAGATTGCCCGCGCCGCCGCGGCCTTCAACACCATGGCGGAACGCATCCGCCGCTTCGTCGGCGACCGCACCCAGCTGCTGGCCGCCATTGGGCACGACCTGCGCACGCCGATCACCCGGCTGCGGCTGCGTGCCGAGTTCATGGAGGATGACGAGCAGCGCCGGAAGATGCTGGCCGACCTGGCGGAGATGGAGGCGATGATCACCGCCACCCTGGCCTTCGCCCGGGATGACAGCGCCGCCGAGCCGAGCGTGGCGCTGGACCTGGTGGCGCTGTGCCGCACCGTGCTGGACGACTCCGCCGACGCCCACCCCGAGCTGGCCGAGCAGATCGACTATGCCGGCCCGGACCGCCTGGTGGTGCAGGCCCGGCCGGTGGCGCTGAAGCGCGCCATTGCCAACCTGGTGGGCAATGCGCTGGCCTATGGCCGGGCGGCGCGGCTGCGGCTGATCCCCGCCGGCAATGGCCAGCCGGTGCGGCTGGAAGTGGCCGATGACGGCCCGGGCATTCCGCCGGGCGAGCTGGAAACCGTGTTCCTGCCGTTCCGCCGGCTGGAGCAGAGCCGCAACCGGGAAACCGGCGGTGCTGGCTTGGGCCTGCCCATTGCCCGCAACATCCTGCGCGCCCATGGCGGCGACGTGGTGCTGCGCAACCGGCCGGAAGGCGGCGCCCTGGCGGTGGCGACGCTGCCGCTGTAGCGAAGTTGTTGCGCCGCCAGCACCGGCGCCGACGCTTTTTAACCAAATCCGGGCTTATTGCGGCGGAAAAGCAACCTATGGTGGCGCAACTCCATCGCCTGTCGCCCGGAACCGCCGCCATGACGAAGCTTGCCGGCCTGTTGCTGAGCCTGCTGCTGGCCCTGCCGGCCAGCGCGCAATCGCAACGCTACGTCGAGAATTGCCGTCAGCTCTGCAACGCGCCGGCGCGCGAGCTTTCGGCCAATCCGCCGGCGGTGCAGGCCTGCATGATTCGCTGCCAGGCCGGCAACGACTTCAACAATCCGCGCAGCCGCGGCATGAATTCCGGCACCGGGCGGCCGGTGGCCGGCGCGTCGCAGGGGGCTTCCGGCAGTTGGGCCGTGATCTATGCCGCCACGCCGCCCAACGCCGCCACCGGGGTCAGCCAAGGCCAGGCGGACCGCAACCAGGCGCATCTGGAGGCCAATCGCGCCTGCGCGGCCCAGGCCGGCGTCAATTGCCGCGTGCTGGGCGAGGCGGGGCCGGGAAAGTGCATCGCCGCCGTCCAGGCCGGCCGCACCGTCGGGCTGGTGCGCACCTCGGACCCCCGGACCTTCCAGGTAACCTTGGTGGATTACGGCCAGGGCGACACCCAGGCGGCGGCCGACAGCGCGGCGCTGCGCAGCTGCTCCGGGCGTGGCCAGTGCGAGGTGGTGGCGCGGGCCTGCGGCAGCCGCTGAGCCCACGGCCCGCCGAAACCCCGCGCGCCGGAGGGGCTGCCCGCGCTAGACCGTGATCTCCGCCGATTGAAGCGGCGATAACGGTCTAGCTGTTTTCGAGAGGCTGATTCACGCCTTTCGACGATTCCGCCTCAGGCGATCAGGCTCTAGTATCCCTTTGCCTCTGGGGGAGTCGTTGCCATGGCCTGGGTTGTCCTCGGCATTGTCGTGCTGCTGCTGTTGTGGCTGGTGGTGGTCTACAACCGCCTGGTCTCGCTGCGGCAGACCACCGGCCAGGCCTGGTCGGACGTGGATGTGCAGCTGAAGCTGCGGCACGACCTGGTGCCCAACCTGGTGGAGACGGTGAAGGGCTATGCCGCGCATGAACGCGGCACGCTGGAAGCCGTGGTGGCCGCGCGCAACGCCGCCGTTGGCGCCAATGGCCCGGCGGCGCAGGCCCAGGCGGAAGGCCAGCTGGGCGCCGCGCTGGGCCGCCTGCTGGCGCTGACCGAGGCCTATCCCGAGCTGAAGGCCAACCAGAACTTTTTGCAGTTGCAGGCGGAACTCAGCGATATCGAGAACAAGATCGCCGCCGCCCGGCGCTTCTTCAACAACGCGGTGGCGGAATACAACGCCGCCATCCAGTCGGTGCCGGCGGTGTTCTTCGCGGGCAGCCTGGGCTTCACCAGCCGCACCTTCTTCGAGGTGCCGGAGAGCGAGCGGGCCGCGGTCAACACCGCGCCGCAGGTGAAGTTCTGAGGGTCGGATCGCCGCAGGGCGCAGGCCGCCAGGCCGAGCACCCGAAGGCGTGAATCCGACCTCCCCGGGCCGGATCGCCGCAGGGCGCAGGCCGCCAGGCCGAGCACCCGAAGGCGTGAATCCGACCTCCCCGGGCCGGATCGCCGCAGGGCGCAGGCCGCCAGGCCGAGCACCCGGAGGCGTGAATCC
>CAILMF010000012.1 GCA_903835235.1 uncultured Rhodospirillales bacterium
CCCGCATTGCCGATCAGCGTATCGCTCTGATTCGTACCGCGCAGACTCAAGTTGCCTGTCAGGCCGCTTGCGTCGAGCTTGCCGCCAGCAGACAGATTTGGATCAAGCCTGAAGGTGATGTTCTGTGCGCTGGTCAAACCCAACGCCGCCACCTGTTGCGGCGTCATCGCGGAGAGACCACCGCTGCCGTCGAGGATTTCCACCCCGGAAATCGCCAGCCCCGACAGGTCGCTGTTCGCGGCCACCTTCAGCGTGTCGACGCCCGCCCCGCCATCGACCACGCCCTTGGGCGCAGCACTGGCCGTGACATCGATCAAATCATTGCCCAGCCCGCCCAGCAGGCTGTCCTTGCCATCGCCACCGCGCAGGGTGTCGTCGCCACCGCCACCGCTGATCGAGTCGTCGCCCGCGCCGCCCACGATCTCTTCGGCCAGCGCCGAGCCGACAACGGTGTCGTTGCCTTCTTTCGCGTCGATGTACGAGGACTTGCCGTCACCGGCGATGGTCTCGCCCGCCGAGGTGCCCAACTGCACCCTGTCGACCACGACACGGTAGTCGAGGCCGCCCGCGCCTTGCACCCAACCGCCCACCCTGACATCCGCAGGCTCACCGGTGAACGGTGTGCCGCTGCCCCATTGCACCGCCTTGACGAAATAGGTGTAGCTCCCGCCACCCCAGCCGCCAAACGTCGAGATCGCAGCACCACTGTTGACGTCGGCGAATGACAGCAACTCCTGCGAATCGCTCGCATAGAAGTTGATCCGCAGTTCGCCCGCACCGGCATTGCTGTAGGTTTCATCGACCTTGATTCGCAGCACGGCCGCGGTGCTGATGCCGGTGAGCTTTTGCTTGAAATAGTCGGCATCGACATCCCACCAACCCCAGCCCGGCGTCCCCGTGAGCGACCCGGTGATCGCCTGCCCCAGCGAGACCACTTTGGCGCCGTCGGGCGTGTTGGGTTCGGTGTCGAGCACCACATCGCCGTCGCTGAAACGCAGCACCTGGATGTTGCGCAACTGGTCGGCGCCGTCGGCACCGCCATTCAACTGCTTCACGCTCAGGTAGTAACCGTTGTCGTTCTGCCAGGTCACGGTGTAGTCGGCGCGCTTGCCCGAGAACACCGCCATGTTGGCCGAGCCAGCGCCGCCGTCAACTTGGTCGTCACCCGCGCCACCGGTCAAGCGGTCATTGCCGCTGCCGCCCAACAGGATGTCAGACCTGTCGGAGCCGACCAGCGTGTCGTCGCCCGCGCCGCCGCTGAGGTATTCGTATTTGATGCCGGCCTCGATGCGGTCAGCACCGTCGCCGCCGTCTGGCGCCATGCGCCGCAGCATGAAGGAATAGCTCGCTGCGCTGGTCGTCGCCGTGCTGGACGGGTTGCCCCAGCCGCCGTAGACATTGACATCGAAAGTGCCCGTCGTGCTGAAACTCAGCTGACCGCTTTGATCCACGTTTCGCGAGATGCCCGCCTCGCTGCTGATCACCACACCGCCATTGGCAAAGGTGCCGCTGTACCAGACCCGATCCCCTGCCGTGGTCTGCAGCTCAAAGTGGTCGGTGTCGGTGAAGTAGTTGATCCGGCCAGTGACCAGGCTGCCGTAACTGATTGGAGGGTTGTCGGCATCGGCGACGTTGCCGTAGTCGTCGAGCCTGACTTCTGAATCCAATGTCCCATCCGGCTTCACGAAACGCAGCACCTGGATGTTGCGCAGCACATCCACGCCCTGGTTGCCGCCGTCCACGGGGTCCGAACCATCGGTCAGGGTGTCGGTGATGACCCATTCGCCGTTGGCATTGACCTTGCGGCTGAAGAAGTCGGCGGTTCCCTCGAACACCGCCACATTGATGCCAGCGCCACCGTCCAGCGTGTCGTTGCCGCTGCCGCCGGTCAGTGTGTCGTTGCCCGCTCCGCCACTCAGGACGTCATTGCCGGCCAATCCCAGCAGCACGTTGTCGCCGGCGTTGCCCGTCAGCTGGTCGGCCA
>CAILMF010000013.1 GCA_903835235.1 uncultured Rhodospirillales bacterium
CTTCATCCAACCCGGTGACAGCCTCACCGTGTCGGCGCCCTATGCCGTGACCTCCGGCCAGGGCGTGCTGATCGGTGCGCTGTTCGGCATCGCCGCCTATGACGCCGCGATCAGCAACACGGTCGAGATCCAGACCGAGGGGGTGTTTGACGTCACCAAAGAGCCATCCCTGGCGATCACCGCCGGCGCGCGCGTCTATTGGGACAATACCAACCGGCGCATCACCACCACCGCCACCGGCAACTACCATGTCGGCATCGCCACGCTGGCGGCGCTGGCCGCCGACACCACGGTCCGGGTCTGGACCGAGCGTGTGCCGGCCTCGGGGGCCTGAGCATGCGCTCGCCCTTCAGCACCCGCGACCAGCAGCGCCTGGCCGGGGTGCATCCCGACCTGGTGCGCGTGGTCGAACGCGCTCGACTGGCGGTGCCCTTCATTGTGGTGGAGGGCCTGCGGACCAAGGAGCGCCAGGCCAAGCTGGTGGCCATCGGCGCCTCCCGCACCTTGAACAGCCGCCACCTGACCGGCCATGCCGTCGATCTGGCCTATTGGCTCGATGATGGCGATGGCCTGCCGGAGAGCGGCGAGGTCCGATGGGACTGGCCGCTGGCGCGGAAGTTGGCCGCGGCGATGAAGGCTGCGGCTGAGGCGGAGGGCGTCGCCCTGGTGTGGGGTGGCGACTGGGCCTCCTTCCCGGATGGGCCGCATTTCGAACTCGATCGGCGGAGCTATCCATGATCGCAGCTCTGCTGCCGGCGCTGCTGCCGGTCCTCGGCGACCTGTTCCGGCGCTGGTTCCCCGATCCTGCTGAGGCGGCCAAGGCGCAGCAGGACATGGTCATGGCGCTGCTGGCGCAGCAGGGCGCGTTGAATGCCGCGGCCGGCGACATCATCAAGGCAGAGGCCCAGTCCGAGCACTGGCTGGCCGCCTGCTGGCGACCGATCCTGATGCTGACCTTTGGCGCGCTGATCGTCGCCCGCTGGCTGGGTTGGTCGGCGCCGGGGATCTCCGAGGCCGAGGTTCTCAAGCTCTGGGACATCGTCCAGTTGGGGCTTGGTGGCTATGTCATCGGCCGCAGCATCGAGAAGGTGGCGCCGCAGATCGCTGCTGCCGTGGCGCCGCGGCGATGACGGCGTTCGACGCGGCCATGGCCACGTTGCTGGCCGATGCCAACATGGGCAGTGATGCCGAATGGCAGGCGGCGGCGGGCGGTGCCTGGACTGGTCTCCGCCTACTGTTCTCAGTGCCGGCTGACCTCGTGCCCGGCCTCGGCAGCGCCGGCGGCCGGGCCATCGCGGTGCAGGCCACGCTGCGCGGCGCCGATCTGCCGCAGCCGCCCCGGCGTGGCGACCTACTGCGTTGGGCTGGTACCACCTACCGCGTTGAGACGGCGGAGCCGGATGCGCTCGGCCTGTCCTGGCGTCTCGGCCTGGCGCGCACGTCATGACCGGAACCACCCCACTGCGCGAGGCGGCGCTCGCCACCATTACCGACCGGCTCACCACCGCGCTGCCAGACGTGGTGGTGGAACGCGCCCGCCGGGCTCCGGTGGATGTCGATGCCGAGAACCTGCCGCGGCTCATCCTGCGCGGTGAGGACTGGCAGGCCGATGACACCGAGGAGCCCGGCCGCACCCATTACCGCATCGGCTTCTCGGTGACCGGCTTCGCTAGCGCCACCACTGACCTAGCCGCCGAGCAGGCGCTGTCCCTGCTGCATGCCCGCGTCGTCGAGGCGCTGGCCGGCTGGACGCCCAGCGCCGCCGGGCTTGGTGATGTCGCCGAGCAATCCGCCGAGTTCAGCCTCTACGACAGCGAGGACTCCGCCCGGCCCGCCGGCGAGTTCCTGGCCCGCTTCAGCATGCTCGCCATCGGCCCCAGCGGCGGCCCCTGGGCCAGCTGACAACCCTCCTGCCTGAAAGACCAGTGCCATGAGCATTGACGTCGTCCGCATGCGCTTTGCCGCGGTCGCGGCCAAGGTCGAGACCACCCCCGGCACCGATGCCATCGCCACCACTCCGGCCGCCACCGACTGGATCGCCGCCGATTGCGAGGTCGAGTTCGATCCGGTCACGGTGGAGAACCCCGAACTCACCGGCACGCTGGACAAGGCGCCCGCCATCGTCGGTGGCCTGCGCCCGCGCATACGCCTGCGGGTGCCGCTGCGCGGCTCCGGCACCGCCGGCACCGCGCCGGAATGGGGCAAGCTGCTGCGCTGCTGCACCTACCAGGAAACCATCACCGCCACCGCGGTCGGCGCGCCCACCGCGGCGGCGACCGGCACCACCAATACGCTGACCCTGGCGACGCCCTTTGCCGCGACGGCGCAACTGTACCGCGGCATGCCGCTGTTGCTGACCGGCGACCGAACGCTCACCACCGGCATCACCGACTATACCGCCGGGCGCGTCGCCACGCTGGGCGAGACCATGGCCACCGCCGGCAGCGTCTCCACCCTCGCGCAGGTGCCGATCAACGTGCTGTACGGCCCGACCTCGGACGAGGCGGTCTACAAGACCGCGACCATCTACTTCTTCGCCGACGGCCTGCGCTGGCGCTTTACCGGCGCGGTCGGCAACTGGAGCCTGGAGTTGTCCACCGGCGGCATCGGCTTCCTGGTGTTCGACCTGCGCGCGCAGTTTCTCGACAAGACGGCGACGGCCATTCCAACCGGCTGGAACACCGCCATCCGGCCGACGCCACCACGCTTTGTCGGCGGCCGCTGCCAGCTGAATGGCGGCCTAGCCCGAGCGCGCCGCCTGATGATCGATGCCGGGGTCAGCGTCATCCTGCCCGACAACCCGGAGGCAGCGGAGGGCTACGACCCTGCTATTCCCTCCGAACGAGACAGCCGCGGCAGCATCGACCCGCTGATGAGCACCACCACCTCGGTGGCGATCTTCAACGCCTTCCGGCTGGGGACGCCGATGCCGCTGATGGCCGTAGTGGGCAGCGCCGCCGGCAACCGCTTCATCGTCATGGCGCCGGCGGCCAAGGCCACCGGGCTGCGGCCCGGCGCCCGTGATGGCCTCGGTCAGATGGATATCGGCTTCCAGCTGGATGGCGCCGATAGCGACCTCTTCCTCGCCCAGTTTTGAAGGAGCACAGCATGTCCGTCATCATCAGCCGGCGTGACCCGATCGAGGTCGCGCCGGAAGGCTCCGGCCGCGTCTACACCATCGCCCCGCTGACCTTCCGGGAGCGGGCCGCGATGAAGGCCGAACTGGTCCGCGAGGCCGGGCAGCCAGCGTTCCGGGAGCAGTTGCTTGCAACGCGCCGTGCCGCGCTGCAGGAGTTGGAGCCGGACAACCTGGTCGAGTTGCTGGCGGTGCTGGACGAGGCCGAGAGCATCATCGATGCGGCGGATACGCCCGAGACACGTGCCTTGGCGGCGCAGGTCTCTGTGATCGACGCGGCGGCGATGCAGGTGCCGGCCTATGCCGAGTTGGTGGCGCGCAACTATCGCAGCGTCTACCTGACGCCGCTGGTTGCGGCCCGCTATGGCCTGCGCGACTGGCGCGGCGATGGGCTGCCGGCGTTCCGGCGCGTGCGCGGGCTGGTGCCGGACGAGTTGCTGGATGGGATCCCACCCACTGAGCTGGAGGAGGTTGGCTGGGCGGTGTGGCACGCAGCGCATGTGAGCCCGGTGCAGGAAAAAAACTCCGCGGCGCCCTCGCCCTTGCCAGAGAGCCAGACGCCTTTGCTGGCGGGCTGACACCGGAGGACGGGGGCGCGTGGCTCGTTGGCGACGAAGCCTGGGCCGAGAACCCGGCCTGGGTTGTTGACCAGGCCAGCCGCGGCTTTGTGCGGCTGTGGACGGCGTGCCGTAGCGGCATGGGCGGGTATAGGCACTGGCCGGATGCTGGCGGCGTTGCGGATCAGGCGGCCTGGGTGGTGGATGGGTTCGGGGTGCTCACCGGTGCGTCAGCACGCTGGGACGAGGCGGAGCGGAAGCGCAGCCGTGCAGCCTGAGGGACCAGGACCGGCTACGCTGCCGCCTTGCTGCGACGGGCTGCACGAGGCCTCACGCTGCTGCCTTGTGCTTCCGTATGATAGGGCTGCAACAGAACTTCCGCCGGAATATGCCATTCACGGTGGAGCTTGAAGGCGTATTCCATTGTCAAAATCCGCCGTCGGTTCAACAATTCCGAGGCGCGGGATTTTGAGCCAAGCAGTCGTGCCAGATCAGACTGATTGAAGCCGGCCTGCTCCATGCGGAAACGCACCGCCTCGATGGGATCAGGTGCTTCAATCGGCCAATGCTTTGCCTCGTAGCCCTCGATGAGCGAAGCCAGCACGTCGAAGCGATCGGCGTCCTGGGTGCCGGGCTCGGGTTCCTGGTCGAAATAACGCTCGATCTCGCGGAGCGCCCAGTCATAGTCGGCTTCAGATTTGATCGGCCGAATGTCCATCACACAACCTCCGGGTTGATCTCGTCGTATTCCTTGTGCGTGCCTACGAACTTCACCATCACCCGCTTGAAGCGATAGGCAATGCGGGCGACGAGGCGGAATTTGTTGCCGCCAATATCAAAAATCACCCGGCTATCGCCGACAAAGTCGGCGGAGCCGAACATGGCTTTGACATCGGCCGGACTGGTCCATTCGGCCTTGCTGACCATCACGAACCACACCTTCAACGGCGTTTCGGCCTGGGGGTGTTTCTCCCAGAACTGCTTCAACGTCCGCTTGGCGATGACCTGCATGGCGGTTTCTTAGCCGGTTCCCAACTCGGGAACAAGGCCAAAGTTCCACGAATGGGAACTCCGGCCGCTTAGGTGACCGCCGCGCAGAGGGGAGATGCCCATGCGCCTCGTCACCACGATCAGCGACAACCTCCAGCCGCTGCTGGACGACCAGGCCGCGGCCATTAGCACCGCCCTGCGTGCCGCCATCGAGACCGCATCCGCCAACCTGCTCGACGAACTCCGCAGCCAGGTCCGCGCTGCCGGTCTCGGCACCGGCCTGGAGAAGGCCTGGCGCCGCGAGGTCTACCCACGCAGCCGCAAGCGGACCTTCCACCCGGCCGCCCTGGTCTATTCCAAGAGCACCGTGCTGCATGACGCCTTCGACCTCGGCCCGACTATCACGGCCAGGCGCTCACGCTTCCTGGTGATCCCGACCGAGGCCGGCCGCCGCCTCGGCCTCGGCAGCGTGCCCAGCAGCCGCAAAGGCGGCGCGGTGCCGGGCGGCCAGCGTCGTCGCTACGCCGATCTCGAACCCTTCGCCGATCGCCTCGACGCCGAGGTGGTGTCGGCCTCTCGCCGCGCTGGTAGAGGCCGGCCCCGCCATAGTGGCGCCCAGCGCGGCCCCCGTATCGTGCTGGTGCCGGCCAAGGCTGGCGGCCTGGTCGCGTTGCTGTACCTGCGCCGCGACGCCAAGCCGGTCGCCATCGCCCGGCTGGTCCCCACCGTGAAGCTGCAAAAGCTGCTCGACATCGCTGGCGCCGAGGCTCGGGCGGAGACCGCCCTGAGTGCCGCCCTGGCAGGAGGCTGAGATGGCCCGCGAAATCTCCATCCGCCTGGCGGTCGAGGATGCCGACCGGGTCAAGGCCGTGCTGCAATCGGTCGGCGCCACCGGCGAGCAGGCCTTCGCCGCCTTCGAACGTGGCGCCACCTCTGGCGCGCAAAGCTTCGCCAAGCTGGAGCGCAGCCTGGACCCGGTCGTAGGGGCACAGCAGCGCTTCGCCACCGCCCAGGCCGGCATCAACCGCGCGCTGGAGGCGGGCCTCGCCTCGCAGGAGCGCGCTGGCCAGCTGCTCGACCTGGCCCGCCGGCGCTACCTCGATCTCGATGACGCCACCACCAAGGTCGCCACCGGCTCCTCCAAGCTGGGCCAGGTCATCGGCCAGGCCGGCTTTCAGGTGCAGGATTTTGTCGTCCAAGTCGGCTCCGGCCAGAACGCCCTGGTGGCGCTGGGCCAGCAGGGTTCGCAGCTGCTTGGCGTCTTTGGCAATTTCGGCGCGGTGGCCGGCGCCGGCCTGGCCATCCTGGCGATGGCCGCCAACATGGCCGTCGGCAAAACCGCCGCCGAAAAGCTCTCCGACGAGCTCGACCGGCAGCAGGCGGAATACGAGGCGGTTAGCAAACGGGCGCAGGATTACCAGACCGCGTTGCGCGCCCAGGGCGACCAGTACCGCAACGCCGCCGAGGCCGGGCAGCGCTACCGCGAGGGGCTGCGCGGTGAGGGCGAGACGCTCATCCAGCTGACCCGCTACTACCAGGGGCTGACCGAGGCCAAGCTGGGCTATGAGCGGGCGCAGTTCACCACCACCACGCAGAACAACGCCACCAACACCTACCGCCTCGGCCGCGAGATCACCCGCACCCTGAACCGGCCCATGTTGCAGGCGGTGCCGGATGGCGCGGCGGCGCTGGACCCGACTGCCATCATCGGTGGCGGCGGGTTGGTGCCGTCCTCGCAGCCCGACTACCAGCAGGCCACGGCCGCCATCGCCCAGTTCCGCCGGGAGAACAAGGTCACCGAGGAGGCGGTGCTGCAGCTGCGCCAGGCGTTGCAGGGCGCGGTCGAGCTGAATGGCAGCTACGCCGCCAGCATCAACGCCATGATCGGCGGGCTGGACACGCTGATCCCGCAGCTGGAGCGGCTGGATGAGGCGCAGCGCCGGGCCAATAACCGCCGCCTGGCCATGGCCGGCCAGGCCAGCCCGGAGCAGCTGCGGGCGCTGGCGGACCAGGCGGCCAATGATGTCGGCGGGACCTACCAGCAGCGCCAGCGCATCCAGGAACTGCGCGGTGACCTGCGCGGCGGGTTGCCCGGCGCCAACCCGGAGCAGGCGGCAGCCATCCGCTCCTCGTTGCAATCGCTGGCGGCGCAGCAGGAGGGGCTGACCCCGGCGACGACGCAGATGCTGCGCGGGCTGCAGGACCAGGCCCGGCTGGCCAATGTCGCGGCTGGCGCGGCGCGCGACCTGGCGGCCTCCGACCAGGCGCTGGACAATGCCGCCCGCCAGGCCGGGCTGGGCCAGGCGACCCTGGCCGAAAAGACCGAGGCGCGGCGGCTGGTGCAGCGCCGGCTGGACGGCCAGTTGATGGACAGCCTGGAGGCGCTGAACCGGCAGATCACCGGCGCCGAAGACCTGGCTGCAGCGCAGTTGCAGGGCGCCGGCGCGGTGCGCGAGGTGGAGGCCCGGCTGCGGGCGGAAACCGAGACCCTCAAAGTCCGGGCCGAGGCTGATGCGGATTACACCCGGATCGTCGAGGTGCTGACCACCCGCTATGCCGCCCTGGCCGAGGCGCAGGCGCTGGCGCGGTCGAATGCCGCGGAGCTGGGCCAGCAACAGCAGTTGGAGACGCTGCGGACCGAGGCGCAGCTGGTCGGCGCCACGGTGGCGCAGCGCGAGCGGGAGCTGGCAGTGCTGCGCGAGCGGCAAAAGCTGACCCAGGAGGGTGTCACGGACGGTGCCGCCCAGGCGCGCCGGCTGGCGCTGGCCGGGCAGATTGCCGACGAGACCCAGGCGCTCAAGCGGCAGCAGGATGCCTGGACCGAGCTGTCCAATGTCGGCGTGCAGGCGTTTGATCGGATCGGCCAGGCCATCACCACGGCACTGAGCAATGGTCAGCTGAGCACCATCCGCTTTGGCAATATCGCCAAGGCGGTGATGGCCGAGGTGGTGCAGTATTTTGCCAAGGTGGCGCTGGTGAACCCGGTGCTGAACGCGGTGTTCGGCAGCAACCGCAGCACACTGGGCGACCTCGGCGGTGTCGTTGGCAGCGTGTTCGGCGGCAGTGGTGGCGGCGCCGGTGGCACCGGCAATGTCATGATCGATGGCATTCCAGCCGCGGCCTATGCGCCGCTGGCCGAGGGCGTGTCCGGCCCGGTGCTGTCCATCCCCGCCGGCGCAACCTACAGCGTGGACGGCAGCGTCTCCGGCCTCGGCGTTCTGCGCAGTGCCGGCGGCCTGGCCGCCGCGCAGGGCGGCGGTGTCATGAGCCAGCTGGGCATGCTCAGCAGCGGCGCCAGCGTCGTGAACCAGCTCTCCGGCGGCTCCCTCTATGGCGGCATCGGCCGGAGCCTCGGGCTGACTGGTCAGGACGGCCTGTTCACCGGCGTCGGTGAGAGCATCACCAGCACCTACCAGAACATCGCGGCCACGCCGCTCTGGAGCTATGGCGACCTGACCGGCGCCACCAACAGCGCCCTCGGCGCCATGCCCAACGGCATGTATGGCCCGGCCACCGAAAGTGCGGTGGCGGCCCAGGGCGCCGGTGTCGGCACGCTCGGCCAGGTGGCGGGTGGCGCGGCAGGCGTCATCGGCGGCGCCTATGGCATCTACTCCGGCATCCAGAAGGGCGGCGTTGGCGGCGGCTTTCAGGTGGCGGGCGGTGCCGTCACCGCCGCGGCGGGGGTGTCCTCGCTGCTCGCCTCGGCCGGCATCATCAGCGCTTCGCTCGGCCCGGTCGGCTGGATCGCCGGCGCGGTGCTGGCCATCATCGGCGCGCTGCTGCCGGGCCAGAAGCCCTCCAACATGGAGGGCAACGCCACCTACGACTTCGCCACCGACAGCACCGTCATCGGCGGCCAGACCGGCAAGAAGTACAGCCAGGGCAATCGCGACGCCGCCGCCTCGATGATCGGTGGCGTGGTCGATGTCGCTTCGCGGCTAGAACGCACGCTGGGCATCACCTTCAACCAGAAGGTCGCCATCGGCGTCGGCAACCGCGACGGCATCTACTACCGCGTCAATGACGGCGCCGCCGCGCGCTATGGCCGCAGCGACCAGGGTGCGCAGGATCTGGCGCGCGACCTGGTGCACGAGATCACCGTGCAAAGCGCCGGGCAGATCCCCAACGCCGCGGTGCGCATCCCCATCCAGAGCGGGGTGCGGTGGGACAGCCTCAGCGGCGCGCTGCAACAGATCCAGCAGGTGCTGGACACCACCAATGGCGGCCGGCCCAGCGCCAACCAGAATATTGCCGCCGAGCACATCGACTGGCGCGATTTCGGCAATGGCTTGGCCGACCTGAAATGGGTCAAGGACACCTACGACACCCTGACCGCCAGCCAGCTGCCGGCCGACAAATTCGCCCGCGCCGTGCAGCAGCTGAACGACCAGTTTGACGCCGCGGCCAACAAGGCGGCGCAGCTCGGCCTGTCCGAGGCGGCGGTGAATGCCGCCCGCGCCCGGCAGTTGCAGGGGCTGACTGACCAGCGCGACCTGGAGGGGCTCAAGCTGGTCGCCAGCCAGCAGAACACGCTGACCAGCTTTCTCGACAATCTGACCTACCAGAATGCCAGCCCGGCCGAGCGGCTCAGCCTGGCGCAGGGCGCCTTTGGCCAGGCGCTGGAGGCGGCCCGTGGCGGTGATATCCGCAGCGCCGACCTGTCGACGGTGACCAAGTCGGCGGCGACGCTGTTGCAGGCGGGGCAGGCCTATTACGGCACTGGCGGCAGCGCGGCCGATCTGGAGCGCTTTGTGCGCTCGTCCATCGAGAGCCTCGGCGCGCAGCTGAACCTGCCGGCCTTTGGCGGGGATTTGGAGGCCAGCCTCTCGGCCGCGGTGAACCCGCTGAAGGATGAGTTGCAGTTGCTGCGCGACGAGGTGGCTGGGCTGCGCGAGGAGCTGCGCACCTCGCGGCTGCGGCTGGCGGCATGATGCTCGCCGCCGCTCCCCTTGCCGCGATTGCCCTGGCGGCGATCTGGCCCAGCGTCGCTGGGCTCAGCACGGCCAGCAGCGCGCCGGTCGAGGCGCAGACCAACGAGCCCTCGGTCTGGCTGGCCGAGATCGGCGCGGCCGCGGCCAGTGCCGGCAGCGGGACCGCCCCCATCGCCTTGCTGCCGCTGGCCATGGCGCCGATGGGGGCGCCGGACCGGCCCGCGGACCTGACCGCCACGCTGCCCATCGTCCGGGTTTCGGACCGCGGCTGGATCGGTGAGCCCGGTGACAGTCTGGCGCCCAATACGCCCTATGCCGCGCGCCTCGCCGAACCGCCGGCCATTGAGCGCAACCTGCCGCTCTATCCGGACACCAGCCGCCGCCTGGCGCTGACCGCGGGCGAGTTGCGGCTGGTGAATGGCGATGGCGCGCTGGATGCGCTGGCCGGCGATTGGTCGGTGGCGGGGCGGCGGGTCATACTGCGCCGGGGCCCGCATCGCCGTCCCCTGCATGCGCCGCTGACTGAGTTCAGCCAGGTGGCCGACCTGCGGGCGGCCGGCGCCGCCTCCGGCACCACGCGGCTGGCGGTGCCGCTGCGCCCGGCCGCGGTGGAGTTGGATGTGCCGGTCTGCGGGCTCTATCTCGGCACTGGCGGGCTGGAGGGGCCGAGCACCCTGGCCGGGCAGTTCAAGCCGCGACTTTACGGGCTCAAGCGCAACGTCGAGCCGGTGCTGATCGATGCCGGGCTGCTGCTCTACCAGCTACATGACGGCCCGCTGCAACAGGTGCTGGCGGTGCGCGACAAGGGCGTGGCGCTGACCGCCAGCGGCGATGTTGCCAGCTATGCCGCGCTCAGCAGCGCCAGCGTGGCATCGGGCACCTACAAGACCTGCCTGGCAGCCGGGCTGCTCCGGGTTGGCGCCACGCCGTCGCTGCTGACCGCGGACGCCCGCGGCGACAACGACGCCAGCACCGGCGGCTACAACACCGGCTCGGCGGCCAGCATCGCCCAGAAGCTGCTGCGCGGCCCGGGCGGCATCGCCGCCGCCTCCGGGGCCAACTTCGCGTGGCCGGTCGGCGAGTACGGCCTCTGGCTGCGCGGCGGCACCGTCGGCGAGGCGATGGAAGCCCTGGCCGCCGGGGTGTTTGGCTGGTGGGGCACCAGCACCGCCGGGGTCTACCAGGGCGGCCAACTCGCCGCGCCGGAGGACCAGGCGCCCAGCCTGACCATCGAGCCCTGGATGCTGGCCGCGCCGCCGGAGGAGATCGGCCCGCTGCGGGCACCGTGGTGGCGTGCCCGGGTCGGCTACCAGGCGCTCGGCCGTACCCAGGAGGCCGACCAACTCGCCGGTGCCGTCACCGCCACCGAGCGGACCTATTGGGGCCAGGCCTGGCGCAGCGCCGTCTCGGCCAACACCGCGATCAGCGCCGCCTATCCGCTGGCCGAGGATGGGCCGGAGCTGATTGCCGGCTTTGACCTGCAGGCGGATGCGCAGTCCCTGGCCGACCGGCTGCTGGCGATCTTTGGCAAGCCGCGGCGGCTGTTCCTGGCCCGGCTGCGGGCTGGGGCGGCGGGCTACTGCTGGCCCACCTGCCAGCTGGGCGCCTGCGTCGCCCTGCGCTGGCCGCAGCACCGCGCGCTAGCCACCGGCCGGCCGCTCATCGTCCAGGGCGTCTCGGCCCGGGGCGATGCGACGACACTGACCCTCTGGGGGTAGTCCATGGGCATCCTGTTGAGTTGGTCGAACCTGGCGGAGGGTTCGGCGGCGAACCTTGCTGTCAGCAGCGAGGCGGCCGGGCTTGGCCTGCGCGCGGTGCTCACCCCGCAGATCAGCGACATCTGGCGCAGCACCGCTTGGGGCGCCACCACAATCAACCTGCGGGTCGATCTCGGCGGCGCGCAGGGCATCGGCCTGGTGGCGATTGCCGCGCCGCGGGATGGGCTGCTGCCGAGCACCGGCGCCACGGTGCGGCTGACCGCGGATGCGGCGACGCTGGACGGCAGTGGTGCGCTGGATACCGGCAGCCAGTCGCTCGGCGCCGCCATGGCCAGCTTTGGCCTTTGGGCCTGGGCCAGCAGCACGCTGATCAGCGCCCGGTATCTCCGCCTGCAACTCACCGGCGCCGCCAGCGACGCCTACCTCCAGCTTGGCCGGCTCTGGGTGGGTCCAGCCCTGGTGACAACCAGGCAGGCCTCCTACGGCTACAGCCTCGGCGCCAGCGATCCCGGCAGCAACGCCCGGGCGCCGCTGACCGGCGTGCGCGACGTGCAGCGCGGCCGGCCCTACCGCACGCTGACCTTTACCGGCGACACCCTGACCACCGCCGAGGCCGCGCAGATCGAACAGGCCGCGCTGGCCGCCGGCAGCACCGGCCAGGTGTTCGCCGCCCGTGTCCACACCGACCCCGCGCGCACCGGCTGCTTTGGCGTGTTCAGCCGGGCGCCAACCCTGACCCGTGTCGCTAACGCGCTCTGGCGCGCCGACTTCTCCCTGGAAGAGGATCTCTGATGGGCACGCCTGTTGTCCTCGCCGATCGCGTCCTGGTGGCCACCACCACGACCGGCACCGGCACCTACGCCATCGGCACCGCCATCACCGGCTACCTGGACCCGGCCGGCGCTGGCGTCACCACCGGGGCGCGGCTGGCCTATGTCGTGGTCGATAGCCTAACCGCGCCAACCGCGTTCGAGATCGGCGAGGGTATCTACACGGCGGGGTCGCCGGGCACGCTGACCCGGGCGCAGATCAGGCGCAACACCGCCGGCGGCACCGCCGCCATCAACTGGGGCGCCGGGACGAAATACCTGATGCTCGCGCCCAGTGCCGCCAACCTGCCGACCCTGGATACCGCCGGGGCGCTGACCGCGCCGGCGCTGAGCCTCACCGGCAATGCCGCGGTGGGCGGCACGCTGGCGGTCACCAGCAACGCGACCATCGGCACGGGGCTGACCGTCACCAGCGGCGGCGCCAGCATCACCGCCGGCGGCCTCACGGTCACGGCAGGCGGTCTCAGCGTCGGCGCCGGCGGCGCCAGCATCGCCGGCAACAGCATCATCATCGGTGATCTCACCACCTATCGCAGCGGCGCGCCCACCACCGGCTACCACTTCTTCGGCAACACCGGCACGCGCTCCATCGGCTTTGACGGCACCAACTGCGTCATCGCCGGCATGAACGTCTACAACGCCAATGGCAGCTTCTACCTGAGCAGCGGCGGTGGCTTTTACGGCAACACGCTGCGCGACTACAGCCTGGGTCAGAATACCGGGCTGAACCTCAACGACACCACGATCGACTTCATCGCCAATGGTGGCTTTGCGGGCTACGTCGATAGCGGCGGCAATATCAACGCGGCTGCCAACTTCGTGGTGTTTTCCGATCGCCGCCTCAAGCAGCGCATCCGCCGCTATGGCGATGGCGCCGCGGCGGTGGATGCCATTCAGGCCAAGCGCTTTCAGCGCAGGGATCTCGGCGGCGAGCATATCGGCTTTATCGCGCAGGAGGTGGCGGCGCAGCTGCCCGAGGCGGTCACCACCACGCGCGACGGCCTGCTGGCGCTGAAGGAGATGCCGCTGATTGCCGCGCTCTGGCAGGCGCTGCAGGCAACCCGCATTGAGCTGCGCCGGGCGCAGCACCGCATCGACAAACTGGAGGCACGGCGATGAACGTCACCATGGACCTGGTCGAAGCCGACCAGCCCGACTTTGCGGCGATGTGGCAGGAGGGCTGGACTGAGTTGATCACCAGCGGCGAGACCGACTACACCGTGCCACCGCCCTTTGGCGGCAAGTTCGACATCGCGCTGCTGATCCGCGCCGACGGCGAGGCAGCTGCGATCCGGGCCTACCACGACTGGGGCACCGGCGTTGCGCAGGGCAAGATCACCTATGTGCGGCCCGCCTATCGCCGCCAGAAGCTCTGCGACATCACCTGGGAGCTCACCGTCGCCCTGCTGAAGCAGCGCGGCGTCACCCGGCTGGTCTACACCGTGCTGGCCTCGGCCACCGCGATGAAGGCCGCCTGCGACAAGCGCGGCGATCGCCTGGTCAGCCACCGCTACCTGCGGGAGCTGTGACGCCATGGCCGATCTCGTCGGGCTGCGCACCGAGGCGGTGGCCAGGGGTTCGCCCGCCTATAGCGACTTCATCAATCTGCGGAATTGGGCAGTCAGCGTCGGCATGCCAAGCTTTGCGGATTTGGTGAACACCTACAACTGGGTCGTCGCCTACTCGCCCGGTGGTGGCGGCACCGGGAAGTGACTGAAGCACGGGCTAGCGGGATGGCAGCATGAGCGCGGACAAAACCGTGACGAAGCTGGCGGCACCGCTGCACGACTTCATCGCCAGCTAACCCGCGCTGACCACGCGCTCGATCTCCGGCCCGATCAAGCCGATCGCCTCCGCCTGACGCACACCAGGCAGCACAGCCGCGTCGTAAAGCTCGTCAATGGTGTGCTCGAAGCGCAGCCATTCCTCGACCAGGCCGGTCACGGTATCGACCACCAGCAGGCCGCAGCGCGGCGCGGTGTCCTTGGCCGTGAGACGCTCACCGAGTTCCAGCCCCTCGAAGGTCTGGTTGCCGCGCGGGCGGGACAGCCCGATCACCGCATGGTGCCCAATGAAGCTGAGGCCTCGCGCATAGCCCGGGCAGAAGGCGACCGGGGTGAAGCGCCCGTCCTGTACATCCACCCAGCCAAACTCACCCCGGCCCGAGTTCAGCACCCAGAGCCGCCCTTCATGCAGTCGCGGCGAATGCGGCATCGACAGGCCGCTCGCCACCACCTCGCCACTCGCCACATCCAGCACCACGCCGCCATCCCGCCGCCGCTCGCGCCAGCCATCGGCCACGTCGCTGCGACTGATGGCGGTGACATAGGCAGGCTGCTCACCCGCCATCGCCAAGCCGTTCAGGTGGCATCGATCCTCGGCCACCAGCGCGCTGATGAAGGGTGGCTGCCAAAGCGAGCGGAAACTCGCTTCCTCGCTGATGGTCGCCAGGCAGTTGAAGGCAGTGTTGACGAAGATAGGCCCGGGTGCGGCCATCCCGGCCATCCGGCCCATGCCGATGTCGTGGATGTCCAGCACGCCGGTCACGCGCGCCTCACGTGGCACGAAGCGGCGGTCCACGCCGCCTGCGATCACCATCCCTGCCGGGATGTCGTTGGCGAAGCGCCAGAGCATGGTCTTGGCGCTGACCCAGAGGTTGGCGCCATCGGTCCAGATGCCCTGGCACTGCTCGATCAGCCGTTCATGCGCGCGCAGCGAACCATCGGGCCGGACGCCGAGAAAGATGACGCGGCCACGCTGATAGGTGGAGAGCACCAGGCTGGTCTGCGCCGCATGCAGCCAGGCCGCGAAGCCTTGCGAGGCGAGCACGATAGGTCCCGACTTGGCCTCGGGTGCAGGTGCTTCGGTATTTGTAGTCATGCTGACTGCTGGAATCCCTGGGATGGGCACCCGGCGCAGGATGGGCAGGTAACCGATCTTGTTGACAGCATAACCGACGAGCGCTCGACGCCAAGGTCAGCGCTTGCATCCGATGGGCTGAAAAATAATCGGAACGCCGCTGCGGACGCTCAACACCATGGGCGATATAAGTATTAATACTTATTATATAAATTCGCATTCTAACCTTCCGGTTATTTTTATTTATAGTTATGAACAACGATTAATGAGCTGAGATAGGGTGTCGCTGTCCATGCCTTTGACGAATCTCGCAACCAGCATCACCTTCCTCGAGAACGAGGTGAACGCAGCCCCGAAGTTGCTCGATGCGGATGTGACCTTCATCAGCGCCTACTCGCTGGGCGGTGCCCGCCTGGTCGTCAGCGGGTTGCTGGCGGAGGACCGGATTTCGGTCCTGAACCTGGGCACTGGCAGCGGGCAGGTCGGGGTCTCGGGGAGCACCATCAGCTATGGCGGTACCACCATTGGCACCGCCAGCGGCGGCATTGGCGCCGACTTCACCGTGACCTTCAACAACACCGTCACCGCGGCGGCGGTGGATGCGGTGATCCAGCGCCTCGCCTTTGCCGATGTCAGCGATGCGCCGTCTGTCCAGCGCAACCTTTCGATCGATGTGCTGAACAGCGCAGGCATGCGCCTCGGCACTAGTGGTATCCAGTCGTTGTACGACGGAGCTGACGACAATCACTACGAAGTTGAGGCGGGGGATTTTGCTACGCCGGCCTTCGTGGATCTCAATGGCGATGGCTTGCTCGACCTCGTCTCGGGCAATCTGAACGGCACGCTGCTGGCGTGGCGCAACACCGGCACCACAACCGTGCCGGTCTTCACGGCCCTCACCGGCGCCGCCAATCCGTTCAACGGGTTCGATGTCGGCGTCAACAGCGCGCCCGCCTTCTTGGACCTGAATGCCGACGGCAAGCTGGACCTTGTGGTGGGTAGTTATGACGGCACCATACTGGCCTGGCGCAACACCGGCACCAGCGCCGCGCCGGTGTTCACCGCGCTGACCGGCACCGCAAATCCGTTCAACGGCGTCCTGGTCGACGCCCATCTCTTGAGCCAATGGGAAATGCAAAACCAGGGGATCCCTGGACGCGCATTGGAAGGAAAATACAGCACGCCCACCTTCCTGGACCTGAATGGCGATGGCAGGCTGGACCTCGTCTCAGGCTCGCACAGCGGCGGGCTGCAGGCGTGGCTCAGCACCGGCACCAGCGCCGCGCCTGTCTTCACCGCGCTGACCGGCAATGCCAGCCCCTTCAACTACCTCGACATGCACGGGTATGCCAGAACCACGCCCGCCTTCGCCGACTTGAACGGCGATGGTTTGCTTGACCTTGTGGTGAGCGGCTACAATAGCAGTGCCCACGCCTATCAGTTTCAGACGTCGTACAACACCGGTACCAGCGCGGTGCCGGTCTTCACCTACGCGTCCATGCAGACCGCTGGCGATCCCGTCGCGGGCATGATGGAAATCGCTGCGCCGGCCTTTGTGGACCTGGACAATGATGGCTACTTGAACGTCCTCGGCGGAACGACGTGGGGTACTTTGCTTGAGTACCACAACACGACAACGCCACCCAAGATCACCGTGACGGTCACGGCACAGAACGACGCACCCAGCGTTACCTCCGGTGCCACCGCCAGCTTGGCCGAGACCGCCACCGGCACCGTCTACCAGGCGACCGGCACCGACCCGGAAGGCACCGCGCTCAGCTACACGCTCGGCGGCACGGATGCGGCGCGGTTCAACATCAGCAGCACGGGCGCGGTCTCCTTCAAGGTCTCGCCGAATTTCGAAGCTCCGGCCGATGCCGGTGGCAACAACGTCTACGACATCACCGTCATCGCCTCCGACGGCACGCTGAGCAGCGCGGCAAGGGCCGTCGCCATCACGGTGACGGACGCGAACGAAGCGGCCAGCGTCACCTTCGCCGAGAACGAGGTTAATGCGGCGCCAAAGCTGCTCGATCCCGATGTGACCTTCACCAGCGCAACCTCGCTCTCGGGCGGGCACCTGACGGTGGGCGGCGTGCTGGCCGAGGACCGGCTTTCCGTCCTCAACCTGGGCAATGGCGCCGGCCAGATCGGCATCTCGGGTAGCACCATCAGCTATGGTGGCACCGCCTTCGGCACGGCCAGTGGTGGCAGCGGAACCAACTTCACCGTGGCCTTCAACGCCAATGCCACGGCGGCTGCGCTGGATGCGCTCATCCAGCGCCTCGCCTATGCCAATACCAGCGATACGCCAACAGCCACGCGTGACCTGACGATCAACGTCTGGGATGCAGCTGGCGCAGGGCTTGGCGACATAGGCATGCTGACCGCACTCAGCGGCACCGCCAACCCATTCGAAGCTATCAATCCCCTTCGGGGAGCCTCTGGGACGGAGGACAACCGCCCGCCCGCCTTCGTGGATCTTAACGGCGATGGCAAGCTTGACCTCGTTACGGGCAGTAACAATGGTTGGCTACAGGGGTGGAGCAACACCGGCACCAGCGCGGCACCGGTCTTCACTGCCCTCACTGGAAGTGCCAATCCGTTCAACGGCGTCGCTATCTACAACGCCAGCGCGCCTGCCTTCGTGGACCTTAACAGCGACGGCAAGCTCGACCTCGTCCTGGGCGGCAACATCAACTCGCCGGGCGCATGGTACGGCGCGCTGCCCGCGTGGCTCAACACCGGCACCAGTTCGGCGCCGATTTTTACGGCGCTCACAGGCAGCAGTAATCCATTTAACGGGATCTATGCTGAGGCCTACACCAAGCCCGCCTTCATCGACCTGAACGGCGATGGCAAGCTCGACCTCGTCTTGGGCCAGCACTCTGGCACGCTGCTGGCGTGGCGCAATACCGGCACCAATGCGGCGCCCGCCTTTACCGCACTGACCGGCGCCGCCAATCCGTTCGACGGGATTGATATCGGCTATCACAGCACACCGGCCTTCGTGGACCTGAACGGCGATGATAAGCTCGATCTCGTTGTGGGCGAGGACGATGGCACGCTACTAGCCTGGCGCAACACCGGCACCGCCGCGGCACCGGTGTTCACCGCGCTGACCGGCACCGCAAATCCGTTCAACGGCATCGATGTCCGTTACCGCAGCGCGCCCGCCTTCGTCGACCTGAACGGAGATGGCAAGCTCGATCTCGTCTCCAGCAACTCCGACGGCAAACTGCTGGGTTGGCGAAACGGCGCAGCATCGCTGCCCAAGATCACCGTGAACGTGACGGCGCAGAACGACGCGCCCAGCGTCACCTCCGGCGCCACCGCCAGCTTCGACGAAAACGCCACCGGCACCGTCTACCAGGCGACCGGCACCGACCCCGACGGCACCGCGCTCAGCTATACGCTCGGCGGCACCGATGCGGCGCTGTTCAACATCAGCAGCGCCGGCGCGGTCTCCTTCAAGGTCTCGCCGAATTTCGAAGCCCCGGCCGACGCCGGTGGCAACAACGTCTATGACATCACCGTCACAGCCTCGGATGGGGCACTGAGCACCGCGGCCCGCGCCGTCGCCATCACGGTGACGAACATGAACGAGGCACCCAGCGTCACCTCCGGCGCCACCGCCAGCGTGGCCGAGAATGCTGCCGGCATGGTGTATCAGGCGACGGCGACGGACCCCGAGGGTACCGCCAGCTTCACCTGGTCGCTGAGCGGGGCAGATGCGGCCCGGTTCGATATCAGCAGCACCGGTGCGGTGACCTTCAGGGCCGCGCCTGACTTCGAATTCCCGGCCGACGTCGGTGCCAACAACATCTACAACATCGCCGCCACGGCCTCGGATGGCACGCTGAGCAGCGCGGCGCGCGCCGTCGCCATCACGGTGACGAACGTGGTGGAGGCTACATCCCTTACCGGCCTCGCCGCCGGCGTCACCTTTGCCGAGAACACGGTAAACGCCACGCCGCAGTTGCTGGATGCGGACGTCGCCTTTGCCAGCGAAGCTTCGCTTTCGGGCGGTCGGCTGGTGGTGATGGGCCTGCTGGCGGAGGACCGTGTCTCGGTCCTAACGGAAGGCAACGGCGCCGGGCAGATCGGCGTCTCCGGCAGCACCATCAGCTATGGCGGCGTCGCCTTTGGCACCGCCAGCAATGGCGGCAACGCCAGCTTGACCCCGACCTCCACCTTCACCGTGACCTTCAACAGCAATGTCACAACGGCAGCGGTGGATGCGCTGATCCAGCGCCTGGCCTATGCCAATACCAGCGACACGCCGACCGCCACGCGCGACCTGACGATCAACGTCATCGAGGGGACCGGCGCCGGCCTTGGCGGCAGTGGCACTCTTACGGCGCTGACCGGTACCGCCAATCCGTTCAACGGCATTGATGTTGGCTACTCCCCCGCGCCCGCCTTCGTGGATCTTAACGGCGATGGCCTGCTCGACTTCGTCTCGGGCAATGGGGACGGCACGCTGCTGGCGTGGCGCAACCAAAGCACCAGCGCCGCGCCGGTATTCACCGCCCTGACCGGCACTGCCAATCCGTTCAACGGTTTCGATGTTGGCTACCGCAGCAAGCCTGTGTTCGTGAACCTGGACGGCGATGGCCTGCTCGACCTCGTCTCGGGCGAAGAAGGAGGCACGCTGAAGGCGTGGCGTAACACCGGTACCGTTACGGCTCCCACCTTCACCGGGCTGACCGGCACCGCCAATCCCTTCAACGGCATCGATGTGGGTCAGTTCAGCGCGCCGGCCTTCGTGGATCTGAACGGCGACGGCCTGCTCGACCTCGTCTCGGGCGAGAGCAATGGCACGCTGCTGGCGTGGCGCAATACCGGTACCCACGCGGCGCCGGTCTTTGCTGCCCTCACCGGCACCGCCAATCCCTTCAATGGCATCGATCCTGGTAACGGCAGCACCCCCGCGTTCCAGGACCTGAACGGCGACGGCCTTGCCGACCTCGTTTTGGGAGAATCCGATGGAAGGATACTGACGTGGCGTAATACCGGCACCAGCGCAGCACCGGTCTTCACCGCGCTGACCGGCACCGCCAATCCGTACAACGGCATCGATGTTGGGATAGCAAGCGCGCCCGCCTTCGTGCACCTGAATGACGATGGCCTGCTCGACCTGGTCTCTGGCGAATTCTACGGCACGCTGCTTGCCTGGAGTAAGGGCGGATCGCTCCCCAAGATCACCGTGACGGTCACGGCAGAGAACGACGCACCCAGCGTTACCTCCGGCGCCATCGCCAGCCAGGCCGAGAACGCCACCGGCACCGTCTACCAGGCGACCGGCACCGACCCCGAAGGCAACGCGCTCAGCTACACGCTCGGCGGCACGGATGCGGCGCGGTTCGACATCAGCAGCACCGGCGCGGTCTCCTTCAAGGTCTCGCCGAATTTCGAAGCTCCGGCCGATGCCGATGGCAACAACGTCTACGACATCACCGTCATCGCCTCCGATGGCACGCAGACCAGCGCGGCAAGGGCCGTCGCCATCACGGTGACGAACGCGAACGAAGCGCCCAGCGTCACCTCCGGCGCCACCGCCAGCTTCGCCGAGAACGGCACCGGCACCGCCTACCAGGCGACTGGCGCCGACCCCGAAGGCACCACGCTCGGCTTTACGCTCGGCGGCACGGATGCGGCGCTGTTCAACATCAGCAGCACGGGCGCGGTCAGCTTCAAGGTGGCGCCGAACTTCGAGGCCCCGGCAGATGCGGGCGCCGACAATGTCTATGACATCACCGTCACCGGCTCCGACGGAACGCTGAACAGCGCGGCCATGCCCGTCGCCATCACGGTGACGAACGTGGTGGAGGCGGCGACCCTGAGCGGTCTTGCCGCCGGCATCACCTTCGCCGAGAACGCAGCGCCGCAACTGCTTGATGCGGACGTGGTCTTCACCAGCGGAGACTCGCTGGCAGGTGGTCGCCTGGTGGTGAGCGGCCTGCTGGCGGAGGATCGGCTTTCGGTCCTCACGCAAGGCAATGGCGCCGGGCAAATCGGCGTTTCCGGCGGCAGCATCAGCTATGCCGGCACCGCCTTCGGCACCGCCAGTGGCGGCAGCGGCGCCGACTTCAGCGTCAGCTTCAACAGCAGTGTGACGGCGGCGGCGGTGGATGCGCTGATCCAGCGCCTGGCCTATGCCAACACCAGCGACGCGCCGACCACCACGCGCGACCTGGCGATCAACGTCATCGACAGCACCGGACTTGGCTTTATTAGCGGCATTGGCCCGCTGACCGAGCTGACCGGCACCCTCAATCCCTTCAACGGCATCGATGTGGGTGACCGCAGCACCCCCGCCTTCGTGGACCTGAACGGTGATGGTCTGCTCGACCTCGTCTCGGGCGAGGTCAATGGCACGCTGCTGGCGTGGCGCAACAGCGGCACCACCGCGCAGCCGGTCTTCGCCAGGCTTGCCGGCACCGCCAACCCCTTCAGCGGCTTCGATGTGGGTAGCCTCAGCACCCCCGTCTTCGTGGACCTGAACGGTGATGGTCTGCTCGACCTCGTCTCGGGCGAGGTCAATGGCACGCTGCTGGCGTGGCGCAACA
>CAILMF010000014.1 GCA_903835235.1 uncultured Rhodospirillales bacterium
CCGTGACCTGATAGGCGACCCCGCTGCCGCCCTCGGTGAAACTCGTCGTCGCAGCAGAGGTCACCACTGGCGCTTCGTTGACGTTGGTCACCTTAACCGTGATCGCTTTGCTGGCGCTCAGCGCACCATCCGATACGTTCAGCGTCAGGTCGTAAACGTTGTTCGCCCCGGCATCCGCTGGCGCCTCGAAGTTCGGCGCCACCTTGAAGGTTACTGCGCCCGCCGTGGCATTGATGGCGAACAGTGCCGCGTCCGCCCCGCCCAGGGCATAGTTCAGCGTGGTACCGGCATCAGGGTCGGTTGCGGCGACGGTATAGACGGTAGTGGTCTTGTTCTCCGCGAAGTTGACGCTTGCCGCGGAAGAAATCGTCGGCGCCTCGTTGACGTTGGTCACCGTGATCGCCACCGCCTTGCTCGCACTCAGGGTGCCGTCGGAGGCGGTGACCGTCAGGTCATAGACGTTGTTCGCACCAGCATCCGCCGGAGCCTCGAAGTTCGGCACCGCCTTGAACGTCACCGCCCCCGTCGCTGCGTTGATGGCGAACAACGCAGCGTCCGTGCCGCCAAGGCTATAGCTCAGCACCGCCCCGGCATCCGGGTCCGTTGCCGCGGCCTGGTAGGCCACGCCCGCGCCATTCTCGGCGAAGCTTGCCGCCGCAGCCGAGGTCATGCTCGGGGGATGATTGCTGTCATCATCCGCGATTACGGCGGTTGCACTGGCCGTGCCGATGATGGCTCCGGCCAGGTTGTTCAACGAAACGCTGAAGCTTTCATTGGGCTCGATGGCCCGGTCCCCGGCCACGTTGACCGAGATAAGCTTACTGGCTTCACCTGCCGCAAAGACGACAGAGCCAGAAGGGAACGCGCCCCCGGTGAAGTCCTGCCCGTCAGCGGAGGCAGCGCCGTAGCCCGCCGCCTGCCAGGAGGCGTTGGAGGTGCCGCTTGTGTCGCCCGAGCGGGTGACCGTGAACGTGATGGTGGTCGAGCCAGTGTTTCCCTCGGCCACAGAACTCGCGGGGCCGCTGATGCTCAGCACGGGCGCGGTAAGTGCGATCGTCCCGTCCAGGAAACTGACATTCTCGATGTTGCTGACGTGAATGGTCCCCATAGGGCCGTTGAAATCCCAACTGCCATTCGAACTGTTGTAGTTGCGTTGAACCGACGACTGCGTGGCGCGGACGATGAGAAGGTCGGTCGCCGAGCCACCATCGACAATATTGGTGCCCGCTTCACCGTCGAGCGTATCCGCGCCATCGCCGCCCATCAGCGTGTCGTTGCCGGCGTCACCGATAAGGACATCGTCGCCAGCCCCGCCATCGATGCTGTCGTCACCGCTGCCACCCGTCAGCGTGTCGCCGCCGCCGACGCCGGCCAGCGTCATGTTGGCGATGAGACCGCTGGCATCGATGAGGTCGGCGAGCTGATTGCCGAAGATTACCTCGATGTCCCGCAGGGTGTCGGTGGCGAGATAGCCATCCTCGCCCATCAAGGCACCATTGACGGCGTGCAAATTCAGGCTGGCGTTCGGCCCACCGAAGTAGGTGTCGATGCCGTCGCCGCCATCCAGGCTGTCGTCACCCCTGCCGCCGACCAGCGTGTCATTGCCGGTGCCGCCCAGCAGGGTGTCGGCGGCGGAGCCGCCGACGAGGAAGTCGTCGCCGCCGCCGCCGTAGAGATGCAGGCTGCTGGCGTAGAGGCCGTTGAGGCCCCTTATCGTGTCGTTTCCGGCGCCACCGATGATCGTCTCGATGCTGATCAGGGTATCGGTTGAACCCAGGCCATCGCTGCCGACCAGCGTGACGCCGTCGACCGCCATGAGGCTCAGCGACTGGCTAGCGGTGTTGTCGGCGTAGCTTACCAACTGGTTGCCGAGCATGCCGTCCATGGTGTCGTAGCCGAGGCCACCGACCATCGTATCGGTGCCGCCGCTGCCCACCAGGCCGTCGCCGCCGTCGCCGCCATCCAGCATATTGTTGCCGGCATCGCCGTTCAGCATGTCATCGCCCGCGCCACCTGCCAGCGTGTCGTTGCCGTCGCCGCCGGTCAGCACATCGTTGTCGTCGCCACCCGCAAGCGAGTCGTTGCCCAGCCCGCCGTCGAGCGTATCTGCCCGGGCGCCACCCACCAGGCTGTCATTGCCACCCGCGCCGCTGAGGCTGATCGCCCAGTTGCTGCCGATGATGACATCGTCGCCGGCCGAGCCTGTGAACCCGATGAAGTCCGCGACCGTCTCGCCGTCGGAGAGGTAAGCGAAGGTGCCACCGGAGACGACGTCGATGAGGTTTTTGCCGGCGAAGTCGAAGGTGCCGGCGGCGCTCGCCACCAGGCCGAAGGAGGTGCCGGGCGGCGCCAGGTCGTTGCCGAGGACATCCTGCTGGTACCAGACGAGATCTTGCACCTGGGCGAACTGCGTCGCCGTCAGGGTGACCAATCCCTTGATGTCCAGGTGTTCGACCGATGTGAGCAATAGGCCACTGATGTCGAAGCCGTAGCTGGCGATGCCCTGGAAGTTGGCGGTGTCATAGCCGTCGCCGCCATCGAAGCTGGAATTCGCGGTCAGCGAGTCGGCTTCGGCGAACACGGCCACGTCGTCGCCAGCGCCACCGAACATGCTGTTGTTGCCGGTGCCGCCGTCCAGCGTGTCCGCCGCGACGCCGCCCACCAGGCTGTCATTGCCACCGGCGCCGCTCAGGCTGATCGCCCAGTTGCTGCCGATGATGACATCATCGCCGGCCGAGCCGGTGAAGCCGGTAAAGCCCGCGACCTTCTCGCCACTGGAAAGATGGACGAGGGTAGAGAGACGGGCGGGGCCGACGTCGCCTGAGGGGACGACGTCGATGAGGTTCTTGCCCACGAAGTCGAAGGTGCCGGCGGCGCTCGCCACCAGGCCGAAGGAGGTGCCGGGCGCCGCCAGGTTGTTGCCGAGGCCGTCCTGCTGGTACCAGTACACGTCCTGCACCTGCGCGAACTGCGCTGCCGTCAGGGTCACCAGGCCCTTGATGTCCAGGTGCTCGACCGAAGTGAGCAGCAGGCCGCTGATATCGAAGCCGTAGCTGGCGATGCCCTGGAAGTTGGCCGTGTCGTAGCCGTCGCCGCCATCGAAGCCGGAATTCGCCGTCAGCGAGTCGGCCTCGCCGAACATGGCCACGTCGTCGCCGGCGCCGCCAAACATGCTGTTGCTGCCGGTGCCGCCGAACAGGAAGTCATTGTCGCCGCCGCCCACCAGCGTGTCGTCGCCGGCATTGCCGAACAGGATGCCCATGCCGGCACCGCCCGCCAGCAGGTCGTTGCCGTCGCCGCCCGTCAGCCAATCGATGCCATCGCCACCGACAAGGACATCGTCGCCCGCATTGCCGGCAATGCTGTCGTCACCAATGCCGCCGATCAGGCTATCGCCGCCGCTGTTGCCCAGCAGCGTGTCATCGCCGCCGCCGCCATCCACCAGGGTGCCGATTGCCGCAGCCAGCACGCTGTCGTTGCCTGCACTGCCGGTGAAGCCAGCAAACTGCGCGTCCAGTTGCTTGCTCGACAGGTCATAGGTACCGGCACCGGCCGCCACCAGATTGTAGGCATAGCCGCCATCATTGGTGAAGGTCGTCAGCTGGGTGAACTGCGCCAGGCTGAGCGTGAAGCTGCCGCGCAGCAGCAACTGCTCGACCGAGATGAAGGTCATGCCGCTGATATCGAGGCCGGAGAAAACGTCGTAGCCGGTGAACTGCGCGGTATCGAACCCCTGGCCGCCATCGTACCTCTCGGCGGTCTGCGCGTCCGAGGCGATAAAGAGAGCAAGGTCATTGCCCTCTTTGCCTTCCAACGTGTCGGCGCCCTCGCCGCCGAACAGCGTGTCCTCGCCCTGGCCGCCCCTCAGGTAGTCAGCCCCGGCGTCGCCAGACAGGCTGTCATTGCCGTAGCCGCCCAACAGCGTGTCATTGCCGTCGCCGCCCAGCAGCGTGTCGTTGCCCTCAAGGCCGGTGAGGCTGTTAGCGCCGCCGTTGCCGATCAGCGTGTTGTCCTTGGCATTGCCGGTGCCGTCGATGTCATCGGTGCCGACCAGCATCAGGACTTCGATATTGGCCCCTAGAGTAAAGGTGGCGCTGCTTTGCACGGTATCGGCACCGGCGCCGGTATTGAAGACTTCAATGGCCAGGTCATTGGAGCTGTCGACGATATAGAGGTCATCGCCGAAGCCGCCCATCAGCGTGTCGTCGCCCGCACCGCCCGACAGCGTGTCGTTCAGCCCATCGCCAGCGCCATCACCGGGCATTCCGCCGAACTCGACGAGGCTGTTCATACTAGCGACACCGCCAATGAAGTCGTACCAGCCAAACTGCCCCCACAGGAACCCATAGTGCTGGTTCCCTCCGGATTGGTCAGGCCCGCCCCAGACCTGGCCCCAGGCGTTGAAGCCGGGTTGCGTGCCGGCACCCAGGTTGAAGAACACCACGCCGGTCTCGGGCCCTGTCACCCATTGCCACTGGCCTGCGCTGGCCGCATCGCTGGCGCCGATCCAGAACCAGTTGTCGCCGATGAGGTCACTGATGAAGCCCTGTTCCGACGCGCTGGTTACCGTGGCCAGGTAGCCTTGTTGCCCGTCGACGGAGAGGCTCGCCGCATACGTCAGCGCGGTCGCCCAATCTTCCATCCTATTGGTGACAAGCTGGTAGAAATGCTGGTTGTCGGGATTGAAGAAGACGTTGGGCGCGCCGCCATAGCCCAACAGCAGGTCGTTCCCGGCACCGCCATCCAGGCTGTCGGCGCCGTTGCCGCCGTCCAACGTATCATTGCCGTCGTCGCCCAGCAGCGTGTCGTTACCGTCCTGGCCGCCCAGGCTGTCATTTCCGTCCTGGCCGCTCAGCAGGTTGCTGCCGGCGTTGCCGTCAAGCGTGTTGTCCAACCCGTTGCCGGTACCATCGATATCTGCGGTACCGGTGAGCACCAGTTGCTCGAAATTGTCGCCGAGCGTCCAGGTAACGCTGCTCCGGACCTTGTCGAGACCGGCGTTGAATTCCTCCACCAGCACCTCCGTCGTCGCGTTGACGATGTAGGTGTCGTCGCCCGCGCCGCCGAGCAGCGTGTTGTTGCCGCCGGTACCGTCCAGGAGGTCATTGCCGTCGCCACCATCCAGGCAATCATTGCCGGTACTGCCGGTCAGCGTGTCGTCGCCGCCGGCGCCGGCCAGCGTCATGTTGGTGTTGATGCCGGTCGCGTCGATGACATCGGCAAACTGGTTACCGGCGACAACCTCGATGTTGCGCAGGGTGTCGGTTGCGCGATAGCCATCCGCGCCCACCAGGGCGCCATTGTAGCCATGCAAATTCAGCCCGGTATCCGACCCACCGAAGTAGGCGTCGATGCCGTCGCCACCATCCAGGCTGTCGTTGCCCTTGCCGCCGTCCAACGAGTCATTACCGGTGCCGCCCACCAAGGTGTCGGCGGCGGAGCCGCCGATGAGGATGTCGTCGCCACCGCCGCCGTAGAGACGCAGGCTGCTGGCGTAGAGGCTTTTGAGGCCCGTCATGGTGTCGTTACCAGCACCACCGATGATGGTCTCGATGCTGATCAGCGTGTCGATGCGGACAGCGGTGCTGACCGGCTGCAGACCATCGGTGCTGACCAGCGTGACGCCATCCACCGCCCTGAGGCGCAGTGGCTGGCTGGCAGTGTACTCGGCGAAGCTGACCAGCTGGTTGCCGGCAGTCCCATCCATGGTGTCGTTGCCCAGGCCACCAAACATCGTTTCGGTGGCACCGCTGGTGCCGATCAGGGAGTCGTCTCCGGCGCCGCCCTCAAGCGTATCCCGGCCGCCACCGCCGGTCAGCGTATCGTTACCGTCACCGCCAGAGAGCATGTCATCGCCGCCCTTGCCGCGCAGCGAGTCGTTGCCGGCGAGGCCGAGCAACGTGTCGCCACCCGTGGCGCCAATGATCGTATCGTTGCCGCTGGTACCTTCCGTAATGGTGCCGGAGAAGGTGCCGGCGACGAAGTCCGTCTTGGCCAGGGTGAAGCCAGCGCCGCCAAGCAGCCGTTCGACCAGGTCGCCGGCGGTGAGGGTCCCGCTTCGGTCGGTGTCAACAATCAGCCAGCCGCCGCCGAGGGTGGCAGCCTGGAAGAACACCCCTTCACTGCCGCTGCCCTCAACGCTCGACAAGGCCAGGCCGAGGCTCAGTGACGCAACCGTACCGCTCAGCGGAGCGTGCCAAGTCAGCCGAACCGGCGAGCCATCCGCATTGGTGAAGATGCCAAGGCCGTTGTTGAGGTCGAGCTTGTCGCCCCAGGCCGAACTGAAGTCGGCGATGGTGTCGGTGGCGCCCAGGGTGGACCAGTTCGGGATCACCGCGCTGTTCAGGAAGACCAGGCTGAACAGGTCGGCGCCATCGCCGCCCGTCAGCAGGTCCACGCCGGCATGGCCGGCCAGGGTGTCGCTGCCGTCGCCGCCGTCCAGGCTGTCATTGCCGCTGGTGCCCGCAAGGCTGTCGTCGCCGGAATTGCCCTGGAGGGTCAGGTTGGTACCGAGGCCTTCGGCATCGATGCTGTCGTTGAAGCCGCCACCCAGGATAACCTCGATGGAGGCCAGGATATCCGTACTGTTGTTGCCGTCATTGCCGGTCAGCACGCCGTTGAGGACCGCAAGCGACAGCGCGGCGGTTCTGCCGGCGACGAAGCTGTCCGTGCCGTCGCCACCGTCCAGGCTGTCATTGCCGCTGCCGCCGGCCAGCGTGTCGTTGCCGCTGCCACCCAGCAGCATGTCGTTGCCGCTGCCGCCCATCAGGCTGTCGTTGCCCGTATTGCCCTGCAGCGTGAGAGGCGCCGTGTAGCCGTCGGCGTTGATGCTGTCGTTGCCCGCACCGCCGAGGATGCTCTCGAAACCGGTGGCCCTGTCCGTGCCGCCCAGGCCGTCGTTGCCGCCAAGCATGGTCTCGTTGGTGGCATTCAGGCTGATGCCCTGGGCGGCGGTATTGTCGGCGTAGCTCAGCAGGTCGTTGCCGGTGCCGCCATTCAGGCTGTCACTACCGCTGCCGCCCGCCAGCGTGTCGTTGCCGTCTTCGCCCAGCAGCGTGTCGTTGCCGTCGCCGCCCACCAGGCTGTCGTCACCGGCGCCCCCGGCCATGCTGTCTTTGCCGCCATTGCCGCGCAGCGTGTCATTGCCGACGCCGCCCAGCAGCGTATCGGCGCCGACACCGCCGACCAGCACGTCGTTGCCGTAGCCACCCAGAATGCTGTCGGCCAGCGAATTGCCGGTGATGCTGTCGTTGCCGGCCCCGCCATCCACACTGGTCTGGTGGGTGGTGAGGGTGAAGGTGTCGTTGCCACTGCTGCCAGTGTAGAAGTTCTCATATGTCAGTGTGTAGTGCTTGGTAATGCTCGGCAGCGTGTAGTCATAGGTATGGCTATCGCCCAGCTGAATCTTCTGGACACCAAGCGTGATACTATCGTCGTAGGCAGGGCCGATGGTTTCGTTGATGTGGAGGCCGTAGTCATAGTCGAACCACCAAACGGGAAGGTCGAGTTTGATGTTAAACTCAAGGAACTTGAGGTCGAGCGATTCTTCCCATCGCAGATAGTCCGTGCGGGTGACCCGGCCCTTTACGGTATAGACGGCATCGACGCCAAAGCTGCCCTCGCCCTGCGGCGTGTTGGTAAATGCGAATGGGTCGCCCAGAGCGCCGGAGCGGATTTCGCCGAACGACGAGGTCATCACCACGCCCACCGATTGGGGCGTGAAGACGAAGTCCTGCTCCATCTTGCCAGCGAGGCTGAGGTTGGCTTGAGCCAGCACGGCGCTGAATTCTGCGTTGTAGCCGAACAGACCTATTGACTTGTCAAACTCATAGACACCCTGGCCTAACGTTTCCAGAACGCCAAAGAGCTTGAGTTCGCCGTTAATGAAATCGCCACTGACAGCATCCATCTGGAAGCTGCCAAACTGGTGGCCCGCCACCGCACCTTGAAGCGAATCAGCCTTGGCGGCGCTTGGAATGCCGAGCGTCATCTTACCAAGTGTCGTACTGACCTGAGCTTCGCCACTGCTGCCCTGTAAGAGGTCCTTATCTTTGGCCGCAACCGCGACGGCCACCTTGACCATGTCAAAGAAGTCGTTGCCAGAGATCGGCTTGCTCAGGGGTAAAGATTCATTAATATTGATGCTCGGCAGATTTATGCTGCCGGAGACGCTTCCCTTGACCCCATAGGCATCGAGATAGGCCGAAGCGCTGAGTTTGGCATGCGCTGATATGCCGTAGTCCAGCAGCAGCTGGGCAGTGCTATCGCCAATATTCAGCCCAGTGGTGTTCAGGTGCAGGGATTTCTGCTGCCAATCGGCGGTCTTGATTGTCGGCGCTTTGTTCCAATCGGTCCCACTGCTCGACAGCACCTCGTTCACGTTCAGGCACAGGCCAACGCCAAGGTTGCCGCCCTTCAGGTCCACCTTGAGGCGTGGGCCGAAGGTCAGCGCGGTAATGCCTGCATTGAAGGAGAAGTCGGCCCCGCCGGCTGCGAAATCCACCCCGAGGTGGATCGTGCTGTCGTTGAGGGTCCGCATCACCGCGGCGGCGTCTTTAGCGCCTATCGCCGAGCTCAGCATGGACTGGATCTTCGGCAGGGTGATGACCGCCTGGTCGAAGTTATAGACCTGGTCACCGGGCCCGGTGTTGCCCCAGATGCTGGTCGTCAGAGCAAAGTCTAGCTGCGTCATGGTCGATATCTCTCTTGCAATCAGCAGCATTACTCACGCACCGCGCCAATCAACTGGCACATTCATACATAAATCATATACGATATATATGATTCATAAATTAGTGCTTATGTAAGTAATAACACCTATTGGTCAGGGTCTAACTCGGATGAGCCAGAGTGACTTTATTGTTGAACATGTCGATGCCGCCATCGTCTAGGCGAAAAAACATAGAATATTTCAGTTTTTCCTCTTCCAAGTGTGGGCCGGCTTGGCCGTATTTGTTTCAAAATCTTCCCAATCCCTCGAGCAGCGCGCGAGGTTGGGCCGCTCCGCCGGCTTGCTTGGAACATGGCCGAACGGCGCCCGGTCCCAGCCCAGCGTCGGCACCGGTTCCTGCCTCGGCACGAAGACCATCAAATACGATCGAAATAGCGGCCGACCGGGCGCCCGATCCGACCACCCCGGCTCGCCCGGGTTGGTTGTGCGCCCGCCTGGAGCCGGGTCGCCAGGGCCGCAGCCCGCTCTACCGCACCCTGAGCGTGGCGAGAAATGCGGCAACCAGCCCAGCCCGCACCCGCGGCGAACGCAGCAACAAGGCGTCCTTCAGGAAGGCGGTCCGGATAGCCGCGGCCATGCCGGACAGGCCCAATGCCAACTGCTCATCCCCAAGATGCGCGCAGGGGATGCCGCAGCGGGCCATGGCAGCGCGCATGGCGTCCGCCACAATCCACATGCCGTCGTCGAATACGTCAGTGTGCCGCTGGTACATCGTGCGGAGGATGGTTGGGTACCGGCCATGCGCCACCAGCAAGGCATCGGCCAGGCGCTCCACCATCCAGGTGACGATGTGCTCCTCGTCACGGAAGGTGGTGCGGGCCAGGTCCTGCAGGGCGTGGTTGGTGCCGGTGACCTGGCGTCGCCGGGTGATGGCGCGCAGGAAGGCATCTGTATTGGTGAAGTAGCGATAGGCCGATTGCAGCGAGACATTGGCCTCGCGCGCCGTGCTATCGAGCGACAAGGCGCCAAGTCCATCGCGCTCGATCGTCGCTTCGGCAGCCGTGAACAACTGGTCCACTTTCTCGGAAGCGCGTTGCTGGCTGGGCTTGATGCGGAGTTTGTCCAGCAGCAACGCGCCTAACCGTGTCTGGGTGAGAGTGAAGAGGCTATCGTCCCGAAGCCGGTAGTTCAGGTCGGGCCCCTTGCCGGGGCGTTGCAGGTTGGCGGCGAACGCTAAGCGCTCCCCCGCATCCGCACCAGGTACCAGGTGGGCCCAGTCGCTATAGCTGGGAATATCGATCTCTCGGTCGATGAGGCAGAGGACATGGCGATGCCGTTTATCTGCCTCGATCACACCATAGAGGTCGCCAATGACGGCGTGGGGGCCTTCGATCAACTGGACGAAGCGGTTTCCTTCGTAGATCAGGCGCCCGGTGACCCCAATCTGCCGGTTTTTCTTGGTTGCGCTGGTGACCAACTGGACGAGCGCATCCGGAGCGGCCGGCATTTCGGCGGCGCTGGTATAGACGATGCAGCGATTCACCGGGCTGCACCGCAGCCGGCGGCCGAGCAGACCGGCCCGAACAGGCTGTCGGCTTTGACCGAACCGGTCAGGCTCACCGCGATCGCCATCGTGGCATTGACCGCAGCGCCGGCCGAGACCACCAGCACATCTGCGCCGCCCGTACCCAGTTCGGTCAACGTGTCGGTGCCAGCGGTGATGAGCAAGGTGTCGATTCCTGCACCGCCGGTCAGCGTGTCATTATCTGCGAGGCCGTCCAGGGCGTCGGCGAGGATGGTGCCCACCAATCTATCATTGCCGGAAGTGCCGTTGATTTTAGCCATTTACTTGGCACTCCGGCTTGGCTTGATGATATTCCCTTTCGACCTGGATAAATCGACCATGTTCGTCAATCCGTGTCGATACGCACCTTGACGCAATAAGAAGCTTGCTGTCCTTGGTTTATCCCCTTGAGGAATGCGATCGTTCAGTTGTGCATGCTGCCACGGCCATCAACATCGCTTTGCCTAGCGCCACGCTGGTGGGGCGGGGGCAGGCGCCTCTCCTCAGTTACGAGGACCGCAGCGGCCGCAGATACCCTTGGTAGGTGATCGTGGTGCCGGCCGCCGCCGCGGTGGGGGCACCGACCGCGGTGGCGGTGATGGTCTCCTGGTAGGTGCAGCAGCGCAGCAGCTTGCCCCATTCCGGCGCGGTGCCGGCGGTGCCGGAGCCTCGCAGCGGCACCCGCAGCCGGATGCGCGGGCGAAGCCCGCCGACAATGGCCGGCGCCTTGTCCAGCGTGCCGGTCAGTTCCGGATTCTCCACCGTGACCGGGTCGAACTCGACCTCGCAATCGGCGGCGATCCAGTCGGTGGCGGCCGGGGTGGTGGCGATGGCATCGGTGCCGGGGGTGGTTTCGACCTTGGCCGCGACCGCGGCAAAGCGCATGCGGACGACGTCAATGCTCATGGCACAGGTCTTTCAGGCAGGAGGGTTGTCAGCTCGCCCAGGGGCCGCCGCTGGGGCCGATGGCGAGCATGCTGAAGCGGGCCAGGAACTCGCCGGCGGGCCGGGCGGAATCCTCGCTGTCGTAGAGGCTGAACTCGGCGGACTGCTCGGCGACATCGCCCAGGCCCGGGGTGCTGGGCGTCCAGCCGGCCAGGGCCTCGACGAGGCGGGCATGCAGCAGCGACAGCGCCTGCTCGGCGGCGAGATCGGTGGTGGCGCTGGCGAAGCCGGTCACCGAAATGCCGATGCGGTAGTGGGTGCGGCCGGGCTCCTCGGTGTCGTCGGCCTGCCAGTCCTCGCCCCGCAGGATAAGCCGCGGCAGGGTCTCGGCATCGACATCGACCGGGGCGCGGCGGGCGCGCTCCACCACCACGTCGGGTAGCGCGCTGGTCAGCCGGTCGGCGATAGTGGCCAGGGCGGCCTCGCGCAGCGGCGTGGTGCCGGTCATGCGGTTCGCGCCAGGCCGAGGCGCCAGGACAGGCCGAGTGCATCTGGCTCGGCGGTCTCGACGCGATAGGTGGTGGCGGCCCAACGCAGTAGGTCGCCACGCCGGGGCGGCTGCGGCAGATCGGCACCGCGCAGCGTGGCCTGCACCGCAATGGCCCGGCCGCTGACGCTGCCCAGGCCAGGCACCACGTCTGCCGGCGCCGACAGCAGCAGGCGGATACCGGTCCAGGCACCACCGGCTGCCGCCTGCCATTCGGCATCGCTGCCCATGTTGGGGTCGGCCACAAGCGCCGCCATCGCGGCATCAAACGCCGTCATCGCCGCGGCGCCACGACGGCGGCGATCTGCGGCGCCACCTTCTCAATGCTGCGGCCAATGACATAGCCGCCCAGCCCCAACTGGACGATATCCCAGAGCTTGAGCACTTCAGCCTCGGAGATGCCTGGCGCCGACCAGCCGAGCCACCGGGCCACGATCAGCGCGCCAAAGGTCAGCATCAGTACTGGCCGCCAGCACGCGGCGAGCCAATGCTCGGACTGGGCCTCGGCCTTGATGATATCGCCGGCCGCCGCATTCAGCGTGCCCTGCTGCGCCAGCAAGGCCATGACCATGTCCTGCTGCGCCTTGGCGGCCTCGGCAGGGTCAGGGAACCAGCGCCGGAACAGGTCGCCGAGGACCGGCAACAGCGCCGGCAGCAAGGCTGCGATCATGGATAGCTCCGACGATCGAGTTCGAAATGCGGCCCGTCCGGGAAGGAGGTCCAGTCGCCGCCCCAAACCAAGGGGACGCCTTCCTCGTGGGCTGCAGCCTTCATCGCCGCGGCGAGTTGCCGGGCCAGTGGCCAATCCCAGCGCACCTCGCCGGTCTCCGGCGCGCCATCGCCGTCATCCAGCCAATAGGCCAGATCGACGGCATGGCCGGTCAGATGCCGGCTGCTCATGGTACGGGAGGCGCCGATGGCGACCAGCTTGGCCTGGCGTTCCCTGGTCCGCAGGCCCTCCACGACAATGAAGGGCACCGCCAGTCGGGCGCGTTCGACCACCCGCACCAGGTCGGAATGCACCCCGGCCAGGCGCTGCTGGTCGCGGGTGCTGAGCGGGGACTGCATGCTCAACTCCCCAGCAGCGGCACGCGCTCGGTCCAGACCCGAACCGTCGTGTCGGCCGCAAGCGCCGCCAGGGTGGCGATACCGACCTGGTAGTTGCCGGTGGCGGTGGTGGTGATGCGCCGGTTGGTATTGTCCCAGAACACCCGGGCGCCGGCACTGATCGCCAGGGCAGGCTCCTTGGTGATGTCAAACACGCCCTCGGTCTGGATCTCGACCGTGTTGCTGATCGCGGCGTCATAGGCGGCGATGCCGAACAGCGCACCGATCAGCACGCCCTGGCCGGAGGTCACGGCATAGGGCGCCGACACGGTGAGGCTGTCACCGGGTTGGATGAAG